>JAFXSD010000051.1 GCA_017525905.1 Elusimicrobiota bacterium | reverse complement strand
TGAAAGTGCAATTTAAACAATTGGAAATGTTAAAGGTCGGATTTGAAATCCGGGCTTTTATGTAATAAGGAGTGAAGAAAAATGAGCAAATTTATATTGGTGAAAGATAAAAAATTTGGAAAGTTAAAATGTGACGTTTGGCAAAGCGGCGAAGATTTCTTTATGACGCGTGAACAAATTGGAAAAGCATTGGGATATAAGAATCCTAAAAAATCCATTTCTGATATTCACAATAGACATAAAGAGCGGATGGACAAGTTTTCAACAGTCCGCAAAACGCAGACTGTTGATGGTAGAGAACGTGAGACATTTTTATATTCCACAAGAGGGGTTTATGAAATATGCCGGTGGAGCAATCAGCCCAAGGCAAACGATTTTTACGATTTTGTCTATGAACTTTTGGAAGGATTGAGAAAAGGCTATTTAAAAGTGCAAGCCGAAAAACAGAATCTCGCATGGCAACAGACACGCCAACTAGGAAAGCTAGCAAGACGCGAAGAAACTGATGCAATAAAAAAATTTATTGAATATGCCAAAGCCCAAGGAAGCAAGAACGCCGATAGATATTATGTTCATTTTTCGAAACTCGCTAATAAGTTAGCCGGCATACATGGAAATATGCGCGATTTAATCAGTGGTAAGCAGTTAATGTATCTAAGCATCGCAGAAAGCAGCATAGTAAAAACTGTGACGGAAGGCATGAAACAAAACCTTGACCGTCACAGCATTTATAAGCTCTGCAAAAGCAGATTAGATATTTTAACTGACATAGCCATTATACCAGAATCTAACTGCAAAATGCAAATCACTAGTGAAGGAAGTTGAAACCATGAAAATTTTATTGTTAATAGCAATTGGCATATGTGCTCTTGGCTGGTTTTTGTCTTACATTGGCGGATTGGCTTTATTGAGATACATGGAAGATAAAAATTACGAAATGCCAACGAAAGAAGAAGCGGACAAATACACTAAAAAAGTTTTGGGGGATATTTTCAAACGCAAGTAAAAAGGGGGGATTGTGAAAGTGCTTTTATACAAACTAAGCGAAATTGAAATGCAAATTTTAGAACAGCTAGAAAGTGAAGACGGAATCGACAAAGAAATTTATGACACGCTCAAGTTTACCGAAGAAGAAATACTTGTTAGTTGTGCGAGGGTATATCGCCAAATTTTAAGCGATGTACAAGTGTGCAAGGATGAAGAAAAAAGACTATCAGAGCGGAAAAAAAGACTTGAAAATAACGCAGCGCGATTAAAAGAGCTTATGTTTGATGGCATGAAAATGACTGATGCAAAAAAGATACATCGTCCGGAGTTTGACATTTCCATCAAGAAAAATCCGCCAAGCTTACAAATCGCACCGGATGCACGAATACCGGATGAGTATTACAAAGCACAAGCGCCGATATTGGACAAAGCACTTTTGAAGGATGACGTAAAAAGTGGACTTTTCATAGACGGTGTTCAGTTAGTGCAAGTTGAACGGCTGGAAATCAAGTAAGGCGGTGCAAAATGCAAACAAACGAAGATAAAAAAGTCGATGACTTGAAAGAAAAAGAGATGCAATTAAAAAAAGCCGTTAGGCGGCTAAATTACATCATTGACAGCAAATTTAATTTAAAAGCAATTAGGAGGGATGCAACATGGAAAACATGAAATTAAATTTATACCAGAAAATCCAGAAAATCAGGGTTGAACTACAAGAAATGGATTTGAAAAAAAGCGGCATGAACAAATATGCAGGATTCAAGTATTACGAACTATCGGACTTTTTACCAGAGCTAAATAAGTTATGCGACAAATACGGCGTTTGCAATTGTATTTCGTTCACAAACGAGGAAGCCAGCTTAATCATTTACGATTGTGAATCGGATATGACATTAAAATTTACTTCACCGATGAGAGAGCTTGAGCTCAAAGGCTGCAACAAAATTCAAGGGTTGGGTGGCGTTGAGACTTATTCGCGCAGATATTTGTATCTCACAGCTTACGAGATTGTCGAAGATGATTTTTCCGACGCTATCGCGGGGCAAGAGCAAAAACCAAAGCACAAACCCAAAGCCGATTTTAAACCGTCTGATTCAGAATTAGTTAGCAGATTAGAAAATTTGTTGAATGAAGCCCAAATAGAGGCCGTATGTAAAAAATATAAAGTCGGCTACCTTTGGCAATTAAATAACAAAATACTTGAATATTTGATTGCCAAAAAGGAGCAAGCAATTTTAGCAGAGGCGGAAACTTGCTAACAAGCTAATTTATTAAAGGAGCAAGAAATGGACAAAAACGAACTTATATGGGCAGCAAAATTCAACAATGCAGACGAAATCAAAAAGCTAATAGAAAATGGCGCAGATGTTGAATTTAGAGACGAAAAAGGATGTACTGCGCTCATATATGCAGCACCAGGCTGCAATGCAGAAGCAATCAAAATGCTAATTCAAAACGGCGCCGATATTGGCGCTAAGGATAAAGATGGAAGGGGTGCTCTTAGATATGCAGCGCAATTTTACAACAAAAAAGCAATGGCTACGATACTCGAAAAATGCACAGATGTCAAAAATAAAGATGAATATGGATGGGCCGCAATTGTGACTGCGGTGAAACATCACTATTCAGGAGCAATAAACTTGCTAAGCAAAATAAAAAATCAGGAAATTAAACAAAGAATATTAGAGGATGCTAGCAAGACAAATTTATAATAGCCAAATCCGCTAATATAATGTGCCTAATTTTTATTTTAAATTGTTATAGGTAATTTTTATCGCCTAAAACGAAAAATAAAATCTAGGTACGTTATATTAGCGCAAATAATATAGGGGGTATTTTTCAAATGAATAAAATAATTTTGATGGGTAGATTAGTCAGGGATCCAGAGTTGAGATATTCGCAAGCTGAAAATCCGGTAGCAGTAGTTAGATACACTATTGCAGTTGATAGGCAGCGCAAAAAAGAGGGGGCGCAAAATACGGATTTTATTAATTGCGTTGCATTTGGCAAAGCCGGGGAGTTTGCAAACGAATATTTCAAAAAGGGAATGCGAGTTTGTGTGAGTGGAAGGTTGCAAATTGACAGTTACAAAAACCAAGAGGATAAGACGGTTTATAAAGCTTATGTGGTTTTAGAAAATCAAGAGTTTGCGCAAAGCAAAAATGAAGCTAAAGAAAATATCAATAGTGAGCCAAAAGCAGATAGCGAAGATGATTATTTGCCATTTTAAAAGGGGGTGTTTGCTATGAATTGGGTTGAGCTTTTAGAGCCAAATAACGCATTAGTTATAAATAAAAAGTTGCTAAAAAGATTTGGATTGGCCCGTGCTGCGATAATCATTGAATTAATAAATCAACAAAGTTGTTGCCAGCAAAAAAAAGAATTAGTAAATGGCTTTTTTTATACCACAATAAAAAAGTTTAAGGATAATACGGGGCTTGATGAAAAGCAATTAAGAGATGAATTATTTGAATTAAAAAGCGTTGGCATTATAGATTACTGTAATTTGGGGCTTTCAGAGAAAAAATATTTTAAATTTGATGAAGAAAAGCTATGGCAAGAATTACAGCGTTAAACATTTTGGCAATGAAATTTTAGAAACGATAAAGCAAAAGAGGTGATAACGTGGAAATCAAAAGATATTATTGGCTTAGATTGATGTCAAATTTTTTCGAGTTAAAGACAACAAAATATTTACGTTCGTTGCCAGATGGCGATAAATTGGTGAATGTTTATTTGCATATGCAATTAAATAGTTTGACAACAAATGGTTTGTTGCAATACGACAATATGTTTCCAACCATTGAAGAAGAATTATCACTTTCATTGAGTGAGGATATAAATGCATTAAAGTTGCTTATCCCAGCTTTGATAAAAATTAATCTTGCATCAGTTTTAGATGATGGTTCAATAATGCTATTGGCTGTGCAAGATTTAATAGGCTCTGAAACGGCTAGCGCTCAACGTTCAAGAGAATATAGGGCTAAACAAAACAATCAAAAAATGTTGCAATGCAACAACAATGAAATTGCAATGCAACAACAACGAGAAAAAATGAAACAAAAACCAAACGTAGAGATAGAGATAGAGAAAGAGATATATAAAGATATATCTAAAGATATATCTTGTCTTGAAAAACCAAATTCACCACCTTTAAAAACCAAAAAAGCACAAAACCTAAAAGCAAAAGTCAAGACCATAATTGATTATTTGAATGCCAAATTAAATACACGTTATAAAGCCGAAAATAAAAAAACATTAGAGCTAGTTAACGCAAGACTAAAAGAGGGATTTACAATCGATGATTTTAAAAACGTGATCGATAAAAAAACTATTGAGTGGGTTAATGATCCGAGTATGTATAAATATTTACGCCCAGTAACTCTATTTTCTACTAAGTTTGAATCATATTTAAATCAACCTGCTAAAAAACCCAGCAATAAATCAACTAGTAAGTTTCAAAATTTTAAACCTAGAGAATATGACTTTGAAGAAATTGAGCGATTAGCCATGGAAGACTAATAAAAATTTTTAAGGAGTTGATTTTGTAATGGACAAAGTCCAAATGCATTTAGACATTTGCAAAGAGCTAAACGAAATTTTCAAACGCAAAAATAGTGATTATGGGGACGCATTCGCAAGACTAAGAGAAGAATATCCGGATGCAATATTATTTTTCATAGAGATTAAATTTCGTAGGCTTAAAACACTTTTAAGCGGCAAAGAAAGACAAGTTGAAGATGAATCCATAGAAAATACGCTTTTTGATTTAGCAAATTATTGCATTATGGAGGGAATAGAAAGGCGGATAAAGCGTTGTACAGAAAGTATCGCAGTAAAAAAACAATAGTGGACGGTAAAAAGTTTGATTCTAAAAAAGAGGCTACGAGGTTTAAAGAACTTTGTTTGTTACAAACCCAAGGGCTTATAAAAGATTTGCAACTGCAAGTCAAATTTGAGCTCATACCAAAACAGAAAGGTGAAAGAGCGTGTTTTTACGTCGCTGATTTTGTTTATACCGATTGTGAGACGGGGCAAATGGTTGTCGAAGACGTCAAAGGAATGCGGACCGACGTTTATAAAATCAAAAGAAAATTGATGTTGTATTTTCACGGGATACAAATCACAGAAGTTTAGAATCAAATCTAAGGCGGCAAATTTAATCTGTGTTAAAAAGTTTATGTCTTAGTAGTATTATTTATCACTAAAAAGATAAAACGAAAATTTGATAGGTTTAAATTGCTATATGGGGGGGATGGCTTTGAGCGGTGAAAAATGGTTGCAAAGTGAAGTTGAGTATGTTCGCTACTGTGCAGAAAATGGTATTCGGTATGAAACTTGCGCAAAAAAATTAAATAGGCCGGTAAATAGCGTCTATTATGTAAAGTGGAAATTAGGATTATCGAACTCTTGCAAATGGACACAAGCAGAGGAAAGCAAGCTAAAAAAGGCATTAGAAAACAATATTGATTTAATCGAATGCGCTAAAATGTTTAAAAAATCAATTTCGAATGTTAGACAAAAAGTTAAAAAATTAGGCTTGAAAATTACAGGCAGAAAACGGTGGAAACAGAACGAAATAGATTATTTAAGATATTGTGTTCAAAACGATGTTAAGTGGTCTTTTTGCGCTACTAAGCTTGGAAAGGGTTTAACTACGATATATAAAAAAGCACATGAATTAGGGTTGGAAACTAAAAAACGGAGAGTATGGACGCAGGAAGAAAAAGAAAACCTAAAAAAAGAATTGCAAGCAAAAATGAGCTTAGAAGAATGCGCAAATAAATTGGGCAGAAATATTTATGAGATTAAAAGGCAAGCGAAGATATTTGGGTTTTTGCCTAAAAAGCCACGAGGGAAAAGATGGCTAGAAACCGAAGATAAAAAACTTAAAAAATATTTGCTGAATGGGTTGTCATTGGCTGAGTGTGCGAAAAAATTAAATAGGACTGCAGGAGCCATAAAAATGCGTGCTTATTATTTGGGTTTTCCTATTGGGCATAATCTTCGAAAATGGACAGACAAAGAAAAAGAATATATGAGATATTGCGCGGATAACGGAATTAGTTGGCTAGAGTGCGCAAAAAAATTAGAGCGCTCATTAGCAACAGTTCGCTCAATGGCTAGCTATTACAAAATCAGACAGAAAAGCAGAAAAGAATTAGGTTTAAACGGAATGAGTAGAAAAGAATCTTTCGATGATAAGCAAAAAATAAATATGTGCTTAAATTGCACAATGCCCGATTGCACTAATTGTTTGGGAGGAGGTAATTGAATTGAGTGCTAGACGTGATAGAGAAATTCAAAGGGCTAAATTCCAAAATTGGTTTGATAGCATAGCCTTTTCTGTGCTTTGGGTTTTGCATGATAAATTTGATTTTGACCGTGAGAAACTCGATAGTTTTTGGGAAACTTGGGATACGTTATGGGAAGACATAAAAGACGATTGGCTAAAGGTTGAAGACATAGAAAAAGCGTTGAAAGATGAGTGTGGAATAACTTTCCCAAAATATCATTAAGAGGTGAGACAATGGACGCAAAAAAAATATATTTGGATTGGCTTGATAGTGAAATAATTCAAAATCAAATTAATGACAAAACGGATGAATTAGTATTTCGATTTTTGGATTTAGAGGATGAGAATTTATGCATTTACGTAACCAAAGAAAAAAATGGTTATTCCGTTTGCAGTGATTTTTGTGGTTTCGAAAAGCAATATCTTTCTTGTTCATGTACAGATGAAATTGACATTCCTTGTTGCATTCAAGGGATTATCAATAGTGTTTTACGGGGGGCGCTAAAATGACATTAAAAGAATTATCACAGCTTTATTACTTAAATCGTGAAATACAGAGGGATTCAAGGCGGTTAAAAGATTTGAAAATGGTCGAGTTAAAAACTACTTCGAGGTATAGCGATATGCCTAAAAGTAAATCAATGACGCATGACATAATGGCGGAAAAAGTCGCTACCATTGTTGACTTGGAAGAGATGCTAGAGTTTAAAAAGCTAAAAAGGGTTTACGAGGAAAAACGATTGATGCATTTTATTGAGTCGATTGATGATTGTTTTTTGAGATTGATATTTAAACTGAGATTTATTGACTGCAAAAAGTGGGAAGCAATAGCGTGTTATGTTGGTGGCGGGAATACAGAAGCAACTGTTCAAATGGCTTGTTATAGATACTTGAAGTCTCGTTGAAGTCTCAATAGAACTTGTTGGAAATGTTGGCTTTATGTTGCATATAATAAATAATGCAAGGATAACCAAAACAATTAGTGAGGTGAGTGCTACGTGGAAAAGATTGAAGAGCGCAAAGTTATAATTAATGGCCGTACTTTTGAAGATGTTAGAAATGACATAAACGAAATAGTTAGCTGTGGTTTTGATCAAGAGAAAGCTAGTATATTTCGTGATAAAGAATTATCGCGTATGTTTGATATATACAAACAAAAAGCCGATGAATTAAACAAGGCTCAAGAAAATATTCAAGAGCCAAAAGTAAAATACGTAGCACGCTAAACCAAACAAACACTTATTTTGTTTTTCATAGCGAACTCTCCTTTGAATTATGTATATTTTGACACACAAAAACAACGAGCTTTGACGGAGGCTCGTTTTTTGGTGCAAAAAAAAGAGGTGTAATAAATTGGCAGAAAATTTTTTTGAGAAAAGAAAAGAAATAATAGACAGGTTGTACGCAGAACATGATGAAACAATAGTGATACTATTGGCTGATGTGCTTCTAAGAGCTGCGGATTCAGACGATTTTATGGTGCAAGTTGAAGCATTAAAGCTTTTGTATGAGATATTAGAAAATAAGTCTCAAAAAGAGGTGTAACCATGCTTTTTAAGATATTTGAATTATGTATTGCCATAACACTAATTTTTACTCTGGTGATTGACATTGTTAGTCAATTTCACCGAAGTGTTATGAAGCGAATTGATGAAAAAATCGAGCTTATGATGCGCGAAAAAAGCGAATAAAGCTCGAGATATGATATAATAAACTTACAGCATTTGCGATAAAGGACAGCGGCGGCTTGCTAAACCCCAATAGAAAGGGGGCGAAGCGTATGGTAATACAAAAAGACCTCAAGGAAATCCTTGAAGTCATTGTATTAACGGCCAATGTTTTTGGTCTGTTTATTAGTTTTCAAAACTGGTTTTTTGATTACAAATTCAATCAAAAAATGAGTGAATTGAAAGCGAAAAAAACAAACAAAAACCGTTGCACCTTTCGCAGAGGTAAGCAACGGTAATTATATCGTAAAACATTTATAATTACAATTAAGTTGCAAGCCGCCGCCTTTAAAGCGGACTGCTGTTAAGAGAGCGAAAGCTCTCTTTTTTGTTATGTGGATATTATAGCATAGAAAATTTGATTTATGCAAGCAAAAAAAATTTGAGGAGGCCAAAAAATGAGTAATGCAAATATTACAAGCGCAAAAGTCGATATCGAAACTATCATAGAAAATACATTAGGCAGTTTTGACAATGCTGCAACTTATGAACTACAAAACGTGGGGTTATCAAGCATTAATTACGACACGATTGTTTCAAGCAGTGAAAGTACAGCACAGCGTAATGTCCAAATCCCTTTTTCGGTTGTGCGATACAAACACAAAGAAAATACAACAGTAAAGGCGTATTCTATAGCTAGTGAGCTAGCAATATTGAAAATGGAGTAGATGCAGATGGAATTTTTGAATAGCAAAAACAATTTGTATTTAGGCGGCGCAGTTAATCAAATCGATGCGTTAAGCGGCATTGAATATCTTTGCAGCAGTGACCCTACACAAAGCGATGTGCCTCTTAGTGATTATTTGACTGCCAATAATGGACGTGTTCAAAATTTAAGTGGATTTATTGCTAGAGTTGGATTGTATAATTACACAATGCAGTTAACTTGGGAATTTACTGATGCAAAAAGTGAATATACAACTGGCGAATTTTGGAACATAATGTCTGCAACTGGTACGGGGTATGATCGCCCATTTGTGGGAATATGCAAATTTGGGTTTGCAAGTGTTTATCGCGATGCAAAAGCAGGGGGAATATATCCAGGGTTATTAACTTTCCAAGGGGGAACAAAGTATTCCATTCCTATTTTGCCATTTGTAAATATAGTCATTGCAGATTTAGAGTCATTGCAAGACAAAAGGTTTGAGACTACTGCTTTTTGGACGTCTTTTTAAAGGCAAAACCGATTTGGTTTTGCTTTTTTAATATTGAACATGAATTTTTTAATAAGGCGGTGAAAACATGGCAAATGACAGAAAAGATAAGTTGACGCCAAAGCAAGAAAAGTTTGTGCAGGGGGTTATAAATGGGCTTAGTTATGCAGATGCATATAGGCAAGCTTATCCTAATACAAAAATGAGTGATGAAAATATTTATTCTGAAGCGTCAAATATGATAAATGGGACTGGAAATTATAAAGACAACCCCAAGGTTCACACAAGGTTTGTAGAACTAAATCAAAAGGCAGTAGAAAAGGCTAAAAAGGCAGATGAGAAGAAGATTGCAGACGCATCCGAAATATTAACTTTTTTGTCAAGCGTCATGCGTGATGAAAATGCAGAATACAAAGACAGAATGAAAGCTGCCGAGCTGTCTGGAAAGCGTTTTGGGATTTTCAGTGAACATGTCCAAATCAATGAAAATTTACCGCCGGTGATAATAGATGATGTTAGAGAGTAGGGGCAAACTTTCGATGCAAGAAGTAATAGGCGGCGGCTACGGTGATTTTTGGAAAACAAAAAAACGATATGTAGTTTGCAAAGGTAGCCGCGCAAGTAAGAAATCAAAGACGGCGGCATTGTGGCATATCGTAAAAATTATGAAGCATCCCGGTGCAAATGCACTCGTTATCAGAAAAACAGAGCGGACATTGCGAGATAGCTGCTTTGCAGATTTAAAATGGGCAATTCACAGGCTTGGTTATGATTCAAAATGGAAAGCCAAAACAAATCCATTGGAATTAGTCTATGAGACAGGGCAAAAGATATTATTTCGCGGATTGGATGATCCTTTAAAGTTAACATCAATATCAGTTGAAACTGGTGCAATCTGCTTCCTTTGGATTGAGGAAGCTTACGAGCTAAATAATCAAGATGATTTTGATTACATCGATGAATGTATTCGTGGACGGCTGCCAAAAGGTTTATGGAAACGCGTAACAATTACCTTTAATCCGTGGAATGATAGACATTGGCTTAAAAAAAGATTTTTCGATGCTGAAGATAAAACGGATATTTTGGCAATGACAACAAATTATATGTGTAATGAATGGCTGGATGAGGCGGACTTGCAGCTTTTCGAAAACATGAAAAAGAATAACCCGCGCCGTTATAAAGTCGCTGGATTAGGTGAATGGGGAGCGGTTGACGGTTTAGTTTATGACAACTTCGAAGAGAGATTTTTCGACTTAGAAGATATTAAGCAAATTTCGGATATAAAAAGTGCTTTTGGATTGGACTTTGGCTACACAAACGATCCAACAGCGCTTTTTTGTGGGATGATAAGCAAAGAGAGAAAAGAAATTTATGTTTTTGATGAGATTTATCAAAAGGGCATGAGTAACGAGCAAATTTTTGAGCGCATAGAAAAGCTCGGCTATCGCAAAGAAAGAATTATCGCAGACGCAGCTGAACCAAAAAGTATTGACCGATTGCGCACACTCGGGCTGGTGAGAGTTCGCGCCGCGCGCAAAGGTAAAGATAGCGTTTTGGCCGGCATCGATTTTTTACAAGATTTTAAAATCATCGTGCATCCTAGATGCACAAATTTTTTAACTGAGATATCGAATTACTCATGGGATAAAGACAAGTTTGGGCAACAAATTAACAGGCCCGTTGATGATTTTAATCACTTGATGGATGCCATGAGATACGCGCTTGAAGAGCATATGAGAACTGCTGCTTATTCGTTTGATTGAGAGGTGGAGAAAATGTTTTTTGAGGTACCAAATTTAACAGATGTCTTTAACAGGATGATAACTAACGGTGCAAAAAATATTGTGTCAGACAAAGACTTTTTGCAAAATGAAATTTTGAAGTGGAAAGCAAGCCCAAAAAGAATGGAACAAATAGTTGGAGATAGATATTATTGCGGCTATCACGATATTTTACAAAAGCAAAGGACAGCAATTGGCCAAGGTGGAAGTCTAATAACCATTGACAATTTACCCAACAACAAAATTGTTGATAACCAATACGAAAAGGTTGTAACTCAAAAAGTAAATTTCTTAGTAGGCCAGCCGATAACATTTAAAACTGACAATGAGAAATACCTTGAGCTTTTGAATCAAATTTTTGACCGAAACTTTTTGCGTACATTCAAGGCGCTAACAGCAGACTGCTTAAATGGCGGTATTGGTTGGTTATACGTTTACTATAACGAAGACGGTGAGTTTTGCTTTAAACGCTTTGCGCCGTTTGAAATATTGCCTTTCTGGAAAGATTCAGAGCATACTCAATTAGATTATGCAGTGCGTGTTTTTGAAGTTAGCGAATATAAAAACGGGCGTGAAATTACAGTTGAGAAGGTTGAAGTTTACCGAGAAGAGGGCATTGAATATTACACGCTCAACAATGGGAATTTGATACCGGATATCGAAAAGCCAAAGGAAAATTATTTGAAAATCGGGGAGAGAGATTATAACTGGTCCAGGATTCCGCTAATCCCATTCAAATATAACTATTTGGAGATCCCTTTGATACGCAACACAAAATCACTTCAAGATTCAATTAATACGATGCTTAGCAATTTTCAAAACAACATGGAAGAGGATGTTAGAAATACGATTTTCGTTTTGAAAAATTACGACGGTGAAAATCTCGGTGAGTTTAGGCAAAATCTTGCAACATATGGCGCGGTAAAAGTTCGTGAAGACGGCGGTGTGGAGACATTAAGTATTGAAGTTAAAGCGGATAATTTTAAAGCCATTGTTGACTTGATGAAAAAAGAATTAGTGGCAAATGCAAAAGGCTATGACGCTGCTGAATTACGCTCTGGAAATACGCCAAATGAGATGAATATCAAATCCATTTTCAATGACATCAACATGGACGCAAACGCGATGGAAATTGAATTTGAAGCTGGATTTGAAACTTTGCTGTGGTTTGTGAATGCGCACTTGGCTAACACAAATCAAGGAAATTTTGAAAATGAGACGGTCGAGATAATCTTCAACAAAGACACGATCATAAATGAGAGTCAAGTAATTGCAGATATCAAAAATTCTGTTGGCATTTTGTCTGAAGAAACGTTGATTGCAAATCATCCTTGGGTTGAAGATGTGCAAGCAGAAATTGACCGCGTGAAAGAAGAGCAGAGCGAAAAAATGGACGCTTATTTCCCAAATGAGAATTTCTCGCAATAGGCGGGTGATTTGACTTGCGTAATGATTTATATTGGCAAGATAGATATGTGCAGTTAAAAGAAAGGCTTTTAGACAAAGGCATTGAACATTATCACAACGTCGCAAAACAATACAATCTAGCCTCTTTAAACGTGCAAAAAGAAATAAATAATTTTTACCAGCGCTTTGCTGAAAACAATCAATTAGATTTGCTTGAGGCGAAGAAACTTTTAAACGCTAAAGAGCTAAAAGAATTCAAGTGGACGGTGCAAGATTACATCGACAAAGGCTCAACTTTGAATTATTCAAACGAATGGGCGCATCAACTAGAGAATGCGTCGCTGCGTTATAGGATTAGCCGGCTTGAGGCGTTGCAATTGCAAATGCAGCAGCAAGTTGAAAATGTGATGGGGCATGAAGTTGATGAATTGGATAACATGACACGCCAAATTTACGAAGACGGCTATTATCGCAGCATTTTCGAATTGCAAAAAGGAACCGGCGTTGGCAACTCATTTGCAATTTTGGATATGGATAAAATCAACAAAATAATTTCGAAACCGTGGGCTTCGGATGGCACAAATTTTTCGGAGCGTGTTTGGGGAGAACATAGACCCGCGTTGATAAAAAGTTTGAATACGGATTTAGTGCAAGCTTTAATACGCGGAGACAACCCACAAGATTTGACGGATAAGATAGCCAAAGAATTTAACGTTGCCAAATACAAAGCTAACCGCCTATTATACACTGAAGCAGCTTTCTTTTCAGAGGCTAGTCAAAAAGATGCGTTTGATGAGATGGGTGTAAAATTTTTCAGCATTTGCGCAACGTTGGATAATGACACGTGCGAAGATTGCGGAGATAGAGAAGGCGAAAAAATACCGATGAGTATGTATGAAGTCGGTGTTACTGCGCCACCGTTTCATCCTAATTGCCGTTGTACTACTTTGCCCGAAGACGATGATGAAAGCCTAGGTGAAAGAATCGCTCGTGATGAGAATGGAAAAACTTATCACGTACCAGCAAATATGACTTATAGGCAATGGAAAGATGAATACGTGGATGGCAAATAAAATTTAATTAAAACAGATAGCAAGGGATGCCAATGATAATACATGAATATGATGAGGTCATACTTGACACAGGAAATAAAGCTACGATATTAGATATCATAGGTGAACATGAAAGATATGTGGTGGAAATATGTTATAAAGACACTGCAAAAGATATAGACATGTTTTCGGTCGAATTTATTTATCCTAGCCAAATAAAAAAAGTGATAAGGTCGGGCAAAGCGCTTTAATTTTTAAAGCGTTTTTTTATGCCCTAAACAAGGCGTAAAACTGTTTACCATAGTCAAGAAAAGACGTAAAAAATCGTAATGGGGGTTACAAAATGAAAAGAGAATTTCTTAAAAGCTTAAATCTTGAAAGTGATGTTATTGATCAAATCATGGCTCAGTATGGCGAAGATATTGAGAAATACAAAGCGCAAATATCAGAGATAGAAACGCTTAAAAACGACATCAAAGAAAGAGATAAGCAATTAGAAGAGCTTAAAAATTCAAGTCAAGATGTTGATGGCTTGAAAAAACAAATTGAAAGCTTGCAAGCAGCAAATAAAGAATCTGCGGATAAATACCAAAAAGAAATTAAGCAGATTCAAATCAATAATGCCGTTGAAAAAGCATTGTCAAATGCAAAATCACGCAATAACAAAGTGATCATGCCGCTTTTGTCAAAGTTTTTGGAGACTGCGAAAATCGACGAACAAGGCAACGTAATTGGTTTGTCGGATGAAATCAAAAAACTAACTGAAGCGGATGATACAAAATTCTTGTTTGAAGCTTCAGAAACTCAAAATAAATTGCAAGGGATCACGCCGGCTACTCAAAATTCAAAGACGTTTGGATTTGTCGATCAAGCTGCGTTCGATGCCAACAAAAACAATCCTGATTGGATAAATAAAAATTGGGATGTTATTTCGGTTGCCCTCAAAGAGGGAACGATAAAAAAATAACTTTTTAAAAACTAAGGAGGACAAAAATATGTCATTAAACAATTTTATTCCAGAGGTATGGAGTGCAAGACTCTTAGAAAACTTGCAAAAAAATCATGTGTTTGTAGGGGTTTGTAATCGTAGTTATGAAGGTACAATCAAAGGTTATGGTGATCAAGTAAAAATTAATTCAATCGGTCAAGTAACCATTGGTTCATACACTAAAAATACAAACATCAGTGCAGCTGAAACTTTAACAGACGCACAAAGAATTTTACTCATAAATCAAGCTAAGTATTTTAATTTCCAAATTGATGATGTAGATAAAGCACAACAAAATCCGAAAGTAATGGAAGGGGCAATGCGTGAAGCTGCTTACGGATTAGCAGATGTAACAGATCAATATATTGCTAGTTTATACACTGAAGCAGTATCAGCAAATTTAATTGGTTCAGACGGTTCACCAACTACATTTAGCGCTGCAACAGATGCTTATAATACACTTGTAAAATTAGGTGTAAAACTTGATGAGGCAAACGTGCCAAAAGCTAGTCGCTGGGTTGTAGTGCCTGCATGGTATCACGCTTTATTGTTGCTTGATAATCGTTTTGTACAAGCTGGTACAAGTGCGGCAGACAATGTTTTGAGAAACGGTGAAGTAGGTAAAGCAACAGGATTTTCGGTTATCGTTTCTAACAACGTAGCTTATACTGGTTCAACAGGCAGTGAGAAATTTAAAGTTATGGCTGGTTATGATCAAACTATTTCTTATGCAGAGCAAATTGTTGAAGTTCAAGCTTACAGACCTGAATTACGTTTTGCAGACGCAGTTAAAGGTTTGCACGTTTACGGTGCAAAAGTAGTTAGACCGGACGCATTAGCCGTTTTAACAGTTTCTAGACCTACAAGCTTAATATAATCAAAGGAGTGTGATGTAAGATGGCAAGAACTGAAATTGGGAAAGTAACTTTGGATGCGTTTAAAACAAACAAAAAAGTAACAGCAACATCTTTGGACGCAACAAATGATATGTATTTGGACTACAAAAATGACAACGTTTGCTTAGTAGTTGCAAACTCCGATGCATCGGATCCAATAACAATTACAATCAAAGGTGCGCCGGGCTTTAGTGATTTAGCAATCTCTATTCCAAAAAGCGAAACTCATGTAATAGGAAACCTTGAAAGCGCTTATTTCAAGCAGGAAGGCGAAAAATTATTTGTTAATCCATCTGCTGCAACGGGTACAATCTTTGCCATTGAGGATGTGATTTAAATGATATTTAAAAACCTTGAGACAGGTGTCCAATGGGAAGTAACAAACCCAGATAGAATAGTTGAGCTTGAAAAAAGCAATCTCTATGAATCAGTTGTAGCAACACCTAAAAAGGAAACTGTAAAACCAGTTGAAAAAGAAACGGAGAAACCAATGGAAGAGAAGCCAAAAGCAAAGAAAAAAGAAACGAAATGAGGCGATTTTTATGCAATTTAACGAAACACAAGTAATAAATCGGCTCGCAGGATTAGGTTATGTATTAAAGCCCGGTGATAATTTAACACTGGGCTTTTTGATTGGAAAAGTTGAAAGCGACATCTTGAATTTTTGCAATATAAACGCCTTACCAGACGCAGCGGTTTATATTGCTATTGATATGGTTTGTGGTGAATTTTTGCAAGACAAAAAATCTGCGGGCAACTTGATTTTAAACGGTATTGATATAAACACCGCGGATGTCAAATCTATTTCTGAAGGCGACACAAGCGTAAGCTTTGACAGCAACAGCCAAAACGCAGCGCAAAAAGCGGATGTTTTGATAAATTCATTGCTTGCTAGCAAAAATAATTTATACAAATTCCGGAGGCTCGCATGGTAAACGTCAAAAATGCTATAGAGAGTTTATATATAGGCCGCTGCACTGTAACAGAGCACAGGCAATATATCGATTCACTCTCAAAACAAACACATTTTGAAGACGTAGATATATTGTCCGATGTGCCTTGTAGACTGTCTTTTTCATCATCAAGGCCAACAGATGAAAACGTAGCTGCTGGTGTTACTCAGTCAATAAAATTGTTTTTGGCGCCGGAAATAAATATACCGGCGGGCTGCAAAATAACAGTTACGCAAAACGGCAAAACCACAGCGTATAAGCAAAGCGGAGAACCTGCAGTTCACACACACCATCAAGAAATATCGCTTGAGTTATTCCAAAAATGGGCTTAAGGCGGTGATTTTATGAGCTTTAATTTTTCGCAGCTAGTAGCCTTTCAAAAAAGATTGAAACAGCTGGATAAGAAAATTCAAGAGAAAACTTGCAAAAGTATTGCAGACGGCTTGGCTAGTAAATTAGTTGAAGCCACAAAACAAAGAACGCCGGTTGGTCATTATCCTAAAAACGCTAAAGATAAAGACGGCAAGAAAAAAAGAGGTGGCGTATTGCGCCGCGGCTGGAAAAGCAAAGGCTTTAAAATTCCGCGTGGCTACGAAAGAGTTGTTTATAACGATATAGAATACACAACTTATGTAGAATACGGACACCGCATTGTAAGAAATGAACAAACCATCGGCTTTGTGCAAGGTCATCATATGCTTGAAAAATCAGTAAACGAAATAAAAAGAATTGCTGATAGTTATGCCAAACAAAAAGCAGAAGAAACAATTAAGGAGGTATTGAGATTTGGAAAATAAAATAATTACAGGCATCAGCCAAAAACTTTTTGAGACGTTTGGGCTAGATTATAAAATCTACACTGAAAACGTCGAGCAATTTCTCAATCCCCCTTGTTTTTATGTTGAACTTTTGCAATCTAGCATGCAGCAAATAGTTTCAAGACGCTAT
>JAFXSD010000033.1 GCA_017525905.1 Elusimicrobiota bacterium | reverse complement strand
GCCGTCACACATCCTTGAACACAGGATTCATATTTCCCTTTAGCCAATCCAAAGGGGGTAATCATGGTCAGGTGCAAAGTCTTGTTCGTTCGCACATTCTCTCTAAAAATATCACGTCGTTCTTTAAGCCAATCTGCATAATCTTTTTTGATTTCAAACGGTCGATCGCAATACTTGATTTCGCATAAGTCAATCACCCTATCGCTCCGATCAATAACCAAATCTATCTGTGCGCCGTTCTCTCCTTTTTTAGTCCATGAGCAAACATCACTTGCAATCCCTGATATGCCCAAAGCTTTTTTTATTTGGTTTATATGGTGTATGCAAACCTGTTCATAAGCGTAACCTTGCCAAGCATTGCGTTTGCCATCGGGCAAATGACTCCAGGCATTTTCATCCATGCCGTTATAATTCTTGACAAACCGCACAAAGAACAGTGTGAACATGTCCGTCAGCTGGTATAACGCTTCGTTTCTTCTTTTTCCGAAAGATTGATAATGCCGAATAAAATCGCATTTTTCCAAGTTATCAAGAACTATCGAGAAAAAACCATTGTCCAAAAGTTTAAGATTCGACATCATCTCGCTACGAGTCATGCCAATCATTTTTGACGATAAAAGTTCCACAACTTTCTTGTATGCTTGTGCCTCGCTATAAAGCGAGTTAAAAAGGAAGTCATATTCCGTTTTTAACACCGCGTTACGCTTAAAAAACAGGTTGTCTATATTTTGCCGCAAACTTAAAGAGGGGCTCAACAGAGACAAATAATAAGGAACTCCACCCAATACCATGTAAGTCTCGATAACTTCCATATCGGACCAGTCAAAGCCCATATAAGTCAAGTATTGACTTGTTTCGTGCAAGGTGAACGGAGAAAGGCAAATCGGCATTGTCACACGATTGTGCAAACCGCCCTTATCACCTAGCAGTTTATTAATCATCCAGGTTGTGGCGCTGCCACAAACAATCAGCTTTAGTCGATTGCAATCAGAACCCCAGCTGTTCCAAAACATTTCAAGAGCCTTTAGGAAATTCGATTTGGGAGTATCGAGCCAAGGCAATTCATCAATAAAAACGACAAACCGTTCCTTTTTTAAGGATTGCAGATACTCTTGAAGCTGATCAAAAGCCTCAAACCAATCTTTAGGCGTGTTTCTTCTCTGTTTACTGTATTTCAGTAATTGCTTTTGCCAATTTTTCAATTGTTCAGAACGAGAGACCTGATAGACTCCAGTCGTATAAAAATCAAACGAGCTTTCAAAGAACTGCTTTACCAGAAAAGTCTTGCCGATTCTCCTGCGACCATATATCGCGACAAACTCAGCTCTTTCACTATCCACACACCTTTGGAGAACTTTTTTCTCCTCATGACGCCCGATAATTGAGCGAATTTCGCCAAAAATGCCCGATTGCACTGCGGAAAGTGTGCTTTTCACCCCACTTTCCGCCATGTAATAAGCACTTTTTTCGCAAATTGAGCAAATTTGCGGCATTTTGACACCAGAAATTAGGGAAAAATAGAGTTTGCCGGCTGATTTTGATGCGGTAAAAGTCGACACATTCTGCTTGCTCATATACTACCTCACTCCGTTTACATGCTATAAAAAACGGACTACTGCACAAATATACACTATTTGAAAAATTTGTCAAGAGGTGTTTATGTTTTGGGGTCAATAAAAATATCTCATGGCCACATGCATTGTACAAATACCATTATTTTCTTTTCTTAGACCAAAATCAGATAAAATACAGTTATAACAAAATTTTTCATAAGGACATCGATCATTTATACCGCCATGATTCAAACGTTCTACAACATAAAACAAAGCGTCCAAAAAAAGAAAATTTGATCGTAAGCTTTGCGATATAGAAAAATAACGCCCATCTTCTATTCTTTGATACAAAGGTAATGGTATTATTTTTGCATTATTTTCCATCAGCATTGTAATTGATGGATTATATACTCCACTTTTCTTAAAAGGATATAATTCTAAACATGGGATAATCTTTGCATTAGAATCCAAATATGCTAGAGAATTTTTATAAAAAGACAAAATATCTGACAAAACTTTTGCTAAGGAATCCTCCTTTAGTAATATTTTTTGCATTACAAATGCTTCTAAAATCTTTAGAAGGTCTTTATACATGTCAGAATATTTTGCAAAAATATTATCAAATATTTCTTTTGACAAATCACTAGAGCATGGTAAATTCTGTCCATGTTTTTTTTCTAAAAATTCAACAATGTCCTTAAACATAACTCCAGGAGACACATGATTCAGAGACCAATGAAGAATGACTGCAACACATTTTTCACTTATATTGGGAAATTTAGCTATTAGTATTAATCTAATGGCATAATATTCGAATTGTCCCTGTTCACAAATTTTATCTGTCAACTTAGAAAAACGAGTTATGTAATTATAGTCAACAGAAAGCTCGTATTCAACAGCTTTCGAATAAGCTTCGCAAATGCTTCTCGCCGAAATGTCATATTTAAATCTTCTTTCACCATCTTTAAAAATCGCTGTAACAATCGGATAGGGTTTGTTTTTCTTTAATAAGACCTTTTGTGTAGAAGAGAAAAAACCTTCAAATACCGTACGTTTGCTAAATTTTACTTTCGGACACTTATATGCCGCGGTATCAACATTCTTTATATAGTTCGAATATCTTATTTGATTCAAAACCTTTAAGGGATCGTATAACTTGTCTTCATAGCAACTATTTTTAAAATAATTAGAATGCTCAAATATTATTTCGATTTCGTTAACAAATATCCACAAACCAAAAATAGACGATAAACTCTGAACAAGATGAAAGTATTCATGAAAGACCACATCTGGTTTTCCTACAAACTTTCCATCCGAATCAACAACATTTTCCTCATAAAGAATTGAAAATTTCCCGATATTATATTTTGATATATTTTCAAACAACTCTAATCTATCCATTTTTCAATATTTCCTTGAGATATACGCTAATCATCATAGCAGTTTTTTAAACCATTGATTTTGATGTGTATAGGAGACACCTCGTATTATTAATGGAATTTATCCGCTCAAAGAAAATATACAAATTATTTTGTCAAAAGCATATAAATACATAACCCCCATTATGAGAAGATAGAGGACGAATCTTTCGAAATACCCGAAAATTGGGTGTGGTGCAGATTGGAGAATGTTTGTAATCAAATGCTAGATGGGGATTGGATTGAAAGTAAAGACCAGTCTGATGAAGG
>JAFXSD010000025.1 GCA_017525905.1 Elusimicrobiota bacterium | reverse complement strand
AGGAACAAATAAGAACGACATCTCAGGAGAAGGAAACTTAACGATAGAAGGAACGGTAGAGAATGCAACGGGAACATCAATAGAACAGACAGGAGTAACAGTAAACGGAAGTTTAACGGCAAATGCAGATGATATAACAACATCAGACGGAATATTAAATGATGGAACATTGACATATACCGGTGGAACAAATGATGATGCTATAAGCGGAAGCGGAGATTTAGTAGTAGACGGAATAGTAGAAAATGCAACCGGAACAAGTATAGAACAAACAACAATAACGGTAGCGGAAGATTCAACATTTATAACTGCTGCAAATGACTTAAATATAAGTGATAGCATAACATTAACCGGAGACGAAACATTATTGAACTTGACAGATGAAGAAGATGCAGAAATTGCAGCAGCAATAACCGGATCCGGAAAGATAGTAAAAGAAGGAGAAGGAACAGTAACGTTGAGCGGATCTAACGATTATGCAGGAACAACAACAATAAGTGACGGTGCAATAGAAATATTGGCAGCAGACGGAATAAGTACAAATACATTGTATATGGATGGCGGAAAGTTAATAATAAGCGGAGACAGTGATGTAGAGTTAGGAAATGAAATAATCGGAACAGATCATAACGATGTTAACATAGAAGTAAACGGAGAAGCAACAACAGTATTAACAGGTGAAATATTAGGAAATGAAGATTTAGTAAAGACCGGTGAAGGTATATTAGAGTTACAAATGGAATCCAACTCATATTCAGGTGATACAAAGATAGAAGAAGGCGGAGTAATAGGAAATACAGCAAATATTAATGGAACCGTAACAGGTAACGGAGAAGGAACAAGTGTTGAATTTAATGATGACGGAGATGATGTTACATTGAACACAATAGACAACATAGGATTATTTGAAAAGACCGGTTCAGCTACAATGGAAGTAACTAACGATTTCAGTGCAGTAGATGCTAACATATCAGCAGGAACATTTGTAATAAATAACGATTCAGAATTGGGAAGCGGAAGCACATTTGAAGTAACAGGTGATATGAGAGTAGAAAATGCGGTGTTAAAAGGATATGGAGATATAACAGCAGGTAATTTGATAATCGGAAGCGGAGCAGAATTTGCACCCGGAAATTCAACAGCAACATTTAAAGTAAGTGGTAATTTGACCTTTGAAGGTGGCAGTAATTACAATGTAGAGTTCGGACAAGTTAATATGGACGAAGAAGGTCATTATAACGATAGTGCAGAAGTATCCGGTACAACAACAATAGGTGATGATGCACAAATAACATTGAACAACTTGGAAGGTAAATATTATGTAGCAGAAACAATAGATTTAATAACTTCCAACAGCGGGGTAGACGGAGAATATAACGAAGCTAATGTAACTTTCAATGATAATGATGCAATCGATTTAAGACCCGGATATGATACAAGAATATCAACAAGAGTATATACCGAAGGAAATGCATTAAAGTTAGAGTTACAAAGAAAGAGAAGTGAATATTCTGATACTTTAGAGTTTGAAAGAAGCCACAACGAACAGGAAGCTGCAGCAGCAATAGATGCAATATCAACGGGAAATGACGGAGATATAACATATTCGTTAGATGCAATGGAAAAGATGTTCTATTATCAAGATACATACGATATAGACGGATTAAAAGCAGCACTTAACGACATAGCCGGCGTAATACATTCAAATGCAACGAATTTAACATTCTTTAACGCAAAAGCAGAACATGTATATGATAAGATAAAAGAAAGAACAAAAGACATATTACCGTGCAACAAAGTACATGATAAGATATGGGCAGAATATTATTATAACAATTACAACGTAGACAAAGATGAAAACTCACCGAAACAGGACTTGACAGTAAACGGTTTCTTGGTAGGATTTGATATGATAAATTCGAAGAATTGGACAATGGGAATAATGGGCGGATACGGAACAAGCGAATTGAAACATAAAAAAGATAAAGCAGATATGAAAGATATCAACTTAGGACTTTATGGCGGATACGAAAGTGCAAAATGGTTGTTAAAAGGAATGTTATTGGGCGGATATGAACAATATGATATAACAAGAACAATAGGATTTATGGACAGAACAGCAACAAGTGAACATAAAGGATATAGCGGAGCATTGGATTTGGAAGCGGGTTATAAGATAAGCTTAAATAAAGATAAACAAGCAAAACACAGAGTATATTTGAAACCGTTTATAGGTGCAATCGGCAGCTACATCAACAACGAAGGATATGAAGAAAAAGGTGCAGACTCATTGAATTTAAAAGTTAATGATTATTCTGATTTTGCAGCAGAAGCAAGAGCAGGATTAGAACTAAACGGAAAAGTAAAGAGATTCGGATGGTATGTGAAAGCCGGAGCAAGACAGTTGTTAACGGAAAATTATAGAGAAATAGAATTATCATTGTTAGATTATGCAGATGTTACAAAGATGAATATAAGAAGTGCAGAGAATGCAAGAACAACATTGATGGGCGGAATCGGAGCAGACTATGATTTGTCTGAAAATTGGACAATATTTGCAAACGGATTGGGCAATTTTGCGGATGTATCCACAAACTATTATGCAAATGTAGGATTAGCATATAGATTCGGATGCAAGAATAACAAACCAGGAACAGATGAAGATACGGCTGCACTGTTGAACGAGAAAATAGCAGAAAACGAAGAATTAAAGAAAGAATTGGAAGAAGCAAGAGCAAGAGAAAAAGAATTACAGGATAAACTGCAACAAGAAGCAAAAGTTGTAAGTGAAGAAGAAGCTCAACAGATGAAAGAAAATACAATTAAAAGTATCAAGATATCCGGACCTACATTTAATTTCGGAACCACTGAACTCAGTGAATCAGGAAAAGAAAAACTTAAAGATGTAGTAGAGGAAATAAAGAATTACCCTGATGCGGATATTTTGATAGAAGGTCATACGGATAATATAGGTAAAGAAGATTATAACCAAAAATTGTCTGAGCGCAGAGCTTCTTCCATAGCAACAGCATTGAAAAAAGATTATCAAATTCCAAACGATATTTCTATAATCGGTAAAGGTGAAAAAGAACCTATAGCAACAAACGATACAAAAGAAGGAAGAGCACAAAACAGAAGAGTAGAAATAATAATTACAACAGCAGAGTAATTCGAAATAGTAAAAAAATGAAAGGGGCAGGATTTTAAATATCCTGCCTCTTTTTTTTGTGTTGAAAGTTTTATATTTTTTTATTAAAAATTTTATATAATATTATACATAAAAAATGATTGACAAAATATCAAAATAGCCTATACTTTTTTTAGGTGTTATTATGATAAAAAGAATAGAAAACATCTTTGATTTTATTTTGTATAAAACATTGTTCAAGTTTATTACTTTTGTTTTAGCTTTTGTAATAATTTTGAACTGTGTTTTTTCTCCTTTGTTGATGAATATAAATTCTAATGATTTGTCGACTATTTCCGATATTCAAAAAGATATTTTTTCCGCCGTATTTTTTGTTTCAAATACAATAGAAAAAATAAACTTTTCTTTAACATCAAAAATAGTTGTAAGTAATACACAAAATTCCGATTCTCAAAGTAAAGAAAACAAAAATATACCGTGCAAATATAACGATTTTATTATCACAAGTTCGCAAACACAAAATGAATTTTTAAAATTGCAGTTAAATCAGCCATACAATGCCGTTTCATATAATAATTTGTTATATGATTATAGGTTTATTATTAATTATTTTTATGTTTTTTATAATGAAATTTTTTGCTTATTAAGTATTATATTGTTGTTTTATGCATCGATAAAAAAGTTATATGATAATATTTCAAAATTAAATATAAATACAATAAATTCTGCTTTTATGTATATATAAAAGCAGAATTTTTATTTTGGGGTAAAAATATGAAAAAATTTTTTAATGAGTTGTGTTTTAAAAAAATTACGGCTGTTTTTGTAATGATATGTTTTTTAATAACAAGTGTGTTCGGCAGTTCCGTTTTCGCATCGATTGGAACAAGTATTCCGAATATAGAAAATATAAAAATTGATAATTCTATAATACCAGCATCATTAGGGAAAATAACTTCCGCAAAATATTTTGACAGTGAAGATATTATTATAAATATACAAGATTTGCATTGTCATGCCGAAACTCAAAGAAAAATTGCTTCAATAATAGGTTATATAGATAATACATATAACCTTAATAATGTTTATTTGGAAGGTGCTTTTAAAACAGTAGATACTTCTTGGCTTTCTGCTTTTAATAATGATAAAAACGGTGCAAAAGTCTTGGAAGGGTTAATAGATTCCGGGAAAATTTGCGGAACGGAATATTATTCAGTTGTAAACAATAAAAAGAATTTTGTTTTAGGAATAGAAGATGAAGATCTTTACAAAGAAAACATTAAATTGCTGGGTGAGATATTATCTTTGCAGCCGGAAGTGAACGCAATTTGTTCTCAACTGGAAAAAGAAATAAATAAAGTGAAGAGAGATTATTCCAGCAGGCAAGCAAGAAAATTAGAAAGACTAATAAAATCATATAAACAGAAAAAAATAGATGCTAAACATTATTATGCACAATTAACAACATTGGCATTGGGTTGTAACTTATCTATAGATAAATATCCAAATATAAAAATGTATATTTCGTTGTTGGATAAATCGCAATACATAAATAATAAAAAAATAATTTACGAATTTCCTAAGTTTGTTTTCGAGATAAAAAATGTTCTGCCGTACCAACAATATTTCGATTTGGTAAATAAGAGTAACAATTTCAGCAATGTAGAAGATATTTCTTCAGAACTTATAACATTAAACAAAAAATATAATATAACTCAAAAGTTAAAATTAACCAACCTTGAAAAATTTCTTTCATATTTGGAATTTAATCAAAATATAAATCCAATAAAATTGGTTCAGGAAGAAGAACAATTTATAAATGAGTTATATGTTAAATTGGGTAGAACGAAATATGAAAAAGAGGTTGCTTTCTTATTTGAGTTTGTTCCCATGATAAAACAATATTTTACGGCAGATATTTCAGCAGATGAATATTATAAATTTGAAAAAAATTATGAATTGTTTAAAACTGTTTGGCCGTCTTATTTTTCTGAAAGCATGGTAAAAAACTTAGAACAATATCAAAAATTGTTATCCAGGTATCATAAAAATAATATAACAAGAGATAAAATTTTTGCCGATTATTTAATATCAAAAAATAATACGGGTGGTAATGTTTATGTAAATGATACAAACCTTGCAATAAAACAAATAAAATCAAACCTTAACAACAAAAAAATAAAACTGGTTATTACCGGCGGATTTCATACAAGAGGATTGGAGCGAATTTTTGAAAAACAAAAAATTTCTTATGTAATAATTACACCTAAAATAACTCAACCTATAGAACAAGCTAAACAAATTTATATTGATAATATAATATACTATTCGACTATTTTAAAAAATACAATAAAATCGGCTCCGTTAACACAAGAACCGTTAAATTTAATTTTTCCGGAAATACTAAATCGAATATTTTTAGATATTCAAAAAAAAGAGTTCACGGCTAGAGATACAGATATAAAAAGTGAAATAGAACAGATGGTTCAGGAATATATAATAGACCAACAAGAAAAATTTTATGGGAATGTTAGGATAAACAAATGGGGCATAATATCACAAGATCTTACCGGTAAAATAGAGTTTTTTGTTGAGTATATAGATAAAGCAAATAATGGAATGGTAAGTAATATAAAATATCGCTTTGTTGATGGAGAAATTGTTCCATATTCTTCAATAGATACGACAAGAACAAAACAAATGGCGGAAAGAATAAAAACAAATGCCTATGCTCTTCCGTCAATAGAATTGGAACCGACAAAGTCTGCAAGGAAGAAAGTTGCCAAATATATATTGGAACCGTTACAAAAAGTTGCAGGCGATGCTGTAGATCTGATGCCTTTCGAACAGGTACACATGACAATCGGTTACGATTCAACCCCGATGACACAACAGGAAATAGGCAAAAAAATAAAGGGCTTAAAAAAATTTTTAAAAAAGGATAAAGATGATTCCGTTATCCTGAAACGGCAAGAGACAAAATTTTTATTAAAAGAAAAAGTATCAGACATAGAAATCTTTTCTGTGATTGATACATTGAGAGAAAAATTTTTTAATTACAGAACATCTATGGCGGGAACTTTAAAATTGATGCCCGACGGAGTAATAATATATGAAATTACCGATGAAGATTTAATAGAAAAGATGTTGGAACTCAGATCGACTCTGCAAAAAGATTCTAAATATAAAACACCTAAGATAGTTCATATGACCATTGGAAGAATAACTGATGAAAAACTTTTAGACGGTTCCGAACAATCCAAACAGGAATTGGCGGAATTGTTGAAAAAGATTAATGAAACAATATATGAAATAAACAAGAAAAATGCATTATCTAAAATAAAAACTTCGTTTACTTTGAAAAGCGGTTATGTTTCTTCAACAGGTGATAAGGATTATGTAGTTGCAAGAGGATTCCCGAAAAAAGAAAGTTTAGTAATAGTTAAAAATCTTATAAGAAAATCAAAAACAAAATTTGAATTTTTTTATGAGGTTGTAGTTGCTCCTATAATAGAAGAAACTCTTTTTAGGTTTGTTCCATTTTTTATAACAGGATTGTTTGTATCTAGTCCTGCATCAATAATTCCTGCAATAGTAACTGCAATAGTCGGTGTGTTGGGATTTTCGTTTGCACATCCTTTATTTGACAAAATAAATAATTATTTTTATAAGCAAATTGAAAAAGGTAAAATAAAAAATACTTTTATTGCGGAACTTTTTAATCAAAAAATACCGGTAAGAAATGTAAGATACTTTTTATTTCCTTCACTGATTTTCACTGCAATATATGTTGCAATTTCCATTGCTTTTCCACAAACAACATTTGTTGCTTTTGCTGCAACTACAGTTGTACATTCTTTGTTAAATATTTTTGCCAATAATAAATTAACCATAGTGCAAACTTCGCAAAATAAAAAAGAACTTAATTTAGAATTAGGGATGATAATAGAAACATTAAAAGATATCGCAAAAAATAATGAATCACTCGGATATAAAAAAGCAAGAAATGATTTTATAGATGATTTTGAAAATATAGGAACAGACAAAAAAATTATTGCACAAAAAGTTACAGAGTTATTTGATTTTGTTAAGCAAAATTGCGAGAAAAAAGATTGTTTTGACCTTACATACTTGTTAGAACCGATATTGAATATTTCCGCATACTTAAAAGATGAGCAAGGTAAATCGGTTTTTGATAGCGTTTTTAGATATCTTTTGCTCAAAGCTGAAGATGAGAGAATTTCGTCTTCAAGATATTTTTATATATTGATGTGTTCCGCAAAATATTTTTATAAAAACGGGCAGTTTGAATATGTTCATAAAATATTTGATTCTTTATATAAAAATAAAATTCACGTTAACTCTCAGACTGACTACGGAAAGTTTGCATTACCTATACCTTCTCCTTTTTCGTCCGATTTCAATAGTGTTGAAGAATGGGAAAACGAAATATATAAAATTATGACGGAAGAAAGAATAACTTCCAATTGGTATGTTCAAATATTGGAAGTGTTTTTAGCATCATCCGTAGAAAATCTTGATGAATATGCAAAAGCTATCATAAGAGCTTTATATAAGAGTGGTAAAGAAACAAAACCTCCGTTTATAAAAAATGTTGATAATTATGCATGGGCAAAAAGCTTTTATGAAGCTTGTGGCGATAAGAGTGTTCCTTTTATAACCGAACAAAGTGCACCTTTGTTGGATGAAGAAAATATAAAATTGTTTTCAGATAATACCGATATTTTAAAAACAAACAATTTATATTTAAGTGATATAATATCAAGACTTGAATTTGTAAAACAATACAATCCTCTTTGGAACTCTTTCGAGAAAGAACGATATGAACAGATTATTAAAGAATTAAGAGGTGCTTTATCATTACCGAAACAAGCACAGATTGAAATCGTTACGACACAAATGAATAATCTTGTTGAATTGTTTGCCGCAAATGGCAGTTTTAGACAACGGCAAATAGTAAAGACATTAATCCCTATAATGTTTTTTATTAAAAGTAACACAACTTCACAAAGTTTACTAAATGATATTTTTCAAGAAATTGATCCCAGTTATGCCAACTATGAAGAAATGAAACTGGATATAATTTCGTTTGTTTACGACATCAACAAACAAGAAGCATTCTCTTTAATAGGTAAAATGTATAACTCTTATTCCATAATGGTAAAATATTTTAGTGCCAATTGGAAGACTTGGAGACCGGCAAGTTTACAAGAGGCTTATGATAAAATTCCTGACAATTTAAAAGATAAAATAAAAACTAGTGAGGATTTGGAACTGTTTTATTATACAATTGGTATGGATTTTGATATACCAGAAGGGAATTCTACATTATACGATAGAAGAGAATATGTTCCGGAATATCAACTTCTTTTCGATAAACTTCCCGCTTTCGTTTTTAAAAAAGAACGACACATAACAAAGAAATATTTTAGAACATTAAAGGAAAAAATGTTGTCACAGAATACGACGACATCCAAAAAGAACGAAGAATATTCAAAATATTTTGATGCATTGGAAATGGTGTTGGAAAATAATATGTTTGCATTATCCGGAATAAATAAAGCAAATAAAGATGCAATAGAAGATTCTTTCTTTTTTACGGAAGAGATGATCAATAATCTTGCTGTTTTAAATGAGGCTTCGGCGAATAGAGCGAAACGTTCTTTGGAAAGAATAAAGAGAAATTTTTATGAGTCAAAAGTTAAAGTTTCAGATCTTGTTAAGTTAAGAGGATGGACTACTGCCGATATGGATAAGATTACCGAATTGCATACATTGATAAATGCAGTTCATCAAACTTCTATACGGCAATTAATGTATAATTTTAAATATGCTGATTCCGAAAATAAGGTTGTATTCAAAGAAAATTATGATGAACATTTCTCTTTCTTTGACTGTTCGGAAAACAAGATGAGCAAGCGAATGGAAGATTTTATATCTTCTTTACGTTTGGGGAAATTGCTAAAAGAAGGAATAAATGTTGTTGTTAAAGGTGATAAACTTATTTGCTCAAAAGCACTGGGAGCTCATAGTGTTGATATATTTGTTGATCTTGATGATGGTATAAGAGTTTCTTTCAATGATTCGGGTAGAGGTGATGGAAACGCAATGAGAGTGCTTTTGCTTGCCTCTCTTTTTTCACAGGCGGGGTTTGATATAACAAATTTTGATGCTACAGTATCGAAAACAGATGGTGGAGTATGTAATTTCACCGCAATGTTCTCTCTGCCTAAAGGTGCATTAAATAATGGAATCGAGTATGCAAAATATTTTGAACAGGCATTAAAGATTCTTGAAAGGACAACGGATTTGGATTACGATATAGAAGGGAATGATGTTGATACAGAGCGTCATTTTTATAATAGATTTAAAATTCCTTCTTATAGTCTTGAAGATTTTAAGAAAATGAAATACTCTACCGATATGCCGCGAGGTTTTGAACCATTAATATATTTAAAGCGTGAGAGAGAGAGCAGAAGTGAGGGGTTAAGTGCCTTAAAAGAACAAATAGAACAAAGAGATAAAGCTTTTGATCCTATTTATGATTATCTATCAATAGATGTCTCTAAAAGAAACAAATGGGAAATAGTTAGTGAATATGTTAAAGGAAAACTTAAAATTGAAAAAGGTGTGTTGAAAAGAAATGAAAGTTACAATGGTATAGCTGCTTTATTGGAAGGGATTGATAATGATGTTGATGATTCTTTAAAACAGGCACAGGTTATTAATTTATTGGATAATGATAATTTTAATTTTGAGGTTGAAGGTTATATAGGTGGTATGGTGGCCCTAAGTGGTACACTGAGATTAGATGATAAAGGTTGGTTATCGATAAAAACAGCTGTTGATAAAGAAAGAAAAAGAGCAAAGTTTGCCTACGTTGAGTTTGTAGATTTTAATGGCGAAAGAACACCATTAACCTGTAAAGAATTGATAGACAAATTAAAAGAGTTCGGTTATACGGTAAAAGAACAAAAACCAAGAAGTAAATCGGAAAAAGATGCGGCGTTAACGGTTTTAAGAGAACGAATATTATTTCCTAAAGATGGAATATATACAAGAGGTATGGGCGTTTCGGGTCAAGAAGATAAGTATATTCCCGTAAGAGTTACTTACGATAAAAACAATGTTGACCAAAATAGTATGTGGATTGTGTCTCAAACAACACCGGATGATGTTGAAACCATAATAAAAACCGGTGCTATTATGACAACGACAGGCGGAATGTTAAGCCATGCAAATATTACTGCAAGAGAAAATAATAAAGTAGCTATTCTTTCCAACGGGCAATGGGTAAACGGGAATTTGGAAGTGCCTTATTATTCTGTAGAATCACCTATTGAAAAAAGCGGGAAATATGAAATTCAAAAAATATCAGAACATCGTTTGGTGTTGAAAGAAGGGGATGTTGCTTTAGCTAACGGGATTAACGGAAGGGTATTAGTTTATAATGATATACCAAGTCAAACAATATCCGAAATTCAAAGAGCTATAAACGATAACGATGTTAAATTCATATTGGATTATATACAAGACCATTTTGATGATAAAAACATTAGGCAAGTTATTGAATATATATTTTTGCAGGTAATTGCCGATAAAGAAAAGAACAAAATAACAGAAATCTTGTTGGCATGGCGCGATGATCCGACTATAGGTAAAAAAATTTCCGAATTGTTAAAAGTGTATACTGGTGAAAAAATAAAAGCATTGAAAATATATATTGAAAACGAGAGGGCAATAAAAGATGCGAATGTAAGGTTTGGAATAATAAACTTTATAGAACAAGAATTGAGAACATTAGAATCTTCTTTAGCGGGTTCAAACTATAATGTTGCAGAAGAAAATCGAAAGTTAGTGGATATTGTTAAGAAAGACAAAAACGAAGTCATTTCTCAAATAAAAGAGAACGTTAAAAATATAATAATGGAGATAAATGTAAAGTTTGAAAAGTTATCAAATCTTGATATATCCGAAAAGGGAGAAAGAGATGAATTGATAGATGAATTGGTAAAAATAAGTGAAAGAGCAAAAGTTTGGGGCTTTTACGGCAGTTCAAAAATAAAAGAGTTAGTGAATGAAATAGATAAGATAATAGTTCCGGAAAAAGGTGAAAATTATGAAACTGAAATAAAAGGTTTTGAAGATATAAGAGCAAGAGATGTGTTAAAATACGGAACAAAAACCACACAGACAGCACAAGTATATAGATTGCTTCATGAAGAGAATATCGACGATGCGGATGTTCCTTACGGAACAGGTATAAGCAGAGATGTACTAAGAATCTTTTTTGAACATAATGGTTTAGGTGAACAATATTCGAAATTAATAGAAGATTTTGAGCAGACGATAAAATCGCAAAATAAAGAAAGAGCAATAGAGATAGGCAAACAAATATCAAAACTTATTGAAGTGACGGATGATAAGGAACTTGAAAATCTTCTTAAATCAAAACTAGACGATAATAAGAAATATGCTGTTAGATCGTCCGGAGGAGGAGAAGACGGACCTAACCATTCTTTTGCCGGAATGGCAAAGACGATGTTAAATGTACATAAAGATAATGTTTATGCAAGTGTAAAAGAATGTTGGCAAGCTTTCTTTACTGAAACTTGTATAGAAAATATGATTAAAACGGGTGTTGCTATTCAACCTGCATTGTTGGTGCAGGAAATGGTTGTTGATGTTGAAAAAGCAGGTGTAATATTCACCAAAGATAATAGCGGAAATTCAATAATAGAAGGAGTTTTGGGCTTAGGCGACGGCTTAGTTTCAGGAAGAATAACTCCCGATCATATAACGATTAGAGCATATGGCCAAACAATAGTATACCGTAGAGCATTAAATAAGATGATAAAGATAGAAGAAAAAGAAGACGGCGGAACGAGAGTAGCAAAAATTACCGCTGAAGAAAAAATAGAAAGAATTTTAGATGAAGACATAATAAGACGATTAAAGAAAATATCAAATATTTTGGAAGAAGATTCAGGATATCCTGTAGATATAGAATTTGCAATAGATAAAAACAGGAAAATTTCTGTATTGCAAAGAAGGGCAATAACAACCTTGCCTTCTTTTGAAATGATTGATTATTCGCAAGAGAAAACTTTAGAGCCTATTGTATCTCAAGCGGCTGTTGATAAACTTATAGAACTGATTTCCATGATATCATCCAGTTTTGAAGAGTTAAAAGAAGTAATAGAAAATTTGTCTAATATGCCAAAAAATGTCAACGAAAGATATGATTATTTTCTTCAACAAATATATATTTTAATTGATTTCTTGAAAAGTCAACATTTTTGGAAGAGAACGGAATATGGTTCTTCAACCAAGGATACTCCAATATACCTTGCGGATGCCAGTCCGCTTAAAACTTTTTGCTTGGAAAAAGGTCTTATTTACGAATATGATTCTAAAATTGAGATAAGAAAATTTTTAACTTTTATATTGGTTTCTGTTGTCGCTGTTCAAAAAGCTAGTAATTTAGACAGTTCTTTGTTTTATTTTATTGTTGATTATTGGTTTGCCGAAAAAGAAGATAGAGGCGATTCTACCATAATAGGAGAAATGGCCACACTTATGAAAAATGCATATACCATGATAGGTTCGGAATATAGTATTCCTTATATAGTGAATAAACTTGTCGAAAACAAATACATATCGCCGGAAGAAGAAATTAACAGAGAAATAAAAAATAAGCTGAAAGACGATCATGAAGCATTAAAACAATATTATTTTTCTGTTTCTGCTCATGAAAACAAGGATGAAACACTATCAAAGGAGCTTAACGGTATTATTGATAACTTAGAGAGAAAAATATTTTCCTTAATAACCGACGAAGAACAACAAAAAAGCTTGACTTTAACAGTGTCAAGAATCAAAGAGTTGTCAGAGAGAATAAATAATCAAAATATAGCTTTATTGCAAACATTAGTTGATGATTTATGGAAAACAATATTAAAAGAAGATAACAAGAACATGGAAAAAGCTGTTGTTTCTATGTTTCCGTTATTTGCTTATTTGGCAAAAACAGGAGATAAATTTGAAGAAAACGAAAGTTTTGATAAACAAATGGAAACTATAATTGATATGTTAAAATCTTCTTATGATGTAAACTCAGATAATAAAATATTCAATAATATAATTGATGGATTAATTAGTATTTCAAGACCGCTTTATAATTTAAATAGCGAAAAAAGTATAAAAATTTGTAATGATATAATGGAAGCTGTTATCATTACCGTGTATGCTCCCATTTCTAACGGTACATTAGATAAAAACTCTTCGGAATATAAGGAGAGAGAACGTACTTTTTATTCCTTATTTGATAAATTAAGCTCTGAGTTTCCGAACAATTTAGGATTATTTGATTATTTGTTTGCTAAAGATGTAGTTGGAAAAATGGGAGTTAAAAAAAGATTTTGGTTCGATGATGATGATGATGATGAAACTGCATATATATACGGCCCCGGATTAAATAGTAAAACACTTCAGATGTATATAAATACTGTTAGTAAATTACATGGAAGAAATGTACGTGTTCCTATTCCAAAAAGAGATTCGGATATAAGAGATATCGATGAATTGGCAGATTTATTTATAACTAATTATGACTTTTTTAATTTGTCAACATTGTGTGACGGCTTATTTAAAAAAGTAGAAAACGGAAACGCTCAAAAATTAGCAATTGCTATAATAAGAAAATTGTTTGAAAAAATTGAAAATGAAAATATAGAACCTGAAGAAAAAAAGAATATAGTATCCGGTTTGGTAAATATGGCGGCTTCGGATTTATATATGATCGCACAAGAACATAACTTGTTTGATACAGACGAACTTAATGATTTATGCATAAAATATAACCTTCCGTACTATTTAAAGCCCGTTACCGATTCTTATGTGGAATCTGGAAGGAAAGGAAGTACAAAAGGTGAATATAGATTAATTCATTTATTAAAATATTTACCAAAAAATATTTTTAATTTTATATCAGGTGTTGTTCAAGAACCGCCGATACTGTACACGGTTAACGGCGAAACAAAAAATAATGATGAACAAGTTGAACTGATCAGGAACAGATTTAATACATTGCAACAAATATTGGACGATAATACTTTGGTATTGTCTTTGTTGAACGGATTATCAAAATCAAAAACACCCGAAAAGGATACGAATGAATTAATCGATGTTTTATCTGGCATGATAAAAAGATTGTCTTTAATAAATGAGAAACATGGACTTGCGGCACAAACAGCCTTAGATAATATTGTTAAAAATTTATATTTGCAAAGAAATAACAATGTTGTCGGTTTGGATTTGAGAAAGATACAACAGCAAGTTGCAATAGGACACTGGGAAGAAGATAAATTATCGGAAATAACGGAACTTCACACATTAATAAATGCCGTTCATCAAACAGCAATATCTGATTTTAAATATACTGTAGAAGATATAACAGATAGTAAATCAATAAAAACTGTAACAGCGATACATCGAAATTTACAATATGGTTTGAGTTATTCGGAACAAACGGGTGTACAAATTTATGATTTGTCCGAGAATAAATTAAATTCGGATATAGTTGATTTTATAGGAAGATTGTCTCAAATGCATTTACCATATCCGAGAAATCGCAATAAATCCGAGACCAAATATCAAATAAATGACTTTATATGTATGGATAATTTTTTGGTGTGGACAACAAAACTTTTTGTTCATAGTGTTGATATATTTATGAATTTTGGCGAATCTGATAAAACAATAACTATTTCATATCATGAAGGAGGAAGAAGCCCAGGTAATGCCGAACGAGTAAGATATTTTTCTACCGTGCTGGAAGGATTGGGCTTTTTTGTTGATGCCGATACAGAAAAGTCCGGTAGCGGAGTTTGCGGTTTAAAAGCAACTTTGAGTGCGAACTCGGGTTTAAATGAAAATGTTGATTTTATAGATATCGCGACAAAAGTAATTTTCCTGTTCGCATACTCCGTTATGTTAGATTGGGATTTGGGAGAAATAGTAGACAGATATTCAAGAACATCATACGAAGAAACATTTGATAACCTTATTGAGAAATTTAATTCTGGTGATATTTGGTATGGGTATGCTCCGACCTCTACCCAAGGGTGGCAAGATGGAAAGTTGTGTGCCGTACCACAAAGAAGAGTCTTGGATAGAAAACTTTTTAAACAGATTTTACAATACTTGGTTTTGCATGATTCTATTCCTGATCATTATGGAAGTAAGTTTGCACAAAACGAATTGAACAGTTTGTTTAATTCAGTTATAGAGAGAGCTTTTGCCGTTGGTAGAATTAGTATTGATAAAAACGGAAACTTAAGCAGTAACACGGACTATGATGTAATATCTTATTTGGCGGAAACAATTTTTACAGAAGAAGAAGAAGCTTTAAACAGCAGCAGAATAATAAATTTAATTCCAAGGAATAGGTTTAATTTTAAGGCTGTGGGATATATAGGTGATTTTATTGCGGTAAGCGGATACTTGAAATTAAGGAACGGTAATTATTTATCGGTTAAAGGCCTGATAAATCCGGCAACAAAGAGAATGAAGTATTCTGCTGTGGAGCTAGTTTCTTTGCAGACAAGGAAACCCATTACCGTTTCAGATCTTTCAAATATTCTTAGGGAAGAAGGTTTCAATGTGTCTGATCAGGAATGGCTTAGTGAGTCCGAACAATCAAGAATAAAAAATTTGCTTCATAGAAAAGTCCAAATAATAGATACTTCCGAAATGAGAGGAACGCCTACCTCTTCCGGGAACGGAACATATGTGGCAGGACGTATAACTTTTGATAAAGATAAAGTTAAAGAAAATAGTATTTTTGTTGCTCCATATACAACACCCGACGATGTGGAAAGAATAAAAACGGCAAAAGCGGTGATAACCACAAGTGGAGGAGTATTAAGTCATGCCGCTATTACAACAAGAGAATATGAAACACCGTCTGCAATTATCAATGACGCAATATGGGATAAAGACGGGCTTGAAATTTCATATTATCGTTCCGAAGGGATACCTTTCCAAATAAGGAATCTCAGTATTAGAAAAGTTGAAGCTGAGAATAAAATTTTAAAAGAAGATTCAATTGTTTTACTAAACGGGGAAACAGGGCATATTTTGATTTTCGACGGTATTGATAACGACACATTGGAAAATTTACAAAAAGCTATAGACACTGATGATGCGGAAACAATAAGAAATATTTTGGAAAAAAATACCAAACATGAAGATATAAGAAAACTTGTAGAATACGTGTATTTCCAAACGATAGGTGATGTGAACATGGCAAATACATTGAATATGCTTTTTGCTTCTGATATGCCACAGGTTATAAAAGACAAAATAAAGAGCCTGAACGAAAGTTATATTCAAGATAAGATTATGGATATGAATGAAGCAATAGAAAATTTAAAAAATATAGATAATCCGAATATTGCATATTCCGTAGTAAGAACTTTAATCGATAAGTTGGAATTCATAAAAACACCGGAACAAAGATATGAAATGGACGTTATTAGAGAAGAAGTTCTTGAAATAGCCGAACCGGTAAAAGATAAGTTATTTGTATTCTTAAAAAATTTATTGGAAGAATGTGAAATGTTAAAAGTAAAAAAAGAGTTTTCTCAACGGGATTTAAGCAGAATACTTAACATAATACAGATGGCAAATGTTTATGGAATGTTTGTTTCCGAAAAAGAAGACAGACAAGACCTTCAAAGTATAAAGTCTGATATTTCCGCTGTTATTGAAGAAATGGAATTAAAAATTAAAAATTTTATTTTTTCTCAACCGGCAGCGAAAAAAGGAATGGCAAGTTTTGAAGATATATTTGAAAGCGATGTCTTTATTTTCGGTTCTAAAACTACAGATCTTGCAAGGGTTCGAAGATTATTGAAAGATGAACCGAATGTCGTTGTTGCCGATGGTGTAGGTATAAGTTATAACGTTTTTGAAAACTTTTTTGATATTACTGATCAGAAAAGTGATTTTTCGATACTTTTGTTATGTTTTGAAGATGCAATAAAAAATAAAGATTTTCAGTTGGCACAAGGTTTTGGGAAAAAGATAAAAGAACTTATAGAAAAATCAAGGAATAAAGCGGACGAAACAGAAAAAATGAGAAAAGAACTTGAAGATATCGTTTTAAAAACGTTAGGTGATACCAAATATTCCGTTCGTTCATCGGGTGTAGGAGAAGATAGTGCAAAGAACGCTTTTGCCGGTATGGGAGAAACATTGTTAAATGTGTCAAAACAAGATTTGTTTGATTCTCTATTATTCTGTTGGGAATCTTTCTTTTCCGACAGAAGTATAAGGTATATGATAAACAGTCAACAAATTGTTCGTCCTGCCGTGTGTATCCAACCCATGATAGATGTGGATAAATCGTGGGTGGGCTTTTCCAGAGATAAACGAGGCAACAGCACCATAGAAGCTTTATACGGACAATGTGAAGGAATCGTGTCAGGGAAATTAACTCCGGATACTATTCTTACAAATGTATCTACCGGGGAGGTTAGAGAATATTCCGTTGCAACGAAAAACTATAAAATTGCTCCGGTTGAAGACGGAGTAAAAATGGTTCCTGTCGATAAAGGTTCTAAAGAAAGAGTTTTAAAATATAATGAAATAGGAGGAGTGACAAGAGTATTAAAACTTTTGGAAGATGATGCTTTTTATCCTGTAGATGTTGAAGGCGGTGAAATAAAAGACGGAAAAATTTATGTTTTTCAAAGAAGAGCAATTACTACTAATAATGGAAAAGAAGAATCATCTGACGAAGGGAATATAACCTATACTGATAAAGATATAAAATGTAGTATTTCCGTAGTTGCAGGAGATATCCCCAAAGAAACGGAACCTTTTATTTACATAAAAAATCCTTTGAATAATTTTATGGAAGCTATACCGATATATTTGGATTATCAAGATAACAATTCCGTAAAGTTTATTGTTGAAAAACAATATGCTTTTCTTTTAAACAATGATGTTATCGGTATTTATTTATTGAACAGAATAAACACAGATCCGGTAATATTAGCTAAATTAAATAATGGTATGTTTAATTTTAAAACCGGAGAAATTGCTCTGTTGCCTGTATCGACGGATGATATTGTGATAGATGAAACATTACCTAATGCTCCTGTTGTTGATTTTGAAAATATTAGAAGTCTTTTGGCAAGTGCATAATATATACAATTTACAATTTGTAATTTATAATTTATAATTACAAATTGCCGCAGGCAATTTTAAGGTATAGAAAAAATTGTAGAATTTTTATAATAGGTGGTAAATATGAAATTAGGTATAGTTGGACTGCCTAATGTAGGTAAGTCCACATTGTTTAATGCAATAACGAAAGCCGGTGCGGAATGTGCAAATTATCCGTTCTGTACAATAGATCCAAATGTCGGTGTAGTTGCCGTTCCGGATAAAAGGTTGGATTTTTTGGAAAAGCTGTATAACTCTAAAAAAAAGGTTCCTGCGATGGTTGAATTTGTAGATATTGCAGGACTTGTAAAAGGTGCATCTAAAGGTGAAGGTTTAGGTAACCAATTTTTGGCACATATAAGAGAAACATCTGCCATAGTTCATGTTGTAAGATGTTACGAAAATTCCGATATAACACATGTTATGGGAGAAATCGATCCTATAAGAGATATAGATATTATAGAAACAGAACTTATGCTTGCAGACCTTGAAGCAATAAACAAAAAATTGGAAAAGTTGCAAAGAGATATAAAATCAAGAGATAAAAAAGTAGTTGCCGAAAAAGAGTTGGCAGACAAAATAAAGATTCATTTGGAATCGGGTAAACCGGTAAGAACACTTGAAATTGAAGAAGAACAAAAAGAAATATTAAGAAACTTTTTTCTTATAACGGCTAAACCTGTTTTGTATGCATGTAATATTTCCGATGCGGATTTACCGGGAATGACAAATAAATATACTGAACAAGTTTTACAAAGAGCAAAGCAGGAAAATGCGCAAGCCATTCCTATTTGTGCAAAAATAGAAGCTGAACTTTCGGAACTTTCCGATGAAGACCAATTGGCATTTTTGAAAGATTTGGGACTTACGGAGCCCGGCCTTAACAGACTTATTAAAGCAAGTTATAATTTGTTGGGACTTATAACATTTTTAACTGCCGGTGAAGACGAATCAAGAGCTTGGACTATAAAAAAAGGATTTTTAGCTCCGCAAGCTGCCGGTGTTATTCATACAGATTTTGAAAGGGGATTTATCAGGGCTGAAGTTATGGCTTTTGATGATCTTTTCAAGTTGGGCAATGATAAAGCGGTTAAAGAAGCCGGACTTTTAAGAAGTGAAGGTAAAGATTATGTCGTAAAAGACGGCGATATTATAGAGTTTAAGTTTAATGTATAAAATAATAGAGGCATAGAGGCATAGAAAAATCAACAGCTTTGTCATTTCGCAATTGATGCGGAATCTCGCAGTTAAGTTGTTTCCATACATCAATTCCTCCATTCCTCGAATTTTTAAATTATGAAAAATTCAGTAATTACTATCGGTACTTTTGATGGTGTTCATAAAGGACATCAAGCCATTTTAAATAAAGTTGTTGATATTGCAAAAAAAAACAATTTAAAAAGCATTGTTTTGTCTTTTGAAAATCCGGTAAAGCAAGTTTCGGGACTTATAACTACCGCAGAAGAAAAAGTTAATCTTTTAGCCTCTTTTCATGTTGATGAAATATTATTGCTTCCCGTAACAAAAAAAATGTTATCAACTACCGCAGAAGATTTTTTTGAAACTGTTTTGGTAAAACAACTGAAAGCGAAACATATTGTTGTCGGATATGATTGTACTTTCGGTAAAAATAGAAAAGGAAATGTTGCTTGGCTTAAAAAAAATGTAAAAAAATACGGCATAAAGCTTACCGTAATAAATCCCGTAAAAGTAAAAAACAAAATTGTTTCATCATCCAAAATTCGTGACTGTATAACAGGAAAAAATATAAAAGATGCAAACAAAATGCTTAACAGACTTTTTAGTTTTACCGGTAAACATATAAACGGTAATAAAATAGGAAGAACTTTAGGCTTTCCAACAATAAATATAAAAGTTGACGATGCAAAACTTTTGCCCAAGGGTGTTTTTACATGCTTGGTAAGAGACAAAAAAAATAATATGTATTGCGGTGTACTAAATATAGGAATAAGACCTACGGTAGATTTGAAAAAACATAATTTATCTGTTGAAATACATTTATTAAACTTTCATGGCGTTTGGAGAGAAAAAAATCCTGTTATTTATATTTACGATTTTATAAGAAAAGAAAAAAAATTCAAAAATATAGAACTATTAAAAAAATCAATTCAAAAAGATATTGAAACAGCAAAAAAACAATTAATAAAAATTGACTATAAACATTCTAAAATGATATAATTTTTCAAATATAGATGAATGCGGATATGGCGGAATTGGCAGACGCGTATGGCTTAGGACCATATACCGTAAGGTGTGGGGGTTCAAGTCCCTCTATCCGCATTTGTTATTGTTTCGAAAATACTAATTTCTAATTTTTAATTGTCTTTTAGTCGTTAATTATAAATTATAAATTGTAAATTATAAATTATATAAGGGGTCATCATGAGTGCTCAAAAGTATGAGTTCAAATCAAAAGTTTTAGAAAAGAAGCCATGTTCAATATCTATGGAAGTTGAAATAGAACCTTCTCAGACAGATATAGAATTAAAATCTGTTTATGAATCAATTCAACAAACAGCAAAAATTCCGGGTTTTAGAACCGGTAAAGTTCCTATGGATATGGTTAAGAGAAACTATTCCGATGTTGCCAGAGAAAAACTGATTGAAAATATGGTAAAAAAGACTGTCTTTTCTGCAATGGAAAAAGAAAATTTTGCACCTATCGATATGCCGGTAATTACAAATATCGATTATGATTTTGGCAAAGTATTGAAATATTCTTTTAAAGCAGAATGCCAACCGGAAGTAAAAGTTAAAGATTATAAAGATATAAAAATAAAGAAAGAAAAATATAAAGTAACAGATGCAAATATCAATAAAAACATAGATGTTTTGTTGGATAGAAATGCGAATCTTATTGTTTCAAATACAGGTGAAGTAAAAAAAGATAGTTTTGTTATAGTTAATTATGAAGGTTTTATTGACGGTAAACCTGTAGAAAAAATAAAAGCTAAAGAACATATGATAGATTTAGGTGCTGAAAATACTTTGAAAGGTTTTAAAGATGGATTGGTTAAAGCTAAAAAAGGTGAAACAAAAGATATAGAAATAGAATATCCTAAAGATTATTTAAACAAAGAATTAGCAGGAAAAAAAGTTGTATTTAAAACAACCATAGAGGAAGTAAAAGAAAAACAACTTCCTGAACTTAACGACGATTTTGCTAAAGATATGGGACTTGAAAGCCTTGAAGATTTAAAGAAAAAAATAAGAGAATCTTTGGAAAGTGAAGAAACAAGAAGACAAAATTCCGAAGTTGAAAAACAAATAATAGAACATCTCTTGGATAAAAATAAATTTGAAGTTCCTCAATCTATAGTTTTACAACAGAAACAATATTTGGTTAAAAGAATGTCGGATTATATGAAGAGTCAGGGTGCGAATGACGAATTCATTGCAAAGCAAGCAGAAACTGCAGATAAAAAATATGAAGAAGAAGCGGAAAAAAATGTAAGACTATCTTATATTTTAAATGCAATATGTAATGATGAAAAAATAGAAGTAGAAGATAAAGAATTAGAAGATGAAAAGAAAAAAATGTTAGATTCTAATCCTACAAGAAAAGATGATGTCGAAAATTATTTTAAAGAAAATAAAGCAAATATAGCAGCATCTTTGAAAGAAGAAAAAATATTTAAGTTTTTAGTTGACAATGCGAAAATAAGCGAAAGCGAAAAAGATATGCCTGTAAAATAAAAATTGCCATGTAATTTTTTGTTGGTATGTAGAGAAATAGAAATTTTTAGGAGGTAAAATGCCTAATTTTATACCTACCGTAATAGACAGAAGCGGGAACACTTCCGTAGGTTACGACATATATTCAAGACTTTTAAAAGACAGAATAGTTTTTGTTGGCGGTGCAGAAGGTGCCGTAACAACCGATTCAGCTAATGCACTGATAGCACAACTTTTATATTTGGATGCGGAAGATAATACAAAAGATATCAATTTGTATATTAATTCTCCCGGAGGAATAGTTACTGCAGGTCTTGCTGTTTATGATACAATGCAATATATAAAAAGTCCTATAACCACGATTTGTATGGGTATGGCTATGTCTTTCGGGGCAGTTCTTCTTGCAGCAGGAACAAAAGGTAAAAGATATGCTTTGGAGCATTCAAGAATAATGATACATCAACCGTTAATTTACGGCGGCGGTTTGTCGGGGCAGGTTACCGATATTGATGTTGAAACAAAAGAATTGATTTTGACAAAAAATAAATTGGCTGATATTTTGGCATTACATACGGGGCAAACAAGAGAAAAAATTATTGCCGATACGGAAAGGAATTGCTATATGTCGGCTCAAGATGCAAAAGAGTATGGCTTGATAGACGAAATTATAATTCCCGGTAAAAAATAATGGCAGATAATAACAACAACGGAACGAAAGAACAGAAATGCTTATTTTGCGGTAAACCGAAATCCAGCGGTAAAAAATTTATCGGTGGCGGAGGGGCCATAATTTGTTCCGACTGTATAAAAACATCAAACGATATTTTAAACAGATTAGAGCAATCGGAAGTTAAAAAAGTAATAAAACCGGTACCAAAACCTAAAGATATAAAAAAATTTTTGGATTCTTATGTTATCGGACAAGAACAAGCAAAAAAAGTTTTGTCCGTAGCGGTATATAATCACTATAAGAGAATACAATCAAAGTCTGACATATCTTCCGATGTGGAACTTCAAAAATCCAATATTTTATTATTGGGTCCTACCGGAACAGGAAAAACATTGCTTGCACAAACACTTGCAAGAATGTTGGATGTTCCTTTTGCAATAGCCGATGCAACAACATTAACCGAAGCGGGATATGTAGGTGATGATGTAGAAAATATTTTGGTAAGGTTGTTACAAAATTGTTCCTATGATGTTAAAAGAGCCGAATGCGGAATTGTATATATTGATGAAATAGATAAAATAGCAAGAAAATCTGAAAATAAATCTATAACAAGAGATGTTTCCGGTGAAGGTGTTCAGCAGGCACTTTTAAAAATTATAGAAGGAACTATAGCAAATGTTCCTCCGCAAGGCGGGAGAAAACATCCTCAACAGGAATGTATAAAAGTTGATACCACAAATATTTTGTTTATTTGCGGCGGAGCTTTTGACGGTATAGAAAAAGTCATTGAAACAAGATTAAATAAAAAGAGTATCGGTTTTGTAAGTAACGAAAAAACGGCAACTAAAGAAGAAAAACTTGCCAATAAAGATAAACTTTTTTCGTTAGTTGAAACTCATGACTTAATAAAATACGGATTAATACCGGAATTGGTTGGAAGACTTCCAGTTATTTCAACATTGGAACATCTTACCGTTGACGATATGGTAAGAATTTTAACGGAACCTAAAAATTCGTTGGTTAAACAATATACAAAAATGTTTGCTATGGAACACATAGATTTAGTTTTTGAAGAAGCGGCTTTAAAAGAAATTGCAACCATTGCTCTTAGTAAATCTGCAGGTGCAAGAGGTTTAAGATCGATGATAGAAAGTATTTTAATGGAAACAATGTTTGAAATGTTCCATGAAGATAAAATATCAAAATGTGTAGTGGATTTGGAAACAATACAAAAGAAATCAAAACCAAAATTTATTTTTAAAGATAATTCTAAGGAGATTGCATGAGCGAAATAGAAAAAACTTTAAATTATAAAAAAAGTAATGATTTACCTAATGTTTTACCGATGTTGCCGGTAAGAGATGTTGTTATATTCCCTTCCATGGTTTTACCTATTGCCGTAGGAAGAGAAAAGTCTATAAGAGCTCTTGAAGAATCCATGACTTCCGAAAGATACATTTTTGTTGCAACACAAAAAAATTTGCAAATAGAAGATCCTACACCGGACGATATATATCACATAGGTTCGGTTTGCGAAGTTTTACAAATGTTGAAAATGCCCGACGGAACATTAAAAATTTTAATAGAATGTGTTGCAAGAGCACAGTGGACGGAATTTAAACTTACCGATAAGGGATATGTTGAGGTAGGTTTAAGTGTGTTCGATGAGACGATAGAAAAAACTTCCGAAGTTGAAGCGGTTATGAGAAGAATAATTGCTCTTTTTGAACAATATGTTAAACTTAATCCGAGAATGCCGATGGATATTTCGATATCCGTATCAAATATACAGGATCCGTCAAAACTTGCAGACACAATAGCTTCTCATATTTCAATAAAAAGCAACGAAAAACAAGCAATATTGGAAGCCGTAAATCCTTTAAAAAGATTAAATAAAATAATTCAAATCTTAAATACGGAAATTGAAATTTTAAATATTGAAAGAAGAATACAAAACAGAGTTAGAAATCAAATAGAGAAAAATCAAAAAGAATATTATCTTAACGAGCAGATGAAAGCTATACAGAAGGAATTGAAACAAAAAGATGATAATTCTAAAGAAATAGAAGAATTAAGAGATAAAATCAAAGCAAGTTCTATGTCGGACGAAGCAAGGCAAACCGCGGAAAAAGAGTTGTCGAGAATGGAAAAAATGATGGCTCAGTCTCCGGAAGCTTCCGTTATAAGAACTTATATAGAATGGTTGCTTGATTTACCATGGAAAAAATTAACCAAAGATAATTTGGATTTGGTAAGAGCAAAAGAAATATTGGATGAAGACCATTTCGGTTTGGAAAAAGTTAAAGAAAGAGTTATAGAATATTTGGCAGTTCTTTCGAGAGTAAAAAAAATAAAAGGTCCAATCCTTTGTTTTATAGGACCTCCGGGAGTAGGTAAAACATCAATTGCAAAATCCGTTGCAAGAAGTTTAGGCAGAAACTTTGTGAGAATTTCTATGGGCGGTGTAAGAGATGAAGCTGAAATAAGAGGACACAGAAGAACATATATCGGTTCTATGCCCGGCAAAATTATTCAATCTATGAAAAAAGCTTCTTCTTCAAATCCCGTATTTATTCTTGATGAAATAGATAAAATGGGCAGTGATTGGAGAGGAGATCCGTCTGCAGCATTATTGGAAGTGTTGGATCCGGAACAAAATTATGCTTTCGGAGACCATTATTTAGATGTTGATTATGATTTGTCGAATGTTATGTTCATAACTACGGCTAATACATTGAGTAATATTCCTAACACTTTGTTAGACAGATTGGAAATAATAAGGTTTTCCGGTTATACGGACGAAGAAAAGCTTTCTATTGCAAAAAATTTTTTAATAAAGAAACAGATGAAAGACCATGGATTAAAAGATGAAGAACTTACAATAGATGACAGTGCAATAAAGGAAGTAATAGCAAGTTATACAAGGGAAGCCGGAGTAAGAAATTTAAATAGAGAAATAGCAAATCTTTGCAGAAAAGTTGCAAAAGAGTTAGCATTAGAAAAGACAAAAAGTGTAAAAATAACGTCAAAAACAGTTGAGAAATATTTAGGTGTTCCTCATTACGAAAGAGAAAAAATTTCCGAAAACGGAATAGGAGTTGTTACCGGTCTTGCATGGACGGAAGTCGGTGGCGAGACACTTACAATAGAAGTAAACAAAATGAAAGGAAAAGGATTATTGAACCTTACCGGACAACTTGGCGATGTTATGAAAGAGTCCGTTCAAGCGGCATTTACTTATGTGAAATCATCGGCAAAAAAACTTGGTATTAAGGAAAATATGTTTAAAGATACGGATTTTCATGTTCATGTCCCCGAAGGTGCAGTTCCGAAAGACGGTCCGAGTGCAGGTCTTGCAATGGCTACGGCTTTGGCTTCTGTTTGTATGAATAAGCCCGTTAGAAAAAAACTTGCTATGACCGGAGAAATTACATTAAGAGGAAGAGCTTTAGCTATAGGCGGTTTAAAAGAAAAGGTTTTGGCGGCATACAGAGAAGGAATAGATATGGTATTGTTCCCGGAATCAAATAAAAAAGATTTGGTTGATATACCGGAAAATGTTAAAAAGAAAATAAAAATGATACCTGTTAAACATATGGATGAAGTTATAAAATATGCTTTTGATAAAAAAATAAAATAATAGAGAGGGAGTGTAGTAAAAATGTACAAAATTTTAATGACTTACGACAGCCAGGAAGGATTAGACCAATTGTTAAATCATCCTGAATTTAAGGTTGAAGTTCATGCCAAACCTTCACCTGAAGAATTTAAAGAACTTATAAAAGATTATGACGGTCTTATAATTCGTTCCGAAGTTAAAGTTACCGAAGAAATTATCGGAGCTGCACAAAAATTAAAATTTATCGGAAGAGCGGGAACAGGTGTTGATAATGTAGATAAAAAAGCTGCAACACAAAAGGGTATAGTTGTATCAAATGTTCCCGGAGGAAACACTATTTCCGTTGCTGAACATACAATAGGACTTATTCTTTCTATGGCAAGAAATATTCCTGCTGCAGTTACTTCAATGCAGTCTCAAAAGTGGGAAAAGAAAAAATTTATGGGTAATGAAATATTCGGTAAAACCCTTGGCTTAATCGGTCTTGGAAGAATAGGAAATGAAGTTGCAAAAAGACTTTTATCTTTCGGAATGAAAGTTGTTGCTTATGATCCTTTTGCAAATGCGGAAGTTGCAAAAAATAACGGAATAGAATTGACAACATTGGACGAAGTATTTAAACAAGCAGATTATTTATCAATACATTCTCCTTTAACGGATGATACAAGAGGAATGATAAATAAAGCAAATATCGCAAAAATGAAAGATGGTGTAAGAATTATAAATTGTGCAAGAGGTGCAATCATCAATGATGCAGATTTAATTGAAGCTGTTAAATCCGGTAAAGTTGCAAATGCAGCACTTGATGTATTTGTAAAAGAACCTCCTGTAGACTGGTCAATTCAAACAACACCAAATATTATAACAACACCTCACTTGGCAGCTTCAACGGAGGAAGCTCAGGTTAAGATTGCTATAGAAATGGCAAGTGTAGTTATAGATTTCTTTACAAAAGGTTTAATAAGAAATGCTGTTAATGTTGCAACGGTAGATTGGGATACACAAAAACAAATGATGCCTTATATAGAACTTGCAGATAAAATCGGTTCTTTCCAGGGACAAATAATAGAAGGCGGAATTTCCGAAATAGAATTAAGTTATTGCGGTAATGTTTCAGAATTTAAAACAAATCCTTTAACAGTTGCATATATGAAAGGAATTTTAGGACAAATTTTAGATTTGAAAATTAATTCCGTAAATGCAATATCGGTTGCAAAAGAAAGAGGAATAAACATAAAAGAAGTTATAGTAAAAGATGTTAAAGATTATACAAACTTAATTCTTGCAAAAGTTAAAACCGATAAAGGTGAATATTCTATTGCAGGAACTTTGCTTGATAAACAACAAAGAATAGTAAATATTAACGGATTAAATGTTGATGTTAAACCTGAAGGACATAAGATATTTATAAACAATACCGATAAACCAGGAGTTATAGGAACGTTGGGAACAATAATAGGTTCTGCATCCATTAATATTGCAGGTATGAATGTTGGTAGAAAAGAATCAGGTAAACAAGCAATAACCGTTTTGGAAATAGATGGTGAAGTATCAAATGATGTCATTGCAAAAATAGCAAAAGTTGAAGGTGTAACAAAAGTTAAAAATGTAGTGTTATAAAAAATAAATCTTGTTTAGGTGAAATAGTGAAAAATTTAAAACGGCAACTGTTATCAGTTTTTTTCAGTTGCCGTTTTGTTATCTTGAGTTCTTGTATTTGTTGAGATAGAAATTAACAAAAGAATTCTTTTTCGATATAGGTAAAACAGCAAAATCTAAGGAGATATATTTATAACAATGAAAAAATTTTCATTTTTTATTTCCACATTATGTTATATAGGCTTTTTCCCGAAAGCTCCCGGAACGGCGGGATCTTTTGTAAGTTTGCCTGTGATTTTTTTTATATGTTATAAGTTCGGCCTTGTCGGTTTGGTTTTTACAATAATTATAAGTTTTTTTGTTGCACTTTTATCCGTTAAAAAAGTGTTACTTTACACAAAACATGATCCTTCTTTTGTTGTTATAGACGAGTTTATAGGGCAAGCCGTAACATTTTTATTTATTGCCGATACACTTAAAAGCAATACAAATTTAGTTCCATATATTATAGGATTTATATTATTTAGAATATTCGATATTACAAAACCGTTTCCTGTAAGTTATGCCGATAAAAAAATAACAAATGCATTCGGTGTTATCTTGGATGATATTTTTGCCGGAATATATGCTACAATTATACTGTATTTTATAATGTTGTTTATTAAGGGTTTTTAAATGAAATTTTCAACGGTAACAATGTTCAGAAAAAATTTGTCCGCAAAAAAAACTTATCCGGTATATTTCCTTGCCGGAGAAGACACTTTTTTGTTGGAAGACAGTATTAAAAGAATAGAAAAAAAGATAAATGTGGATGATTTAAACAGAGAAATCTTTCAAGCAACGGAATCTTCCGGCAGTGATATTTTAAATTCTGTTGAAACATTACCGTTTTTAACCGATAAAAGATTGGTTATATTAAAATCTGCAAATAAATTAAAAAACGATGATTTCAAAATAATTACAAAAATTATAGAAAATCCCGTGGATACAACTTGCTTTATAATAGTTTTCCCGGATAAAATAAAAAATTCAACTTCAAAGAGAAAAGATTTAATATCTCTTTGTGAACAAAGTGATAATTGTTATTGTGTGGATTGTAAAAAACCTTATGAAAAAGATGTAAAAATTTTTATACAGGAAGAATTTAATAATAGAGGGAAAACAATAGAACCCGACGTTGTTCAACAAATAATAAACGATGCCGGTCTTGATTTACAAAATGTTTCAAGTGAAATAGAAAAAATTTCTTTGTATTTAGGTAATGATAAAAAAGCCGTAACGGTTGAAGATTTTGTTAAGATAAGCGGATTTACAAAAGAAATAAATATTTTTATGTTGACTAATTCAATAGAAGAAAAGAATCTTAATTATTCTTTGTTTATTATTGAACAAATGTTAAAAGCAGGTGAAAGCGCAATAGGTATTCTTTCAACAATTTCCGGAACAATTCGAAAAATGTTGACTGCTAAAAGTCTTATGGAAGAAAAAAATTATACTTCACAAGATGCTTTGAATTATATAAGAGTGTATTCTTATTTTCAGTATAAATATGCTGCTAATTTGTCTAAATATTCATTGGTACATTTAAAAAGAAGTTTAAAAGAAATATTAAAGACTGACATTGCTTTAAAGACCGGAAAAGCCGATGATAAATCGGCAATTGAAAATCTTGTCTTATTCATTTGTAAGTAGTATAATAAAAAATCGCAAAATATCAAAAATATGGAGTTATTTATGAAAGCTTTTATTCTGGCTGCAGGTGCGGGAACGAGACTTAGACCGTTAACTTACGAATGCCCTAAACCTATGATTCCGTTGTTAAATAAACCTGTAATAGAACATACATTAAATAATTTAAAAAAGCATAATATCGACTCTGTTGTTATGAATTTGCATACTTTACCTGAAATGATAACCGATTATTTCGGTAACGGTAAAAAGTTTGGCCTTGATATAAAATATTCTTTGGAAGAAACTTTGTTGGGAACAGCCGGCGGATTAAAAAAATGTCAAAAATTTTTTGATTCTACTTTCGTTGTTATGTCGGGAGACGGTCTTTCAAACGTGGATTTAACTTCAGTAATTGCTTTTCATAAAAGGAAAAAATCTCTTGCGACAATGGTTTTAAAAAAAATAGAAACAAAGTTTGCTTACGGAATAACTCTAACTGAAAAGTCCGGAAAAATAGTTAAATTTGTTGAAAAACCTACTTGGGGTTCGGTTTTTTCCGATACCGTCAATACCGGAATTTATGTTTTCGAGCCTGAAATTTTTAAGTATATTCCGGACACTTTTTATGATTTCGGTAAAGATTTATGGCCGAGATTATTAAAACTTAAAAAGCCTATATATGCTTATTTGATGAACGGATACTGGACGGATATAGGTAATATTGACGAATATAAACAAGGTGTGAAAGATGCTTTATTTAACAAAATAGCAATCAATATAGAAGGTAAAAAAATAAAAAATACGGAAGCTTTTGTCGACAGCGGTTGCCAAATAGATAAAACCGTTAAATTTATAGGTAAATCGGTTATCGGAAAAAATTGCGTTATAGGTAAAAATGTTGTTATAGATAACGGCACTGTTATCGGAGACAATGTTAAAATACAAAATGATGCTATAATAAAAGATTCCATTATTTGGAGTAATACCGTAATAGGAAAGAATGTAAAATTGCATTCCAGTATAATATCGACAAAGGTTCCAAGCAAACTTTCGGTATATAACGGTTTATTGTTTAATATAAAGTAGAAAATTTAAAGGAAAAGAATATGAAAAAACAAGAAGAAAAAGGTTGGTTTTTTACATCTGAATCAGTTACAGAAGGACATCCTGATAAAATTTGTGATATCGTGTCCGATAGTATTTTGGATGCAATTTTAAAACAAGATCCAAAAGCAAGAGTAGCTTGTGAAACTTTCGTTTCAAACGGTCTTTTGGTTTTAGGGGGAGAAATAACCACAACCGCGCAAATAAATAAAAGAGAAATTATAAAAGAAGCCGTAAAAAATATCGGATATACGGATTCTAAATTCGGTTTTGATTATAAAACTTGTGCAATAATCGATACAGTAAACGAACAATCTCCGGATATAGCTCAAGGAGTAGATTCCGGGGGAGCAGGTGACCAAGGCCTTATGATAGGTTTTGCTTGTAAAGAAACCAAAGAGTTAATGCCTTTGCCTATTATTTTGGCACATAAATTGGCAAAAAGACTTTCCGAAGTGAGAAAGAAAAATATATTGAAATATTTAGGTCCGGATGGAAAAACTCAAGTTACCGTTGAATATAGAAATTGGAAACCTTACAGAGTAGATACGGTAGTTTTATCCACTCAACATACAAAAGAAGTTTTATATAAACAAGAAATAACAAAAAAATTTAAAAAAGAAATAGAAGATAAAGTTATAAAACCCGTGTTAGGTAAATGGATTGATGATAAAACGATAATACATATAAATCCTACCGGTAAATTTTTGATTGGCGGCCCTCAAGCCGATACCGGTCTTACAGGCAGAAAAATTATTGTTGATACTTACGGCGGTATGGCGGCACACGGCGGCGGAGCCTTTTCGGGTAAAGATTCTACCAAGGTAGATAGAAGTGCCTGCTATATGGCAAGACATATTGCCAAAAATATTGTCGCTTCCGGCATTGCTGACAAGTGTACAGTTCAACTTGCTTATGCAATAGGTGTTTCGGAACCTGTATCGGTTATGATAGATACACATCATTCCGGAAAAATTGCCGGGAATTTACTTGAACCGATAGTAAGAAAAGTTTTTGATTTAACTCCGCAAGGTATAATAAATTATTTAGATTTAAGAAAACCTGTATTTACAAAAACTGCTGCTTACGGCCATTTTGGCAGACAAGAGTTTAAGTGGGAAAAAACAAATAAAGCTACGGAAATAAAAAAATTGGCAGAGAATTTGTTGAAGTAAATTTATTTAAATAAAAAACATAAAAAAAGGCACTGATTTTTATCAGTGCCTTTTTCTGTAAAATTTTGATTGTTTATTTCACACCTTCATTTGTCAACGAATGTTCGTTATTTAAATAATATTCCAATGTCTTTTTTATACCTTTTGCTGCACCTTTAGCTCCACCTTCAATTACTGCTTTAAATCCTGCACCGGACTCATCGGTTCCGGCTTCTTTAGTGATACTGAAACCTTTAAAGTATTTATTGGATCTGGCATCGATATCTAAATCCGAACTGTAACCATTATTGGGTGCAGCGAAATTACCTTCAAAAAATTCAAAATGTTCTGCATAATAGATTTTTTCTGCTATTTGTATTGAGCCTAATAATGTATTTGCTTCTGTCTCGATAGCTTTTTTTGTGTTTTCTTTGTAAATGGATATTGCAACAACAGTCAAGATACCAATGATAACAATAACAATTACCAACTCAACAAGAGTAAACCCTTTTATATTTCTCATCTTTTTTCATCCTCTTTATTTCTTTTTTATTTTATAGTCACATAGTATAATCTATTGCAATTTAACTGTCAAGTTAATGAAAAAAGCAAAGTTTAATAGTTCTTTTGCCGTTTTTATTTAACAGAAAATCTTTTTCTATGCTTTAAAAAATTTTTTAATAATAGTATAATAAACGAATATATAAAATCAAATGTTTTCGGGTTTTTATGAATAATAAACTTTTAAAATACAGAAATAAAATAGACAGTATCGATAAAAAAATTTTAAATTTACTTAACGAAAGAGCAAAAGCAGCTGTTGAAATAGGTAAAATAAAACAATCTTCTTCGGCAATTTATGTTCCGAGCAGAGAAACCGAAATAATAAACAATCTTTCAAAAAATAATAAAGGTCCTTTAAGTAAGCAGGATATTTCCGGTATATATAGAGAAATTATCAGTGTTTGCAGAGGAATGGAATCCAAGTTGAAAGTAGCTTATTTAGGACCTAAAGCAACATTCAGTTATCAGGCAAGTTTAAAATTGTTCGGTTTGAAAACGGATTTTATTCCTGTAAAGAGATTGGCGGATGTTATAGAAGAAGTTGAAAAACAAAGAGCGGATTATGCCGTTGTTCCCATAGAAAATTCAAATGAAGGTTCCGTAAATACAACTTTGGATGAACTTGTAGATACAAATTTGAAAGTTGTAAACGAAATAAATATGAGGATATCTCATTGCCTTTTATCTAAAACAAAACTTGAAAACATTAAAGTAGTATATTCTCATCATCAGGCAATATCTCAATGTAGTAATTGGCTTCATAAAAATTTGCCCGATGCTGAAATTTTTCCTGTAAATTCTACGGCACAAGCGGCACAACTTGCTTCAAAAAATTCTAAAGCTGCAGCTGTTTCTTCGGAAGTTGCGGCACAAATTTATAATTTGAATATTCTTGTTAAATCCATAGAAGACAGTAAAGATAATTGGACAAGATTTTTTGTATTGGGACATGATATAACAAGTAAAACAGGTAAAGATAAAACAAGTATAATTTTTACCATTAAAGATAAAGTTAATACCTTATACAATATTTTATCGGAATTTAGTAAGAGTAAGATAAATTTAACAAAAATTGAATCAAGACCCACAAAGAAAAAAGTTTGGCAATATATTTTCTTTATAGATTTTGAAGGACATGTAAGTGACAAAAAAGTTATAGATACACTTGAAAATATAAAAGAACATTGTATATTTTTAAAAGTTTTGGGCTCATACCCGAAATCCGATTTATAATTAGGAGAATAAAATGGGAAAATTCGATGCAGGAAAATTAGCAAGATCTGTTTGTAAAACTTTTCAACCTTATGTTGCAGGTAAACCGATAGAAACATTAAAAAGAGAACTCGGTTTAAAACATATAATAAAAATAGCTTCAAACGAAAATCCGTTGGGACCTTCCAAAAAAGCTGTTAAAGCAATGAAAGATATTGCGGACAAAGTTTATTTTTATCCTGATTTTAATTCAACGGAACTTAAGACGGCACTTGCAAAACACTATAAATTAAAAATTAATAATATTATAGTAGGTTGCGGTTCCGATGAACTTATAGAAATAATTGCAAGAGCATATTTTAATCCCGAAGATGAAATTGTTATCTCAAAATATTCCTTTACAAGATACCAAATGGCAGTAAAATTAATGAATGCAAAGTCTGTAATAGTTCCTATGAAAGAAGGTTTTGTTCACGACTTAAAAGCTATGGCAAAAGCATGTAACAAAAATACAAAAGCCGTATTTATAACAAACCCTAACAATCCTACCGGAACATATAACACAAAAAAAGAATTTGAGGAGTTTTTAAAAGCTCTTCCTTTAAACAAATACGGAGTAAAACCGTTGGTTATTTCCGATGAAGCTTATTTTGAATATGCATCATATAAAAAAGATTTTCCGGACACATTAAAATATTTGGCAAAAAATCCTAACTTAATAATTCTCAGAACTTTTTCAAAAATTTATGCTATGGCAGGTTCAAGAGTAGGTTACGGTTTGGTAAGTGAAACCGTATCAGATTATATTGAAAGAATAAGACCTCCTTTTAATGTAAACAAATTTGCACAGGCAGGTGCAATAGCAAGTTTAAACGATAAATCTCAAGTTAAAAAAAGTCTTGCTCATGTAAGAAAAGAATTCAAATTTATTTTTGCTGAATTAAAGAAAATGGGAATAAAATATGTTGATTCAGTAGGCAACTTCTTCTTAATGTCGGTAGCACCGTTTAAAGGTAAAGAAGTATTTCAAAATATGTTGAAAGAAGGTGTGATTATAAGAGCAATGGATGAATATGAGTTATATGATTATGTAAGAGTAACTGTAGGAACAAGAAAAGAAAACGAACTTTTCTTAAAAAAGATAAAAAAAGTATTAAAAAAATAATTCTTTAGGTTGACACAATTTTTAGTAATTGTTAAAATCTTTAAGATTATTAGTGATATTTTTATATCCAATAAAATAAAGTAAGGAGATGAAGTATGGCGAAATTTGTGTATTCGTTCGGTGGCGGAAAAGCAGATGGTAATGGCAGTATGAGAAATCTTCTGGGCGGAAAAGGTGCTAACCTTGCAGAAATGGCAGGGAAAGTAAAACTTCCTGTTCCTCCGGGATTTACAATTACAACAGAAGTTTGTACATATTACTATGACCACAAAAAAACTTATCCTAAGGAACTTGAAAAACAAGTTGCAACGGCTTTGAAAGCAGTTGAAAAAATTATGGGTAAGAAATTCGGAGATCCGAAAGATCCTCTTTTAGTATCCGTAAGATCAGGTGCAAGAGCTTCAATGCCTGGTATGATGGAAACAGTTTTGAATGTTGGTCTTACCTCAAAAACACTCCCGGGTTTAATTGCAAAAACTAAAAACGAAAGATTCGCTTACGATGCATATAGAAGACTTATCATGATGTATTCTGATGTTGTTATGGAAAAATCTGCAGGAATAGAACCGGCAGACGATATGGGCATCAGAAAACAACTTGAAAGAGTTATGGATAAAGCTAAAAAAGCTAAAGGTGTAACAAAAGATACGGAACTCGATGCAAACGATTTGAAAAAACTTTGCGATGAGTTCAAAAAAGTAGTTAAAAAAGTTTTAGGTAAAGAATTCCCCGATGATCCGATGAAACAACTTTGGGGTGGAATCGGAGCAGTATTTGCATCATGGAACGGAAAAAGAGCTATTGCTTACAGAAAAATCGAAGGAATTCCTGAAGATTGGGGAACAGCAGTAAATGTTCAAACCATGGTATTCGGTAACATGGGTGACACTTCTGCGACAGGTGTTGCTTTCACAAGAAACCCCGGAAACGGAGATGCACATTTTTACGGAGAATACCTTATAAATGCACAAGGTGAAGACGTTGTTGCAGGTATAAGAACTCCGGCTTCTATTAACGAAGCAACAAAAACAGAACAGAACAAAGGTGAAATATCTCTTGAAAAGTTTATGCCTAAAGTTTACAAAGAACTTGACGGAATACAGAAAAAACTTGAAAAACATTATAGAGATATGCTTGATATAGAATTCACAATTCAAGAAGGTAAATTGTGGATGTTACAATGCAGAGTTGGAAAGAGAAACGGTCCTGCTGCAGTTAAAATGGCAATGGACATGGTAAAAGAAAAACTCATTACAAAAGAAGAAGCTGTATTGAGAGTTTCTCCTGCACAATTAGATGAATTATTACATCCTATTATAGATCCTAAAGCTGAAAAAGGTGCAAAAGTTTTGGCAAAAGGTCTTCCGGCAGGTCCTGGAGGAGCAAACGGTCAAATCGTATTCTCGGCTGAAGATGCGGTAGCATGGGCAAAAAAAGGTAAAAAAGTCATTCTCGTTAGAGAAGAAACAAACCCTGAAGATGTTGAAGGTATGAGAGCCGCTCAAGCTGTTCTTACAGCAAGAGGCGGTATGACCTCGCACGCTGCACTCGTTGCAAGAGGATGGGGAAAATGCTGTATAGTAGGTTGTGATGCAATTAGTGTTGATTTAGCAAAGAAAACAATGACAATCGGTGCTAAGAAATTTAAAGAAGGCGATTATATAACTCTTAACGGAACAAAAGGTTTTGTTTATGACGGAGCATTGGCAATGGTTGATGGTACCAAGAACAAAATCTTGAACGATTTCTTAAAAGTTTGTGATTCTATAAGAAGATTGAAAATCAGAACAAATGCAGATAACCCTTCAGACGCAAAGAAAGCAAGAGAATTCGGTGCGGAAGGTATCGGCCTTTTCAGAACAGAACATATGTTCTATGGTGAAAATTCAGAAAAACCTTTATTTGCATTAAGAAAAATGATTGCTTCGGCAA
>JAFXSD010000024.1 GCA_017525905.1 Elusimicrobiota bacterium | reverse complement strand
CCTACTCCCTCTCCGCTCCCGGTCTTCATCGCTTCCTGCGCACTTACCAATCCCACCTCACTCGTGTCTGTCTTCCCTGTTTCCATTACCTGTTCGTTCTTCTCTTTGTTATCTTTGGCTCTCCTTTCATTCTTTGCATATGCCGGTAAACTTATCATGTTTAAAACAAAAAACAAAGCCACAATTATACTTATAGCTTTGTTAAATATTACCAAGTGATTATTTTTTAATCGCATTATAATTCCTTTTTCTTCAAAATTTTACTCCAAAAAAAACTCTTCACCGTTATTATATATAATTATACATACTATATACTAGAGTATGGGTATAAAAAATTATTAAAAAAAATGTTAAATTTATGTGAAAAATTATGCTTTAAAAAATTATAAAAATCTATATATCCAATTGCTTTAGTGTGTCGAAGGTCTTATTATAAAAATCTTTTAAATTATTTTCGTTATTGCCGGTATTCTGAGAATATAATACTATTGAACATTCATCAATAATATTTTCTATTTGTTTTATTAAATCAGGATTAACCGATCTTTGTTCCAAATCTTTTCTTATTTTATAAGCTGTTAATCCTTCTGCCGATTGACCCAAAACAGATGCAAAATATTCCATTAAACCTTTATACATGTATCCGTAAAATTCGGAAGCATTTTTTGTTTTTTTTGCTTTTTGAAAATATTTTTTTGATTTTTTGTATGCTTTTTTGTTATTTAATTTTTGTTGATCTTTGTTAATGTATTCAATATATTTCAAAAACAATCTTACTAAGATATAAAGCAATAGCAATCCCCCTAATATAATCCACAATACAGGTTTTTTAATAAAATTGTATGCTTTAACAAGAAAAGAAAGATCTATATTAGGTTGTATTTGATTATTTTCTTTATAGTCATAAATATCCTTATTCCTTACTGCATTATCAGTTGCGGTATCAGAACTTTTTTTTGCAAATAAATCTTCCGACACATTAACTTTTATATCTTTTGCAGGCAAACTTTTTATTTGTTTTGTCTGCATATCAAAATATTTTTTAGATAAAATTTTTATTTCACCTTCTCCTGCACTTAAAGGCATTATTAAAGTAGTGAATTCTTTTCCTGTTTCTTTATCTCCTTGTTTTATTATTTTTTCCGATGTTTCATATTGTTTTAAATTATCGGACAAAACAAGTTCAGGTTCTTGTATTGTTTTAATGTTCCCGTCACCGGATATTGTTATTTTTAAGTCGAAAGGTTCATTTTCTTTTTTATCTTTTTTATCAACCGTTGCAATCATTTTAAAGTTGCCGACCATACTGATATTTTGAGGAACTTTTAAAACTTTTATATTTATTTCATCTGTTACGAGTTCAACCGTTTTACTTCTTCTAAAAAAACTTGCAAAAAAGTCATCATAGTTTTTAGAAAAATCTTCTATTGAAACAGCAATCATGGATTTATCTATTTTAATATTTCCTTCCTGTTGAGGATACAATTCAGTTGCAACTTCGGTTACAACATAATCTCTTCCGTTAATCTGTATTCTATAATTATTCTGTGTTGTATTACCCGTAAAAAAGCCTATAAAACTCGGAGGTTGATACGAAGGATTTGATAACAAATTGACCGATGTATAAAAGGAAAATGTATATATTATTTTTTCATTAATATATGCAGTTTTTTTATCAACTTTGGATTCAACGAAAACAGCTTTGGATGTATCGAAATTATAAACTTGAGAAGATTGTTTTTGTTGCGGAATTTGTGTTTGTTGAACCGGCACAGAACTTACTGTTTTTGCTTGTGACACAGTTATTTTTATCGGATCTGTTTCGTAAGTTTGCCCGTTATAGTCAAGTTTAAAAGACGGGATTTCACATTCTCCTTCTCTCTTGGGACTTAATGTATATATATAACTTAATGTATTTGTTATTTGTCCGTTAACAATGGACATACTTTTAGATTGTGAAGAGCCGTAAGTATTAAAATCTTTCAGTGTAGGTGCAGAAAAATACGGCAAATTTTTTGAATCACCTTTGATTGATACTGTAAGCTGTAAAGTTTCGTTAAGTGCTACGGAAGTTTTGTTTACAGAAGAGTTCATTTCTATCGTGTTTGAATACACATATACAGAAATAAAACAAGTTATTAAAGTTGTAATTATTTTTTTTATATTCATAATTTTTACCATATTTTCCCGCTTCTTCCTACCCTTTGTATTGTTTTACCATCTTTTGCATTATCATGATTTTGTTTATCCTGCTTATCAAAATAATCCAAAAGATGTTGATTCGGATTTTGTTTTTGTTTATCTTTATTATCCTGTTTATCATCCTTATTTTGCTGTTTATTTTGTTCATTATTATTTTTATCATTATCTTTATTATCTTGTTGCTCTTTATCCTTATTATCTTTGTTATCCTTGTTATCTTTTTTATCTTTATCATCTTGGTTTTGATTCTTGTTTTGATCTTGTTTATCTTTATTGTCTTTATTTTCATTATTATCTTTATTTTGATCGTTTTGTTGTTGATTGTTCTTGTTATCTTTGTTATCCTTATTATTTTTATCGTTTTTATTATCTTTGTTTTGTTGTTGTTCCTGTTGCAAAAATTCAATATTGTGTTTTGCATACATATCGGAACTGTTTAATTTCAAACACTCTTTATAGTAATCCAATGCTAATTTGCTATCTTGATTTCTGTATGCCGTATTTCCCATATTGTATAATGTTACACTTTTTAAGTTCGTATCCTGAGTATTATTCAAAACAACTTTGTAAGTTTCTATTGCTTTATCATATTCTCCTTTTCTGTAATAAGCATTTGCCAAATTATAATTAATCAATGCATTGTTCGTGTCGCTTTCTTTTGCCTTTTCGTAATATTCTATCGCTTTATCAAAATTATTTTTTTGATATTGTTTATTTCCCTTAACCATATTTTCATTTGCATAAGAAAATACGGAAATTAATAAAAATAATAAAATTAAACTTAAACTTTTTTTCATATTCTTTCCAATATTCTAATCTTCCGTTCTTTCAGCCTTTTGCTGTTTTGTTACAGGAATAAGTAAATAGAACAAGAAAAACAACAAAGATACTATTAAAAAATAATAATATCTGTCTTCCAAATTATTGAATATATTTGCCGTTCCTTCAACTTTATCAAGTTTGTTTAATCTTGAAATCAATCCGTTAAGAGATTGATCTTTGTTCATATTATAATACCTTCCTCCGGAAGCAAGTGCAATTTGTTCCAATGTGGAAGGATCTAATTTTGTCACAACCGTTTTACCTTTTTCATCTTTTAAATATTCTTTAAACTGCCCGTTTTCATAAGTCGGAATAGGTTCTCCCTTTTCCGTTCCTATACCGATACAAAATATTTTAGTTTGACTTTCTTTTGCAAGATTTAAAGATTTGTCTAAATCACCGTCAAAACTTTCACCATCGGTAATAATAACAAGAGCTTTTGCGGCAGACGGAATATTTTTTAAACTTTCACAAGCCAAATCTATAGGCGCTGAAATATTTGTTCCGTAAAAAGGAACCGTATCGGTATCCAATGACGATAAAAACATTTCAAAAGCTTTTATGTCGGATGTTAACGGACATTGCCAATAAGCTTGTCCCGCAAAAGCTATTAATCCTATTCTTTGACCTTTCAATTTGTCAGATAAATCTTTAAAAACAATTTTTGCACGAGTAAGTCTATCCGGTTTTAAATCCTGAGCCAACATACTCTTTGATACATCAATTGCTACAACTATATCACTCGATAAAGACTTTGCTTCTACCTGTTTCAATCCCCATTTAGGTCTTGCAAGTGCAAGAACTACAAAACATAAAGCTAAAATAAAAAATATATTTTTTATAAACTTTTTAAAATAATCGGCTGTAGATAACTTGTTCCATAAAATAGAATTTGTAAATTCATTAGTCGTTTTTTTAGATAACTTAAAAGAAAACAGGAAGACTATAGTCACAAACAAAACAACTATTAAGAGTAATAAATTGTTAACATTTTCAAACATTTACTAAGGCAACCTTTTTAAAATTGTAATTTTTAATAAGAATCCTAATATTAAAATCCAAAAAGCAGGCAACAAAAATTTCATAAATTGTTCGTTATAATTAACCGATTTTGTATGTTCGACCGTAGTTTTTTCAAGATTATCTATACTGGAAAAAGCTTTATACAAATCTTTTGAAGTTTGTGCGGAAAAGTATTCACCGTCGGTTTTTGCTGCAATTTCTCTCAATAAATTTTCGTCCAAATCGTTTCCTTGTGCTTGAATTTTTCTTTTTCCCCAAAACAAATCTTCAACTTCGTAATAATCTTTTTCACTACCGATACCTACGGTATAAACTTTTATATTATTATCTTTTGCAAGTTGTGCCGCAGTCATCGGACTTATTTCTCCTCTGTTATTTGCACCGTCCGTGAGCAGAACGATTATTTTGCTTTTGCTTTCCACTTTAGACAACCTGTTAATTGCTGTTGCAAGCGCATCTCCGATTGCGGTTCCGTCGGCTTTTGTTATTTGTGTATTTATCAAATTAACAAAATTCACAAGGGCATCTTTATCTAAAGTTAAAGGACACTGTGTAAATGCAAGTGAACTAAAAACAACTATTCCCATTCTGTCGTTAACTCTTTTCAATATAAATTCTTTTGCTCTTTCTTTAGCATTTTGTATTCTTGAAACATTAACAGTAGGATCTACGGCTTCCATACTTGTTGACGTATCCATAACCAACATTATATCTATACCGTTTGCTTGAAAAGTTTCATATTTAGAAGAGCTTTGAGGCCTTGCAAGTGCAACTACAACAAGACATATTCCCAAAAGTATCAAAATATCCGGAAATATTAATAATCTTGTTCTGAAACTTCTTTTATTTCCGAAAAAAGATAACGAAGAAAACTTTAACAAAGGCTTAGAATAATATTTCTCTTTTAAAAAAAATATTATTAAAATTACAGGTATTAAAGTTAATAAATAGATATATAAAAATCTCATAATTTTTCCACAAAATCTTTTGCAACATCAAAGTCTTTTTTTATATCTTCATCTGAAGGTATAAGTTTTGCAAACTTAACAAAGTCACAATTTATTAAATAATTTTTTAACTCTCTGTTATGTTCCGGAGTAATTTTATTTTTCAACATTGAATATAATTCCGTTGTTGTTTTTTCCATACCGTCGACTGAATAAGTTCTTGACACATAAAATCTTACAATATCGGAAAGTTTATCGTAATATTCTTTTATATGTCCTTTCCCCGATAAATCAAGAGCAGCCAATTCTTCCAACTGTTTTAAAGCATACTCTTTCGGCGGTATTGATTGTATTATTTCTTCTTGAGTAGGTTTTCTATTCTTTTTCTTTATATATTTATAAATAAAATATCCGATTATACATAAAACCAGCAATATTATTATAAAAGTAAAATACCATAAAAAACCGTGACGGAACTTTGCAATTTCCCTGATATCATAAATATCGGTAGAGGGCTTATTAGGATCTAAAACAGATTTTATTTCTATAGGTAAAGCGGTTGTTTTTACGAATTTTTTTTGATTTGTATCCGTGTAAGGAATTTCTACTGATAATAACTCAACTTTCCCTGCTTTATATGCAGCTAAAATAAAGTCTACACTGTTGTCTTGTGCAGCTTTAACATTTAACAATTCAAAATCGCCGAAATTTGCTTCGGACAACTTTACTTTATCCAAGGAATCAATTGTCAATCCTTCGGCCTTTATATTAAGAACAACTTTGTCACCAACGGTGATATTGTCCTGTGGTGATAAAGTTTGTTCAAAAGCACATATATTAACAACCGATATTATAAATAATAATACTACAGTTACTGTTTTCCTGGCAAAACACATTTGATTATTTATAAAAACAAAATATTTTTATTCGTTATTGTTTTTTTCTTTTGCTGCTTTTGCTTCGGCTTTAGCTTTTTCTTTTGCCGCCTTAGCTTCAGCTTTAGCTTTTTCTTTTTCTGCTTTTATCTTTTCTTTTGCTGCTTTTTCTTCAGCCTTGGCTTTTTCTTTTGCCGCCTTAGCTTCGGCTTTAGCTTTTTCTTTTTCTGCTTTTATCATATCTTTTGTTTTTTGTTTCTCTTTATCAATATTTTCTATTTCTTCTTTAACTTTCGTTTCGGCAACATCCGCATTATCATTTACAACGGCAAATAAAGTTTGAGAAGACACTTTAACCTCTGTGACGGCTTCAGGTTTGTTTCCTGTTTGATTATTCATACTGTCATCAACAAATCTGTCTCGAATATCTGAATCATCGACAGTATTGACTATTTTAGGAGCAACAAAATCGACATTCATTTCTTTCAATTTCATTATCGCATTTTTATTTCCTTTAGCAGCCGACATTTTCAACCATTTTTTAGCTTCATTTTCATTTTTCGTCACACCTTCGCCCTCAGCATACATACAACCTATAATGCACTGTGTATCGGAATCGTTTTTTAATCTGTTATACTCCTTATAATAATCCATGGCTTCTTTACAATCTTTTTCAACTTCGTAGCCGTTATAATACATATCACCCAACATATAAAGCGCATCTATGTTTCCGTTAACCATTGCCCTTCTAAAATATTCCAAGGATGCCACCCGATCCATTTTACCGGTTTCCCCGGTGTAATATATCATACCTAATGAATATTCCGCATCGGCATTTCCTTGATTTGCAGCTTCATCATACCACTTCAAAGCTGCTTTATAATTTCTTCTGTCGTAATAATAATTGCCTAATTCGTTTTGAGCCTTTGCGTATCCCTGATTTGCCGATTCTTTATAATAGTAAAGAGCTTTTTCTTCATCCTTTTTTGTTCCTTTTCCGTTTTGATACATTTCCGCTAAACAAAATTGTGCTCTTTTATCACCCTGCTCCGCAGCTTTTTGATACCACTGAAAAGCTTTTTTGTAATTTTTTTCAACTAACCTGCCGTTATAATAAAGATCTCCAAGATAATATTGTGCTTCATAATATCCGTATGCCGCGGATTCTTCGTAATATTTTAAAGCTTTTTCATCATTTTTTACTGTTGCTCTCGCATTTTCATGCATTTCACCCAAATAATATTTTGCTTCACCTACTCCCTGATCGGATGCTTTTTGATACCATTTAAAAGCTTCTTTGTCCGTTTGATGAACATCTCCGGAACCGCTTGCACATAAACCTGCCAACTCATATTGAGCTCTGGCATGGCCCTGAAGAGCTGCTTTTTTAAACCACTCAAAAGCTTTAACATAATTTTGACCTACTCCGTCGCCATTAAAATATTTCATTCCTATTTCATACTGAGCATTAGCATTTTTTTCATTTTCGTTAATAACATCAGCCGAAATATAAACGGCACAAAATAAAAAAACCGCAGTAATAATAAAACTTATAAATTTCTTCATATTTCCTCCAAAAATATAATTTTTTAATAATGTTTTAATGCTTTTTGTTGCCTTGCTTTAAAAAATTTTATTAATTCCGATATATAAGGTTTATCCGTATATATGTTCATAACATCCGTTTTGGCGGTTTTAAACATTTCGTCCAAAAAGATATTATGTTTTTCTAAATTACCATAATACTCGTTTCTGCATTCTCTTGAGGAAAAATCTATATCAGTAAAAAGACCTGTTTCGGCATCCTGCAGTCTAAATATTCCTCTCTCCGGTATATTTGTTTCTTTGGTATCAGATACTTTTATGCATACCAAATCATGTTTCTTTGCAGTAACTTTTAACATGCTATCAAAATTTTTATCGTAAAAGTCGGATATAAGAAAAACCAATGCTTTTCTCTTACATAATCTGTTTAAAGATTTTAGAGCCGTTTCAATATTTGTTTTATTGTTTTTAGGCTCATAACTCAAAATTATATCTATAAGTCTCAAAATATGTTTTTTATTCTTTTGAGGTTTTATATATTGTTCAACAACATCAGTAAAAGCAAGAAGCCCGGCCCTGTCTCCGTTTTTAAGAGCGGAAAATGCAAGTACGGCCGTAAGTTCCGCAATCAAATCATTTTTGGTAATATTTTTACTGCCAAATAGTCCCGAAGCACTTAAATCAACAACAAACATTACTGTTTGTTCTCTCTCTTCGTCATACTTTTTTATGTAAGGTTTATTTCTTCTTGCAGTAACATTCCAAGATATTCTTCTAACATCATCTCCGGGCACATATTCTCTTACTTCACTAAACTCTAAACCTTGCCCTTTAAAAACGCTATGATATTTTCCGGAAAATACATCATCAACCAGTTTCTTTGATCTAAGTTCTATCTTCTTTATTTTTGATAATATTTCAGATTTTAAAAGCAATTATCTGTCTCCAAATCCAATATTAAAAATCAAATTCTACGGAACTTCAACACCATCAAAAATTTGTTTTATTATATCATCACTTGTAAGTTCTTGTGCATCCGCATCGTAAGTTGTAAGAACTCTGTGTCTTAAAACATCAATACCTATATCTTTAATATCCTCGGGAGTTACAAAACCTCTTCCTTTCAAAAATGCAAGAGCTTTACCGGCTCTGTTCAAATTAATCGTTGCTCTTGGTGATGCTCCGAAAGCTATAAGATTTTTTAGATTTTCAAGTCCGTATTTTTCAGGCTTTCTCGTTGCAATGACAATATCAACTATATAATTTTTTACTTTATCATCAACATATATTTCATCAACGGCTTTTTTTGCTTCTTCCAAGTCCTGTAAAGTTATAACGGGATTTACATCTATTTTCTTTCTTGTTGAATATCTTTCCAAAATAGTTCTCTCTTCCTGTTCGGTAGGATAATCCAATTTCAGTTTAAGCATAAACCTATCTACCTGAGCTTCAGCCAAAGGATAAGTTCCTTCCTGTTCTATAGGATTTTGAGTGGCTAAAACCAAAAAAGGATCGGGCAGGGGATATGTTACATCCCCGATAGTTACCTGTCTTTCTTGCATTGCTTCCAAGAAAGCACTTTGAACTTTAGCAGGTGCTCTGTTAATTTCATCAGCCAATATAAAATTTGAAAAAACAGGACCTTTCTTTACATTAAAATTTCCTTCTTTAGAATCGTATATAAGTGTTCCGGTTAAATCCGAAGGTAATAAATCCGGTGTAAATTGAATTCTTTTAAAATCTCCGGAAACAGCCTTTGCCATGGTATTTACGGCCAACGTTTTTGCAAGTCCCGGAACGCCTTCCAATAATATATGTCCGTCAGACAAAAGGCCGACCAACATTCTTTCCAAAATATAGCTTTGTCCTACTATAACTTTTGACACTTCACTTAACAGTCCCATGATAGCCAAAGATTGTTGCTTTACTTTTTCATTTAAACTTTTAATATCAATACTTTCTGCCATTTTTAACTCCTTCTAACACCATCGTAATTTTATCTTATTCCGCCAATATTTCAAGAACTTGTTTTACTCCCATATTCATACTTATTCCCAAACTTTGCGCTTTTGCGGTTAAAGCAACAACATTGGAATTGAGCATATCTTCTATTGTCTTAACTCCCGTCACAATACAAGCAACATCATTTCTTTTTTGTGCTGTATTAATATTTAAATATCCGCACATTATATAACCTTTCTTACCGGTAATAACCAACAATTTGGTATCGTCACATAAATCTAATTCTATTCCTTTAAAAACCGAATTTTTAACTTTAATTTCTTTTTGTATCATATTTTTCCTCTTTCACAAACCTGCTTAAATTATACCGTCCATGATAATACATTAAAATTTTTTGTAGGCTTCGGAATAACCACTGATGATTGATACGGCCACCTTTCAACTTCCATATTATCTTTATCTACACTGACGGTAAATTCTATATTTTTGTAATCTTCAGGTAAATTTAAAATGTTTAATGGAATTTTCAATTCCATAACAGATTTAAACTTTATATTTTCAAGAGATAAATTTGTATCTTGTTTTGTTTGTTCATCAAAAAGATTAAAATCAACGACATTATGATTAATATCGAATTTGCAATAAACTTTAACCTTTACAGGATTCAAAAAATTAATATTAAAACTAAAATTTTCTATTTCTTTTGAATTTTGTTCTATATTCAAATTCAATGCCAAATATATGTTTCCCAAATCAAAGCCGAATTTAAAAGATTTCAGTGTAGTTGCTACTTGGTGCATTGAACCGCCGCTATGACCTACGACATACATTCCGGCTCGTTTCCATTCGAAATAATTTGTTATTTCTCCGTCTATAATCGGCGTTATAAGATTTGTTGGCATAACAAAATTGGAATTTTTATTATTTAATGAATTGTTTTGTCCTTTAATAGCTTTATACAAATAGTCAGGTATCTTTTCACCTAACAAGGAATATATTGCCATTAAGTGTTGTCTAAACAATGAATCAAACATTCCGTCATTACCGGAAGAATGATCGTCACCATACCACCAATTCCAATCCGAACCTTCGGCAGCATATAAAATCTGCCAAACTTTCTTTTCTAAATCACTTCCGGAAAATTCCGGATGATTCTTTGTATATTCGACTATAAAATCTCTTGTTTGGCCAACATATTGCCAAGAAGTATTATCTTCGTTATGACCTATCCATATACCGAAATTTCCGTTTATCCAAGAACCTGCCATCAAGTGTGTAAGCGTATCTTTGGGCGGAAATCTGTTTAGATAATCGGTAATAGTTACGGTTTCAATTTCTTCATCGTTATTTAATGCGGAATATAATTTGGATAAGAAATCTCTTCCGTCATTTTGATAATATTCCCAACAATTTTCCCCGTCAAGTATAACGGAAACCAAAGGAGCTTCGTATTCTTCCCTTGCATAATCACCTATATTTTTTATTTTCGTCATAAAATCTCTAACTGCATCGTCCGGATTCCATTTTGAATAGACAAATCCTATCGAATCAGACAAGCCGTGATCTCTAAAAATCATATTTACATGTTTTCCATCAACGGAAACATTATAAGGTCTAAATAAATATCTTCTGTTTTCACAAGCTCTTTTGTAACTGCCGCACAATATTGCTTCATCGGTAGCAAGCCATTTTATTCCGTTATCCGAAACAATTTTAACTACTTCATCACAAACGGAACCTTCGGACGGCCACATTCCCGTAGGTTTTCTGCCGAATAATTTTTCATAATAATCTATTGCTTTTTGAACATGCCAAACGGCATCTTCCTTATGAGAAAATCTTTTTTTAGGTAAAACTATATTCGGAGTTGCATCCAAAGCATTGTTTGTATCACACAACAACGGCATTATAGGATGATAAAAAGGTGTTACGGAAACTTCTATCTGTCCTCTATCTTGCAATTCTTTATGTTTCTGAACTATCTTCCCGCAAATTTCAAGTTGCTTATCTATAAGTTTATGTTTTTCATCTTCGGTAAAATCTCTGCCCTTTATATAAAGAGAATTTATAAACTCGTCATGTTTTCTCCAATATGGATCAAACCAAGACAAATTAAACCAAACCTGTAAATCTCTTATATCTTCATTCTTAAAATAATTTAAAATTCTTCTTACATCGGCTTCACTTGTTTGTTTGCCTCTCTTTTCCAACAATTGATGATACCTGTTATAAGGGAAAACCATTGTTTCCCAATTTGCCATAAAAAAATTCATTAAAATAAAAACTTTTTCTTCATCGGAAAGTTCCAAAACAGGTTTTAAAGTCAATTCCAAGAATTTATCTTGTGCGATTCCCTTAGAATACTCGTCAAGTTGAATCAATAAGGATGGTACTAAATTTATATTCGCTTTTACTTTTGGATAATCGTCCAAATTTGCAACCATATCATAGTAATCTTTTGTTGCATGAAGTCTTACCCAAGGTAACTCATAAGTATTATTTAACGGATTTTTATAGATAGGCTGATGTTGGTGCCACAAAAAAGCCAGATAAACTTTTTTCATTATAATCCGCCTCAATTTTATTTCAATTTTTCATTTGCTCTTTCGGCATAAACTGTTCCTGCAAATTTATCGGAAATATCTTTATATACATTTTTTGATTCTTCTTCTTGTCCGGATAACTCATATATTCTTGCTAATGTTTCCATTACGGAAGGAGCCAAATAATTATCAGGATATTTTGTCAAAAATTCTTTTGCAACGAAAATAGCCTGTTCCGGATTATTGTTGTTATCATAAACGGAAATTAACAACGGATAACCTATGGGACGAACTGCCTTAGGGTTTGCTTTTTCTATATAATTTTTCAAAACAGTTTCAGCTTCATCATATTTTTTTTGAAATATTAAATTACCCGCTTTCATTATAACTGCTTGAGATGCGGAAGGAGTCTTGCCATAAGTGTTGATTATATCATCTATTAAAATCATTCCCTGATCAATATTTCCGGAAGAAATAACTTGTGTAGCCATATTTAATTTATCGGACGCAGCAATATTCACCATTTTTATTCTAATACAAACAAACGTTATAATCAAAGCTATCACCGCAATGATTACAAGTGTCGTAAAAAAGGGTTCTTTGTGCTTTTTTATCCAATTAATAACATCAATTATTGCCGCATTTTCTTGTCTTTCCTGTTCCATTTTCATCCTCTACTTTTTTAAATCAACAATCTCATAAGAATTTTGTTGCATAATATTAAAATATTCTAACTCTAATCCCGATTGTTTTAGAGTGTTTTCTATTTTTGTTTTATCCATCAAGTTTTCCGGTTCATGAGAATCCGTATTTAATACAAGTTTTGCTCCGCATTCCAATGCCAAAGATGCAACTTCTTTATTTGTAGCATTGTGACCGCATCTTGTTGTAATTTCCAAACAAACTCCGTTGTCTCTTGCAAGTAAAACATCTTCCTTGGTTATGTGCCCCGGATGAGCAAGAATATCTATACCTGACTGAACGGCATAATGATTTGTTAAAGGAGGTACAGTCTCTGCAACAGTTTCTCCGTGAACAACAATAATTTTTGCTCCCAAATCTTTACATTTTGAAGCCATATCTTTTATAAGTTTGGGCGGAACATAAGTTATTTCCACACCGGGAAGAACCCGGATATCATATTGTTCCTGCAATATTTCGGCCACTTTAATAATTCTCGGAATAACATAATCATAAGTCGAATAATCAACATGATCCGTTAATGCAATGGTTTTGTATCCCTTAAACTTTGCTCTATACACGAGTTCGCTGGGCAACAAAACTCCATCAGAAAATAATGTATGTGTGTGTAAATCTATCATATCTTGATATTATACCATTTTTATTAATTTTTTATAACCGTTCCGTTAAGATTTTTTATACCGCTTACACCATCAACAATTAAAACTTCTTGTACACCTTCTTCTACAGCCTTTTTACAACTATTTATCTTTGGTATCATTCCGCCGGTTATAACTTCATTTTTTATCAGTTCATCTACTTCGGAAACTTTTATTTCCCTTATCGTTTTTTTGTCTTTGTCCAAAACACCGGCAACATCAGTAAGGAAAATAAGTTTATCTGCTTTAAAGGCTATTGCTATATTTGTTGCAAGTGTATCGGCATTTATATTCAATGCATGTGTATCTTTTGCCATGCCTACCGAAGATATTACCGGGAAAAAACCGCCATTTATTAAAGTTTCTATTAAACTTATATCTATTTTTGTCGGTTCACCTACAAAGCCTAATTCTTGTTTTACATCACAAACTGCAATTGCTCCGTCCCTTGCCGATATTCCTACAGCTCTTACACCGCAATTTATAAGTTCCGCCATAAGCATTTTATTTACTTTTCCGCTTAAAGCCATTTCAACTGCTTCCAAAGTTTGTTCATCGGTATATCTTAAACCGTTAACAAACTTAGATTCAATGTTTAACCTTGAAAGAAGATTGTTTATCTCCGGTCCGCCGCCATGGACAAGAATTATTTTATTATTCTTTGAAATTTCCGCTAACTCTTTTATAAATTTCTTTTGAGCATCTTTATTTTTTGTTAAACTTCCACCAAATTTTATTACGGAAACAGCTCTCATTTATTCCTCCGAAATCCAATTATTTTTTTACCTATCGGAATACTGTTGCAATATTTTTCTATATCTTGCAATTTCATGAATTTCTCTTATATCCGATGCAATTCTTATATTTTTTTCGTTACCTAAATTAGTTTGTCTTACTTTAAAACCGGTCAATACTTTTGTTAATGTATTGTTATTATTTTGTGTTACGGAAAACAACGGAGAAATTTTAAAATTTCTTGCAGATTTATCGACTGCAGCCAATTCCGCCTTTGTCATATCGGAACAATCAAACTTCAAGTTATATATAGATATTTCCCTGCTTGTATATGTTATTTTTATAAATATACATTTTTTAGTCGGATTTAATTTACTTAATGAAAGTATTTTTATTTTATTATCTCCACTGTCACCTTTAAAAAGGCCTGTTTGAAAATATTTTAATTTATCTACAAATGGTTTGAGAACTTCAGCCATTGAATTTAAAGTTTTATTATCGCTTTTAGCTGCAGCATCCTCATCGGCATCTTTTGCATATTGGATAAAATCCAAATTTTTATCTGTTTCAAAAAAGACTTCGTTATTTGATTCCAATAAACTTTCATAATTATTCAAAAGTTCTGCCGTTTCTTTTTTTACTTTAGCAGCTTCATCTGTTACTTTTTGAATCGAAACTTCGTCGGATACATTCATCCAGTCAATCATATATTTCTTTGCCTGATATTCTATTTTTTTTGCCTTAATTCTGTTTTCAAGTTCTATCCTTTTTATACCGTCTTCTTCCGCTTCAAACATTCTTTGCAATGCGGAAATCTCTTTTCCGTTCTGCTCTTTAAGAATTTCAAGCTCGTATTCTTTTCTTATTTGTTCTTCATCTTTATTTTCTTCTTCATTATAATTATCGATATTCGTATTTACTGAAAACTTTGTATGTGAATTCACATCTAAATCTATAAACTCTTCATGAAAATCTTCATCTTGACAAAAACAAGGTAATGCAAACAATATCAATATAAAACTAAAAAAAAGTTTTTTCATTACATTTTCCCCCTACATGAGATCCGCAATTGTTACTTTAAAATCATCTTCTTTAATTTTTAGATGGCTATACTTGCATGTTTGCTTAAAATCACAATAAGCACAGCCTTCTTTATTTGGTTCAAAAATATTGTTATTTATTTTTTCGGCAACTTCAACAGACAATTTCAGTGCATTATTTATTTGTTCTTCACTTCTTGTTGTATAAATTTTTTTATTATGAGATAAAAAGTATATTGCAATTCTATCGGGAACAAAACCGAGTGCAACCTTACATGCATGGCAATACAAACTCAATTGTAAATCTTTGTCTATTTTTTCTTGTTCCCATATAATTCTATGAGTTTTATAATCCACCAATTCCCTTGTTCCATCTTCATATTCATCGATTCTGTCTATTATTCCTATAAAAGGATATCCCCCTATTTCCGATTTAAAATTGTGTTCAGTGGAAATTCTTTTAGGCGGATATTTACCGTAGGTATTCCAAAACTCTTCCAAAATTTTCAATGCTCTTAAATAATTTACATAAGCTTCTTGATTATTTTCGTAACCGCTGCTTTCCCAACAAACATTTAAACTGTCTTTTAAAGCTTCAAAACTGTAAACGCCTTTTTTATAAAAGACATCCAATGTTTTATGAACGGAATTACCGAAAGATATGTCCCCGTTTAAAGGAATATACTTGTTTTCCAAATATATCAATTTATATTTATGAGGACAAAACAAATATGTGTTTATTCTTGAATAACTTATTTTAAAAGAATTATCTCTCACTTTTATATCATCCTGTAAAAAGCAACTACGGTATCACCGTATTTTTCCGTTCTGTAATTATCTAATCCGGCAACTGTTCCCACCGGTTCTTTCATATGCCTTTGAGAAATAACAATACCGTTTTCTTTAAGCATGGAAAACAATACAACATTTTTCAGTGTAGGATATGTTAAAGCCAACGCTTTTTTATCTCCGTCTTTGTACGGCGGTCCCATAAAAATTATATCGTACTTATTTTGAAATTTCGGAAATCCTTTTACCACATCGCATTTTATTATATCTGCTCTATCTTCAAAGCCGAGCATTTTTAAGTTATATTTTACAAGAGATATGGATTTATCGCTTATCTCGGCAAAAACCACTCTCTTTGCGCCTCTTGAAAGAGCCTCTATTCCGACAGAACCTACACCCGCGTACAAATCAAGAAACAAACTATCGGGTAATACAGGCGTAATAATATCAAACACGGATTTTTTCATCATACCGAGCATCGGTCTGATTGAAAAATCTTCTTTCGGTAAAGTTTTTAGTTGTCTGCCTCTTGCAGTTCCCGCAATAACTTTTAACATAATAAAATCCCAATGTTTTATGACTATTATTTTACTATTTTTGTATTAAAGTTTAAAGATTTAAAAGACAATTATTTTTGTTTCGGAAACTTTGCAAAAAAAAGTCCTAACTCAAATAAAAGATAAGTTGGAACAAACAATAAAATTTGAGAAACCACATCCGGTGGAGTAAGTATTGCCGCAACAATAAGAAGTATTACAACAATATAAGGCCTTTTGTTTTTTAAACTATCCAACGATATAATATCAAATCTAACCAAAAAGTATATTGCTATCGGAAATTGAAACATTAAACCGAATGCCAACATAAGCCAACCGGAAAGCACTATAAAGTTACTTATTCCCAAGATAGGTTTAATTTGTTCGGTTGCAAAACTCATGGAAAATTTCATTATCAACGGCAACACAAAACCGACACACATTGCCACACCTAAAATAAAAAGGAAACTTGAACAAAATACTGCAGTTTTTACAAATTTCTTTTCTTTATCATATAATGCCGGAAGTAAAAATTGCCATATTTTATAAATTATATAAGGAAATCCCGACACAAAAGCAATAACAAAACCTATTTTTAAATTTAAAATAAAAACTTCCATTGGAGAGAAAAAGTTTAATTGTGCATTATCAACAGGAAAGCTCCATCGTACCAACCAATCGATACAATATGGAGCTAAAAAATAACCTATTGGAAACAAAATCACTAAACAAACAACTATTGAAAGGATTGTTTTTCTTAATTCGGATAAATGATAAGCTAATTTTTCTTGTTCGTTTTCTGCCATTTATAAATTACTTATCTGTTTTTTCTTCCGATTTTATATCTGATGTTTGTTGTTGCTTTTCGGATTCCGTTTTATCGGCTTCCTCTTTGATTATATCATCAGATTCTTTTTTTAACATTTCTTTTGCTTTTTTATACTCGTGACCGGCTCTTGCTATCGCCTTTACCAATTCCGGAATCTTTTTTGCTCCGAAAAACAAAATTACTATAACTATAAGAATTACAACTATTTCAGAAAAACCCAAACCCATAATTTTACCTCCGAAAAACAGCAATTAAACAATTTTATTTTATTGTTGCAGGATCTGCTATATAACCTTTAATTGCAGATGCCGCAGCTACAGCAGGACTTGCCAAATAAAGTTCGGATTTTGTGTTTCCCATTCTTCCGACAAAATTTCTGTTTGTAGTAGAAACACATTTTTCACCGTTGGCAAGAATACCCATGTGACCGCCTAAACAAGGTCCGCATGTAGGAGCGGAAATTATTGCTCCCGCTTCTATAAATATTTTCATTAAACCTTCTTTTAGTGCATCGGCATAAACTTGAGGTGTTGCAGGTATAATAATCGTTCTAACATTACTGTTAACTTTTTTACCTTTCAAAATTGCTGCCGCAACTCTTAAATCTTCAATTCTTCCGTTTGTGCAAGAACCGATAACAACCTGATCTATATAAGTCTTTTTTACCGATTTTGCAGCTTTTGCATTTTCGGGTAAAAACGGCGTTGCTATCTGCGGATAAATTTTTGAACAATCTATCTCGATAACATTTGAATATTTTGCATCTTTATCACTTTCATAAACTTTAAATTTTCTTAAAGCTCTTTTTGATACATAATCCAATGTAATTTTATCTACGGGAAAAATTCCGGATTTTCCGCCGGCTTCGATAGCCATATTTGCCATTGTAAGACGGTCTGACATTTTTAATTTCTTTATTACTTCACCGGTAAATTCCATTGTTTGGTACAATGCACCGTCAACACCGATTTTCCCTATCGTATAAAGAATTAAGTCCTTACCGCTGACAAATTTATTTAATTTCCCTTTTAAAACAAACTTTATTGATTGCGGCACTTTCAACCAAACTTTCCCGGTTGCAAGAGAGGCTCCGACATCTGTTGAACCTACACCCGTTGAAAACGCTCCCAATGCTCCGTAAGTACATGTATGAGAATCTGCACCGATAACAATATCCCCCGGAACAACTATTCCTTTTTCCGGAAGTAAAGCATGTTCTATACCTACATTACCGCCTTCATAGTAATGTTTTATTTTTTCTTTTTTCGCAAACTCTCTTACGAACTTAACATTTTCTGCCGATTTAATATCTTTGTTAGGCGTAAAATGGTCCATAACAAGAGCTATTTTATTTTTATCAAAAACTTTCTTTTTTCCGGTTTTCAAATACTCTTTTATTGCAAGAGGAGCAGTAACATCGTTAGATAATGATATATCAACTTTCGGCTCTATAAATTCACCCGGGACTACAACTTTTTTACCGCAATGAGCAGCCAATATTTTTTCTGTTATTGTTTGACCCATTTTATTTCTTTCCTCCGAATTGCATTATAACTATTTTGTTTACGGCATGAATATAAGCATTTATACTTGCCTCAACAATATCGGTAGACATACCTTTACCTATATAATTTGCTCCGTTATATTTTACTTTAACGTTTACTTCACCTTGAGCATCTTCACCGCTTGAAACAGCTCTTAAGGTATAATCTTCCAAATCTACAATAATTCCCGTAATTTTATCTATTGCCTTATATGCAGCATCTACAGGTCCTGAACCGCATGCCGCCTCCTGTAGAATTTCTTTCTTGTTTTTAACGGTTTTTACAAGTCTTATTGTCGCCGTAGGAATTACACCTACACCGGAAGTAACATTTACGTAATCCACCGTATATACTTCCTTAACTCCGGAAACAGATTGCTCAACCAACGAGTTTATATCATCATCGAATACACATTTTTTCTTATCTGCCAAAAGTTTAAATTTTTCAAATAATTGTTCCATAACTTCCGGTTGCAATTTGTATCCTAAATCTTTCAATCTCTTAAAGAAAGCATGTCTGCCGGAATGTTTTCCCAAAACCAAAAGACTTTCGGGAACTCCAACATCTTGCGGAGACATAATTTCATAAGTTCTTTTATCTTTTAACATTCCGTCCTGGTGAATACCGGATTCATGTGCAAAAGCATTTATACCGACAATTGCTTTGTTAGGTTGAACCGTTATTCCGGTTAAATTGGAAACTAGTTTACTTGATTTGTAAATTTCTTTCGTTTTAATGTTATAACTTACAGGATAAAATAAAGGTTTTGTTTTTATTGCCATTACAATTTCTTCTATTGCAGCATTACCTGCTCTTTCACCTATACCGTTAACAGTACATTCTATTTGTCTTGCTCCGTTTTCTATTGCAGCAAGAGAGTTTGCAACACCCAACCCTAAATCGTTATGACAATGAACACTTATAACGGCTTTATCTATATTTTTTACTCTCTGTTTTATTGTTGCTATTAATTTTCCGAATTCCGACGGAATAGAATAACCTACCGTATCGGGAATATTTACCGTTGTTGCACCTGCAGCAATAACAGCTTCCACTATCGAGCATAAATAATCAACATCACTTCTGCTTGCGTCTTCCGCAGAAAACTCTACATCATCACAAAAGCTTTTTGCAAGTTTTACGGCATTAACCGCCATGTCAAAAACCTGTTGCCTTGTTTTTTGTAATTTCTTTTCTATGTGTAAATCCGATGTTGCTATAAATGTATGAATTCTCGGTTTTTTAGAATATTTTATTGCATTCCAACAAGTTGTAATATCTTTTGTATTTGCCCTGGAAAGACCGCAAATTACGGGACCTTTAACTTGTTGTGCAATAGATTTTACGGATTCAAAATCTCCCTGGCTTGAAATAGGAAATCCCGCTTCTATAATATCTACATTCATTGCAGCAAGTTGCTGTGCAACCAATAACTTTTCCTGAAAAGTTAAACTTGCTCCGGGAGATTGTTCTCCGTCTCTTAATGTTGTATCAAAAAAAACTACCGTATCTTTTTTATTTTTCTTTACCATTTTTAGTTCCTATAATTATTTATTTTTTTCAGCTCATCAAATTTTTTGTTATACAAACAAATAAATAATCAGCTATTGTAATCGCCAATTTCCCAAAAAACCTATATGTAAAAATTTTAATATTATTTTATTTATCTTCATTGTTATTTTCTTTTTTATTTTTAGATAATGCTTTTCTTATTTTATAACCTCTAATTAAAAGAACAACAAAACCTGACAATATGTAGAGTAAAAATATTATAAAAATTGTATTTTGCGGATAAGCACAAATTAAAGCAACAAATACCACTGCCAAGAAAAATACTTGTATAGATTTAGGCCTTGTCCATTTAATATGTTTAAATGCTCCGTAAGGAACCGTGGACACCATTAAAAACGCAAGCAGCAACATTATTATCGGCATAGCATTAAAGAAAAACGGCATCTTTTTCATGAGTAAAGGAATAGAGTTAAAATTTAAAACGGTACCGTCAAAAATCTCATAACTTAAAACAAAAGATGCTATAAGTCCGGCCGAAGCAGGAGTGGGAAGCCCTGAAAAAGTGTCACTTTTAACTTTATTTTCATCGGGAGGCTCCATAGCTTTAACATTAAATTTTGCAAGTCTTGTAGCACTTGCAACAACAAATATAACGGCAATCGCAATACCTGCATTTCCCATGGTATTCAAAACTAATTGATATATTAAAACAGCAGGTGCAACACCGAAAGATACCAAATCGCACAATGAGTCAAATTCCATACCGAATTTGCTCATTGTTTTTGTAAGTCTTGCAACTCTGCCGTCACTCATATCAAACAAGATTGCAAGTATTATAAACCATGCGGAAGCATTAAAACTTCCCTTTATGGCATAAATTATAGAAATAAAACCGGATGCTAAATTTCCGGCCGTAAACATACTTGGTAAAACATATAAACCTTTTCTTAAAGAAGGCATCTTTTTCTCCATTATAAAAAATTTGCTTCGCAAATTTTTTGAAGAACGGACGTATGGACGTATAGATGTATAAACTAAAAATTACTCTGTATTTTTAAGATGTTTTTTGCAAAGCAAAAAGTTTCTATACTTCTATCCCTCTATACTTCTATTCCTCAACAAAATGCTACGCATTTTGTTTTATTATTGCAAATATACTAAGACCTGCGGTTACTTTGTCCCCTTCTTTTACTCTAACATCACAACCTGCAGGCATAATCAAATCCACCTGAGAACTAAACTTAATAACACCTATTTTATCACCTTGTTTTACAACGTCATCCGGTTTTACCCAAGCGACACATCTTCTTGCAAGAACACCGGCAATTTGTTTTACTATATAAGTTCCGTTTTCATTTTCTATGGTAATAATATTTTGTTCGTTTTTAATATAAGCTTCCGGCAAATGTGCTTTCAAAAATTTCCCGGGTTTATGTTCAACGGATTTTACTGTTCCGGAAACAGGTGATCTTTGTAAATGAACATTTGCTACCGACATAAAAACTCTAACTTCTGTTTGTCCGTCTTCATTTTCTATTACATTCATTACCGTTCCGTTACACGGAGACAGAATAAACTTTTCATCAGCATTTATGGTTAAATTCGGATCTCTGAAGAATAACAAACAACCTATTGCCAATAAATAAAATATTATAGCCAACGGTGCAAAAAAAACATTAACAACTATGCCGACTATAAGAAAACCCAAAATAAAAGGATAACCTTCTTTAACTATTTTCATAATTTCTCCAAAAACAACTATATATTTTAAAAGTATATTTTATCAAATTGACCGATATTATTCAAACCGCAAATACACTATACTTTTTTAATTTGATTCGTTTTATATTCTTTTATATCGTTTTCCGAAAATTCAACTTTTACGGTTTCTTTTATACAATCTATAGAAACAAGTTTTCCCTTCCCTTGAGGAGTAGAAACCATAGAGCCGATTTTAGGACAACATTGTTTTACTTTAACATAATTATCATATTCGTAAGCCAAACAACACATCAATCTTCCGCAAAGGCCGGAAAGTTTTGCGGTATTCAAAGATAAATCCTGATCTTTTGCCATATCTATCGTCACAGAAGAAAAATCTTTCAAAAATATTTGGCAACATAACTGTTTACCGCACACACCTACACCGCCGACAATTTTAGACTCATCCCTGACACCTATTTGAACCATTTGTATTCTTGTTTTTAAAGAGTGAGCCAAATCTTTTATTAATTCTCTGAAATCTACTCTGGTTTCAGAAGTATAATAAATAAAAAGCTTTGTTCTGTCGAAAGTATATTGAACACAAGTTAATTTCATATCAAGCTTATGTTCCTGGATTTTTTTTGAAACGGTTATTCTTGCCTGTGTATTTTTATTTTCATTGTTCACAAGTCTTTTTAAATCGTTTTCGGTAGCTATTCTTAAAACTTTACCGATATACATATCTTTTGACGGCTGTATGTTTTTTTCTTTTTCACAAACAACGCCGAATTCTGTTCCGTGTTCGGTTTCAAGTATAACTTTATCGTTTAAATTTACGGTATATTTGCCCGTTTGAGCATAAACTTTATCTTTTATTCTTCTTACTATAACTCCAACTACCATTGGCATAACTTATATCTCCGTTTAAAAATTTTGCTTTAATCAATTCTATCCTTCCAGTCCCCTAGCTCCATGCCTCAAAATAAAATCGTTTTACGATTTTGTTTTTGAATTTATATACATAAACAAATTGTCCAACACATTTGTAGGATTGGCATTTTGTTCCAAATATCTTTTACTTTCCGCTAATTTTTCAATAATATTAGCATACTTTGCAGGATTTTGTCTAAAAAATTTTGTTGCGGTTTCCGTAATAATACTTACCGCTTCAATTGCCGATTCCCTGTCTTTGGCAACCGACTTACTTTTTATAAGAATATCCGCCACTGCCAACTTTTTACTTGTTAACTCACTCCACAAAACGGAATATTCGTTTTGAGTATTTACCATTAATCTTTCTGCCTTTTCTATTGAACCGTCCGCCATGTCGGCAATTTTATCCGCATTTTCTTTTGATAAAGAATATTTTTCCTGTAAATACTCCGAAATTTTTATATTCGGTAAAGGTTGAAAAGCAACGGTTTGAACTCTCGACAAAATTGTAACAGGAATTGTTTCTTTATGTTTTGCTATAAGTATTATTATCGTGTTGTCCGGAGGTTCTTCCAATGTTTTTAATAAACAATTAAAAGCCTCTATTGTCATTTTTTCCGCAGGTTCTATAATAAAAAATTTCCATTTTCCGTCGGTAGCTTTTATATACACTTTTTCCTGCATATATCTTATAAGTTTTATACCAAGCTTTGTTTTACCTTTCTCACTTTCTTTTTCCGCAATTTCATCCTGCTTTTCAAAATTTATTATATGTAAATCCGGAAAAGTACCGCTGTCTATATGTTTGCAAAACGAACAATGGTTACAAGGACCGGCATCAATTTTTGTATAATCGTTAATGGTACAGTTCAATGTTTTGGCAAACTCTATCGCCGTTAACATTTTCCCCGTACCTTCTTCACCCATAAAAATATAAGCATGCGGAATCTTATTGTTTTTTATTTGTTCTGAAAGTATTTTCTTTGCTTTCTCTTGTGCTATTATTTTTTCAAACATATATTTTTTTCTTCTTAAAAAACTTATCTATTTCTTTATTTATTTCAATTTGTGTTTTTTCAATTATCGGATTTGTTTTTATTTTTTTTATTCTTTCAGGATATTTTTTTGCAAGTTCAAGAAATCCTTTTCTTACTTTATTATGAAACTTTAAACTTTCTCTTTCTATCCTGTCTCCGCCGGTAAGTTTCCCCTTGTTAACCGTTTTTGCCTTTTTTATACCTACATTAGGATTTATATCCAAATAAATCGTCAGATCCGGAACTAACCCTTCGGTTGCAATTTTATTTAATTTTCTTATTATTTCTTTATCTATCCCTCTTGCATACCCTTGATAAGCAAGCGTAGAATCGGTAAACCTATCACAAATAACAACATATCCTTTTTTCAAATTAGGCTTTATTATATCCTGCAAATGTTGCACTCTTGAAGCTTCGTATAACATAAGTTCGCAATACGGAGCAACATCAAATTTCGGATTAAGCAAAATATTTCTAACTTGTTCGGCAACAATACTTCCGCCGGGCTCTCTTGTTAAAACAACTTTCAAGCCTTTTTCTTCCAAATATTTTTTTAACAATTCGGATTGTGTGGTTTTACCGCACCCTTCACAACCTTCCATAGTAATAAAAACAGATTTCTTATTTTTCATATATCTTTAAATTTTATAAAAAACAGGAAATAGTGTCAAAGTACGTCAAGTATTAAAGTGAGTATTTTGTATTGTCTAATAATTTTAAACTTGCTATAATTAGTTAAATTTATAATTTATTGGAGATAAAATGGAAAATTTAAAAGGAACTTTAGAATCTTTATATAAATTACAAGAGAAAGATGTAAAAATTTTTGAACTAAAAGAAAATCTTGTAAAATTACCGAAAATTATAGAAGAAAAGAAAAAACAAATTGTATCGGTAAAAGCTGCATTTGAAAACAAAAAAGCGGAATATGTAAGATTAAATTCTTTAAAGAAAGAAAAAGAAGCTTTACTTGCAACAAAAGAGGCATCCATTGCGAAACATACTTCGGATTTAAACACAATTAAGGCAAACGATATGTATAAAAATTGTCTTCTTGAAATCGAAAAAGCTAAAGCCGACAAAAGTGTTGTTGAGGACGAAATTTTACAACTTATGGAAGATATAGATAAAGAAATATTAAATTTAAAAAAATATGAAGAAGATACAAAGGTAAAAGAAGCTGAAATTAATAAAGAAATATCTCAAGCAAACGAAACAATAGCAAAAGCAAAAGAAAATATAGAAACCGTTCAAAAAGAAAGAGACGAATTTGCAAAAAACATAGATAAAAATATTTTGTCACAATATGAAAGAATAAGAGAAAGCAGAAACGGTCAGGGAATAGCTACTATCGACGGTGAAAGTTGCAGCGGTTGCAATATGGTTTTAAGACCTCAACTTATAGTTCAGGCCACAAAGTGTAAAGAGTTGGTATATTGTGATAATTGTTCGAGAATATTATTTAATAAAAAAGGGATTGAAGAATAAAATAGCAGACGGTTCGCGGTCGCTTTACATTTATTGTAAAGAGGAAAGTCCGAACTTTACTCTCTAACTTGTTAGAGAAAAACGGTAGCGGGCAATTCCCGCAATCCGCGAGGATAGAGGTGCGAGCAGAGACGATTTTTTCCGAAAGGGAAAAATGTTCCTTGAAAAAGGAATAGCTCTTACTATACCCAAGGTAAGAGGTGAAACGGCTAAATCCTTACCGGAAAGCAAGATAGCAGTTGTTATCGCTTGACTATATAAAGCAATTTATATAGCAGAGAAATGACCGCAATGTTTATTTATAAACATACAGAATTCGGTGTATAACCGTCTGTTTCTTTATTCTTGTAACATTCACTTCGAAATGGATAATAATTTTTATCATCAACCTGTTATGGTGAAAGAAATAGACCAATATCTTATAACAAAAGATAGCGGCTATTATGTTGATTGTACTTTCGGCGGCGGCGGACACAGTTTGTATCTTTTAAACAAATATAAAGACATAAAAATTATCGCTTTTGATCAAGACTCCGATTCATTACAAAGATTTAACGAAAATTCGCAGTTACAAAAAGTTAAAGACAGAATTGTTTTTTGTCATGACAATTTCAGGAATATAAAAGCAAACTTGTATAAATTAAATATATCTAAAATTAACGGTTTGCTTGCGGACTTAGGAGTATCTTCAAAGCAACTCGACGATAAATCAAGAGGTTTTTCTTTTAATTCGGATGATTTTCTTGATATGAGAATGAACAAAGAACAAAAGTTAACCGCTTATGATGCAGTAAACACTTTCAGCAAAGAAAAACTTGAAGATATTTTTTTTAAATATGGAGAAGAGAGTTTTTCAAAACAAATAGCAGCAAAAATAGTTGAAGAAAGAGTAAAAGGAAATATAAAGACTTGCAATCAACTAAAAGATATTATATGTAAAGTAAAATATGCAAAGGGTAAAATTAATCCGGCAACAAAGGTTTTTCAAGCATTAAGGATTTTTGTTAACGATGAACTGGGAAGTTTGCAGGATATGTTAAACAGTATTCCGGATATTTTAGATATAGGTGCGAGAGCTGCAATTTTAACGTATCACTCTTTGGAAGACAGAATTGTTAAACATTCTTTTAAAGAATTAAACGGTTTAAAAACAGTAAACAAGAAGGTTATAGTTTCAACCGATGAGGAAATAAAAATCAATCCCAGAAGCAGAAGTGCTAAACTAAGAATAGCGGAAAAGACATTATGAACGGTAAACAAACAAAAACTATTGTAATATTAATATTGGGATGTCTGATTTTCTATTTTATCGTTATGGGTCAAATAAACAATAAATTAGTCAATTTAGAGATACAAATTACGGATCTCAATGATGATTATAAAAAATTACATAATAAAAATTTGTCGATGGTTTCCGAAATAGCTTTCTTGCATTCTATAACAAACTTAAAAAATATTGCAAAAGAAAAAAACTTAAAAGAGCCTACATCGGACCAAATTATAATATTACAAAATGATAAAAATAAAGAGTCGTAAAAACAAATCTTCATTCTTTGTATTTAATATAATAAAAACTCTTCTGAATACAAATCCTTTTTCCGCAGAAACAAGGCAAAAAATATTTGTAGTTATTTTATTTATATTATTCGCATTAATCATAATAAAACTTGTAAATTTACAAATAATACAACATTCAAGTAAAGACCAATTCGTTCAAAGCATGGTATACAAGGAAAGCGAAGAACTGCAACAACGGGGTTTTATCTTCGACAGAAACAAAAATATTTTAGCTATGAGTATACAAATTTATACTTTATCCCTTGATGCTAAAATGATTGAAGATCTAAAAGCAATTGAAAATATTCTGTCGAAATATGATATAACACTAAGCTCTTCAAATTATAAATCAATCAAAGATAAAAAGAGATATATCCCGATAAAGCACAACATTTCGGAACAAACAATACTTTCCATAAAACAAGATATCAAAGATGAACGGGCAAAAATAAGACAAAAAAGAAAACAATTACAAAAAGACTTAAAACTATATAAAAAAGATCCCGAGAAAAAAAATCAAATACTTTCGGAACTACAAGAATTAAAAAAAGATAAATTTGTTTGTATAAAGATAGAAGGAAAATATAAAAGAGTTTATCCGGAAAAAAGATTGGCTGCACATGTAATAGGTAAAATAAATTCGGAATGTGTCGGTACTTACGGTATAGAAAAATTTTGCAACGAACAACTTAACGGTGAAAACATTAAGAGACAAAAAAAAGTAATAAACAATTATGGCAGCGTATTGCTTAACAACCCGTCGGAACAAGATATTGAACTGTCAAATGATGTTGTATTAACAATCGACAGAAAATTACAGTTCATTGTCGAAGAAGAACTTGAAAAAGGCATGGAGAAAACAAAAGCAAAGAAAGCCGTTGCAATTATCCAAAATCCGAATAACGGAGAAATTCTTGCTATGGCTTCATTGCCGAACTACAACCCGGAAGAAAAAGTTGCCAACCAGGAATTTTTAAAAAATTGTGCCATAAGCAATTCGGCAGAACCGGGATCAACCTTTAAAATAATTGTCCTTTCTGCGGTATTAAACGAAGGCCTTTTTAATTTAACAGATAAGGTAAATTGTGAAAACGGAAGCTTTCAGTATGCAGGAAAGCCTATAACCGATCATGAGAAACAAAAAATAATTACCGTACAACAAATATTGGAACGGTCATCAAATATCGGAACGGCAAAACTTGCAATAAAATTAGGTGAAGACAATTTTTACCGTTATATAAGAGCTTTCGGTTTCAATTCTTTAACCGGTATAGAATTAACCGGAGAAGAGAAAGGTATTTTAGCCGAAACAAGCAAATGGAGTAAAAGAAGTTTGCCCACGTTGTCGTTCGGGCAGGAGCTTTTTGTAACTCCTCTGCAAACGATAGGAGCTTATTCGACAATAGCAAACGGAGGAACACTATTAAAACCTAAAATAATAAAAGCAATAGGCGACAAAGAATATAACGAAGTATCCGTTATGAGAAAGAATGTAATAAGCGAAGAGACCGCAAATAAAGTAAAACAAGCGCTGGAAGGAGTTGTAAGCAGCGGAACCGGAAAATCCGCAAGAATAAAAGGTTATTCCATAGGCGGCAAAACCGGAACTGCCCAGAAATACGATCCCGAGTTAAGAAAATATTCCAAGAAAAAATATATGGCTTCTTTTTGCGGCATGATACCCGCAATGAAGCCGGAAATAGTTATCCTTGTTATTTACGATGAACCTACGGGAGATTATTACGCAGCTTCCGTAACAGCACCGGTTTTTTCAAGAATAGCACAAAGAACTTTGGAATATTTAAATATACAGCCGGACAAACCCGAAGAATTGAATGAAAACCCGACAACCAAAAAAGGAGCAAAAAAATGAAATTAAATGTTTTGCTTAAAGTAATAAATCTCAAAGAAGTTTTCGGCAACACGGATATTGAAATAGAAGGATTATCTTATGATTCAAGAAATATATTTAAAAATTATATATTCTTTGCTTTAAGCGGAGCACATACAGATGGAAAAAAATTTGCAAATCAAGCTGTTTCAAAAGGTGCTGTTTGTATTGTATCCGACACAAAAATTGATAATTGCAACTGCACAAATATAATTGTAGATAATGTTTTTGAAGCAATGTCAAAAATAAGTGCAAAATTTTATGACTATCCCGATAAGAAATTAACAATTATAGGTGTTACCGGAACTAACGGAAAAACATCGATAACATATATGACGGAATCAATTTTTAAAAATTTAAATATTGACATAGGTGTCATAGGAACCATAAGTTACAGATATGCCAATGTGACAATTTCCGCACCTAATACCACTCCTCAAGCGTTAGATTTGTATAAAATGATGGCTGAAATGGTTAAACTTAACATAAAATATTTAATTATGGAAGTTTCGTCGCATGCCCTTGCATTGGGCAGAGTTTCGGGAATAGAATTTGATATTGCGGTTTTTACCAATTTAACACAAGATCATTTGGATTTTCATAAAGATATGAAAAATTATTTTGATGCAAAAAAAACATTATTTTATTCATTAAGAACAAATTTAAAAAACAATAAAAAGTTTGCTATAATTAATGCCGATGATATTTACGGAAAAAAGCTCTTAGAAGATAAAAACATTAATGCTGTAAAAATATCTTATTCAACTTCTTCTAAATTATGTGATTTTTTTTGTTTAGCCAAAGATATTTTATTAAATAGTCAATACAGTTCTTTCAATTTGGAAACTTATTTGGGTAACAGTCAAATAAAAGTCAGTCATATAGGGTTGCATAATATATATAATATCCTTGCCGTAATCTCTATTTGCATGTCTGTCGGAATAGAGTTTAATAAAATTATTGATTCCTTAAAAGACATGAAAGGTGCTCCGGGAAGGCTTGAAAAAATCCCGTCAAATAAAGATTTTTCCGTGATGGTAGATTATGCACATACTGACGATGCTTTAAAAAATGTTTTATCCGCAATTAAGAATTTAAAACCTAACAAAATTATAACGGTATTCGGTTGCGGCGGAAACAGAGATAAAACAAAAAGACCGAAAATGGCCAAAGTTGCTTGTTCCATGAGTGACTTTGTAATTATAACATCCGATAACCCGAGAGAAGAAAACCCTGTTGATATAATAAAAGACATTGAACAAGGTGCAAAAGAAATAAATAAAACAAATTATGAAATTGTTGTAGAAAGAAAACAAGCTATTGAACAGGCAATACTCAAAGCAAAAGACAAAGATGTTGTTTTAATTGCCGGAAAAGGACACGAAAACTATCAGATAATAGGAAGAGAAAAAATTCATTTTGATGACAAAGAAACGGCATTGGAAATATTAAATAAAATTTAGGTAATATAAAAATGGAAAATTTTTACTTGATGGATTTGGTAAATGCTGTGGACGGCTCTTTTATAATAGGGAATCCCCATTTGCCGATAAACGATATAAGCATAGATACAAGAACAATAAAAGAAGGTTCATTATTTTTTGCGATTAAAGGAAAATCTTTAGACGGACATGATTACATAAAAGAAGCAATAGAAAAGAAAGTATCGGCGATAGTTTATTCAAGAGATGACATAAAGTTTGAAAATATGTTCCCCACAATTCCATCACTCGTTAAGGTACAAGACACTTCTTTAGCATTAGAAAAACTTGCAGCGGCATACAGAAAAAGATTTAATCTTTTACAAACGATTGCCATTACCGGTTCAAACGGTAAAACGACGACAAAGGAAATGTTAGCTTCAATATTAAGTCAAAAAGGAAAAACTCTATCCAACAAAGGAAATTTTAATAATAGAATAGGTGTTCCCCTGACACTGTTCAATTTAACAAGTGACATGGAGTATGCGGCAATAGAAATAGGAACTTCCGAATTCGGGGAAATAAAAGTATTAACGGATATAATAACTCCTTTCTGCGGAATTATAACAAACATCGGAAATTCTCATTTGGAATTTTTTAAAACTCCGGAAAATGTTCTTAAGGAAAAAAGAACTTTAATAGACGGTATATCATCCGACGGCTTCATAGTTTTAAATAATGATAACGAATATTTAAAAACAATTATCCCACAAACATCAAAGAAAGTTATCACTTTCGGTTTATACAACGGAGCTGATGTTTATGCAAAGAATATAAAATTATGGTTGGATAAACCTTTATTCGACATGTATATCGACGGAAATAAAGAAACAATAGAATTGCCGATAAAAGGCAAGTTTAACATATACAATGCTTTAGCAGCGGCAACTGCCGCTTACGGTTTGGGTTTTTCTTTTAAGGAGATAAAAGAAGGTTTGGCAAAATGCACGCCTCCAAAGATGAGAATGCAGGCGCAAACTTTAGGCAACGGAGCCATTATTGTAAACGACGCTTATAATGCAAATCCAACATCCATGAAAGAATCAATTAAAAGTCTGTCTCAATCCTATCCAGACAGAGATGTAATTTTAGTGCTCGGAGATATGCTTGAACTCGGAGAAAATTCACCGCAATATCATGCGGAAATAGGGAAATATATAAATACATTGGATTTTGTAAAATCCGTCTATTTATTCGGAGATTTAGTTAATCACATAAAAAATGAAATCACCGATAAAAAAACCGAATTTTTTATATCAAAAAAAATTCTTTGCGAAGAAATAATGCAACACATAACCGAAAATTCATTGGTTTTCATAAAAGGTTCAAGAGGAATGAAACTTGATGAAGTCTATAATGAATTGATTACCATTGATAAAATAAAAAGAGGAATAAAATAAAATGTTCTACCATATTTTTTACACATTATGTAATATCAATCTTTTTCAATACATTACTTTCAGGGCCGGATGTGCGATTTTAACAAGTTTGATAATAACCTTTTTTATAGCACCGATAATAATAAGATATTTAAAAAAATATAAAATAGGCCAAACTGTTAGAGATGACGGTCCTAAAACTCATCAGGTAAAATCCGGAACAACAACAATGGGCGGAATAATAATAATACTTTCTTTATTATGTTCTACCGTTTTATGGGCAAGATTGGATAATAATTTTATTTTATGGTTAATAACCGCAACCGTATATTTCGGAATGATAGGATTTGTTGATGATTATTTAAAGTTGGTTAAAAAAAATCCTAAAGGATTGTCGGCAAAAAAGAAACTATTATTTCAGTCGATATTTGCAATACTTGTAATAATATATTTGTATTTTTATCCCACAAATACGGAATATGCAACCTCTTTAAATATTCCATATTTAAAAACAACTTTTATAGAAATGTCGTTCTTATATTTTATATTGATATTCCTTGTAATAGTAGGAAGTTCAAATGCCGTAAACTTAACGGACGGGCTTGACGGACTTGCAATAGGAAATATTATAATAGCAGCAGCTACTTTAGCCGTATTTTCTTATCTTATAGGACATTCTCATATCAGTTCTTACTTAAAAGTTCCTTATGTCGCGGGTGCCGGCGAAATATCGGTATTTTTAACAGCATTGCTCGGTGCCGGACTGGGGTTTTTATGGTACAATTCTTATCCCGCGGAAATTTTTATGGGTGATACCGGAAGTTTATGTTTAGGAGGACTGTTGGGATTATCCGCCGTATTTATTAAACAAGAACTTATACTTTTTATATTGGGAGGAATATTTGTAGCAGAAGCATTATCCGTTATGATACAAGTTTCCGTATTTAAAAGAACTAAAAAAAGAGTATTCAGAATGGCACCGCTGCATCATCATTTCGAATTGGGCGGTCTTGCGGAAACAAAAGTAACAACAAGATTTTGGATAGTCGGAATTATCCTTGCTATTATAGCAATTGCTTCTCTTAAATTAAGATAAAATCATGTTAAAAAATAATGGTGTAAAAATTGCTGTTTTAGGTTTAGGAAAATCTGGTATAGCTTGTGCAAATTTAGCTGTATCCAAAGGTTATACCGTATTTGCAAGTGACAGCGGGAAACCCCGTACGCACAAAGAAATGAAACTAAATAAAAAAGTTGAACTTGAATTCGGGAAACACTCGTCAAAAGTTCTTGAAAGCGATATTATTATAAAAAGTCCCGGCTTACCAAACAATCTTGAAATTTTAATGCAGGCAAGAAAAAGAGGATGCCTTATTTTAAGCGAACTTGAATTTGCTCTAAATTTTGCAAAGCCAAAAAAAATAGTTGCCGTTACCGGAACCAACGGAAAAACAACAACGACGACTTTAATTTATAAAATTATAAAAAGCGGAAACAAAAACACATTTGTTGCAGGAAACATAGGTTTCCCGATATCCGAAGTTGTAACAAGATTAAACTCAAAATCAATTTTGGTTTTGGAACTGTCCTCTTATCAACTTGAAGATTCCCCCTTTTTCAAACCTGATATAAGTATAAGTATGAATATTACTCCTGATCATTTAAAACATCACCACACAATGGCAAATTACATAAAAGCTAAAGCAAATATTTTTGTAAATCAAACCAAACAAGATTATGCAATTTATAATTATAATGATAAACATTTAAAAAAGAGTATAGTTAAAACAAAAGCAAAAATTTTTGATTTTAACAACTTAAAAACAAGAAACGGAATATTTTATAAGGATAAAATAATTTATATTAAAAAATCAGGAAAAATTGCAGCAAAATTGGCACCTAAAATAAATATTCCCGGAAAGCACAATATAGATAATATTCTTGCTTCGGTTATGGCAAGCTATCTGGCCGGAACAAAAATATCAACCATAGAAAAAGAAGTATCCAAATTCAAAGGTGTTGAACACAGAATAGAATTTGTAAAAGAAATAAATGGTGTAAAATATTACAACGATTCCAAAGGAACTAACGTAGATTCAACAAAAGTTGCACTTGAATCTTTTGATAAGAATATTCAACTTATACTTGGCGGACAAGATAAAGGCAGTCCGTATAAACCGATTTTTAATTTAATTAAGAAAAAAGTAAAAAATATTTTTTTAATAGGTGAAGCAACGAATATAATAAAAAAACAACTTAAAGGTTCTGCACCTATGGTTGAATGTGAAACTTTAAAAAATGCAATAAAGAAAATTTATTCCGTTGCACAAAAAGGCGATATTGTTTTATTTTCCCCCGCATGTGCTTCTTTCGATCAATTTAATGATTTTGAGCATAGAGGAAAAGAATTTAAAAAATTTGTTTTGAATTTAAAATAATATGGTTAAACTATTCTTTAGTAATTTTATTACAAAAAACTTTAAAAGAAACAAAGATGCCAGATATCTTTTTTATATTACATCAGCATTAACAATCATAGGAATATTGGCGGTTCATTCTTGTAGTCCTATGGTAAACATAAATTCACCTTACAGTTGTATAACAAAACATATTATAAACATCATATTAGGCATTATTTGTTTTCTTATAGCCAACAAAATAGATTATAAAAAATATCAAAATAAAAATTTATTCCTTTTTACAATCACAACAATATTACTTATTCTTCCTGTTTTTTTCCCCGAACATAAAGGTGCACACAGATGGATAGACTTAAAATTCTTTAGTTTTCAACCGTCTGAAATGGCAAAAATAGTATTAGTTATATTGATGGCAGATTTTCTTGCAAGAAATAGGAAATATATTAACACTTGGGCTAAAAATGTATTACCGGTTGTTTATGTATCCGTATTCTGCCCGATAATACTGTTTTTACAAAAAGATTTAGGTTCCACCGCTTTAATTTTTTGTTTATGGACAATAATGCTAATTATTGCTAAAATTGACACAAAAAGATTTCTTATTATTGCACTTGTCGCTATATTTGGTATTGTTTTATCGGTTGCTATACAACCGTACAGAAGAACAAGAGTAATGACTTATGCCAACCAAATAATACAATTGGTTTTAGGTAACAAAGAAAATACGGAAAGCACTAAAACAAAAAAAATTGATGATGACAAATATAATTCGGAAATTGCTTTTGCAGCTTTCGGTTCAGGTGGTCTTTTCGGGAAAGGGCCCGGCAACAGTGAAACGAAATTACAATTTTTACCGGAAAAGCATACGGATTATATTTTTTCAATAATAGGAGAAGAGTATGGGCTTATCGGAACATTGGTTACCGTATCTCTTTTTATATTTTTCGTAATTACGGCTTTATCGATAAACAAAAAATGTCCGGACGTTTTCGGTAAATTTTTGTCTTTCGGAATAACCTTAATTATAGCAATACAAGCTATAGTTAATATGGGAATGACTACAGGTGTTTTACCTGCAAAAGGATTTCCTCTGCCGTTTATTTCTTATGGCGGTTCTTCGATGTTGGTAAATTTTTATATAATTGGAATACTTATTAATATTGCAAGGAATAACAGTAAAATATCATGAAAAACATACTTATAGCTGTCAGTGGAACAGGCGGACATGTTTATCCCGGAATAGCACTTGCTTATGAACTTAAGCAAAAGGGATATAATCCTGTTTTTGTAGTAAACAACAACAAAAACGGTGTATCTTTGAAAATAGTAAGTACATCCGGATATGATTATGAAATATTGGATTTTAAAGCTCCACCCAGAAAAATATCACCGGGTCTGTTTTTGTTTCCGTTTAAATTTATTAAAACACTCTCTAATGCAAAAAAGATATTGAATAAAGTTTCTCCCATAGCAGCAGTAGGTATGGGTGCATATTTATCTTTTCCCGTTTTACTTATGGCGAAAATAAAAAAAATTCCTACATTGATTCACGAACAAAATTCTATCCCGGGACTTGCAAACAGATTGTTGTCGAAAATAGTTACGAAAGTGGCAATAAGTTTTACAAACTCGGAAAAGTTTTTTAATAAAAAGAAAACAATATTTACATCAAATCCCATAAGAAAAGATATTTTTAATATTTCAAGAGCAGAAGCTGCAAAAAAGCTGAACATTGATGCCAATATATTCACAATTTTTGTTTTCGGCGGAAGTTTGGGTGCAACAAAATTAAATAAAATTATGTTTAATGTTAATGAATATTTGTTTAACAGACATAAAGGTAAAATACAATTTATACATATTACCGGAAACAATGATTTTGAAACTTTAGACAATAAATACAAAAAACTTAACACAAAAAAATTTATAACAAAATATATGAACGATATAGGAAACGCTTATGCTTGCAGCGATTTGTTAGTTTGCAGGGCGGGAGCAGGTACCGTAAAAGAAGTGGAAAACTATAATTTACCTGCACTTTTTATACCTTTTCCTTATGCTACAGATAATCATCAATATTTCAATGCAAAATCGGTGGAAGTGCCAAACTTTAGAATTGTTATAGAAGAAAAAAATATTACTGAGCAAGAAATAATAAAATTTATAGAGCAATATATATCTAATGTCATAGATGTTACCAGAATCGTTTCTCCGGAATATTTCCCTCAAGAAATATTGGCTGAAGAGGTTTTAAAATTAACAAATGAAAAAATATAATATTTTGATATCTAACGATGACGGAATAAACGGTCCAGGACTAAAACCTTTAATGAAAGAGTTATCTTCTTTCGCAAATATTTATGTTATCGTTCCAAAACATGAAATGTCCGGTACAAGCCATTCAATACATTTAAAAAAATATTTAAAACTTGAAAAAATAAGGCACAATATTTATGCTCTTGTGGGTGGAACTCCCGCAGACTGTGTGAAATATGCATTGTATTCTTTTTTCAAAGATAAAATAGATTTGGTTGTATCAGGAATAAACACATGCGCAAACCTTGCACAAGATGTTGTTTATTCCGGAACTGTTGCTTCTGCTCGGGAAGGAGCATATTTGGGAATACCATCAATGTCTGTTTCTGCAAGTGATGAAACAAACCCTTGTTATAATCAAGTTGCAAAAGCTGCACTAAAAATAGCAAAAGAAGTTTTAAAAAAAGAAAAGAAAGGCAGACCGGCACTCTGTTTAAATATAAATATTCCCCCAAACTATAAAGGAATAAAAGTTGTTCCGTTAGGTATAAGATGTTACGATGAAACAATCGTGGAAAAGAAAACAAAAAAAGGAACATATTATAAACTTGCAGGCAGATTTATATCCGGCAAAAAAAACAAAAATTCCGATATTGATGCCATAGAACAAGGTTTTATTTCAATTACTCCGTTGGAACTGGACCAAACAAGTTTTTCAAAAATAAAAAAATACAAATTTTTAGAATGCTGCTCTCGCAAGAGTTACAACAACAATTTTACATCTTAAACTTTTCAAAACTTTTGCACATTGATTTGCGGTAGAGCATGTAGTTGCAATATCATCTATCAAAAGAATTTTTTTACCTTTTATAATATCAACATATTTTTTGTTTATATCAAACATACTTTCCAAATTTTCATGTCTTTCTTGTTTTTTAAGATTAAATTGCGGTTTGGTATATTTTGTTCTTACCAAAGCATTATACATAGGTTTATTTATAATTTGTGCAACACCAGTCGCAAGAATTTCTGCCTGATTATATCCCCTTTTCCACTTTTTAAACCAATGCATCGGAACGGGAACGACAACATCTACCTCTTTATCTATATTTTCTTTTTTTATAAATTCCGCCAACGGTAAAGACAAATCTTTTGCCAAAAAAGTTTTTCTTGAATATTTTAGATTTTTTATTAACTTTTTCATTTGAGTTGAATACGTATAAGGAGATTTTAAAACTTCAAAATAAATATCTTTATTGCTTTTACAATCAGAGCAAGTTGCCCCGCCATCAGGTAACGGCAGAGAACATTTATGACATATTAACCCTTCCAATTTCGGAATTTTTTCCAAACATTTATTGCAAATATTTTGTTTAGATGAAAAATTTAATGTTGTCCCGCAAAGTGAGCATGTTCTCGGAAATATTATTGATATTATAAAATTTAAAATTTTTTTCATATTAGAATTGTATTGTCAACTTACTTGAAAGTTCTATGTTTGTATAATTTTGTTCCGGAACATAGGTATATAAAAATCTTGAAAAATTTGTTCCCAAAGCAAATCTGAAATTTTTAGATATTTCGTAATCAGCCGACAATTTCAAACCGAAATTTTGGTAATTTGCTGCTTCAACATCAACTGCCGAACTTTGTGTATTGTAGAATACATTTGATTCAAATAATAACCTGTTTTTTAAAGGTATATTCCCTATTAAAGGAAGTTTTATACCCGTAGGGAAAATCAAATCGGATGTTGCCTGTCCGTTTATTGCATTCGAGAAAACTTGTGTTGCAAGTTTTCCTTTAGAATTTTTGCTCCAATTTTGAGAATTGTCATATCTTAAACTAAATCTCCATTGTTTTATATTTGTAGCAATTTGAACAGCCCAATTCGTAATTTTCCCTTCCAGTTTAAGGACATCTTGCTCGGTATCAAATTCTTGTGTTTTTGTTACATCGGCAGATAATAACAAATCATATCTTTTCATAATTTTTAACTTATAATCTCCTCCGAGCATAATACTGTCCCCGTAAGATACTCCGGATACAACACTAGTCTTCTTATTATATTTTAAGTTAAGTTGTGTATCACTCATCCAACTTTTTCCGAATAATTTTTCAAATCTGCTTATACCTATAAGAACATCCGGCCAAGTTTTTGTATAAGATTTTTTTGTTGTTCCGGTATTATAAGACTCTTCTTCTCCATCGGTAAAAGTAAAACTCATAGTCATCGTTTTTATTGGTAACAGTTTTCCTTTTAAATCAAAAGCTTCAAAAGGATTATATCTTCCGATAACTCTTCTGTCGTCTCTTTTTAAAATTGTTTTTACGGTATAAGAAGAAGTAGAATAAACAGGTTGTATTTCTTTTAAATGATTATCTCTTATCCACAATTTATCGGCAGCAAAACCTACGGAAGAGAATCCTTTTTCAACATTTGTATAAGAATCGGAATCTTGCATTCTATAAGAAGTTGTAAATGTTAAACTTTTTAGATATTTTGTATTAAATATATCCTTTGCTTGTAAGTTCCAAGTAAATTCTGTTGTCCCTACCCTGTCTATAGCTTTTTTCTCACCGGGATATACTTTTATTGCAGATGTACTGCTGTAAGTTAAATCATAAGTTTCAATTGTATTTAAACTGTACAACAGATTCGGTTGAAACCACTTTGCCACTTTAAAATTTAAGCTTGCTCCAACATCTTGATTTAACGATTTATCATAAAAAATTTCTTCATTTTTAAAATATTCTTTGTTTTTTTCATTAACTCTTGTAATAACATAAGCAGGAGAGAAAATAACCTTATCAAAGAAAGAAAAAGGAGTTTTTAATCCCCAAGTTTCCGTTTTTTCCATTGTTAAGAAATCTTCAACTTCCATATATTTTCTCATTGTATCCAAATCAAGAAATGCATTTGTGTCCTCAATTTTTTCCGTAGGATAAACTTTATATGCGGAATTACTTATTTTGTAATCAGCTACAATACTTGTAGGTAATAAATCAAAATCTATAGGATTTAAATAAACCATATTTGCGGAAATTGTTTCTTTATCTTCAAGTCTTTCGATGTTTTCCGTATCTTTTATAAATCTTGTATATTCAACGGTAACTTTCGGCAAATCGGTTCCTGCCGATAAAACGGTATTAACTCTGCCTGTATATGAAACAATTTTTCCCTCATCCAAAACGGAAACTTGATCTGATGTATTTTGTAATGCTAAAGGAGTAACTGTTTTTGTTTTTATTAAAGAAGCATTAATAGGTAAAACTTGTGTACCTGCAATTTCAATACCTTTGAAAGTAATGTTTGCCGAATCTTCGAGAAAATCTCTGTCGTAAGTTCCGGGAGCAAAAGTTTCAAAATCTTTATCTATACTTTTTCTGTGTAAATCAATATTTAAACCACCTATTTTACCTTTTCCGTCCCAATCAATATTTAAATCCGCTTTCCAGGCATTGCCGTCTTTACTTTTAACATCGGTAACATGAATTTCGTTCACCCAAATTTCACCGGTATCTGCACCGTTGGTCTGAACACCCGTTTCTATAAAAGCAATTTTTTGTAAACTCGGTTCTCCCACTTTAGTAATTGTAGCATTGGGATTATCTGTCGCCCAAGCCGACGTTGCCCCGTAACCGGTTTGTTTAATTTCTATTACATTCCACTTCTGTTGTGTTATAGCTGACATAGGGATAGAGTATTGATAATAATTATATTCATCACCACCGGCTCTCATTATGAAGTTACTTCCTTCGGAACCGGAAGCCGTAGTACTTGCTATGTATAAAAAGAATTTGAATTTATCGTAATTAGACATATCAAAACCGGAACTATATGTAGCTTTGGCAAAAAAAGTATCGGAACTTGTATTAGATTCATAAGTTATTGCAAGTGCTTGTTCGTCTCTTTTGGAATCACTGTCAACATCATATAAATCTCTGTAGTAAGAATTTGTTAAAAGAGAAACATACCGGGGATTATCTCTTCCTATAGAAAATATTTCACTTTCACTTAAAGAATTATTTTGCTCTTTCGTCCATTTGTTTCCCACAACGGATATTTTACCTACGGTAATTTTTCCGGTATAACCTGATCCGTTAATAGTTAATCTCGCAATTCTTATGTTTTTCCATTTTTCTTTGTCGGCATCAGTTGTAATATCCAAAGGTATTTGTATTCTTTGCCACGAAGTTTTTGAAATATCGGCATATTCTTCCAAATTGAATTTCGATAAATCCGCTTCATACATATCCAATCTGTTGTTACCATTCAAATCTTCAGTATCAAGTCTACCGTTATTGGCACCTATTTTTGAAATACCGTAAGCAGCGGTTTTATTCGTAAAATCTCTACCGATATCTTCCCACGGACTGATTATTCCGTCACCGTTTTTATCTTCCGTATCCAACTGATAATTTTGATCGGAATCTTCGTTTATTGCAGAAGCTAAATCAAGTCTTACTTTTACTTGTGCAAAATTTGCTTTTATCCAAATTTCCAAATATAATTTTTTTGAAAAATCATATCCTGATGCCGAAACAATTTGACAGACAGACGCATAATCGCAATTAAGAAAATTATAATTTATATCCATAACCTGCTGTTTTTCACCGGACACTATTTCAAGATTTTTATCTATTTCTTTTTTTTCTATATCGTAATTTCTCCAGGTTATTGCATTTGTATCATATTTTGCATATATTCCGTTAGGTGTTGAAGCATATAACCAGTTATCGTCTATCAAAGAAAAACTGTCGTCTTGTTTTGCACTTTCCATAGATTCTATAATTGCCTTACCCGTTGTATTTTGAACATATTTACTCAGTGCGTATTCTCCCGACGCCGATATTCTTAAATTGTCCGTTATTTTTACATTTTTTACTTTTGCATCAACTTCACCTACAAGTGTGCTTGCGGGAGTGGAATAAATATCCGGCAGTTCCGTATCTTCTGCAGCAAACTCATAAATAAAACTTCCGCCCAATGAAATGTTATCCGTAAAATCGTATTGAGATCTTACTCCGACTAATGTAGAACCTGCAGACGATCCGCCTAACGGAGAATAATCATAAGAAACATCTATAACGGTATCATTTGTAATATATTCGTCTTTTAAAATTGTTAATATACCGACATCATAATCCAACATATAATCTTCATTAATTTTTAAAGTTTTGCCGTTTGCAACAACTTTTTCAGACATCGGAACTATATCGGCTCTCAAATTAAAAATTTTAACTTTATATTCATATTGCGCAACAAAGTTATATTTATGTGTGTTTGTTGTGTATAAATCATCGTGCAACGGTTTGCCGGTTATGGGTTGTAAATTAAAAACTCCGTTTTCATAATCAACAATAATATTTGATGCATAACCGTCTATATTAGGAAATTTCGGAACAGGTTTTCCCCCTTCTATTATCGCGGGAACGGTATCATTTAAATCTCTCACTTCCAAAATAAAATTGTCTCTACCGTTATATTTTGTAATTTGATAATTGCCTAAACTATAAAAAGTATGTACTTCCGTAGACAATGCATCGGTATTATTTGTATCTTTGATTATCTGAGGGTTACCGGCCGTTTCATCAGACAACCAAGTTCCGTCGGTATACTGATAATCTATAGCTACGACATATTGACTTGATAATGTATTTTTAAATGTAATTATTCCGGTATTGTAATCTATTGTGTAATCTGTTCCGGCGGTAAGTTTTATGAAATTACCGTTATATGGTGCTACGGTTAAATCTCTCATATAATACAAATCCGTTGCGGTAGATATTACGACATAGTCACTGACGGTAGTTTTTATTTTGTCCAAATATACTTTTGCCGTATCGTTTCTTATTGTTTTTGAAGTGTTTTTAACAATGGAAAAATATTTATATTTTATATATGAAGTATCGGCAATAGTCTTTTTTTCCATTTTACTGCTGCCTTTAAATTGTTTACTTTCGGAATAACCTTTTGTTTTGGAAAAGAACGCTCTTGTTTTTAAACCTTTATATTGAGTATCCACTTTTGCACCGAACAATTCTTTTGAATATCCCGAAAATTCCGTACTCGGAAGTTCAACATTAATATCACCGAATGCAGCCTCTCGAACAAATTCATTGCCCTTCCCTTTATAGAGTATATAAATATCTTTTTTATCGTCTTGAGTATCATCAAAATCAACATTTAATTCAAGTCTGTCTCCGACAGTACCTTTTATTTTCATCTGCAATTCCTGTTCCATGGAAAAATCCGATGAATTTGCTCTTTTACCCGACTCTTCGTTATCATAAATTGTTCCGGAATAATTTATTCCTATCATTTTTCTTCCGGACAATATAAGCTTTGAATCAAAAGGTATTTTGCTCATTATTTTTTTTGCAAAAGATTCTTCTTTTTTTTCTTTTGTATCATCTTTTTTATCTTCTAAACTTTCTGTTTTTGCAGTAGAAGAACTTTGTGTAACTGTTGTTGTTGATTGATTTATGTCTGTAGTTTGTGTATCGGTTGATTTATTTAATTTAAGTTTATCGAGAACCTTATCTCCGGCAATACCGAGAGCCGTAGTTGTTGGAATATTTAAATCGTAATCGGTATCTTTCTGCGGTTTTTCAACAATTGCTCCCGAAGCATAATATGTTCCCAAATCATTTTCATCCGGAATAACGGTCATTGAAGAAACTTCAATATTTTTGTCCGCTTTTACTTCTTTATATTTCAGAGGTTTTGTTATATCAATATTTCCCGTTGTACTTGAAACATTTACCGTATCCGTAGATGTTACTATTTGCTTTCCTTTGCTTAAATTTATTGTTCCTGTAGAACTTGTAACTGTATTTGTAGAAATATTTATTGTATCGGTGGATTTGTTAACCTGTGCAGTAGTTGTAGAACTGTTTATAACATCCGGTACAACATCGGATGTGTCACTTGTTACGGGAAAGTTTTCTTCCGCAACAACATATATTGAACAAACTAAAAAAATAATCGACAAAAATATTTTTTTCATTACTGGTTATTGAACTAAAATCTTTGCATTCTTGTATTTTATATCTCTATCATTTACAAACCATTCGTAAAAATTCCATCCTATTCCGGCCGGAGCAAGTTCAACATTTTGAAATCTTTTATGAACACAAACAAGATTTTCCGGATAATATAAAAATATACACGGAGGATCTTCTCTCATAATATCTTGTATTTTATAATAATACTCTTTTCTTTTTTCTTTATTAAAAGTTGTTCTTGCTTTTATCAATAGTTTATCAACATCTTTATTTTTGTAAGACATGAAATTATATTGTCCGGGTTGGCATTGAGAAGAATGCCACAAAGAAAACTGATCCGGATCTATAGCTGTGTTCCAACCTAATATAAGAGCATCAAAATTTTTTTTATTGACATACTGATTTAAAAAAGTACTCCATTCCAAAATCCTTATATTGACTTGAAGTCCTATTTTTTTTAATTGTTCTTGAATAATTTGTGCCGTTAATTCTCTTGTTTTATTTCCTTGATTTGTAATTATAGTCATTTCAAAATTTCTACCTTTATACAACAAAGTTCCATTTGAAGATTTATCAAAACCGATTGAATTTAAAAGTTCTAAAGCTTTTTGAGGATTGTATTCGTAAGGTTCTATTTCCTTATAAGCCCAAGATTGCGGCGGAAATATGCCCTGTGCAGATTTTGCCATACCCGACAATACTCCGGTTATTATATCTTTTTTATCTATGGCAAAATTTATTGCCTGTCTAAATTTAATATCCGAATACGGTTCTTTTTCCAAATTAAAACCCAAGAAAGTAAAACTAAATGCCGGATAACGATATTTTGTATAACTTTTGAAAAAAGTATCATACGCATTCCATTGATCCGGAGTAAGAGATAACTCATCTATTGTTTCCGTTCTTAATTCCAAAAACTGAACGGATTGATCAGGTATCACTCTAAACAAACAAGCTTTTATCTTCGGTGTTCCTTCATAATAATCGGGATTTGCTTCCAATACTATTTTTTGATCCGTAACCCATTTTTTAAATTTATATGGACCTGTTCCTACCGGATTCCTGTTATATTGCGAAGTATTTATATCTTCATTTTTATAGATATGTTCCGGTATTATACCTATACACCAACTTTCAAGTATAGGAGCAAACGGTTGTTCATAGGTAACACTAAAAGAATAATCATCTATTATTTTAAATTCTTTTACCATTAAGTAATCGGAGGAAAACGGAGTTCTTGTGTTGGTATCTGTCAGTTTATCAAAAGTAAATTTAACATCTTTAACGGTAAATTTTTGGCCGTCGTGCCACAATATATTTTTCTTTAATTTAAATTTTATTTCCAATCCGTTTTCGGACACATTATAACTTTCTGCCAAATCACAAATTAAATTTAAATTTTTGTCATATTTTAACAGGCCGTTATATATATATGCATTTACCGAAGAAGATGCAGAATCCGACGCTAAAATAGGATTAAGATATATAGCATCTCCTATGGAAGACATTACATACATATCTTGCGAATCTTCATCTGCGACATTAACAATATTTTCATTTTGTTTGTCACAAGAAAATAAAGCAATCGCACAAAACATAATTAAAACAAATTTTTTTAATTTCATTTTATTTCTTATAAATTATCCCAATTTTTTTTATCTTCTTTAAGCAGACTTGTATTGGCACTGTTTTTTTGAAGATAAGAATTATTCCCATTTCCCATATCGTTCTTTGCGGTTTTATATTGTTTACTTGAATAAACGGAATTATTATAATTCCTTATTCCTGGCAGATTACCTAACCATTTTTTAAAAGAATTCCATCCGGATTTTGTGTATTTTGTAATTTTTACGACTTTCTCATTTCGCATAAAATTATCATTTTCTCTTTCAATTCTTTGAGAAACAGATAAATCTTCGGAATAAACTTTATTTATACCGAAAAAGCAAAACAAACATAAAACGACTAAAAACAATACTGTTTTTTTCATTTATTTCTCTTTTTTTGTTTGTCAAATATATAAAAATTGTATAGTAAAATAACACTATATTTTACTATTTTTAGAGATACTCTTGCAAAAAAAATTGCTTTTTATTTTGTAATATTGGAAGTATACAAATATGCAAATGACAGCTAAACGACAAAAGATTGAATAATCGGAAAAGATAAAATTTCTTTTAAAAAATTGAAGTGAACAGATTAAACGAATTGTTAAAATTTTACTGCATTGCAATTATTGTAATGTCGGCCTGTTTTGCTTTTTCTATTACCAAGTCTTTATCCAATATCAATGTTGAATCGGCCTCTATTACCATTGCTCTTATTTTATTGTCTTTTAAAGTATCTACCGTTCTTGTACCTATTACGGGAACATCAAATCTAAAATCCTGATTTGGTTTTGCAACTTTTACTACTATGGCATTTTCTCCGCCCAAAGAATATGCTCTTTTTATACATTCATCGGTACCTTCTATAGATTCTACAGCCAAGACGGATTTATCCTTAACAACAACTGTTTGCCCTATATCAAGTCCGGCAATACCCTTTGCCATTTTAAATCCAAACTCGGCATCTTTATATTCGTCGGAATTTAATTTTCTGCCTACAATCAAACCTTTTTGTGCCAACAAATGTTTTAAATATATGTGTGACGGCAAAAATTTTATTCCATCTTTTTCAAATTCTCTAACCACAGCACCTAAAATAGTGTCGGTCTTTTTATTTACCAAAGATGTCATTATTTTAAGTGCTCTTAAATCCATGGTTATTGCAGAATAAATTTTTGCATGTTTCACTTGACCGACCATTATGGCCGTATCAATATTTCTGCTCTTAAAAGTATCTATGATTTTTTGAATTTTACCTACAGATAACCATACGGTTTCATCACAAAAATTTTCGATATCTTTATCAGCTTCTTCTTTTAACGCAACAGCAACAACCTTATCTCCTTGCTTTTTTATTTCCTGCGCAACAAGGAAAGGGAACCTGCCGTTACCCGCAATCATCCCAATTGTTTTCATAATTATTTAGGCCTACAAATTCCTCTTTGAGATTTCTTTATAAAATCAATTATATCACGAACATAAATAGAATTACCCAAGTCTTCTTCTATTTTTGCTACGGCATCATTCAATATTAAATGAGATGCAAACAATATTTTGTAAGCATGTTTTATATTTTCTATTTCAGCAATAGGAACTCTTTTTCTTTTTAATCCTATCAAATTCAATCCGAATAAAGTTGCTCTGTCTCCTTGGGCTTGCATATAAGGTATAATATCCATACTTACCATAGAACCGGCACCGATAATTACGTTTTTACCTACTTTTGTAAATTGATGCATTCCCGCAAAACCGCCTATAACAACACCATCACCGATTTCAACATGCCCTGCAATTGCCGCACAATTTGCAACAATAACGTTGTCTCCGACAATACAATCGTGAGCAACGTGAGAACAAGCCATAAAAAGACAATTTTTTCCTATAACGGTTTGTCCGCTTGCGCTAGTTCCTCTGTTTAATGTAACAAATTCTCTAACAGTTGTACCATCTCCGACAAAAAGTTTTGTTTTTTCTCCGGCATACTTTAAATCCTGAGGAGCCAACCCTATTGAAGCATGAGGAAAAATTTTACAATTTTTACCTATATTGGCACATTCTATTGTTGCATGAGAACTAATAACAGTTCCATCTCCTATAACGGTATCGGGACCTATTACGGAATAAGGCCCTATCTCAACATTTTGTCCTATTACTGCCGATTTATCTATTATTGCTGTTGAATGTATCATTTTATTTCTCCCTGTCTACTATAATAAACATAAATTCTGCTTCTGCGACCAATTTTCCTTCTACAAAAGCCTCACCTCTTACTTTGCCTTTTCTCCCGCTGTCTCTTATAACTTCAACTTTCAACTCCAACATATCTCCGGGGATAACGGTTTTTCTGAATTTAACTTTGTCTATTCCCATAAAATAAGCTAAACAATTTCTAAGTGCGGGTCTCGACAAAAACATAACACAAGAGGTTTGTGCCATTGCTTCAACAATCAAAACTCCTGGCATTATAGGTTGTCCCGGAAAATGCCCTTGAAAAAACGGTTCATTTCCGCTGACACATTTATAACCTACAGCCTTTTTATCACCTGCTCCCAATAATTTTACTCTATCTATCATCAAAATAGGATATCTATGCGGAATAATTCGTTGTATTTCGGCAGAATTAAAAACTTTAACTTCATCTTCTGAAACAGGTATTTCCTCTTTTTTTGGAACTTCCACTTTTGGTTCTCCTTTGTCTATTACTGCTTTAGAAACAAATTCTTTTATAAAACTTACATTGCTTTTATGTCCGGGTTTCTCGGCAACTATTCTTGCTCTTATAGGTTTACCTGCAAGAGAAATATCTCCGATTAAATCCAAAATTTTATGTCTGACAAATTCATCGTTAAATCTTAACGGTTCTTTGTTATATATACCGTTAGGACCAATAACAATTGCATTATCCAAACTACCGCCTCTTGCAAGACCGTTTGATTGTAATGCTTCTATTTCAAAATCAAAACAAAATGTCCTTGCCGGAGCAATATCGTTAAGATAAGAATCTTTTGTTATTTCAAATTTAGCTTGTTGATGCGATAAAAAAGGATGGTCATAACCTATGGTGCAATCTATTTCCAATTTATCACTGGGATATGCAACAATTTTTGTATTACCCGATGTAAAAGTAACAGGTTCTTTTATTACATAAAACTCTCTTTCGGCATCCAACTCTTTTATACCGGCCTCCAATATTTTTTGAGCAATAACTTTTGCACTTCCGTCAACTATCGGAGGTTCATTATTATTTATTTCTATTATTAAATTATCTACACCTAATGCAAAACATGTAGATAAAATATGTTCTATTGTATGAATTTGAACGGAACCGGATTGAATAGTCGTTCCTCTTATGGCAGCTTCAACATGCAAACTGTTCCAATCTGCTTTAATATCCGGTTTATTCGGTAAATCCACTCTTATAAAATGTATACCGGTATTTTGTTCTGCCGGTTTGAATATCATTTTACTTTTATTGCCTGTATGAAGGCCTACACCTTCAATTACGATATCCTTTTCAATAGTAGTTTGTTTTGCCATGATTAATTTTCCTCTATATTTAACTTTTTTAATATTTTCTTAATATGTGAAAACATTTCCGGTAATTTTTTTATTAAAGCTTGAGATTCCAAATGTTTCCTGTAAGGTTGTAACGGATGACCGGCAAGTACTTGATTGTCTTTTACATTTCCGCTTATACCGCTTTTTGCCCCAACCATAACATTATCACCGACAGTTATATGTCCCACGATTCCGACTTGACCGCCGAGAGTTACTCTGTTTCCTATCTTTGTAGATCCTGCAATACCTACCTGCGAAACTATTATTGTATTATCTCCCACCTGAACATTGTGAGCTATCATAACCAAATTATCTATTTTTGTATTATTGCCTATTTTTGTTGTTCCTATCGCTGCTCTGTCTATTGTTGTATTTGCTCCTATTTCAACATTATTCCCTATTTCCACGTGGCCTATTTGCGGAATTTTTTCTCCGGTTGAAGCGAAACCAAATCCGTCTCCACCGATAACAACTCCGGGATGAAATATACAATTATCACCTATTATAGTTTTTTCTCTTATTGTAACATTGGGATAAATTAAACAATTTTTCCCTATTACGACATCACTTCCTATAAAAGTATTAGGTAAAATTTTTGTATTATCTCCGATTATTGTATTGTCTTCTATAACTGCATTATGGCCTATAGTTACATCTTTACCGAGTTTTACGGATTGTTCTATTGAAGCTTTCTGGCTTATACCCGGTTTTATTTTATCCAATCTTTGTTTATCTATTATTACCAACATTTTTGAAAAAGCAAGTTGAGGATCTTTCACAACTATAAGATTTTTATCTTTATATTCTTCAATTTTTATATCTTCTCCGACAAAAACTGCACTTGCCTTTGTATCTTTTAAATAATGTGTATATTTTTTGTTTCCTAAAAACGAGATACTTCCTTGTGTTGCATCTTGTATTGCACCTACACCTGAAATAACACAATCTTCTTGTCCTATTAATTTACCATTTACAATAGAAGCAATTTCTTTTAAAGTTAAATTCATTTTATCCTCTTTATATTAAAAAACATTTCCTATAGTGAAATAGAATTGTTGTAAATCTTCGCCTCTCTTGTGATTTAATCCGTATCCCCAATCAAGTCTTAAAGGAAATACAGGAGTTGCAAATCTTATACCGAAACCTACACCGGATTTTAAATAATAAGAATTTGTTTCATCATTATCTGTTCCAAAAGAGAAATTTATGTGATTTACATCTCTCCAAGTTCCACCGATATCATAGAAGAAAGCACCTTGTAATATTGTTTTTTTATTTTCTTGAACTATAGGGAATTTATATTCAACATTTGCAACAGCCATTACTTTACCGCCGTTATAAGGCCCGATTTCCGTTCTGTATTTGTAACCTCTTATTGTATCCGCTCCACCGACATAATATTTTTCATACAAAGGAACTTCGGATGAAGAACCGTAACTTTCTATCCAACCCGCATTTATGTTTATTGATAATACAAATTTCCAAAATGTAGGAAAGAACCATGTACCTCTTACGGAATTTCTTACATAATTAACATTTCCGCCAAAAGGACCTCCGGCAACAGTTATTCCGTAAGAATATCTTACACCCCTTGTCGCATCATAAATATAATCTCTTGTATCATAAACAATTTGAGCTCTGACACTTGATGTTCTGTCTTTTGCCAAATCGGGATCATTTAAAATTTCTTCTTTAAGTTCATCATCATCTATATTAAAAATTCTGACATGTTCATATGTATAACCGAATAATAATGCAATTTTATCGGCAATTCTCGGACTTATTGAAACGGAGCCTCCAAGCCTGCCTTCCCTGTAAGCATCGCTTGTATTATGATAATCTCTCAATCTTTCTATATTGTATAAAGATAAACCCAAGCTCATAGCCTTACCCAAGAACCAAGGTTCAGTCCAATCTATTTCATAATTTTGTCTTCTTGCACCAAATTCCCACAACAAATTCAATTTTTGTGCTCTACCGAACAAATTCATATGTTGTAATTGAATGGAACCGACAAATTTATCTACAGAAGAATAACCTGCACCGGCAGTTATCATACCCGGCTTTCCTTCCGTTATCGAAAAAGCCAAATTCATAATATCCGGTTGACCGGTAGGTGCAATGTTCGGTTCAGCACCATCGATAAACCCTAAATTATAAATTTTTTCCATACTTCTTCTTACTTTTCCGGAAGAGAAAACATCTCCCGGCCTAAGCAAAATTTCTCTTCTTATTGTATTGTCTTTAGTTTTTGTTAATCCGTCAACATAAATATCACCGACATATACAATATTATTTTCCTTGATATTGAAATCAACATTTACAACATTATCTATTACTTTTTTTGTTTGCAGTTTTGCAATTTTATTTTCCAATTTAGTTTTTTTCTTCTGCAATTTTTTTATCTGCTTATCATCAAATTTGCCATCAACTTGTTTTCCTTTAATATAATTTTGTTCGTAATCTTTTAACTGTTCTTTAACTTCATTTAATTTACTTTCTATTTTTTCTTCTTTTACAGATTGCTTTTCCAATTTCTTTTCTTGTTTTTTTATCTTTTTTTCTTCTTTTAAAGCAAATTTTTCTTTGTTTTTTTGTTCTTTAGCCAAATCTTTTTCCAATTTGACTTTTTCTTTTTCTAATTTTTTTGCCTGCTGTTCGGTTAAAAGATAATCTGACCTGTTTTCAACTTTTTGATTAATTTCATCTATATCACTTTGAATTAAATATTCTTTTTCCTTTTGTTGTGTAACCTTTCTTTGTCTCTTTTCCAATTCTTTATGAGCTTTTGTTAATTTCTTTTCAAGTTTTTCTTTTTTCTTTTCCAATTTTGCAACTTGGTCTTCCTCTTTATAGGCCTTATATTCCAAATTTTGTTCAATGTCTGATATTTTATCTTTTATGGCTTGTTCTTTACTGGTTTGATTTAAAACTTCATTTTCTCTGTTTCTTGTTTTATACTTGGTTCTTTCCAATTTTTTGTTTAACTTTTTAATTTTTTTATCCACTAAAGTTTTATTTATTTTGGTATCTATTTGTTGATCTATACTATCAATATCCGACTCTATCAATTTCTCTTTTTCGCTTTTTTTGGTACTTATTTGTTCCTGCATCAAATTATCCGTACTTTTTGAAAAATCAGGTTCAATATATGAATGTAAATAACCTCTATTTGAATAATCATCATAAACTTTATTTAATAACTCCAATACTTTTTCCTGGCTAAAAATATCATTTCTTTTTATTGTAGAATGTTTCAACAAGTCTTTTGAAGATATTACGGAATTTCCTTCAAAACCGACATCTCCCATTTTATACCTGACACCTTCATTAACTCTCAATGTAACAAAAATCTTTGTACGAGATTCATCATAAGTAATTTCAGGTTCGCCGATTGAAAAGTCCATAAATCCCCTGTTTACATAAAATTTCTTTATTGAAAGCATGTCATTTTTTAAAGTTTCTTCTTTAAAAACTTTTTTCTTTTTTGTCTTAGCTAATTTTTTTATTTTCTTATTTTTAAAACTTCTTACACCTTCAACAAATAAATCCCCGATCAAGACTTTATTGTTTTCAGTTATAAGAAATGTTATTGTCATTATATTTGTATCTTCATCGGTAGTAGGATAAACTTCCATTTGACAATCAGCATATCCCTTATCTTTATATAAAGCAAGAATTTTTCTTTTTGATTCTTCCAGTTCTACAAAATTGTAAAAATCCTTTTCTTTTAAAGTGGCTTCACCTTTTAATTTACCTTCCGAAAATTGTTTATTTCCTTTAAAAACTATTTTTTTAATATAAGGTTTTTCAACTACGGTAAATTTAACTGTTTTTTTATCTCTGTCAACGGAAATTTCAGCATTATCAAAATAGCCCAACCCCAATATAGTTCTTAAATCTTCCCTTGCTATAGAGGTTGCATACACTTTACCTTTTTTCAATTGTATTTCAGAACGAACAGTTTTTGGCTTTACATTTTGCAAACCGTCAAAAACGACATCTTGTATTCTAAAAATAACATCATCATCCGCAAAAAGAAACGGAACAAAAAATAAAGCAACAAACACAGCCATAAAAAATTTTTTTATCATGATAAAACCCTATGTATAAAAATAATATATATATTTATTAATTTTATTAAATAATGACTAAATAATCAACAAAAAATGCAGAACATAAAACATGCATATTTATTAGACATAAAACACATGAAAAAGTTTCAATTATCAATAAAAAAAAGGAGATAGTATTTTCTACTATCTCCTTATGTAAAAAAGAAAATTTTAACTTAAATATTCCTTTAAAGATTTACACTTACTAGGATGCCTTAATTTTCTTATAGCTTTAGCTTCTATTTGTCTTACTCTTTCTCTTGTGACACCGAATTTCTTACCTACTTCTTCAAGAGTCGAAGGATATCCTATTCCAATACCATATCTTAACCTTATAATTTCAGATTCCCTTGGAGTTAAAGTATTCAACACTTTTTCCAATTCCAATTGCAATCTGTATTGATATGTTTTTGTTACCGGATTAGGGCTGTTTTGATCTTCTATAAAATCTTCCAATTTGGAATCTTCTTCTTCACCGACGGGTGTAGCAAGAGACACAGGTTCCTGCATCATTTTCAATATCTTTCTCACTCTATCGGTAGACATTTTCAAAAATTTACTGTACTCTTCTATTAAAGGTTCTCTGCCTTGTTCCTGTTGAAATTTTTTCTTTAATTTCGTTAATTTTGAAATCAACTCTTTCATATGAACCGGAATTCTTATTGTTCTTGCCTGATCGGCAATTGCTCTGTTAATTGATTGTCTTATCCACCATGTAGCATAAGTTGAAAACTTAAAGCCTCTCTTCCATTCAAACTTTTCAACAGCTTTCGACAAACCTAAATTTCCTTCCTGTATTAAATCGGATAATTCCAAATTACTTATTCCGACATGTTTTTTTGCAATAGAAACAACAAGTCTGAAATTGGCTTCTATCAATTTCATCTTATCTCTGTGAATTAACTCTTCCAAATCTCTTATTTTTCTGTCTGTTTCTATTAATTCTTTAGGACTAATCGATATTCCTTCCTTGATATGTGTTTGTTTTGAAATTAAGCTCTGAATATGTTCTATACTTTCCGCCATATTCGCGGCAACCAAACCACCGGACATTTTTTTGAATTTTGCCGCAGTTATTTTCCCGGAAACATATTGTTTGTACAAAGTCTGCAATTTTGAAAGAGGCATTTTATATTTTCTTTCCATTCTTTCAAGTTCGGAATTTATTTCATTTAACTTGTTTGCGGTTGTTTTTATTTTGTTTATGAGCCTTTTTATTTTATCTTGATTGAGGTTTAGCCCTATTATTAAAGAAATAATTTCTGCTCTTATCTGTTGTCTCTTGGTTTCGAGTTTTAACTTTTCTTTTTGAGATAAGCCTTTTTGTTTTGCCTTCAAATCTATTTTTGCAATATTTTTTTCAAGTTGGCCTATTCTTTGAACCGTCTGTTTAACTTTTATTCTCATATTTCTGAGTTGAGCAGTTGATTTTCTTCCTCTGGGCATAAGTTCTTTCGGGGTCATTTCTTCTTGTTCGATTAAAGTATCCCAACTTTTTATTTCTTTTATTATCAAAGGTGATTCCAACACTATATGAGTAAGTTTTTTCTCGTTTTCTTTTACATTTTTAGCAAGTTCAACTTCAACATTTCTTTCAAGTAAAGGGACTTTTGCCATTTCCGTAAGATACATTCTTACAGGATTAATTTCTTCATCTTCACTGCTTTTTACAACAATATCGGCAGTTTCAGGTGTATTTTTTCCTTTCTTTGAAGATGTATTTGAAGACGAGACCGCAACAGCAGAACTCTTATCCGCTATTTTTATACCCAACTCGGCAAGCCTAATATAAAAATTATCAAGTTTTTCCGGACTTACATCTTTTTCGGACAATTTTTCATTTATCTGATCGTAAGTTAAATATCCTTGTTTTTTACCAATTGATACTAAATCTTTAAACATTTCTTTCTTTGCCATTACCTTTTCCCCGACCCTTTAATTTGTGATGTTAACTGAAGATACCTTTTTATTTTATCCTTATCAGAATCAATTTTTCCTTCAGTCATCAATAATACTTCTTTTTCAAGCAATTTTCTTTCTTTTTTCAACTTTTCCAATTCGATATCCCTGCATAAAATATTAAATATTTCATACAGTTCAACGGAATTTTCTTCATTTTTGCCGTCTTCGGCTTTAAATTTTTCATTTACAATTGCTAACTTAGAAAACCACTGTTGTTGTCTTTTATCATTTATTTTAGACAAAATTTGTGCTATCGAAATATTTTCATTTTCTAAGAGCATGTTATATATATAAATACAATTGCTTTCCGTAAATAAATTTTTTTGGACCTTTTTTACATACTGTCTGTTACTGTCATCCAGCAAAAACTTTAACAACTTTTCTTCTAAAGAAGTTTTTTGTTTAAACTCGTCCTTTTCAACGAAAGCATCTTCTTTAACATTTGTTTTAAATACAGATTTCCTTTTAAATTCCTGCCAAATAACATCTTCTTCTATATTTAACTTTTGTGCAATAAATTTAACATATTCCCTTTGCACAATTACATTTTTATTTTTTTCAACAAAATCCAACAACAATGAAACTGCTTTTGCTTTATCTTGTGCTGTCTTTGTACCGGTTTGCATTAAAACTCTGTCCGTCATAAATTCTATGGCAGTCTTCGAATTTTTGTTTACCAAAGAAAAGAATTTATCTTTTCCGTGTTCCAATAAATATTCGTCAGGATCAACACCTTCAGGTAAAGAAGATGTTTTTACCGACATATTATTTTGTGCACAAATCTCCAAAGCTCTTTGAGTAGCAGTTCTTCCGGCATCATCAGGATCAAACAACAATGTTACATTTTCAGCATACCTGTTTATTAACTTTGCTTGTTGTTCCGTAAATGCAGTTCCCAACGGTGCAACCGCCCCGGATACTCCATATTGTTGAGAAAGAACAACATCCATATATCCTTCAACTACTGTTATCGACTTTTCCTTTCTTAATTCCGGTAAAGTCTGATAAAGTCCGTACAAATTAGATGACTTTGAATACACAATTGTTTCGGGTGTATTCAAATATTTTGCTTTACTGTCAGCTAATGTTCTTCCACCGAAAGCAACAACTCTTCCTTGTATATCCAAAATAGGAAATACAAGTCTTTCCGACATATATTCAAAAATTACTCCAAAATCAGTCTTTGTAAAAAGACCGGCTTTAGATAATATGTCATAAGCATAGCCCTTTTTCTTTGCAGATTCAAGTAGTTTTCCTTTTGGAGCATAACCTATCATAAATTTTTTTATGGTTTCTTCTGTCATACCTCTCTTTTTCACATAATCTCTTGCAAAAGAAGCAGACTTTGTATCCAAAAGACATCTGTTGTAAAACTTTGCAGTCATTTCCAACAATTCAAATATTTTTGTTTTTTCGGAAACGGAATATTTTTCATTAAAAGTTTCTTGTATTGTTATACCGTTTTTTTCTGCAAGTTTTTTTACACTTTCTATCCATGAAATATTTTCAATGAGCATAACAAACTTAAAAACATCTCCGGCTACACCACAGCCGAAACATCTGAATATACCCTTCTCCGGACTAACAATAAACGATGGTGTCTTTTCCGTATGAAAAGGGCAACAACATTTAAAATTTCTTCCCGCTTTTTTTAAATCGGGCACATAATCACCGATCACCGATACAATATCGGAAGCAGTTCTTATTTGTTCTATTACTTGATTAGGTATAGACATTATCTTCTAAATCTTCTAAATCCCGAGCATTCAACAACTTCTATCTGCCCATATTTTTTTTCTAATCCATCAAGCATTAAATTTATACCGAGATTATCGGAAGAAATATGTCCTGCAACTATAGCATTAATATTATATTTCCCCATTTCTTTGTAATGCTTTTCACTAAAATGCATACCTACAATAGTTCCTACACCTGCAGCAGCAAGTTTTTCTATTATCTCTACAGGGCCTTCGGTTCCACCCGTCATATCAACAAAAACTTTACCGCATTTTGAATCGTTTCTTCCGCATAATATTGACGGACCATTCCCGAATGTTTTTGCGTATTTATATTCGGGAATATCTTTTAAAAAGTTCATTATATCTTTTAAGTATCTCGGCTTCAAGTTATCAATATTTGTTTGTAAAAATTTTACTACATGATTATCGGCAACGGTGTGTGCCGTCATCATAGGAATGTTCAAAAGTCTTGCCGCATCATAAACTCTTTGATGATTGCTTCCGGCAACACTTCTTTCAACTTCATCTCTTCTGCAACCTACAAGTTTTTCGGAAACATTTATCGGTACACCTTGCACTTCGCTTATTTCAGCCTGCATACTTATAACATTATGGAAAGTGGAAAAAGCTTTTCCTTTAGGATGGTGTCCGACAACGACATCTATTTGTTTTCCGGAAAGTCTCAATTGGTTAGCGATTAAAAGTTCCGGAGCTTCAATATCTATACCGACCATTATTGTTTTTACTTCTTCTTGGCCGGTTCCGAAAATTATTCTTGAATCTGCATAAGGATTAGTTAATAAATCAGTATCAAAATCTTCTTTTGTTTGTTTATCTGAATTTTTATATTTTTCATTTATTTCTTTTAATTTTGTATTAACTTCATCTTTGCCACGAGGATCATTTTCTATTCCTGCTTGTACAAAAAACTCATACATTTGCTTTAAATTCATATAAACCTCTCTTTAACAAAAATGTAAATAAAGGGGACATTCTCAATACTACCGAATATCCCCCTTTTTTAATAAAAATTCAACAAACTTATCAACTATTGATTATCTTGACCAATTGTTGTCTTTCATCATTTTGCGACGAATTTTTCTTTTAGCTTCAGCAAGTTTTTCTTTTTTTATAACACTAGGAGATTTATAAAATTCTCTTTTTTTAATCTCTTGCATTATTCCGTTTCTTTCGCATTCTCTTTTAAATCTTCTGATAGCTTCTTCTATTGATTCGCCATCTCTTACTTTAACACTAACCATTTATTTTTTTACACCACCTTTTTTTGTGACTTAAAATCTATTTCTAACCCGGAGGCCACCCGAAAGTTCTGCCGCCAAGTAAATGATAATGTATATGAGCAACGGTTTGACCGCCGTCAACTCCGCAATTATTTACAACTCTGTAACCATCGGTCAAATTCTTTTCTTTTGCTAACTTACTTGCAACAATTTGTATATATCCTAACAAATCTTTATCTTCTGCAGTAACATCATCAAGACTGCTTATGTGCTTTTTAGGTATAATCAAAATATGAACCGGAGCCTGCGGATTTATATCTCCGAAAGCAAAAACTTTATCGTCTTCATAAATTTTATTTGTAGGTATTTCACCTGCTATAATCTTACAAAAAAGACAATTAGTCATAATAAAATTATCTCTATCCTAAATTTCTGCAATTACAAAGAAAACTCCGAGACCAGGATTCGAACCTAGACGAAGGGATCCAAATTCCCTTGTGCTACCATTACACTATCTCGGAATTAAATCTTATATACTTTGAGAATCCGTTGCAGGAGTTTCTGCCAATTTCTTCTCGTAAGCATCCAAAACTATTTTTTCCAACTCACTTCTAAATTCGTTAGTTATAGGATGAGCTATATCTTTGAAAGTTCCATCGTTCTTTTTTCTTGAAGGCATACAAACCATCAAACCTTTCTCACCTTTAACAATCCTTAAATTGTGAACAACAAACACTCCATCAAAAGTAATTGCTGCATAGGCTTTCAATTTTTCTTCTGATTTTGGGAAAATTCTAATCTCAGTTATTTTCATAACTCCTCCGTTCAGCTTTCCTTGCTGACTTCGAATGAGCTCGCAACCCAAATATTCCAGCCACATTTTTTTAATTCATTTAAGATAAAGTCTATATTTCTTTTATCATGAACTAAACCAAAAACAGTAGCTCCGGAACCCGACATCAAACTCGCACACCCCAAATCTTCAAGAACTTTCCTTATTTGTTTTATTTCTTGATATTCATCAAATATGAAATCTTCAAACCTATTAAAAAAAAGATCTTTTGCACTTTCAAAATCAAACATACCTTTTTCAAGGCTGGTGATAATATTATCAATTTTACGAATATTTGTCAATGGGAATTTTACCTTTGAATATGCATACGGTGTTGAAACTCCGAAATTGGGTTTTACCAATACAAAATCAAGGTTTAATTTCGTGTTTATTTTTTCAACAATATCTCCTATTCCCGAAATTTTGGCGACTCCACCTGTCATAAAAAAAGGAACATCTGCTCCTAATGCAGCACCTAATGCTTCCAAGTTTTTTATATCATCATTTACTTGCCATATTTTATTTAGGGCAAGGATAGTTGCAGCCGCATCGGAAGAACCTCCACCCAAACCTGCTCCCATAGGAATATTTTTTGTAAGTTTTATTTTTATTCCTTTATTTATGTTATATTTCTCTTTAAAAACTTTTGTTGCTTTATAAACAATATTTTTTTCGGGATTTGATAATTCGGAATTTTCACAAACAAGTTCTATTCTATTTAATTCCGTTTCGGAAAATTCCAAGATATCAAACAATGATACGGTATGCATAACCGATTCTATGTTATGATATCCGTCTTGCCGTTTATTTATAATTTCAAGATATAAATTAATTTTGGCCGGAGCTTTTACTATCATTTTGAAATTGCCCTAAAAATTTTTGTATTTCCGCAGGTGTTAATATTGAAGACTTATTTAATATACATTCGCATTTAAACTTTGCTTCTTTAGCTTCAAAAACAGCACTTGCAGGTATTTTTGAAATGTTCATGAAATTCTTATATGTACCGAGTTTCAAACAAAATTTGTTCTCTTCTGAAAATTCTTTAAACATTCCGGAATTAGAATCGATTTTAACTGTATAACCATCTTTTTTATAAATAACATCTTTTCCTTTTTTTTCAATTTCCGCAGTCAAAAGCATATTCATAAAATTTTCGGATAAAACCAGTTGTGCAAAATCAAACATGGAAATAAAATCTTCCGGAATATTATCTTTCATTGCTTGAGGATAAAATTTAATATCATAATCATTTACAAAAACAGTTCCGCCTTGAAAAGACAGTTTCGGAGCAAATTCAAAACTCATACCTAGTTTTCTTGCAAAAGAAACAGACATATATTCGGAAACGGAAGTTCCCTTCATTTGTATATTAAGTTTATATCCCGCCTTCAAAGAAGCTATTCTGTGAAAATTCAATATTGCCCTTTCCGCAATAACTTTAAATTTTTCTTTTTGTAAATCTTTTTCCTGTGCAAATTTTTTATCAAGTAAATCTTTTTTCTTTTTTGCTGTTTTTGAGCCAAGATCATAAGCAACAGCATAAGATAACCATGCCTGTGACAATTTTTTTAATTCTATACTTATGTCACCTAAATGTTCGTATATGTCTTTATCAAAAACTTTTGGCTGTGCGTTTGCTGCAGCTAAAATATATTTTTCGGCAAGTTCATAATTTCTTTTTCTATAATATAACCAACCCAACGAATCCAAATATGCCGGAACATTAGGTTGCAATTTTATAACTTTTTCAAGCATTTGTTCTGCTTGATCCAAATGAATTGTTTTTTCCGTATAACTGTAAGCTAAATAATTTAGAGCTTTCACGTTGTTAGGATCTTGTTCTATTATTTCTTTTAACAGTTGCTCCGCTTTATTAAAATTTTTTAATTTGTCGTAAGAAAGTGCCAAATAAAATTTTGAATTTAAAAAATCCGGTCTTAAATATGATGCTTGTTCCAATGCCTTTTTAGCTTTATCGAATTTTTCGCAATCTATATAATTTAAACCTGCCAAATATAATATTTCCGAATTCAAAGGTTCCTTTTCTATAGCTTTATCAAATTGTTTTTCTGCAACTTTATAATTTTGTTTCAATGCATAATAATAACCTAATCGAGTATAATTTGCAGCCGTAGGTTCTTGTTTTATTATATTTTCAAAAACATCTATAGCATCATCGAGTTTTCCCTGTTTTTCATATATCATACCTAAAAGATAATTTACAATAACATTGTTCGGAGCAAGAGCTTTTGCTCTTAAAACAATTTCTTCTGCCTCAACATATTTTTTTTCTTCAAAATAACATTTACCCAAATATGTCAATATAGCAACATTTCCGGAAAACATTTTTGCATATTCTTTGTATTCCTGTATAGCAAGTCCGTATTCTTTTTTATTTTCATAAATTCTTGCCCGAGCAAGATAACCTTCCTGTGCTTCGGATTTTATTTCGTTGACTTTTTTATAAGATTCTAAAGCTTCATCCAACATACCGAGCTTTTCTTGCGTTAAACCCAACTGGAAATAACCTTCCGCAGATTCCGGTTGTTGCTCCAAAAATTTTGTCCAATAATCAATGGATTCTTTAAGTTTATTATCCGAATAGTAATACGATGCCAAATAAACAGTAGCCGCCTCATTTTTCGGTTCAAGTTCCAATACTTTTTCCCACGTTTGTTTTGCCAAAAGAATTTCGTTTATCGAAAGATAAAAGGAACCTAAAAACATTTGTGTTTTAACATTGTCACTTTCAACTTCCTGCAACTTTTTAGCACTTTCCAATGCTTTCGGGATATCCCCTTGTTGTAAATAAACAAGTGCCAAATCTTTGTAAACTGTCGTGGCATCCGGATCATAAGATAAAGTTCTTTCGTATTCGGAAATAGCAACTTCAGGATTTCCCTTTTTTAATGCAAGTAATCCTTTCAAATATGCTTTGTATCCGCTGTAGTTCGCGTAAGATAAACTTTCAAAACAAAATAAAAATGCAATTGCTAAACTTAATATTTTTTTCATTTCTTTTCTCTTAATTAATAAGATTTTAATTATTTTACCATTTTGTATAACAAAATACTATTAACTGAAAAACTTTTTAAAGAAACTGTCATTTTTTTGAACAGCATCTTTCGGAACTTCACCCATAGTTTTTGCAAACTCAAACAAAGCTTTTTTCTGTTCGGAATTTAAACTTTTCGGAACATTTATATTAACCTTAACATACAAATCTCCTCTTACTCCCCTTCTGCCGAGTTTTGGGAAACCTTGCTCTCTAACTCTTAATATTGTTCCCGGCTGAGTTCCGGAACCGATTTTAACTTTAACTTTACCGTCCAATACAGGAACATCATATTCCAAACCTAATGCAGCTTGCGCAAACGTAAGTCTTATTTCGGTATGTAAATCATCACCTTCTCTTACAAAACCGGGCTGTTTTTTCAAATGTATAACAACATATAAATCTCCCGGCTGTGCTCCTTTCGGTCCTGCATCACCTGCACCGGAAACTCTTAACGTACTACCGTCATTTACACCTTGAGGAATCTTTACTTTTATTGTTTTGTTTGTTCTAACAGTTCCTGTTCCTCTGCATGTCGGACAAGGATTATCTATAATTTGACCTTCTCCATGACATTTCGGACAAGTTTGACTGAAAGAGAAAAAACCTTGACTTACTCTAACCTGGCCTCTGCCTTTACATTGAGGACATGTTTTCGGACTTGTTCCTGCTTTTGCTCCCGTTCCTCCGCAAGTTTGGCAAGTATCTCTTTTAGTAACATCCAAAGAAACTTCTTTACCCATCATGGCATCAAGCATTGATATATCCAAATCGTATCTTAAATCCGCACCTTTTACATATTGTCTTTGAGCTCCGCCTCCGGACGATCTGCCTGCTCTACCACCGCCGAAAATATCACCGAATATATCGCCGAATATATCACCCATATCTCCCATATTACCGAAACCGCCTGCACCTGCTCCGCCCATACCGTTCATACCTTCATGTCCGAAAGCATCGTATTGTTGTTTTTTTTGCGGATTGGATAAAACATCGTAAGCTTCGTTTATCTCTTTAAACTTTTCTTCGGCCTCTTTGTTTCCCGGGTTTCTGTCGGGATGATATTTTATTGCCAAATGTCTATATGCTTTTTTTATTTCGTCGGCCGATGCTCCTTTTTGAACACCAAGCACTTCGTAAAAATCTTTTTTCATTTCCTTGCTCCTATTTTAGCTAAACAACTTTTATTTTTTTGCTTACAACTTCGCATTTACTTCCTTTATGTACCAGCCACTTCGTTTTTCCCTTTGTACACCGCAGTCAGTAAATTGCTCGTTTCAGCTAAAAATATAAAAGTTTTTGATAGCCAAAAACGACTATATTGTATTTTATATTTTAATTTCAAAGTCTTGTAAAGCCAAGACTAATGTAAAATTGCTTCGCAATTTTTTTATATTTTATACTGCTCGTTCTAAACTAAAAACTTAAAAGTCTTTGTAAGCTAACAACGACTATATTGTATTTAATTTTTATAACAACTTTTTTAATTTAGGAACTATTGACATCTTATCGTTTTTATATTATATTACTCGTGCCTTAGGGACACATCACTTGTACCGATGTTTACTCCCTAAGGTTTTTTGTTTTCATCTAAATCGTAAAACAAATTTCCTCTGTTATCTTCTTTCATTTTAACCTTATCTTTCTTTTATTTCTTTTGCATAAACTGTTAAATCATCAGGTATATATTTTGTCTCTTTTATATTCAATAAATTTAATTCTTCTTTTATTTTTCTTGAATTAATTTTATATATTTTATAAGGTTCTTTTTTTACCAGAGCTGTTTCTATATCAGTGTCTTCAAAGGGATAAATAAAAAATGCACCACTTTGAGCTATAATTCTTGGATTATTCATCTTTGGTTTTACTAAATAACATTGTGTAAAAGTATCCAAATTTAGAACATCACTATTCCAACTAGGTATTTCTTTTTTGAGTTGCCAATCTAGTTCATGAACACAAACAGAAACAAAAAAATTAAAAATTTCCTCTTTACTAAACACTTTAGATGTTTTATTTATATTTGCATTCCTTTTTTTGTTAACTTTATAAATATATTTTGATATATTTATGCGTATATTTAATGATTTATCTATACTAAGTTTATGAATTAAATCTGCATAATCATCAAAGGAATATAGTGAGTTATTTTTATTTTTTAAATTATCAACTATCAATTTAAGATTTTTTTTATATTTATATTTTAATTTTGATAATATAGATAATATAGTAATAGTATCAGAATCATAATATTTAATATTTTTTTCTTTAACAGTATATAAGAAAACTGTTTTTGATCCTTTATTATCTTCTCCACAGGCAAAAAATAAGGCTAACAATAAATCATATGTAACATCTAATAACCGATTCGGTACTTCATAATGTCTCATTTTAGTAAGGATATCAAAAGTTGTCATATTTTCAAATTCATTTGGATTATATGCAAGAAAATCCTTGTAAATTACTCTTTCATTTGCAATTAAATCTTCATTTTTAAATAAACTTGGCTTTTCGTCTTCTATATTACTTAATTTTTTACTTGGAGCTCTAAATACTATTTCAAATTTATATTCATTTTTTAACTGATTATAAATTTCACCAATATTGTCCATAAAATACTTTATTTCTTTTAAATTATTTTTTTTCTTTAAATCATTAATCTTTTCCCTTATCTTATTAAAATTTTCATATATTTCTATATTATTTAAATATTCATATAATTCTATTATTATTTCTGTAAAGGTAATTTGTACATTGAGCCAACTTAATTCTTTGTTATTAAAATATTCAAGTCCTTTTAAATATTCAAGTTTTTCTAAATATGTTCTTCTGTTTTTTAATTCATCTAGAATGTTTCTTTTTGATTTTTTTAATATTTCTATTATTTCATACGGAATTATAGCTTTAGAAGTTAAAAATTGCCAAATATTACTAATAAAAACATCCAAAACATTTACTTCATTTTTTTTAATAAAACATTGATATAAACTTTCTATTTCATAATCTTTTAATTTATTATCAATACTTTTTATTGATTTCCTAAAATCTTTTCTATTAATATTTTTTAATGAAGTATAAAATTTTTCAATTTTTTTTAAATTAATAGAATCCAATTTTTCATCTATATTCAAATGTTTATATAAACACTTAATTATTCTCATAAAAATTTTTAACAATCTATAATCAATTAACAAAGATTTTATTTTTTGAACTTGTTTTATAAAATCTTTTATAGTATTTATTGTTATTATTTCATTATCTTGTTTCTTTTTTTTCATTGAATAAATCTCACTTATTGTTTACTATTTTTTATTGAACTACTAACAAACTCTAAAATTTTTGTTTGTGCATTTCCTGTTTCAGTTTCATTATCGTTATAACCTGTATTTTGTTGAGCAAAAATAGATTGAACCGCTTGTAATAATACAGCATTTTTTGTTTGTTCATCACTCGTACCATTAACAAAAGCTTCAAAAATATCAAGTGCATTTTGTCTATGTTTATTTAAAACCTCATTATGTTTATTAGCTTTATATGTTTTTATTGTCCAAGAAATAGCAATACATAGTGCTGAAAAAATTATTAGTTTCGCTGTTGTAAACTGAACGATAATTCCCCAACTTGCATCATTTGGAGGATTAAACCAACCAAATAATAAAGAAAAAGAACATACTATAATAACCATCAAAAGGATAATTGTGCCATAAAACCATTTACTTGCAGCTTTATTATAGACATCAGCTTGTTTATTAAAAATAGTAGAGTATTTGCTTACGCCTACCTTATTAGCAATATCTTGTATACTTTCTAAACTTTTCTTTGCATCTAGTTCATATTTTGAAATTTGTTTTTTTATCTTTTCTATTTCTTCAAGTTTTGAATCAATTTTATCTTCCACATCCGATATTGTTTGTAAATTTTCTAATTGAATTAACTTAATTTTAGTATCTATCTTTTTACTTTTTTCATATGATATCAAAGCTAAAACATCTATATACTTACTCTGTATTTCGCTTATAAGACTATTAACTTGAGATACAATATTATTTTTATTTGTACCATTGTATCTCTTCATGATATCAAACATATTTTGTATCTTTCTAAATACTTCATCTATTCTACTAGCAATAGTTTGGTATCCTGTAGTTTTGATATCATTTAACTCTGATATTTCAGTTAATATCTTTTTTAAATATTCAACATCTGCTTTTTTTTCTATTAAAGAAACTTTAGCATAATCTTTTTCGTGAAAAAGATCTTCATCCGTTAACTTTAATATTTCTTCTATTTCCTTATTAAACATCTAATACTCCATAAAAACAAAAAAACAAATACTTTTTATTTTATTCCACTTTGTTCAATTAAAAATATCATATTTGCACTTGTTAAATTCAAAGCAAGTCTCGCTATATGATCATCAACTGTTTTTATAGTATCACCTTGTCCATGACCACTTATTTTATTCCGTATAGTAGGAACTCCACTTTCAAATAAGTTATTCAATGAACTTAATTGTTCTTGATAATATTGTGGAATAAAATCATTATCTAATAAAATTTTTATCAGTTTCTTTGCAGCATCTTTAGTATCATCAAAAATCCATTTTTTATGTTTACATATTATTTTTATTACACTTTCAAAAGCTTTACAACAATTTATTATACATCCTTTATTGTCACCTTTTTTATAACATTCATGTGCCTTTAAATACTCGTCATTTGCACCAGCAAATTTTTTATTAGATAACAAATTTAGTGCCGGTTTTGTGACTTCATTATGAATATAAGTAGAATCGACTCTTATTATTTCCCCATTAGTATAAAAATATCCTATTCCATTTTCTTTAAATCTTTCATTTATTTCATTAATGGCTTCTTTTGCTTTTTCTTTTTCTTTATCATCATATTCATTTATATAACATGTATCTATTACTCTCAAAAAAAGTTCTATAATATCAAGACTATTTTCAAGAGAAATTTTTTCTTTTAATAAAAATTTCTTTACCTGTTGTTCATCTGTTTCAAATTGGGAACCAAGATTAAACACACCATATTCCTTTTTCAAGATATGATGTATTTGAGAATATAAGTCTTTTTGTTTATCATTTTTAAAAATACCATATTTCTGAAATCTATTATTAATAGTTTCATCAAAAATAAGTATTATCTGTGTTTTTAATTTTTGTGGTATTTCAATATCATTTTCTTCTTTGTTATATTGTTTTACTCTTTTAGAATATAAATCAAATATAGCCACAGGTATACCTCGTATTAAATTTTTCAAATAAAATCATTAAAAAATACTTTTTAATACCCTTTAAAAATCTTATTCTTTTAAACTTGCGAAACTACCAACAGGCATTTTGCCTGTTGATAGTTCTATTTTTTCAAAAATCTTACATATTTTCAAATAACTAAAGATTTTGAACTTTAGGCTAGGCACACCGCACCGAAGTTTACATTGAAAAGTAAATGAGGTGCGGTGTAACGAAGCATAAATTCAAAAGATTAGTTATTTTTTATCGTCAACAACTTCAGCATCAACTACATTGTCGTCGTTTTTCGGTGCTTCCTGTTGTGCTTGTCCTGCATTTGTTTGAGCACCTTGTGCATTAGCCTGTTGCTGTTGTTGTGCTGCTTTATAAACTTCTTCCGCTAATTTATGTGAAGCATCCGAGAGTTTATCTTTAGCTTCTTTAATTTTAGTTATATCATTCGTTTTAATAGCTTCTTTTGTATCGTTGATAGCTTGTTCAATTTTTAATCTTTCGTCTTGAGAAATCTTGTCACCATGCTCTTTCAAACTCTTTTCTGTTGCATAAACTAAATTATCCGCTTCATTTTTAGCTTCGATTTCTTCTTTTTTCTTTTTATCATCTGCAGCATATTGTTCTGCTTCTTTAACATATTTGTCTATATCTTCTTTAGAAAGTTTTGTTGAAGATGTAATCTTGATAGATTGCTCTTTACCCGTTCCCAAATCTTTTGCAGATACATGTAAAATACCGCTTGCATCGATATCAAATGTAACTTCAATTTGAGGAACTCCTCTTGGAGCAGGTGGTATTCCGTCAAGTGTAAATCTTCCCAACGAAACATTATCTTTTGCCATAGGTCTTTCACCTTGCAAAATATGTATTTCTACTCCGGGCTGATTATCTTGTGCAGTAGAAAATACTTGAGATTTCTTTACAGGAATTGTTGTATTTCTATCAATGATAGGTGTTCTAACATTTCCTAAAGTTTCAAGACCTAATGTTAAAGGTGTAACATCAAGTAAAAGAATATCTTTTACATCTCCGGTCAAAACTGCTGCTTGAACTGCTGCACCGTTGGAAACACATTCCATCGGGTCGATTCCTCTTTCAACAATCTTACCTACATAGTTTTCAACAAATTTTTGAACTATAGGCATTCTTGTAGGACCGCCGACGAGAATAACTTTTGTTAAATCCGCGCTTGTAAGTTTTGCATCACTTATTGCCTGGTCGATAGATGCTTTACATCTTTGAACTATAGGATCTACCAAGTTTTCAAGTGTTGCTCTTGTAAGTTTCATTGCCAAATGTTTCGGACCTGTAGCATCTGCTGTAATAAACGGTAAATTAATATCCGTTTCAAGAATGTTAGAAAGTTCGATTTTTGCTTTTTCTGCAGCTTCCTGCAATCTTTGAACAGCCATTTTATCGTTTCTTAAATCTATACCGTTTTCTTTTTTAAATGTTTCGGCAATATAATCGATAACAGCTTTATCCATATCGGTACCGCCGAGTTTTGTATCTCCGGATGTAGACAATACTTCAAATGTTCCCTCGGATCCCATTTCCATTATTGTACAATCCAAAGTTCCGCCGCCGAGATCGAATACCAATATTTTTTGTTCTTTACCGACTTTATCTATACCATAAGCAAGTGATGCTGCCGTAGGTTCGTTAACAAGTCTTACAACTTCCAAACCTGCAATTGCACCTGCATCTTTCGTTGCTTGTCTTTGGTGATCGTTAAAGTATGCCGGAACCGTAATAACTGCCTTATCTACTGTTGTTCCCAAATATGCTTCCGCGTCTTTTTTTATTTTCTGTAAAATAAAACCTGAAAGTTGTTGAGGAGTAAATTCTTTACCGTTAATTTTGTATTTATAATCTTCTCCCATTCTTCTTTTAAATGCGGAAACTGTTCCTTCAGGATTTGTTACTGCCTGTCTTCTTGCAGGTTCACCAACCAACAATTGACCGTCTTTTGTAAATGCTACATAAGAAGGGAACGCTTTTCCTCCCAAAGTTGTTCCTTCTGCGGAAGGTATAAGTGTTACTTTTCCTCCCTCCATAACTGCCGCTGCCGAGTTCGATGTACCTAAATCAATTCCAATAATCTTAGACATTTTCTTGTCCTCCTAAATTTATATTTTTTACTTTTTATTTTTCTTCCGAAGACTCTTTTTCTTCTTCTGCCTTTTTCTTAGCAACTTTGACCCTTGCAGGTCTCATAAGTTTTCCGTTTAACTTATATCCGTTTTGATAAACAGCAAGAACTGTTCCTTCTTCAACTTCGTCCGTTTCTACCTGATCCAATGCTTCGCATACATTATGATCAAATTTTTTGTTCAAGCAATCTATTTTTTCCACTCCTTCTTCTTTCAACATTTTGCTAAATTCGTTATATATCATTTCAAGACCGACTTTAATACTTTTTAAATCTTGTCCCGCTCTAACGCTGATCATTGCTTGTTCGAAAACATCGTATATACCGATTTGTCTTTCCAAAATTTTTGCTTTACCGAAATTTATATATTCGGCTTTTTCTTTTTCGATTCTGTTTCTCAAAGTTTGGTATTCGGCAACACTTCTTAAATATTCCGCTTTATATTCATCCGCCTGTTTCTGTTTTTCTTCCAAAGACTGTTTCAAAATATCAAGTTCGGACAATTTTACTTCTCTTGCTATATCTTCAACTTTTTCTTCTGCTTTTTCAATTTTTTCTTCAGCAATTTTCTCTGCTTTCTCTTCTATTTTTTGTTCTTCTTTTTCTTTATTCTTCATCTTGTTCATCTCCCATTTTTAATAAGAAACCGTTAACTATATTTGAAACAGAATTTACCAATGCCATCATCTTATCGTAATCCATTCTTTTCGGTCCTATTATCCCCAAAACGCCAACTATTTTATCTCCATACGAATAAGATGTTTTTACTACACTTAAATTCTTTAATTCACTTAAATCCTGTCCGCCTATTTTTACATTTACCGTTGCTTCATCCAAATCTCTACCTATAATTTCTATAAGTCTGTCTTTATCTTCATTTAGTTTCATTAAGCTTCTTGCCGATTCAAAGTCTGTAAAATCCGGAACAGATAAAACATTTGAAGTTCCGTCAACATAAATATCTTCCTGGATACTATCTATAACATTACATATTTGCTCTGCAAGTTGTAACATATCGTTTTGTTTATCTTGATACTTTTCTACTTCTACTATTAATCTTTTTGATGCTTCTTCTACAGTTAAACCTCTCAACTTATTATTTAAGAATTTTTTCAATTCGTATAACTCTTCACTGTCTACACTTAAATTTATCATCTTATGCTTAACTATACCCGTCTTAGTTAAAAGTATAACCATAACCTGACTTTTTGACACCTGCATAAGTTCTATATTTCTTATCTCGTTAACTTTAGCTTTAGGTGCTGTAATAAAACCCGTATAATTTGAAAGTCCTGACAATATTTTAGAAGTTTGTGATAAAAGACTTTCTATTTCTTTTGTCTTTTTTTCGTACTCTTGTTTAATTCTTTCTTCTTCTTCAACCGCCAATCTTTGTAACTCAACCAAAGAATTAACATAAGCTTTATAACCTGCATCCGTAGGAATTCTTCCGGCAGATGTATGAGGATGAGTTAAAAAACCATCTTTTTCAAGTTCCGCCATTAAATTTCTTAATGTTGCCGGAGACAAATTAAATTTATATTTTTGTTCCAACACACTTGAACCGACAGGTTTACCTGTTTTTATATACTCGTGAATAACGGCATATAAAACTCTGGCTTTTCTTTCTTTTAAAATATTTTCTGCTATCTGTCTCATAAAAACCTCTAAAAATTCCTATGGATAATTTGATATATAGAAACTTGTTGTTATTTCTTCCAACCCGCTATAATTATCCATCAAAATCACCTTATGGTATTTTAGCACTCTAACAATATTAGCACTTAAATCTTACAAGTGCTAATTATAACACAGTGTTTAAAGTTTGTCAAGTCTTTATTATTTCGGAAAGTTGTTTAATGAAAAAATATCTGCAAAACATAATCCGTTTTCACAGATATTTTAAAGATTTAAGAGGTAGTATATAAATTTTAACTAAGTTATGTTTACCAATAAAAATTTTTAACAGTTTCAAAAATTCTTTTAAAAATTTTTATTATATTTACTTTAGCTTTATCATTTATTAACATGTCCGGATTAGGCGTTGTTATTATAGAAATACGCTCATCATTATATTTGTAATTTATTCCCGCTTTTGATTGCAATTCAACAAATTTTACCTTGCTTGAAACAGCAACATTTCTTTCTTTTATCATAACATTTATGGTTTTTACCAATGCCGGTATATCCAACGGTTTTGTCATAAAATTATAAGCGCCCGCTCTAAAAATTTCAATAGAAGAATTTACCGAATTATTGGCATTAATAACCAAAAACATCAGTTCCGGAGCGGGTAACTTCATTTTTTCTATCAAATTTAAGCCGTCCGACAATTCATAATCAACTAAGGCCACATCAAATTCGGAAAGATTAACAAGTTTTTCAACATCAGAAGCATTTTCAACAGATTCGACAATAAAGGATTCCGCTTCCAATGCAACTTTTAAAGAATTCCTTTCGGCTTCATTGTCTTCAACAATCAATATTTTTGGAAATTCATTATTATTGTTATTTTCATTTTCCATATTGATACCTCATAAAATCTACTGTTAAAAAACTTTTTATTTCCCTATCTTTATTGTAAATAATGTCCCTTGATGTTTAACTTTTATATTATCCTTGTTTATTTGAACAATTTTAGAATTTTTATACACATCACCTATGTAATAAAATTTACCTCCTATTATAACCATAGGGTTTTGTTTATCGTACATTATACCGTCTATACCTATTTTAGGTTTTGTAACTTTAGGTTGTGCAGTAGTCGGCACACTGCTGTTTTCTTTTACTATTTCTTTTGAAACATAATAATAAAAGGGAGAAGGCGGTATTGGCTCAAAATCCATCCATTCCTGTATATAATCCACATCTTTTTCCTTATCCATTTTATCTGATATTTCTTTAAAATATCCGGCTTTACGAACATCATCTTTTATGAAATCAACTGTGCTGCCTTTGCTAAAATTATCATTTATTTCGGGAGAAAATAATATCGGCATTACTTTTATTTCAATATTACCCTCATAATTCATTTTCAACGATAAAACTTCGGAATATCTTTCCAATTCAAACAAAAATTTACAAATTTTTTGATAAGAGGTTTTCAGTTTTAAAGTTATTTCAACCGTATTATTTTTAGTTTCTTGAATTACAGAATCTTCATCATTAATCGGAATCTCTGTTTCCTTTAATAAATTTAAAATTTTAGTTTTATATGAATTCACATTTTGTTCGTTAGGATAAAATGTATCTTCATAAGCATAATAGATTTCACTCAAAGAAACATTCAACTCATCCATTTTTATCTGCATACTGTTAAAGTCATCCAATTGAATGTTTATATCATAAAATTTTTCATATATTTTTTCCTTTTCATTATATTCTTTACTGTATTTTGAATAAATGAAAGCGTATACCAAACAGGCAACGAAAACGGAAAATACAAAAATCAATATAAATTTTAACAATCTTTTGCTTTGTCTCATAAATTATATTTTCCTTTTTTATTGTTTATTTTTTAAATCCACTTTTAATTTTACTGCATTTACTTCTTTGTTGTTTATCTCGTATTTTTCAGTCGTTTCTATTACAAACTTATTATTTATATACTCACTTTTTTCAAAATAAGAGTTTAAAACAGAAGCTTGATCGGAATAGTTCTCTAAACTTTTTATTTCTTCTCCACTTACATGTAAATCAATCTTTGCACTATTTCCCTCTATTGAAAGATTAATAATAGAATCTCCTTCGGGTAAAAAGGATCCAAGGTCTTTTAATACCGAACTGTAATATGTCCTATTTTCTAATTGTTCTTTTGCTGCCAATAATTTATAATACCTGCTCTCCCATTCTTTTTCTGTTTCCGGAATTCGATTTATTGTTCTTTTTTTCTCAATATTATTTTTTATTTCATCTATCTTTTTGTTACAGTTATCAATTTCCGAAGATTTTGATACAGCAAGCAAGATAATAACAATTATTCCGATATGAACAATTAAATTTAATATTTTTATGAGCCTTAAAAAAATGCTTTTATTTTTTTCTTTTGTAATAACTTCTTCAACATAATTAAAGTTATACATTTGCTTTTTTCTCCTTTTCAAGCGCCAAACCAAGTGCAATCGGCAAATAAAAGCCCTTATCTTTATCAACATATCCGACAAACTCATTATTACTCAACGGGTTCCATTTTTCAGTAGGTATTCCCAATGTATCTTGAATAAAATTATCTATACCATCAGTTAAAGCTCCCCCGCCGGTAAGAACAATTCTGTCTATTGAATCAACCAATTGTTTCGTTTTACAATGTTCTATCGTTTTAAAGATATTTTCCGCCAAAACAATAACATTCTTTTTTAAAATATTTTTCATGTTAAAATTGATTGCTTGTCTTAAATCTTCTCTTCTCTTTATTTCTTCCGATAACTTTTCAGGAACAGAAAAAAAAGTCGCAATATCTTTCGTTATATTCTGCCCGCCGAAGTCAGCATCATTAACAAAAACCAAATCAGTATTTTTTAAAACTACAATATTCGATACTTTATGACCTATATTTATTAAAACAATATTTTCAGTATTTTTGTATTTTGGACCGAACTCATTAAAAGCATTTGTCAAAGCAAAATCTTCCGAAGTAACCCCCGCAACCGACATCGTTTTAATTGAATTTATAAAAACAAATTTTTTATTAATTTTATCAATTGGAGCTGCGGAAAAAATAACATTGTAATCTTTTTCAGAATCGTTTTTTAATACGACAAAAGAAGTGTACATCTTTCTCAAATCTTCCGAGATGGTACCGGCAGCTTCATTTGCGATCTGTTCTTCTAATTTTATATCTTTATTTCTTTTTAAGGATATATTTCTGTTGATTATATCTTTGCCGCCAACAGCCAAATAAACGGATTCGTCCAAACAGGATAATTTATTTAATACAGATAAAAGTTTATTTGCTTTTTCTTTTTCCGGAACATTTGATATATCTAAGGCGGCAGAAATAACGGAATGTTCTTTTTTCTTGTTCCCTGAATTTACAATTTTACATATTTTTATAAATTTACTGCCTAAGTCGATGCCTATCAAGATATCCTCCGGCTTTTAATTTATATAACTTATGGTAACCCAAAATTTTTAACTGTTTTGTGTCATAAAAATTTTCAATCTCTCAAAAAAACATCACGAGTATAAACTTTTTGTTTTACATTTTCCAAAACTTTATCATATCTGTTTGCTACTATAATATCTGACACTTTTTTAAAAGTATTTATGTTCTTTATAACGACACTATCCAAGAACATTTTATCTTTTAATATAGGTTCATATATTACAACTTCAACATTTTTTGTTTTTAATCTTCTTATAATTCCTTGAATTGCACTTTGCCTAAAGTTGTCAGAATTCTTTTTAATTATTAAGCGATAAACACCTACGGTTTTCGGTCTACGGGAAAGAATTTGTTCCGCAATAAAATCTTGCCTTGTTTTATTTGAATCGATTATCGCGGAAATTAAATTTTGTGGAATATTTTTATAATTTCTGAGTAATTGCTTTGTATCTTTTGGTAAGCAATAACCGCCATATCCAAAAGACGGATTGTTATAATAATTCCCTATCCTCGGATCCGCACAAATCCCTTTAATAATTCTTCCGGCATTTAATCCGTAAACTGATGCAAAATTATCAAGTTCATTAAAAAAAGAAACTCTTAATGCTAAGTATGTATTTGAAAACAATTTTACAGCTTCCGCTTCATCCGTTTCCATTATTTGAATTTCAATATTTTCTTTTTTTGCTCCATGAACCAACAAACTTGCAAATTCGTTTGCTTTTTCGACAGATTCTTTAGAATTTAACGAAGCACCTAATATTATTCTGGTAGGATACAAATTATCGTAAAGAGCTTTGCTTTCTCTTAAAAATTCAGGACTAAACAAAATATTTTCTGTAGAAAATTGTTCTTTTAGTTTCTTTGTAAATCCGATGGGCATTGTAGATTTTATGACTATATAAGCTTTAGGGTTTATTTCAATTACTTGTTTTATTACCGATTCTACTGAAGAAGTATCAAAAAATTTCTTTTTTTCATCATAGTTAGTAGGTGTTGCTATAACAACAAAATCGGCTTTTTCGTATGCCTTCTTTGCATCTGTTGTAGCAACCAAATTTAAATTTTTATTTTTAAAAAGTTCTTCAATTCCTTCATCGATAATAGGAGATATCCTTTTATTTATTTTCTCTACTTTATCTTTAATTATATCAACCGCCACAACTTCATTATTTTGCGCAAGTAATGCGGAAATAGATAAACCTACATACCCACTTCCTACAACAACAATTTTCATTGTCTTTCCCCGAAAATAGTATTTTCCTAATTATATATTTTTTTAAAAAACATTAAAACAGTGAACCTGACTTAAAAAAAGATATCACAAACGGAGCAAACAGCAAAATAAAGATTGTCGGCAATATCAAAATCGTCATAGGTAATAACATTTTTACCGGTGCTTCATGTGCTTTTTTTTCAGCAATTGCAACATTATCATCCGATATTTGCTTAGCTATTTTTGTTAAACCTTCAGTAAGCCCCGTGCCTATATCCAAAGACATGGTTATTGTTTTAACAAAACTATCCAACTGAACTATATTATACCTTTCAGCCATTTCTTTAAATGCTACTTTTGTATCTATTCCCAAAACTATTTTCTTCAGTACATCTTTTAACTCGTTTATTAATGTTCCGTCCAATAACACTGTTATTTTGTTTACGGAATTATTAAAATCTATTCCGGAATAAACAAGTATTGCGAGCAAATTTGCAACATCCGGAATTTGTTTTACTATTTCATTTATTTTTTTATTATATTGCTCGTATATTTTTAAGTACGGCAATATTAAAAAAAGAAGTCCAAAACAAATCATAAATAAAAAATCAAAACCGAAAATAAATAAAGATATGCAAGAACCTATAATCATTGATATTATTTGTATAAAAACAAAGTTATACGAATTTATTTTTACGGAATTAAAATTAAAAGTTTTTAACATTTGATCGACTTTATTAAGATAATCAACAAATATCTTGAATTCAATATTTTTTATTATAGGCGTAAAAATTTCGGAAAATTTTATTAAATATACAAGAAATATATTTTTATGCTTGTCGGTAATTCCATAAAAATTTTGTTTTGCAAAAAATTCCGATACGAAATTTAACACAACAACCAAAAATATAAAAATAAAGGCAAATAAAAATGTAAATGTTAATATTAAATATATCATAATTTTATATCCGCAATTTTTTTCATTATAAACGAGCCGGAAATAATCATAATTACACAAACAAGTAAAACAACGTTACCTAAAATTGAAGAAAATAATATCGATACAATTTCCGGTTCGACAAAATAAATTAAAATCAATATAAAAAAAGGAACTATACTTATAACTATACCTGAAAACCTTACTTGAGAAGTTAAAACATCAACTTTATTTGACAAATAAAGTTTTTGAGTAACCGATTCTTCTATTTTTGAAAGTATATCGGATATCTTGATACCGGTAGAATGAGAAATTCTTAAAGTGTCCATAAAAAATTTATACTGTTCGTTATTAATTGTTTTTACTGAATCCTCCAGTGCTTCATCCAAACTTATACCCAACTTAATTTTTTCTAATATTTTTTTAAATTCCGAAGATAATGGTTCTTTTATCTGCTGAGACACAGTATCTATTGCCTGAACTATATTTTCTCCGGAAGAGACAGAATTTTTGAACAATCTTATTACTTCCAATATTTGTTTATCGGTTTCTTTTTTATTTTTTTGTTTCTTGTTTTCAGAAAAAAGCCATATAACATATACAAAAAATATCGTTAATATAAATGCATATATTATATTCAACAAAAATGATATTAAAATAAATGCAAGTATAACTAATAAAATTTTCATTTTTTTGTTTTGAGTATGATTATTTTTTGTGGTGGCAATTACAAATTTTTTATTTTTAAATAGTTTTATAAAACAAAAAACAAACAAAAAAAATGTTATTAAGAAAAGTAAAAGACAAATAATGTTTGTTATCATATATTTTTTATAAAAATATTATTTTGCTCATTATAAATAAAAATCGGAACTAATTTATAACTTTTTTTCTCATCTTTCTCAAGATAAGAAATTTCGGATATTTTTCTTGAACCATCCGAACATCTTTTAATTTGAACAATAATATCTATTGCCGATACAATCATTGAAATTATAGACTGTTCCGGCAAGTCGAAACCTGCCATCAAAGACATTACAACCAATCTCGAAATTGCATCAGTACACGAATTTGAATGTACGGTTGTCATAGAACCGCTATGTCCGGTATTCATGGCTTGCAACATATCTAAAGTTTCACCTGCTCTACATTCACCTACAATAATTCTGTCCGGCCTCATTCTTAAAGAATTTATAACGAGTTGTCTGATTGTAATTTCTGATGTACCTTCCAACGATTTAGGTCTTGATTCAAGTTTTATAACATGTTCTTGTTGAAGTTGTAATTCCGCAGAATCTTCAATAGTAATAATTCTTTCTCTTGAATCTATAAAAGAAGAAAGGACATTCAGCAATGTCGTTTTACCGGAACCTGTTCCGCCAGAAATTAAAATATTTTTTTTGTTTAAAACAGCGAATCTCAAAAATTCCAACATTTCCAAGTTTAATGAGCCATAATTTATAAGTTCCTGCCCGGACAATTTATTTTTAGCAAATTTTCTTATTGTAAGTATCGGACCGCATAATGATATAGGTGAAATAACAACATTTACTCTTGAACCATCTTTTAGTCTTGCGTCAACTATTGGAGATGATTCGTCAACATGTCTGCCTATTGGGGCAACAATTCTGTTTATAACGATTTTTAATTTTTCAATATCTGAAAATTTTATTTCAGTTTCTTCTATTTTCCCGTTTTTTTCAACATAAATATTGTTACAACCATTCACCATTATCTCGGTAACAGATTCATCTGCCAATAAATCTTCAAGTATTCCAAGTCCAACAATATCATCCGTTAATTCTTTACAAAGTTTTGCATATACATCATTTTTTAACTTTATCTCATATATTGAAAGAAGTTCCCCTACTTTTACTTTAATGACAGATGTCAGTATTTTTTTATCTTGTTCATAAGAATATTCTTTCATTTTTTCAACTAAATCTTTGTGTAATTTCTCTTTCAGAACAAGATACTTGTTTGAATTTATTGTTATGGAACTATCTGAAAAATTAGAAGTTTGATCATAAATTTCATTTGCAATATTTTTTATTTTCTCGACAAAAGTATTATTGTTGTCGTTAAACATAAAATTTTTATCTGCAATTTCTTTTTCTGTTGATGAATCGAAATTTATAAAAACAGAATCTTTTGGAATAAATTTATTTTCTGTTTCATCTATATTAAAATTTATATCCGTTCTAAATATTATTGGAATAATCGTAATATTATTTGCAGTGCTTATTATATCGGAATATATTTGTTGGTAATTTGCCAAACAAACAGGTTCTTTTTCCAATACACATAACAATATATCCGATACAGAAATAAATTTATATAAAGTTTTATTTTGATCAACAATAACGAATATATCGTCATAAATTTCAGATAGAGACTTCATTATTGTATTAAAATTATCAAGTGATAATTTTGTTATATCTTTAACGGAAACAATGGCATTTTTATCATCCAAATAAGATTTCAACATTGAAGAATTACCATTTAAAACTATGTTCAAAATATCTTCAAAATATTTTATTTCTTTTTTCCCGTAATAATGCCAAACTAAATAACTGTTAAGCCTTAAATCTACAACAATGCTTTTTTTATTATTATAAGTATTTTGTGTGACAAGGCCTCTTACCAAAGAGTTTGTAAATGTTGAATTTCCGGTTTGTAAAATTGATATTACTTTTGATTTTTTCATTATTTTTGAGAATATTTACTTATAATTTCATTTAATTCTTTTTGCCTTTTTTGCATTTCCAAGGAAGATTGTCTCGTGGATTGTGTTTTGGTATTTGCAACAGCAGATTCGTAAATATCATTTATTTTTATTATTTTACTTTTTTGAATTGTATCATCGGATGTAGGTCTTAAAACTATTTTTAATATTCCTTTTTCTTCAGCCAAAATTATTTTCTGAGCTTCTTCCAAAGAAACTGACAAAGTTACGGGAATTGATACAGTAACTGCAACATCTTCTTTTGTATTTTTGGCAGAACCTATAACATCGTTACCTACAGCCAAAACCAAAAGATTTTGTGCCACCACACAAGAAGCTTCTTCATATCTTTGATTTTTATTTTCATATTCTACTATTGATATTAAATCTACTTTGCTTCCGGAAGATATAATACCGTTTACCTCTTGATTATTAAAAAGAAGAGTTATTGCCTTTTTATTTGTAGGTATCGTATTTGCCAAGCCAAAACCGGATGTTAAAGATGAGATTTTCGAAGATGTAATTTGTTCCCCTTCTTCAAGAGTAACGATGGCCATATAAACAGGATTACCGTCAACATAAAGATTTTTTGTATCGGATATAAATTTAGGTTGCACATATTGTTTGGGAACTGCTTTTTCTTTTACCATAGAACTTGTTATAAGTTTGCCTTGTTCTATTTGTTGATTTGCAACAATAACTGTAACTGTTTCAGACATACTTTTGTTTTGCTGTCCGATATCATACAAATACAATGTTGCAAAAACAGCAGAAAGAAAAGCCAATACAGCAACAAATAAAATGTTTTTTTTCATAACTATTTTACATTAGCTTCCGTGGAAATTTTTGCGGTAGAATCTTGAAATAAAGAATTTACTTTACCTCCGAACATTTTTACACCTGCAATAACAACAATAACAATCAAAACTATTATAAGAATATACTCTACCATTCCCTGCCCTTTATTATTTCTTAACATTATTCCTCCATTACACATTATTTTCTTTTATGAATATTATTTTTACAACCGCTACCTGCCAAAACAGAAAGCTTTGTTTTTATTATAAATTCATCCATACCAACAAAATTCATTATTTTAGGTAATTCATACGAATATACTATTGATACTGTAGAAAGTTCAGCCGATGGAATAAACAATCCTTGAACAAAATTTGATATTTTTGATAAGTCGGTAAGATTATAATTTGGTGATTCATAATCTTTAATATCAACATTTATTTCTTTTATTTTATCTATATCCAATCTTCTGCCTTCTATCATTTTGTTTGTTAAATAATTTTCAATATCTTTCTTTATGTCGGCAGAAGATAAATTAGTGTTTGTTATCATATCTGTTCCATATCTTGTTGCTGAAATTAATTGTTGCCATGTTAAAAGAACTCTTGCAAACCAAATAACGGAAAAAATTAAAACAATTATTATCGGGAATATAAAAATTGCTTCCGCAAATGCCTGCCCTTTATTGTTTTTTAGCATAAGTTATTTTTTAGGTTTTATAATATCAAAACCGGTATATTTTCTTAAAACTTCAGGGATTACAACAGAACCGTCTTCCTGTTGATAGTTTTCAAGAATTGTAGCAAAAGTTCTGCCTACGGCAACACCTGAACCGTTTAATGTGTGAACAAATTCTCTTTTTTTACTTGTGGCAGATTTATATTTGCAATTCATTCTTCTTGCTTGAAAATCTTTAAAATTCGAACAGGAAGAAATTTCTCTGTACATATTTTCACCGCTCATCCAAGCTTCCAAATCGTAAGTTTTTGTCGACGAAAAACCAATATCTCCACTGCATAAAGCCATAACTCTGTAAGGAATACCCAACAATTGTAAAACTTTTTCTGCATCGTTTGTTAAAAGCTCCAATTCTTTTGCGGAATCTTCCGGTTTTACAAATTTTACCAATTCAACTTTATTAAATTGATGATTTCTTATTAACCCTTTTGTATCTTTTCCGTAAGAGCCGGCTTCTCTTCTGAAACATGCGGAATATGAAGCATATTTTATAGGAAGTTGTTTTTCATCTAAAACTTCATCTCTATGTAAATTTGTAACCGAAACTTCCGCGGTAGGTATTAAATATAATTCATCGTCCGGGCATCTAAACAAATCTTCTTCGAATTTAGGGAGTTGTCCTGTTCCTTTCATGGATGCTTTGTTTACCAAATATGGTGTCATTATTTCCTGATAACCGTTTTGTTTATGTGTATCCAAGAAAAAAGAAATTATTGCTCTTTCTAAAGCACAACCTTCATTTTTCAACAAAGAAAATCTTGAACCGGAAATTTTTGAAGCTCTTTCGAAATCAAGTATCCCCAACTTTTCACCTATTTCCCAATGATGTTTAGGTTTAAAAGAAAATTTCGGAGGTTCACCGACAATTCTTACAACAACATTATCTTTATCGCTTTTACCGACGGGAGTTGTCTCATCGGGAATATTCGGTATTCTCATTAAAAAATCTTCTATTTGAGTTTCTACATTTAACAAGAATTTTTCTTTTTCCTGTATTCTTGTTCTCAGTTGTTCCAACTCTTCCACCAATTCTTTTGCCGGTTCTTTTTTTTCTCTTTTTAATTTTCCCACGGTTTCAGAATCTGTATTTCTTTTTAATCTTAACTGATCAATTTCCGTAATTATTGCTCTTCTGGTATTATCCCAATCCATCAATTGATCTAAATTAATTTCTTGATTTCTTTTTTTTAGACCTTCTTTCACTACATCAATATTCTCTCTGAACAATTTAATATCTAACATATTTCCCTCTACAATAAATTAACCGCTGCCAACGAGATTCGAACTCGTGATCCCCGCCTTGAGAGGGCGATGTCCTAAACCGCTAGACGATGGCAGCAGTTTTATTCGAAATTATATCATATTATAAAACATCTGTTCAATTATTTTTAACCTTTCACTTTAGACAAACGTGAATTTCTTATTTCGTAAATTTCATCACATTTTTCTATGGTTGTAAGTCTGTGTGCAATAACAAGCATTGTAATCTTTCCATATAAATTTTCTATTGCTTGCATAACCGCTTTTTCTGTTTCGTTATCTAAAGCAGATGTTGCCTCATCCAAAACTAAAATTTCCGGAATTTTGTATAATGCTCTGGCAATACCTATTCTTTGTCTTTGTCCGCCGGACAATCTTATACCTCTTTCACCTACAACAGTATCCAACCCTTTAGGTATAGACTCTATAAATTCTTTTAATTGCGCCTGTTCTATAACCAATTTCAACTTCTCTTCATCAACATTTTTATCATCATAAAACAAAATATTATTTCGTATTGTATCATCAGTTAAATATATAAATTGCGGAACATATCCTATCTTAGAAAACCAACTGTTTTTATTTTTATGAATATTCACATTATCTACCGTTATTGAACCTTCCGTAGGATCCAACAATCCTAAAATAACATCAACTATCGTTGTTTTTCCCGCTCCCGTAGGGCCGACAAACCCTATGGATTTACCTCTTTTTATATTAAAAGAAACATTTTTAAAAATATATTTATCCGTGTTCGGATATTTATAAGCGATATTATTAATACAAATATCTTTTTCGACATGTAGCTCTTTATTTTCATCTTGCGGTAAATACTGCGGAACTCTTGTATTTTTTAAGTCTCTGCAAACGACATTTATAGAAGGCATCAAGAATATTAAAGTATTTAACGTAACCTGCATTCTGTTCATCGAAGGCATAAGTCTAAAAGCTGCCATTGCAAAAACAGCCATTTGAATTAATATTGTGGATGCGTCTATCCCTTTATACAATAAGTAAGCTATAACGAGAAGTATCACTGAAACAACAAAAACTTCTATTAATAATCTTGGAATTTGTTCCAAAAAACGAAAATGTTTTTGCGCGGAAGTATATCTTACGGAACTATCATAATATTTATCAACAAAAAAACTTTCTTTCTGTAAAATTTTTATATCTTTTATTGCACCCAACGATTGTTGTATCCATTTTATCATTCCGGCATGATACTTCTGATTATTTTTAGCAAATATTTTTAATTGCGGTTTTAGTTTTTTAAATATGGTTATGAATAAAAAAATAAATAAAATAACCAAAACTACTGTAACAATTTTATTAATATAAAAAAGAAAACTTATAATAAACAACAAAACAATAAATTCGGTTAACATTGAAAAAGCATTAGATAAAAACTCGGAACAAGCTATTGTATCTCGAGTTACAATTCTAACCATTTCAGATGTGTTTATATTCAAATGATAAGAATACGGTTGATTTACATAAAACTTTATTAACTGCAAAGATACATCTTTTTGAGCATTGTATAATATTTTATATTGAAAATAATAAACAACCAACATATATGAATTTTTAAATATATATGTTGCTATTAAAACAAATGTTAAAAAAATTAAAAAATTCGTAGTGTTTGTTACATGTAAAAAGTTATAAATAAAATTTAAATATTTGTTTGTCAGTATTATTTCCGGATTAATAACGATATTTATGAAAGGTAAAACTAAAGAAATACCTATAAGTTCCAAGAAACCCGAAATAACAATAAGCACAAACAAAAAAGAGAATTTTAATCGTTGCCTTTTATTATAAATAGTTTTTATTTTTCTTAAAACATCAATTATTGTTTTCATATTTTCTATCTTCTGTTTCGTTTTTTTAAAGGAATCCAATAATATAATCCTGCCGTAGAATTTGCCGGAATAAAATCTCCGTCATCCGACAAAGATAAATTTATTCTGTCTGCTGGAAGAAAATTTATTATTTCAGGATTATATTGTTTAGGCAATTCTATACTTCTTGATAATTCACAATTTTCATCACTTGCTTCCGAAGCTAAAAGTTTTTGAACGAAATTTTTGGATTGCTCCAATGCATCTGCAGAAATTGCCGACACAATCTGAACTCCGTATTCCCCAAAAAGTTCTTTATCTTTATTATACTGATCTTGTAAGACTGTACCTATAGTTAAAATATACGGACTTATCGCAATCCACTTTTCCGGAGCTTCAACTTCAATAGGAAATGTCATTGCTTCTTTTGAAAATGTATCATAAACTACTGCCGGCTTTATAATTTTTTCACAGACAAAACAAGACTTTTGAACAGCCTCTTCAACTTCTATCGGCAATTCTTCCATATTAAGAAGTTTTCTTATAATTCTTGATATTTCTCTGTTTCTTATATTTATTTTAAAATTTTTTATTTTTCTCATAATAAATTTACAAACAAAATTTTAAAAAATTTAGCTGAGAAATTTTCGGTGTTATATTGTTATATCTTTAACCTAAAACTCCTCAGCTAATATTTTTTCACTATTTTTTTATAACTTTTTTATATCTGTTATCACTGATATTTGTCGTCCTCACATTTTCACCAATTCTCTCTCTAATTTTGACGGTTTCACCTCCGCCATTAACTACATACTGTATTTTATTTCTTCCCCATATTCTTTTTAAATCTGTCTCTTTTTCTCTTTTCCCATTCATAAGTTAAAGGTGCACATACAAACACACTGGAGAAAAATCCTATTATATTTCCCAAAAACAAAGCCAAACCGAAATCACTTATAACTTCTCCACCCAAGAACAAAATTATTAAAGAAACAAATGCAACCGTCAAAGATGTAATAACACTTCTTCCAAGAACACCGTTGATACTTATGTTTATAGTACTTGCAAAAGTTTCTTTTGCTATAAGTCTTAAATTTTCTCTTATTCTGTCGAACAAAACAATTGTGTTGTTAATGGAATAACCGACAATGGTTAAAAGTGCGGCAACCAAAGTCAAATCTATTTGTTTATTCATCAATACCATTAAACCAAATGTTATAAAAGCATCGTGAATCAAAGCAAGAACACCAACAACTCCCCATAATGCTGATTTAAATCTAAAAGCGACATAAATAATTATACCTATAAACACAAAACTGAAAGCATACATTGCTTGTTTTGTTAAATGTTTACCTACCGCAGGTCCTACATATTCAACTCTGTCGGTTACTATTTGAGAATCTGCATATTTAGTTTGCAATACGGACAAAATATTTGCTGCCATTTCATCTTGAGATTGTTCTGTTTTCTTAACTCTTATTATTATTCCGTTCTTACCCGTTGACTGCAACTCAAAATCTAATCCTTGCTGTTCGGATAAGCCTTGTCTTATAACATCCATTTGAATTTCTTTATCAAATGAAAATTGCATCAAAATACCGCCGCTAAAATCTATACCATAATTAGGTCCTTTTACGGCTACAGCAAAAATACCTACAAGTATTAATATTATTGATATAGTAAATGCTACATATCTTTTACCTATAAAATCTATCTTAGGTGTTTTAAAAAATTGCACGGTCTTGCCTCCAATATTATAATTTTATTTTACTTATAAAGTTTTCTTTAAATAAGAAATCATATATCAATTTTGTAACAACAATAGCAGTGAACATACTGATGCACAAACCTATTGTCAATGTAACGGCAAAACCCTTTATAGGTCCTGTTCCGAACTGGAACAAAAATACTGCAGCTATAAGTGTAGTTACATTGGAATCGAAAATCGTAACAAAAGCTTTATCGTAACCGGCATCAACCGCGACTCTTGCCGTCTTACCTATATTCAATTCTTCTCTTATTCTTTCCAATATAAGAACATTTGCATCAACCGCCATGGCAAGCGTCAAAGCAATACCTGCGATACCGGGCAATGTTAATGTAAATTGAAAATAAGACATAATTCCCATAAGTATAAAGAAGTTCAAGCATAATGCAATGTCGGCAATAAAGCCTGAAAATCCGTAATATATAAGCATAAATAAAAGAACAATACCTACGCCTATAACAGCAGACATAAAACCTTTCTTAATGGAATCGTCACCGAGGCTTGGTCCAACGGTTCTTTCCTCTATTATTTTAACCGGAGCTGGCAAAGCACCGGCTCTTAAAACTGTTGCCAACAATTTTGCATCATCGGAATTAAAGTTACCTTCAATTATTGCTCTTCCGTCCGGTATTCTTGATCTTATAACAGGAGCAGACTGAACTATACCGTCAAGAACAATAGCTAAGTTTCTATCTATATTTGCTCCTGTAACATCAGCAAATATTTTTCCACCGTCTTTGTTAAACTCTAATGATACATGAGGATAACCAAAACCACCGGTAGCAAGTTCAACTTTTGCGTTAACCAAATATGCACCGGTAAGAGATGCTTCTTTCAACAAATAAACTCTGCTGTCTTCTTTACTATCTGCTATAAAATAACCTTCCGGAATTAAGGCTTTTATTTCTTCATCATTTATTGCTTCTTCAGCTTTAGATAAATCTTTTTCTCTCATTTTATCCGTAATTTTGTTTAAAGCTTCATTATCCGTGCTAACTAAACAAAACTCCAACAAAGCTGTTTTTCCTATAAGTTCTTTTGCTCTTGCAGGATCTTTTATTCCGGGGAGCTGAACAACTATCCATCTGTCACCTTGTTTTGCAATTAAAGGTTCTGCTACACCGAATTGGTCAATTCTGTTTCTTATAACTTCTACTGCTCTATCTACGGCATCTTTAACGCTAACCGTTTCGTCTAATTTTGAGGCATCAACTTCCAATAACAAGTGTGTTCCGCCTCTCAAATCAAGACCTAAATTCAAAGTTTTTCCGATAATCGGATCTTTTGCTTTTTCTGCTTGTGCTTTTTCATCGTCACTCATTCTTGACCATTCAAAGGTAGGAAATAAAAAATACCCTGAAAGAATGATTAACAACGCTGTAACTACTGCTCTGAAACCAAGTTTGTTCATTAAAGTAATTTCCTCTCATTTATTATTAATTCAAACTTACAATCTAAAAATTTTGCTGCTCTTCTGCACATATTCATTCTGGACATAAATATTTCAAAATACTCTATTACTTGAGCAATTTTTGTATCAATATTTAAGTTTAAAGATATTATCTTTTTCTCTTTATTTACTTCTAAAAAAGACCTGTCAACGGCAAAATTCACTCTGTCATGAATATCGGCAGCAAGTATATGTTTGTTTCTCACTCTCGTTTTATGAACATCGGATTTATCAGCAATTATAAGTGCCGCCGCTACCGGATTTACCGGATCACCAATTTCTTCCTCATGATTTCCTACAGCCGAAACTATCAAAGAAACTTCATCCGGAGTAAAGCCCATATACCTTAGTATACTCATGGATATAAGTGCAGCTGATTGCCCGTGATCCTGCCTGTTAATAACATTACCTATATCATGAACATATCCTGCAATTGCGGCAAGTTCCTGCAATCTTTTAGGATAATCCAGCGAAACCAAAATATTTTCCGCAACGGAAGAGACCAAACTTACATGTCTGTATCCGTGTTCCGTATAACCGATAGCTCCTAAATAATCGTTAGCAGCTTGAATAAAACTGTTTACGGTTTCATTAGCCTTAACATCTTCAAGCATTATGTTTGAAAATTTAAGTTCGGTTGTGTTCATTTATTTTTTTACTATTTCCGGTGTAATAGTTTTATTATTATCTATAACACTTACTATGGCAGATTTTGAAATTTTAACTCTAACGCCATGAGATATTTCAGCTTCAACATCTTGTTCTTTTACTGCAATAACTCTTGCGTATATTCCGCCTGAAGTAAGTATGGTATCATCTTTTTTTATGGCATTTATTTGTCTTTCTAGTTCTTTTCTTTGTTTTTGTTGCGGCCTTATTAAAAACAAATAGAAAAATACAATTATTATTAATAACGGAATTAAACCGCCGAACGGACTTCCGGATTGAGATGCTGCAGATGCCGCTGCACCGTCAGCAAATACAACATTATTTAACAAACAAACAAACACTGAAACCAAAAACTTTCTGATCATAAAACACTCCGTATATCTTACTAAGCTAATATTTTCTCAAAAATTGAGTTAGCAATTCTTATAGTATTTATCAAAGAAAGCTTTTTTCGTTTCGTAAAAAGTATCGTTCTCTATAGACTTTCTAATGATATCCGTTAATTTTAACATAAAATTAATATTATGTAAAGATAATAAGGTAAGAGCTAAAATCTCTTGTGAACGGAACAAATGGTTCAAATATGCTTTTGTATATCCTCTGCATGTTTGACAATCACATTCCGGATCCAAGGGTTCAAATTTTTCTTTATATTCACCGTTTTTTATATTTATTTTACCGTAAGTTGTAAATGCTTGACCGTTTCTTCCGTTTCTTGTAGGAATAACACAATCAAACATATCTATACCTCTTTCAACACCATTCCAAATATCTTCCGGCATACCGACTCCCATAAGATATCTTGCCTTGTTTTCAGGCAAAAAAGGAGCTGTATTTTCTATAACATCCAACATTTCTTCTTTTGATTCTCCCACCGATACTCCGCCTATTGCGTAACCTACAAAATCTATATCCTGCATTTTTAAGGCACTTTCTTTTCTTAAATCTTTATACACGGAACCCTGAATTATACCGAACAAAGCTTGTGTACTATATGCATCATCTTTGTAAAATTCGGTTTTACATCTTTTTGCCCAATTTAAACTCATAAGCATGGAGTTCTTTGCATATTCGTAAGTTGAAGGATAAGGAGTACATTCATCAAAACACATTATAATATCGGCACCTATTGTTTTTTGTATTTGCATGGATATTTCCGGTGATATAAAATGTTTTGAGCCGTCTATATGCGACTTAAACTCTGCTCCTTCCTCTCTTATTTTTCTGAAATCGTTAAGTGAAAAGATTTGAAATCCGCCGGAATCGGTAAGCATAGGCCTGTTCCAAGAATTAAATTTTTGTATTCCGCCGGCTTTTTTGATTATATCAAGTCCCGGTCTTAAATATATATGGTAAGAATTTGCAAGTATTATTTGAGCTTTAGATTGTATTAATTGTTCCGTAGAAACCGATTTTACGGAACCTTGAGTACCTACAGGCATAAATACCGGTGTATCTATTATGCCTCTTGTTGTATATAATTTTCCGAGCCTCGCACCACATTTGCTTGACTTTTTTAATAATTGGAAAGAACCGCACTGCATTATAAAAACCTATCCCCGTTGATATATAAAGAAAAACTGCAATTTAAAACGCTGCATGCTTTACTGCAATATATTGTTCTTTGAGTAAATATTTCAAAATATTCCATTATGGAACAAATTTCCGTATTAATATCCAGCTCTAATGAAACTTCTTTTTTATCTTTATTAATTTTTAATTCGGTATTATTACAAGCCGCTATAACTTTTGAATGAACATCTTTAAATTTTTGTTCTTTGTTTCTCAGTCTTTGACATCTAACATCGGTTTTGTCACCCAAAACAACCGCCGCGGCAATTTCCGTCGGAGGAGTCATATTTTTATCTTCATGACTGCCTATTGCACCGAAGACTTCAAAAATATCACTATTGTATCTTTCTTCCGGAATATCCATTTTACTTAAAATATGCATTGCTATAATCGCACCGCTTTGAGGGTGATCGTTTCTTCCTACGAGATTACCTATATCGTGCAGGAAGCCTGCAATTTTTGCAAGCTCCTGTATTCTTGCTGTATATCCGAGTTGTCTTAAAACATCGGCAGCTCTTTCTGCAGTAAACAAAGCATGCGACAAACCATGCTCCTTATAACCTATGCTTTCAAAATAATTGTCGGCATATTTTAAATAAGTTAAAAGTTCTTCATTATTTCTTATATATTTAAAATTTAATAACATTTTTATATTATAGCAAATTTATTTTGCATAAATAACAGTATCGGTAAAACCTAAAGTATAGTTAGCAAAATAAAATTTATATCCTAAATTTAGTTCGTTTAAAAATTTCGGTATTTCGTAATAATCTTCATATTTATGATATGCAGCTATTGCCAGTTTCGGTTTATATTTTTTTAATGTGTTTAATGCACCGTATAATGCCTTTAATTCACAACCTTCTATATCCATTTTAATGAAATCCAACTTTTCTATTTTGTTTTTTTCTACAAAATCGTCTATCGATATGGTTTTATACTGTTTTTGATTGTTTTTTGTTTCGGTTAATGTTGTAATGTCGGCACAGGCATGATTCAAATATAAAATTTCATCTGTTTTATCGTATAAAGGTTGTTCCGTTAAAACAATATTTTCGGCAAGCTGTTTATTATAAGAAAAATTTTCTTTCAATACATTTAAGTTATCTTCAAAAAATTCGAACGCAAAAACTTTGCCGTTATTACCAACTATTGAAGAAAACAGTAATGAAGTATCTCCCCAACATCCCCCGGCATCAATAACAAAATCATTTTTTTCTATTTTACAATTTTGATGACTATATTGTTTATGAATTATAAGTTTATCAAGCAATGCTCTTGCGCCATATAATTTTATACTAAAGCCGAGTTTTGATAAATCATAAAATTTCAATTTTCTTGTAACGGATTGTAATTGTTTTATTGAATTGTCTATAAGTAAATTATCGAAAACATCGCGAGAATGAATATATTTTTCTTTTTCTTGTTCTGTTACATACACAAAACCCAAAAGTTTTGAAACTATCATTTTCAAATATAATTGTTTTTCTTTTTCATCTTCCAACAAATTATAAAAATATTCCAAACAATTATAATTATTTTTGAACCAATTAAAATAGTTTATACACTTTTCTTTTAAAAATTCATCCGTTATTTTAATTTGAAAAGATTTTATATCTTCAAAAGAAAAGATTGATTGTTGTTTTAACAGTAAAAATAAATTGCCAGCAAAAATGTTACTCATTTTTATATTCTATCTTTGAAATTATGAAAAAGCAAATTGGAAAGTAAAAAATTACTTTAATATTTTTTTTACTTCTTCAACAAGCATATCAGATGAAATATCTTTCAAACATTTCATATCTTTGCATATCTTGTTATTCGTATTACTTTGAATATCACAAGGAGAACAGGATCTCCTGGAATACAAAGATACACCTTTATGATAAACAGGCGCGGAATGTATGGGTAATGTCGGGCCACATAATGATATAACAGGAGTATTGACAGCCGCTGCTATATGAACAACTCCGGTATCTATCGATATTAATAAATCCATATTTTTCATGAATTCAGTCAATTCCAACAAAGATGTTTTGTTATATACACTCCTAATATCCTTATTTGGTAAAAGTTTTTTTAATTTATCTGTGTCATCAAATTTAGAATTACCGGAACCTATAACAAAAAAAGTTGTATCATAAATATCATCTATTTGCGATATCACTTCTTTCAAAAAATCTATATTCAAGAACTTCCAATCTGCAGAACCTCGTGTACAAAATGCTATCTTATAGTTTTTAGTATTTGTTATTAATAATTTTATTTTACTTGATAAAAAACTTGTATCCGGCAGTATAGGTATTGATAAATTATAATTTAGGAAAATTGAACGGATTGCCTTTTGATATCTCATCATTATATGCAAGTTGTTTATATTCCCTAAATCTATTATCTTAACATAGTCTTTAATATCCTTATCCCTTATTTTTAAACCGGCAATTAATTCCTTAACCACAAATATATTATGAATTTTATAGATTTTATGAAAAATACTTAAAGAAAATTTCATGGGAGGTGACAGAAAAATTAAATATTCGGATTTATATAATTTAAATGTTTTAAAAAAATCAATCATAAATATAAATTTATAAATATATCTTATAAACTTATATCTATGAAAAAAACAATTTTTTTTTGCAAATATTAAATTAATATCTAAATTTTTATCAATAAGGCTTTTATATGAATCATATGTAATTAAAGTAATCTCAAAATTTTTATTAAAACTTTTAATTAAAGGAATTACCGATGTGAACCAAATAAAATCACCCAACGCAGAACTTATAAAAATTATCACTTTTTCTTTTTTATTTTTCATAATTATACTAAGCATCCAATATTTGTCGTACTTCTTTGAATACCATATTAGGTGTTATATTATACATACACTTTGGATATTTGCATTTCATCTTATTTAAAAAATATTTAGCTATACACGGTGAACAATCTTCTCCCGTAAATAAACATATAGAATTATGATTTATCGGACCAAATACTGACGGCAATGAAAAACCATACATAGATATTGTAGGTATATTACCAATTGCTGCGAAATGAACGATGCTCGTATCAACAGATACCAACAAGTCCATATTCATCAATAATTCTTTTACCTCTAAGAAAGATGTTTTACCACACAAATTTCTTATATCTGCATTTTTATTTTCTCTTATAAGATATTCTCCGTTTTCTATTTCTTCTTTACTATTTCCCACAATGTAAAAAGTTACATCATAAGTTTTATTTATTTTTTTTATCAATTCATTGAAATAATTTATATCCCAATTTCTTATTTCAATGGATGTTCTTGTACATAATGCAATTTTATATTTTTTTGTACTTTGAAGAAATTTCGAATTTATTTTTTGTTTTATATTATCTGTGTCAGGTAACATTGGTATCGATAAATTTTGTGTCGGGAAAACTATTCTTACTAACATCTGATATTTCATAGTTAAATGGTTATATTCTTTATTCATACTTACTTCATCTATTACAGTTCTGATACTTAAAAAACATTTTGCGACTTTTATAAAAAAAGACGAATATTCCAACATTAAACAAATATCCTTCCCGTATAGCTTTCGCCAATTTTTAATAATCCATAAAACTTTATATATTAATCTAAGAAACAAAGGTGTTTCCACAACATGATATTTTCGATTTAATGTAATAATTTCATCGACTTGTAATTTCTTACTAATCAAACTTTCATAACCTTTACAAACTATTAATGTAACTTTTACATTTTTATCATAATTTTTAATTAATGATATTGCAGAAGTTGCCATAACAAAATCGCCTATACCGCCACTAGTAAAAACTACAACATTTTTAAATTTTTTTTCTTTCATTTAAAATCTCTTTTACTTTATCAAAAACAACTTCAACAGTTATATTTTGAAGACATTTCGGATAGTTACAAATTTTATCTTTTACTATTTTACCGTCATTACACGGAGAACATTTTTCATAAGTACACAAACATATAGCTTTCGAATTGACAGTTCCGCTTCTTTCAGGTAAACTTTGTCCGTATAAACATATCATATTTTTATTGTATATACTCGCCAAATGAATTATCCCTGTATCTACTGAAATTATCAAATCCATATCCTTTAATAATTCTATTACCTCTAACAGGCTTGTTTGATTTATTATGTTTATTATATTCTTACTTTTAGATTTTGTGATTAATTGTTTAACGGCTTCGAGCTGTTTTACTCCTTCCCCTATGACAAAAAAAGAAACTTCTTTTTTTATATATTCTATTTGATTTATTAATTCTACAAATTTATCCACACTCCAAAATCTATTTCTCCCATTACCGCATAAACATAATGCAATTTTATATTTTTTTGCATTTTGCAAAAATTTTTTTTCTATTTTTTCTTTTAAATAGTTCGTATCTTTTATTTTCGGTAGAGATAAATTTTGTGTTGGAAAAAGTTCCCTTATCATCATTTGATATGCGGTCATACAATGCAACATGTCTCTATCAAATGGTAAATTTATAGTTTTTGTATAAAACTTCGAACTGATATTTTTTATATTATATCCATAATTCAAATTGTTAGGGCCTATTATATTTTTTATTTTATAAATATAATTTGATGCATAACCTAATGCTTTTGAAACATCAAGAAATATTATTGTTTCTCTTTTATAAAGTTTAAAAAAATTCTTTATAAGCCAAATAAATTTATAAATATACCTTACAAATTTATATTTATAATTAAATAATTTGTTGTTTATTAAAATACTGTTATCTATTCCTAATTCAGGACTTATTAAATAAAAAAAAGAATCAAATGTAATCAATGTTACTTTTATATTCTTATCATATTGTTTTATAAGAGATATTGCAGACGTTGACCAAACAAAATCCCCCAAGCCTAAAAAAGAAAAAACAATAACATCTTTCAACGTATTTTCTTTCATTTAAAAAACTCTTTTACTTTTTCAATTACCATATCAGGTGTTATGTTATTCATACATTTTATGTCAGTACATTTTCTTTTATATCTATATACTTCTGTAACACATGGTGAACATTTTTCGTAAGTGCAAATATTTTTAGCTTCTGAAGATACAGGCATAGTATGCTCCGGCAAAGAAAAGCCATGCAATGATATTATTTTTGTACCGGTTGTGGCTGCTATGTGCATAGTACCCGTATCTACAGAAATTAACAAATCTACATTATTCAATAATTCCTTTAGTTCTAATAAGTTTGTTTTATTTACCAAATTCCTAATATCAACATCTTTTAAATTATTCTGTATATATTTTGCATTTTCATACTCTTCTTTACTATATCCTAAAATAAAAAAAGTTAAATTGTATATGTTATTTAATTTCTCTATCAAGCTTTTAAACTTTTCAATTTTCCAATTTTTACATTCATGTGAGCCATAGATACATAATGCAACTTTATATTTTTTCACATCCCGGAAAAATTTTTGTGCTATTCTTTCTTTTAAATAATCTGTATTCGGTAAAACAGGCAAAGACAAATTACATGTAGGAAACAATGTTCTTACCATTATTTGGTATGCCATCATACAATGCAGTCTGTCAAAATCTAAAGGTAAATTTAAAATTTGCGTGTAAAATTTTGAGCTGTTATTTCCAATATTATATCCGAAAGGAAGTATTGCCGGTCCTGCAATATTTTTTATTTTATAAATATTCTTTGCAAAAAAAGATGTTATATGACAATGATCCAAAAATATCATTAAATCATAATTTTCTTTCTTTATCTTAAAATAATTTTTTATACACCAATATAGTCTATATAATATCTTTATAAATTTGTTTCTTGAATAATTATACTTTCTGCTGCAAGGCAAAATATTTTTTATATCTAATTGTTTATCTATAAGAGGAATGAAAATATCGGATGTAATTAATGTTATATTCACTTTTTTATCGAATTGCTTTATAAGAGATATTGCCGATGTTGACCAAATAAAATCTCCTATTCCACCTGTATTTGCTCTAACTAAAACATTTTTATATTTTATCATAGCAATTCCTAAAATAAATATTGGCTATATTATACAAAAATAAAAGAGATATTATTATTTTTTTAGACAAAAAAAAATTCAGTCTTGCGACTGAATTTTGATTTTATATTCAAGAGCGGGCAATGGGACTTGAACCCACGACATTCTCGTTGGCAACGAGACGCTCTACCACTGAGCTATGCCCGCATTTTTCCTTTAATATGCTGGGGACGGGAATTGAACCCGTACCCGGTTAAGGACACGCACCTCAAGCGTGCGCGTATGCCAGTTCCGCCACCCCAGCAATTCCCCTAACTATTACTCATTAGGCTGCTGAGTAGCAGCTATAGGTATATTTGAAACCTGATCTATAACCGATTTCATGCTCAACCTTGAAGTCATCAAAGTTAATGTAAGCGATGTTACCATAAAAACTACGGCACAAGCTACAGTCACTTTTTTTATAAATGCCATTCCGCTGGGAGCACTAAATATTTGATCAGATCCTCCGCCGCCGAAAATACCGGCCATTCCGCCGCTCTTTCCTGCTTGGAGAAGAACTATAATGATCAATGCTGCACAAACTATAAAATGTAATGTTACTACAATGTAATAAAGTATCATAATTGTTTTATTTTATCAAAAAATTTTATTTTTTGCAAGTACTTTTTTTTATCCTGCACAATTTTTATTATTGTGCAGGACAAATTGTACAAAATTTTTATTTTGTTGGCAATGCTGCTATACCCGGCAAATCTTTTCCTTCCAAGAATTCCAAAGATGCTCCACCGCCGGTAGACACATGAGAAATTCTTTTATCTACTCCTGCTTTTTTAACTGCAGATACAGAATCTCCACCGCCAACAACTGATATTGCACCGTTATCTGTTGCAGTTGCAACTAATTTTGCAATTTCAACTGTTCCTTTAGAAAATTCAGGAACTTCGAATATTCCCAGCGGTCCGTTCCAAACTATTGTTTTTGCGGATTTTACTATCTCGCTGAATTTTTCTATTGATTTAGGTCCTGCATCTACACCCATAAATCCGTCTTCAATATCAAGTCCGTCGGTATTTTTTACTGTTGCACCGGCAGGAACTTCTTTCTTTTCAAAATCTACTGCTGTTGCTATAACATGATCTATAGGCAACAAGAATTTTACACCTTTATCTTGAGCTTTTTTCAATAAACTTTTTGCTAAATCAAGTTTATCTTCTTCAACTAAAGATTTTCCTGTTTTATATCCTTGTGCTTTCAAGAAAGTATATGCCATTGCTCCACCGATTATAATAGCATCTACTTTACCTAAAAGATTTTCAATAACATTTATTTTATCGGAAACTTTTGCACCGCCGAGGATAGCCAAGAAAGGTTTTACGGGAGCATTCAATGCATCACCCAAAAACTTAATTTCTTTTTCTACCAAGTATCCTGCCGCAGATTCTTTAACGAATTTTGTAACACCTACGTTTGAACAATGTGCTCTGTGAGCTGTTCCAAATGCATCGTTAACAAATATTTCGTTGTCGCAAAGTGCTGCCAATTCTTCTGCAAACTTTATAGCAGTTTCATCTTTTTCCAATTTTGTTTCTTCTTTTCTATATCTTGTATTTTGAAGAAGTAAAACTTCCCCTTCTTTCAAATCTTTTGCCATTTGTTTTGTTGAATCGCTTGTAACTTTAGGATCATCAGCAAATTTTACGGTTACACCTAATCTTTCACTTAATGCAACCGCTACAGGAGCAAGAGAAAGTTCAGGTAACGGTTCACCTTTAGGTTTTCCCATGTGAGAACAAAGAATAACTTTTGCTTTTTGTTCCAACAATTTCTTTATTGTAGGAAGAGCGGCATCTATTCTCTTGTAGTTTTGAATAACGCCTTGTTTTAAAGGAACATTAAAATCACATCTTACCAAAACTTTTTTTCCGGCAATGTCTTTTAAATCGTCTACAGTTTTTTTGTTTAACATTGTATTCTCCTCTTATGAAAATCGGGTTCAGCCAATTAAATATAATCAGACTGAACCCAATATAAATTAAGACTATTTAAGCTAAACCAAATTTTATTAGTTCAATTCTGCAAAAAACTTAATTGTTCTAACCATTTGGCTTGTATAGCTGTTTTCGTTATCGTACCAAGAAACAACTTGAACTTGATATGTATCGTCATCAATTTTTGCAACCATTGTTTGGTTAGCATCAAATAATGAACCGAATTTCATACCGATAATGTCGGAAGAAACTAATTTTTCTTCTGTATATCCGAATGATTCGTTTGCTTGAGCTTTCATAGCTGCATTAATTCCTTCAACTGTAACATCTTTTCCTTTAACAACCGCATGAAGAATTGTTGTTGAACCTGTTGCTGTAGGAACTCTTTGTGCAGCACCGATTAATTTTCCGTTCAATTCAGGAATAACCAAACCGATAGCTTTTGCAGCACCTGTTGAATTAGGAACAATGTTGATTGCTCCGCCTCTTGCTCTTTGAACATCACCTTTTCTTTGCGGACCATCAAGAATCATTTGGTCTCCGGTATAAGCATGAACTGTTGTCATGATTCCGGATTGAATAGGAGCATAATCATTCAAAGCTTTTGTCATAGGTGCCAAGCAGTTTGTTGTACAAGAAGCTGCTGATATGATTTTGTCTTCTTTTTTCAATATTTTGTGGTTTACATTGTAAACGATTGTAGGTAAGTCGTTTCCTGCAGGAGCAGAAATAACAACTTTTTTAGCACCTGCATCAATGTGAGCTTGTGCTTTTGCTTTTGATGTATAGAAACCTGTACATTCCAAAACAACATCAACGCCTAATTTTCCCCAAGGTAATTCATTTGCTTTAGGAATTGCATAGATTGTAATTTCTTTTCCGTCAACAGTTATTGAACCGAATTCTTTAACTGTTTTTCCGTCTTCAGCCAATACAGCTTCTTTATAAGATACTGTGTGTTTTGCTTCTTCACCGAATTTACCGCAATATCCGCCTTGTGCTGAATCATACTTCAATAAGTGAGCCAACATCTTAGGACTTGTCAAATCGTTTATAGCAACTACTTCATAACCTTTTGCACCAAACATTTGTCTGAATGCCAATCTTCCGATTCTTCCAAATCCGTTAATTGCAACTTTAACTGCCATTTTACTTGCCTCCAAATTAATTATTAAAATAAGTTTTGCTTATTTTCTTCTTTATAGATACAAAAGAAATGTTATAAAAATATAATTTTATTGTCAAACCGAAAAGTTGTAAAAACTTTTTTATTGAAAAGTTAAAGATTTGAAAAGTATCAAATTATTTTACTTCTACTTCAAATATACCGTTTTGCTTTTCAACATTTTCTATTGTTAAGTAGTTATCGGTTAAAGCTTTTTTTCCCCTTAACGAAACTGCTTTTCTTTTAGTATTTACAAACCTGTTAAAATATCTTTGTTCCAACTCTTTACTCAATTGTAACAATTTATCCGTTCTTATTTTAGATTGCCCGTTTTTATAAACTTGTTTTAATTCGTAAGCTTTTGTTCCTTGTCTGGGTGAAAAAGGAAAGACATGTAATCTTGCAAATTCATTATCTTTTAAAAAATTGTATGTTATATTAAAATCTTTATCTGTTTCTGTTGGAAATCCGCAAATAACATCGGTTGTTATTGAAATATCTTTGAAATTTTGTTTCAGTAAATTTAATTTATCTAAAAAATCTTTAGACAAATATTTTCTGTTCATATCCTTTAAAACGGTGTCCGAAGCAGATTGTAAAGGAATATGTAAATGATGACAAAATCTTTCTTGTTCCGCTTTCATTATACGTATAAGTTCATCGGTTATTTCATTCATTTCTATTGAAGACAATCTTATTCTGAAATTTTTATTTATATTTTTGTATATTTGATTTAGTAAATATGAAATTCCTTTATCATATTTGCCTATATGTATTCCCGTAAGAACTATTTCACTATAGCCGATATCGGTTAAATTATCTATTTCTTCTATTATTTTATCTACAGGTTTGGACCACATTATGTTTCTTGCATAAGGAACTATACAATAAGAACAAAAACTGTTGCAACCATCCTGAATTTTTACAAAAGCTCTTGAATGATTATCAAAAGTTTTTATTCTTTGTTCATTGTCTTTCAACATTTCTTCTTTCATTACGATTTCAACAAAAGGAAATTTTTGTAATATTTTTTCTTTTGAAACCTTTGCAAAACAACCTGTTAATATAATTTTCGATTTTTCGTTTTTTTTATGAAATTTATTTATTATTTGTTCACATTGTTTATCTGCATGAGCGGTAACTGAACAGGAGTTTACAATAATGACATCCGCTTGTTCGAAGTCTCCTGTATAAATATATGAATTCGAACAATATTTTTCTTTTATTATTTGACTCTCATATTGATTTATTTTACAACCGAAAGTATATATAAATAACTTTTTCATAGCTTTGCTTTTTATATCAGTTACAAATTGTTGTTACTATGCTTGCGGAAACTATTGCAGCAGTTTCAACTCTTAAAATATTTTTCCCTAATGTTACAGTATTAAAACCGTTTTGTAATGCAATATCTATTTCGGTTTTATCAAAGCCGCCTTCCGGACCTATAAAAATATTTATATTCTTTATTTCTTTGTTTTCTTTAAGCAAATCCAAAATATTTTTCTTCTCTTCACTTTCCCAAGGTAAAATATTTAGTGTGCTTCTTTGAGAAGCCGCTTTTTCCACAACTTCGTTAAATTTTACGGGCTTATATACAGGCATAACATCGGCTCGCCAACTTTGAGAACTTGCACCTATTGATATTTTTTTATATCTGTCGCATTTGGCATCGGACAACTCTTTTATAACACTTCTTACATATATTACGGGAACTATTTTAGTAACACCTATTTCACCCGCTTTTTCTATAAGCCAATCAAACCTTTCACCTTTAGGAATTGCCGTATATATGGAAATATTCTTTTTCGGCAAAACAAAAGTTTTTGAAGAAAGGATTTTACCTTTCATACTTTTTCTGTCTATAATATCTATCCTCGCTTTATACGAGTTCCCTAAACCGTCAAATATGTCTATTTCATCTCCGACGGAAAACCTTCGGACATTAGACAAATAATGAAATTGTTCGTTTTCTATAATAAAACTTTCATCTTTTATATCTTTTGGATTAACATAAAAATGTGGCATGATTATATCCGTTACTATTTATGAACATCAACTTCCAAGGATATGTCTAAAGACGGTGCGGAATGTGTTATCATTCCGATCGATATTCTTTCTATTCCAAGCTTAGCATAATTTTTTATTGTTTTAAAATTAACTCCGCCTGAAATTTCTATTAAAGGTTTATATGTAGATGTTGAACTTGATCTTATAAGTTTAACCATTTTTATCAAATCTTTTTGTTTCATGTTATCAAGCATTATAATATCTGCTTTTGCAGCAATTGCATTTCTTACATGTTGTTCATGTTCACATTCTATAAGAACTTTTAGTTTTTTATATCTTTTTCTTATTTCTTTAACTTTCAACGTTAAATCGTCTATTAAAGCTAAATGATTATCCTTTATCAATACCATATCAGATAAATTCATTCTATGGTTTTTCCCGCCGCCGCATCTGACAGCATACTTTGAAACATTTCTAAAACCGGGAAGGGTTTTTCTTGTATCGAAAATTCCGGCTTTGGAACCTTTAACAATTTTAACGAATTTATTTGTTGTTGTTGCTATACCGGAAAGTTTTTGAATAAAATTTAAGGCTGTTCTTTCTCCTGCAAGCAATGGTGCTGCAGGACCTTTAACGGTTAATATAACATCGCCCTTTTTTACTGTCTGGGCATCTTTTTTAAAAACTTTAAATTTAAAATTTTTACTAAGTCTTAGAAGAACATGCTTAAATGCATCAACACCACACAATATTCCGTCACCTTTTGAAATTAAAACAGCCGATGCATTTTTACCGTCTAAATTTAAACTTTTAGAGGTAACATCGTTATATGCACAATCTTCTTTAAGTGCCAAAGTTACTATTTCATCAATATCTTTTATAATATTCATAGCTTTTTTATTCTATAAAAAATAAAACATCTTTACAATAAATTAACGAGTGAAAACTTTTTTCAAAAATTTAATTTTATTTCAAATCTAAAACATCTCTCATATCGTAAAGGCCTGCCGGTTTGTCAGCAAGCCATTTTGCAGCTTTTAATGCGCCGGCCACAAGACATGCTCTCGATGTTGCTTTATGAGATACTTCTATCACTTCGCCTTCACCTGCAAAATATACTGTATGATCTCCGCAAACATCTCCGCATCTGACAGCATGAATTCCGATCTCTCCCGGAGTTCTCAAGGTTTGGGTTCCGTGTCTTCCATAAATACCAACTTCTTTTAAACTTTTGTTATGCCCCGCAGCAACAGCTTCAGCAAGTCTTATTGCAGTTCCCGAAGGAGAATCTTTTTTCTTGTTATGATGAATTTCAACTATTTCAACATCATAGTTTGGAATTTTCTTTGCTATATTTTCAACTGTGTCAAGTAACAGATTGATTCCCGTTGACATATTCGGAGCAAAAACTATTGATATTTTTTCTCCGGCTTTTTTTAAAAATTCTTTATTTTCATCGGTTAAACCTGTTGTTCCTATAACGAGCTTTGCATTTTTTTTAAGAGCAATTTCCACATTCTTCATTGTGTTTGATGCAATGGTAAAATCTATTATTATGTCTCCTGCATTTACTACAGATTCTATTTCGTTTGATTTTACTATCAGTGGATTTTTGTTACCTATTGCAGGGCTTGAATCTATTTCTGTTCCCGCAACTATATTAAAATCTTTATCTTGTTTTGCCATATTTATTATTGCACTACCCATTCTACCGCATGCACCACAAACTATTATGTTCGACACAATAAACTCCTTAAAATTTTGTTACGCAAAATTTTGATGTACAGACGGACAGAAGAAACTGCGAAGAAAGAACTTTTTTTCTATCCGTCTATATCTCTTATATTAAGTTAAAACTTTTTAATGTTTTTCTTAAACTTTCTTTATGCTCATCCGATAACGAACACATAGGAAGTCTCATTTCATCGGAACAAATTCCCATCATAGCCAATGCTGCTTTTACGGGAATAGGATTTGTTTCTATAAACATTGCTTTTACTAACGGTAACCATTTAAATGCAATTTCATTTGCTTTATCTAAATCTTTTTTCAACATTGCATTAACTAAATCCGCAACAACTTTAGGACAGATGTTGGATAATACCGAAATAACTCCTGTTCCACCGATAGCCATTATAGGAACGGTTAAAGCATCATCTCCTGAAATCAAATCCATTTCCGGAGCAAGCAATCTTATTTGAGACATTTGATCAAGAGAGCCGGATGCTTCTTTTACTGCAACAATATTTTTACAATCTTTTGCAAGTTGTGCTATAGTTTTAGGTTCTATATTTACTGCTGATCTTCCTTGAATATTATATAAAACAACCGGAATATTTATTGCATTTGCAACTTCTTTATAGTGAAGGTACAAACCTTTTTGTGTAGGCTTATTATAATAAGGCGCAACAAGTAAAACACCGTCACAACCTACTTCTTGTGCATGTTTTGATAATCTTATTGCTTCCGCCGTAGAGTTTGAACCTGTACCCGCTATAACTTTCAATTTTCCGTTAGAAAATTCTACAGCTTTTTTTATAACTTCATCATGTTCTTCGTGTGACAAAGTTGCAGATTCTCCGGTAGAACCGCATGGAACAATTCCCGTAATTCCCGCTTCTATTTGCATATCAATTATTTTTTTGTATGCATCGAAATCTACCTTATTATTTTTTAATGGTGTGACAATTGCCGTAAAACTGCCTGAAAACATAAAAACCCCTCTGCTACAATTTATATTTACAATTTATAATTAACTACAAAAATTTCCGTATCAAGTACGGGATTATAAAAAATTTTTATTTTATTTCTTTAGACATCAAATCTTCTATTGTTTCCGCTTTTCTTATTACTTTTACTTTAGAACCGTTAACTAAAACTTCAGCGCCTCTCGGTCTTGAATTATATTGAGAAGACATAGCTCTGCCATAAGCACCTGCACATTCTACTGCAACAAAATCACCTTGTTCAAATACAGGAAGCTTTCTGTCCTTCGCAATAAAATCTCCTGATTCACATATAGGACCTACAACATCTACAATCTGTTGTTTTTTGAAAGATTTTTTTACAGGAATAATATTATGATAAGATTCATATAATGCAGGTCTTATTAAATCATTCATAGCCACATTTGTGACTACGAAATTTTTTGTACCTGATGTCTTTCTGTACAAAACTTCACCTATTAATATTCCCGTATCACCCACAATTGCTCTTCCCGGTTCAACAATTATTGTTTTATTTTTATATTTAGAGTATACCGGCATAATCATTTTTCTTAAATCTGCAGGTGTTTGCGGTTTATCCGCAGGTTTATATTTTATTCCAAGACCGCCGCCGATATCAATATATTTTATATTTATTCCGTTAGTTTCCAATTTATCTATTAACTTCGACATTTTTTCTGCAGCTACTTTAAACGGAGCAACATCCAAAATTTGTGAACCTATATGACTATCAACACCAACAACTTCTATATTTTTCATCTTAGAAGCTTTTATATAAATATCAAAAGCATCTTCATATTTTATACCAAACTTGTTTCCTTCTTTACCTGTAGTTATATATTTATGAGTATGCACATCAACGTTAGGATTAACCCTGAAAGAAATTCTTGCTTTCGTTTTTAATTTTCCGGCTATGGCATTTATTTTGTCCAATTCTTCAAGAGACTCAACATTAAACATTAAAATATTACTTCTTAACGCAAACTCTATTTCTTTTGAAGTTTTGCCTACACCGGAATAAACTATTTTTTGCGGTTTTATTCCAGCTTTTAATGCTCTGTAAAGTTCTCCTCCGGAAACGATATCTGCTCCGGCACCAAGCTTTGCCAAATGTTTCAATATATTATGATTGGAATTTGCTTTCATTGCATAACAAATTATACTACCTACAGATTTAAATGCTTCTTTGTATGAATTAAAATTCGATTCCAATTCTTTTTGAGAATAAGCATAAAGCGGAGTGCCAAACTTTTTTACCAATTTAGACACTGCAACATTTTCTATAAACAAATTATTTTTAATATATTTCAACACCTTTATTCTCCAAAAAAAATGGAGCTAAGGGGGATCGAACCCCTGACCTCTTGCATGCCATGCAAGCGCTCTCCCAGCTGAGCTATAGCCCCAAAAAATTGCAAAGCAATTTTTGATGCATGAAACGTGCATCACATTTTTATTATATTCTACTTATTTTCATTCAATACTTCAACTGATTCTCTTGCTATCATTAATTCTTCGTTTGTGGGTATAACCATAACTTTTATTTTAGAATCACTTGCGGAAATAAACCTTTCTTTACTGCTTCTCGGTTCATTTAATGCTTTATCTATTTTTATTCCCAAATTATCTAAACCTTCGCACATTTTTTCTCTTGTTAACGGAGAATTTTCACCTATACCTGCAGTAAATACTATACCGTCAATTCCGTTCAATATTCCGTAATATGCACATAAATATTTTTTACCGCTGTAACATAACATATTGAATGCAAGTTCTGCTTTTTTATCTCCTGCTATCATTGCATCTTCAACTTCTCTCATATCTCCGCCTGCAATACCGGAAACAGCTGCAACTCCGCTTTGCTTATTTAATAAATTATTTAATTCATCGGATGTCATTTTCGGATATTTCGATAATATATGAACGATAACCGCAGGATCTATATCTCCGCATCTTGTTCCCATAACAAGACCCGCTAAAGGTGTAAATCCCATAGAAGTATCTATAACTTTACCGTTTTTAATTGCCGTAATAGAACTCCCGTTCCCCAAATGGCATGTAATAAGGTTTACTTTATCTACCGGAATGTTTAACATTGCTGCAGCTTTTTGTGTTACGTATTTGTGTGATGTTCCGTGCATACCGTATCTTCTTACATGATCTTGTTCATAATATTCGGAAGGTATTGCATATCTGTATGCATAATCCGGCATTGTTTGATGAAATGCGGTATCAAAAACCAAAACCGACGGTATTCCCGGCAACATTTTTTCAACAGCTTCTATACCGGCATAATGGTGAGGTGTATGTAATGGAGCAATTGAATAACATTCTTTTAAATCTTTTTTTACTTGTTCATTTACCAATACAGGTTTCGAAAATTTGTATCCTCCATGAACTACTCTGTGACCTACAACGGCAATTTCTTTTATATCTTTTATGCTGCCTGTTTTTTCATCCAACAAATCTTTTATTATTATTTGAACCGCTTCAAAATGGTTTGCGACTTTACAAGCAGTTTTTACCTGCGGAACTGTTATTGTTTGCCTTTTATAAAAAGCTTCTTCAAGACCGATACATTCTACAAGTCCCCAAGCAATTTTTTGCTCTTTTTCCATATCGAACAAAGAATATTTTACTGACGATGAACCACAATTTACGACTAAAACTTTCATTTTCTTCCCCTCTTAACTTAATACAATATGACAAATTTATATTTTATGTTTTATAATTCACGACAACCACAAATAATAAAACGAATATTCGTATTATACAAAATTAAAAATTTTATACAAAACACAAAAACGGAGAGATTTTTAAAATCTCTCCGTTTTCAATTATATACTTATACTGCCTTTATGAATTTTTTATTCTATCAATTATAGCTTGTCCCATTTCTTTTGTACCTGCCGTTCCACCCAAATCGTAAGTAACAAACTTTTTCTCCGCTACTACTTCGGCTACCGCTTTATCCAATCTTTTTGCAGCATCAAATTCACCTAAATAATCCAACATCATTTTTCCGGACAATATAAGTGCCATAGGATTAACTTTATTCAAACCTTTATATTTAGGAGCAGAACCGTGAACCGCTTCAAACACTGCACAATCTTTACCTAAATTTGCTCCCGGAGCAACACCGAGACCGCCGACTAAGCCTGCACATAAATCAGACAATATATCTCCGTACAAATTAGGAAGAACAATTACATCGTAAAGTTCGGGTTTTTGTACAAGTTGCATACACATGTTATCTATTAATCTTTCTTCGTATTCGATTTTACCTTCATAATCTTTTGCAACTTCTCTTGCTACTCTGTAAAACATACCGTCGGTACATTTCATTATATTTGCCTTAGCAACAGCGGTAACTTTTTTTCTGTTATTTTTTACTGCATAATCAAATGCAAATCTTACTATTCTTTCGCATCCGAATTCGGAAAAAGACTTTATTGATATTGAAGATTCCGGTCTTATTTTACCTTTGGAAAGTTCAATAATTTTATTTGCCTCATCCGTTCTTTCCGCAAATTCTACACCTGCATACAAGTCTTCAGTATTTTCTCTTACCACAACCAAATCTATATCCGAAAATCTTGATTTAACACCTACATAACTTTTGCAAGGTCTTAAACATGTAAAAAGATCAAGTTCTTTTCTTATAGCAACATTTACGGAACGGAAACCTGTCCCGATAGGAGTTGTTATAGGACCTTTTAATGCTATTTTATTTTTTGCTATAGATTGCAATGTTTTATCCGGTAAAGGAGTTCCTTCCTTTTCCATAATATCCACTCCGGCTTCCATAATTTCCCAATCTATTTTTACACCGGTTGCTTCTATAACTTTTGCCGTAACTTCCGTAAGTTCCGGACCTGTTCCGTCACCTCTAACTAAAGTAATTTTGTAAGCCATTTTACTTCTCCTTTTTTATTTCAAATTGTTTATATTTTACTATTTTCCATTTATGTAGTATATATTTTACTAATATCCATAATATCCCGAAACCATATTTTACACTTCTTTTGAAATTTATTGAAGATGCCTCTGGAAAATATTTTGTTGGAACAGGAATATCTCCTATCCTAAAACCTGCCAATGCAATTTGAACAACAATGTGTTGATCAAAAACAAAATCATCTGAATTTGCTTTAAAGTTTATCGATTCCAAAACTTTCCTTGAATAAGCCCTATATCCTGTATGGTATTCTCCCAAGTTTAAGCCCAAAACAACATTTTCAATAATCGTCAAACATCTGTTAAAAAAATATTTATACCAAGGCATTCCACCTTTTAAAGCTTCTTCTCTTGTTCTTATCCTGTTTGCAAACATAACATCACAAATATCTTGTTCGATTAATCCAACTAGAAAAGGAACAAGACGAGGATCATACTGATAATCGGGATGAACCATAACAATAATATCTGCACCCATTTCAAGTGCAGCTTTATAACAAGTTTTTTGATTCGCGCCATATCCCAGGTTTTTATTATGCTTTATAACTTTTAGGCCTAACTCCTTTGCTATTTTGACTGTATCGTCTTTTGAATTATCATCAACCAATAAAATTTCGTCATAGGAATTTTTAGGGATAGAATTAATTGTTTTTTGCAAAGTTTGTGCGGCATTATAGGCCGGCATAACTACAACAATTTTACTTTTTTTATTTTCCATTTATTTCTTCCGTATCTTGATGTTGTTTTAATGCAAAATCAAACAAATCAGAAAAAGAAATTTTTTCTTTTATCATTCCTATTATACCTAAAAGATATACTGACATCATCTCTATAAAATGTGTTGCTGCCATAGCCGTAAAAGCTGTTGTTTCTTCAATTCCGAAAAGTCCCAACGTAATCATTCCTACACTTTCTATTGCCCCGATAAAACCCGGTGCAGTCGGAATCATTGTTGCAACACCGGTTGTAACAATAACAAATAAACATTGTACCGCTGTTACTTTTAAACCAAATGCTAAAAATAAAGTTTTATAAGCATATGATTCTATTACCCATATAATTATTGATGTTAAAAAAACAACAATAAACAACTTTCTGTTTTGAAAGAATTTCAAGCCGCTTGCAAATTTCAAGAAAATCGATTTGATAAATTCGGTAAGTTTTAAAGGTAAATGAAACTTATATAAAATTTTTAAAAAGTTCTCTTCTTTTTTTGACATAAAAAATAAAGCTATAAACATTAAACCGAAAACTATGGTACACAATATAAAAGATTTTTGTAACCAATTCGGAATATTGGGAATAAACATTGCTATTAAGAAAAATGATAATATAAAAATCACGACATCCATTAATCTTTCAACAACAATAGTTGCAAAAACACCGCTCTTTGATATTCCCAGTTTTTTACCGGCAACGATGGCTCTTACAAATTCACCTAATCTTAACGGCAAAATATTGTTCATAAAAAAACCGAAAACCAAATAATAAAAACTTTGAAAAACTTTCATCTTTTTTAAAGGAGCAAGAATATAATCCCACCTGAAACCTCTTACAAGATAGGAAGAGATATATATAATAACACCTGTTATTATTAAAGATATGTCCGCATTTTTAAGTAAAGAAACAGATTGTTTAAAGTCTATATTTCTTATGCATAAATATATCAACAATAAACTTATTAAACAACCTAAGATAATTTTAAAAATATGTTTTTTTATAATTTCCCCCAACAACAAACAAACTAAAAATTTTTTATTTTATAATAATATTCTTCGTAATAAGGATTAAATTTATCATATTTTATGGCTTCTTGTATAGTTTTCAAAGCTTCTTCTTGTTTATCACAATTCCAATAAACAGCAGCTAACGATGCTTTCAATTGTGATTCATAATTATTTAAACTTATAGCTTTACTTAAATATTCTATAGATTTATCAGCATATTTTTCTCCGGATTCATCTCTGTTCTTATCATAAAGAGCAAAATATGCTCTCGAGACCTGTGCATAATATTCCGGATTATTTTTATCGAATTTTATTGCTTTATCAAATTCTTCTATAGCTATTTTGTAATGTCCCGCGACATACAAATCAATTCCTTTTTTATAATAATTATTTGCTATAACCGGTTTTGCAAGAAACACAAAAATCAAAAGATATAATACCAAAGAAACAATTACACTCATTTTTTGTAACTTTCTTTTTTCACCTACAGTATCAAAAGCAGATGAAAAAATTATGAAGAATATTAACATGTTTGCCGGAACAAAGAAACCGTAATCAAATAAATTTACTAAAAGAAAAGAGGTTATGCTTATCGCTATATAACAATAGAAATAAACATCTTTTTGTTCTGCTATTTTTTTAAAAATTTTATTATAAAAAGAAAATATCAATGCAAAAAAACTTAATGTCCCGAGCATACCTACTTCCGCCAACAACTGCATAAATATATTATGTGCAAATATTGTATTTAATACAAGTTCCGGTCTGAAAGTTTTAAACAAAACCATATAGTTACCGAAACCGCAACCGAACAATATATTTTCTTTAAAAATTAAAAATGCTGTTTTCCACCATATAATTCTGTCGTTTACACTGTTGTATGAAAATTTTAAAAAAGAAATATAACATATTCCCGATATCAGCAATAATGTAAACAATATTAACAGAATTTTAACAATTTTATTTTTTCTATACTCAAATAAAAACATCAAAGTTGAAATTGAAGACAACAAAATTACAATTCTGCATTTTGTAAGAAATATTGCAAGTAAAACAAAAAGCATCATTGCAACAAAAACTTTTGTGTTTTTTTGTTCTTTAATAAAAATAAAAAACAACGGATAAACCAACACAAGAAATCCGGCAATAACATTTATATTCAATGCCATTGTTTCATAAAAATTATCTACATAGAAAAAACCTTGCGGATTTGTAACAAATCTTGTAAACAATATCATTGATAGCCACAAAGAAATGAACAGAGGGATAAATAATACTTTTTTCTTCCACTCCAAAGATAAAAAGGAAAAGGAAAAACCTGATAACAATGCAGAACCTAAAACAACAAGATAATCTCTGACATTTACTTTAAAATCAGCTCCTATATAAGACAAGCAACACATTACAAAAAACAACAATGATGTAACGATATATGAATTAATTTTAAATTTATTTGTATTTGCCAAATATACAAACAACAGCAACGACAACAAAAAAATTGCACTTTGTATCGGAAAGACAAATGAAAATTTTGACAGAATAGCAATTACCATTAAAACAGATATGATAAATGCTATTATAACCGAATTATTTTTACTTGCATATAACATAATATTTATACCTGAATTTCAATTAATAAGTTTTACTAAAATTTTTTCCTCAATTGTCATAATCCAATTTATAACAATATGAGGAGCCGGCAAAAACAATGTTAAATATGTTCCCAATGCCAAATAAGGTCCAAAAGCTATTTCCTGCTTTTTAATAATTTTTTTGAATATTATTAGAGACATACCTACTATGCTGCCTAACAGTGAAGCAATAAAAATAGCAAATAATACTTTTCCACATCCTATAAAAGAGCCTACTCCTGCCATCAACTTTATGTCTCCGCCACCCATTACATCTTTTTTAAAAATCAATTTACCTATAACCGCAACAAGAAACAAAGAACCGCCTCCGGCAAAAAAACCTAAAAAGGAATTCAATATTCTTTGCCCTGTTGTATTTCCAAGAACCGGATTACAAAAACAAGATATACTTCCAACTACCATCAACATAAAAGAAATTTCATCCGGAATTATTTGAAATTTAAAATCTATTGCAGTTATAACCAATAAAGAAAATAATAATAAACAAAACGGAATTAATGCAAATGAAAAACCGAACAAATAAAACATTGATAAAAACAACAATCCGCAAATCAATTCCATTGCAGGATAAATAAATGCTATTTTTGAACCGCAACTCCTGCATTTACCTTTAAGCAATATATAACTTATGATGGGAATATTATCGTACCACTTGATAAAACTATTACAATTCATGCAACGGAAATTCGGCTTAAATATCGATAAATTTTTCGGCATTCTATATATACATACATTTGCAAAACTGCCCATTATCAAACCGAACAAGAACACAAGTATTCTTTCAAACATCAAAAAATCCTTAATATGTATTCCAAACAACACCTTTAGAATCTTTCTGATTACAATCTATCCAAAGTTCGCCTGCTTGTCTGTCTTGGCTATCTTCAACTTGATAGGCCCATTTACCCGAATCTCCCGTTGGGCGAGTTGTTATTTCTGTGGTAGGATTATGATAAGGCGGGCAATATAATTCCGGTATATATTTTATATATTTACCGTCTTCACTAAGCAACTGTTCAACAATATTTTCATCCGGAAAATGCCCTTCATTTTCTCCGTAATAAACTGCTATTGCCGTTCTTAATGCTAAAAGATTTGCTCTGCTTGCAGATTCATTCGATTTACGGATTATATCAAGAAATTTAGGATACACAACGAATGTAATCAACACAATAATTGCCACTGCAATTATTATTTCAATAATATTAAATTTCTTTTTATCTGACATCAAAAACACCCCAAAAAATTATTTTCTTCCCATATGTAAAATATTATTATCTATCAAAGATTAATTCATGGCTTGCACACCGAAGTTTATGTCTGCTTGAGACAAACTCACTAATTTATATATTTGAGCTGTTCTTTTTTTTTATTTTTTTATAAACAACTCCAGGAACAAAATTTTTAAAATCTCCTCCTAAAGATGCAATTTCTTTAACCATACTTGAAGATAAAAAAGTATATTCCTGATCAGGCATTAAAAATATTGTTTCAACATCTTTCTTTAGTTTCCTGTTCATTAAAGCCATCTGGAATTCATATTCAAAATCCGATAAAGCCCTTAAGCCCCTCACTATACAAAAACTATCTATTTCGTTAAGATAATCCACCAATAATCCCGTAAAAGAAGAAACTTTTACATTTTTTATTTTACTGACAGACTCTCTCATCATCGAAAGTCTTTCATCCAATGAAAACATATGACTTTTATTATAATTGTGTGTAATGGCAACAATTACTTCCGGAAAAATTTTTGCAGCCCTTCCAATAATATCGATATGTCCGTTTGTCGGAGGGTCAAAACTTCCCGGATAAACAGCTATTATTTTTTTATTTTTCATAATTTATATTCTATATTATTACAATGTTTTTATCAATTAATCCTGAACTTTTCTTTCCGAGATTCCACTTGCACTTCCGAAACCCCTAACCGTTCTTTTAACTATATCCCTGGATAATTTTTCCCAAATATACTCCCTTGCCTCTTCTTCCGTCATCCCGCCGAAACCCACTTTTACACTGTCTGAATATATTTGTATTCCTTCCATATTAGGTTCAACCCATAATGTAACATTTTCATGTTTATCAATAAAAAAAGCATTAATAAGAACCCATAATTTATATTGTTCCGTTACCATATTTGCATCGTAAGTTAAAGGTTGTAAAACATACCTTTTTATTTCACAAACAACTACACCGTCTGCTTCTTCTTCCGTTGTTACCACGGATAACCTGCCGTCTCTCATAAATTCATCTATTATCGCTTTTGTAAATTTATCTTCCAAACCATACTGATTTGTATTGTTTACAACAGGCCTTACATAAACATTTTTAACATAAGAAGGTAACAACTGAGGTGCAGGATCATAAGGTGCCGCACAAGCACATAACAAAGCAAATAATGAAACAACAAACAAATATAATTTTTTCATAAAACTCCTTAAAAATCGATTTACGATTTTTATTTAACAACCAAATTTATAATTTTATTTTTTACATATATAAACTTTACAATATTTTTACCTTCAAATATTGCTTTTAATTTCTCGTCAGACAACACAATATTTTTAATAGTCTGTTCATCTGCGGAAACATCAATATTTACTTTACCTTTCAATTTCCCGTTTACTTGAACCGGAATTTCTATTGTATCCTGTTTAATATATTTTTCGTCATATTTTGGCCATTGTGCAACAGATACACAATCATTGTGACCTAAAATGTTCCAAATTTCTTCACATAAATGCGGAGTAAAAGGAGAAAGGAGCAACACTATTGTTTCATAAACCTGTTTTGATAATCCGTCATCGTTTGAGTGATGTTTATATGTGTACATTGTATTAACAAGTTCCATTACAGCGGATATTGCGGTATTAAACTGATGTTTTACCGATATATCTTCACCGACTTTTTTTATACAAACGTGCATTGCTCTCAACAAATCTTGTTTGGCTTTCTCTGTTGCAGGGACAGAAGCTTTTGTATTTACAAGTTCTTGTAAACGCCAAACTCTGTTAATAAATCTCCAACAACCTTCAACTCCGTCACTGGACCAATCAAGTTGTTTTTCCGGAGGAGCTGCAAAAAGTATAAATAGTCTTGCCGTATCCGCACCGTATTTTGAAACTATTTCATCGGGGCTTACAATATTTCCTTTTGATTTGGACATTGCACTCCCGCCAAGTGTAACCATACCTTGCGTCAGAAGATTCAAGAACGGTTCATCACTTTTTATAAGTCCCATATCTCTTAAAACCTTGTGCCAAAATCTTGAATATATAAGATGCATACATGCATGTTCTATTCCGCCGACATACTGGTCAACAGGCATCCAATAATTTGCCTCTTCTTTATCAAAGCATACTTTATCGTTATGAGCATCCGTATATCTTATAAAGTACCAGGATGAATCTACGAATGTATCCATGGTATCGGTTTCTCTTCTTGCAGGACCACCGCATTTAGGACAAGTGGTATTTACAAATTTTTCATCCGACTGTAACGGGGATTTCCCGTCATTTGTAAATTTTACATCGGTAGGTAAAATTACAGGCAGGTCTTTTTCTTCTACAGGAACTATACCGCATTTATCACAATGAACCATAGGTATAGGTGTTCCCCAACACCTCTGTCTTGATATCAACCATTCTCTTAATTTGTAATTCGTTGTTCTTTTTCCCCAACCTTGTTCTTCCACCCATAAAGGCATTTTTACTCTTGCGTCTTGTGAAGAAATTCCGTTAAACTGTCCGGAATTTACCATCACGCCTTCACCTTCATAAGCGGATTTTGATATATCTTCGTCTTTGTTTGTTATTACGGGAATAATTTCCACATTATATTTCTTTGCAAATTCCCAATCTCTTTGATCGTGAGCTGGAACAGCCATAATTGCTCCCGTTCCGTAACCCATTAAAACATAATCCGCAACAAACAGCGGTACATTTTTGCCGGTTGCAGGATTAACTATAGAAACTCCGTCGAGTTTAACACCTGTTTTTTCTTTAGATGACGATCTTTCGATATTGGATTTTAGAGAACTTGCATTGATATATTTTTCTACTTCTGCCCAATTTTTAATTTGAGATTTAAATTCTTTTAACATTGGATGTTCCGGTGAAACAACCATGAAAGTTACACCGAAAATAGTATCAGGCCTTGTTGTAAATATTTCTAATTTTTTGTCGGAGCCTGCAATATCAAACTTCATTTGTGCGCCATGAGATTTTCCTATCCAGTTTTTCTGCATTGACAATACTTGTTCGGGCCAACCGGATAATAATTTATGTCCTTCCAACAACTCGTCCGCATATTGAGTAATTTTTATAAACCACTGTTCCAATTCTTTTTGTTCTACATTACTATGACATCTCCAACATTGTCCTTCACTTACCTGCTCGTTTGCCAAAACAGTTTTACAAGACGGACACCAGTTTACATTGGACTTTTTTCTAAATACAAGACCTCTCTTGTACATTTCCAAAAATATCCATTGGTTCCACTTGTAGTATTCCACATCACAGGTTGCAAGTTCTCTGTCCCAATCATAAGATATACCGAGCATTTTCAATTGTTCTCTCATTCTTGCAATATTTTGTTTTGTCCATTTTTCCGGAGCTATATTGTGTTTTATGGCGGCATTTTCCGCAGGAAGTCCGAATGCATCCCAACCCATAGGTTGAATAACATTTTTCCCTATCATTCTGTTATATCTTGCAAAAACATCACCTATACTATAATTTCTTACATGACCCATATGAAGATTCCCTGAAGGGTAAGGCAACATTACCAAAATATAATATTTTTCTTTTGACAAATCTTTTTGTGCTTTAAAAACTTTTTTATCTGCCCAAACTTTATGCCATTTTTTTTCAACTTCACTAACATTGTACTCTTGCATTGAATTTTCCTCTATATACTTAATATTTTTTTAACAATATAAAATGTTCTAAATTTCCTTTAGGTCCTTTTATTCCCGAATCCTGCTCTTTTATAATTTCCAAACCCAAATTTAAAGCAAAATTTTTAATTTTATCAATAGCTTTTTGCCTTAATTTTTCATCTTTTACTACACCTTTTTTTATTTCGTTAGGTTCAAGTTCAAACTGCGGTTTTATCATCGCAACAATAAATCCGGTATTTTTTATTATTTCACTTGCCAACGGCAATATTTTATCCAATGAAATAAAAGACACATCTATCGTTATTATATCAATATCATCTTTTAGTAAAGATTTATCAAAATATCTGAAATTTACATTTTCAATATTAACTACCCTTGCATCATTTCTCAGTTTATAATGAAGCTGAGCAGTCCCGACATCTACGGCATACACTTTCTTTGCTCCGTGTTGAAGCATACAATCGGTAAAACCGCCGGTAGATGCACCTATATCAATACAGATTTTATCATTAAAATCTAATTCAAACAAGTTTAAAACAGACTCTAATTTTAGACCGCCTCTTGAAACATACGGGTTCTGTTTTTCTATTTCAATAATATCTTCGGTACTAACTTGAGTTCCGGCTTTTGTTATTTTTTTACCGTTAACCAAAACCGAACCGGCCATAACAAGAGCCTGAGCCTTTGAACGGGTTTCAGCCAATCCTTTTTCAAAAATCAAAATATCCAAACGAGTCTTCATATAAAAAATCCTACGGACATTATAAAGTGTAAATTATAAATTATAAATTATAAATTGCTTTTTTTATATTTTCTACGGAAATGCCGCATTTTTCTCTAATCAAATTTTGTTTACCGTGTTCTACAAATTCATCCGGTAAACCTATGGAACAAACTTTTACATCTTTTCCCGACAAAACAGATTTTACAGTTTCTCCCATTCCGCCGATAAGAGAACCTTCCTCAACAGTAACTATTTTATTCGTATATTTTAAAATATCTTTAACGGCCGTTTCATCAAAGGGCTTTAAAAATCTAACATTCAACACTGATACGGAAACGCCTTCAGATTCAAGCTCTTTTGCCGCGTCCAAACAAACTTGCAAAACATTTCCCAAACAAACTATACATGCATCTTTACCTTCTTTTTCCAATTTAGCTTTTCCTGTTTCCAAAACTTCAAAATCTCTCTGAAAAGATGCAAGTCTGGATCCGCTGCCTCTCGGATATCTTATCACAGAAGGGCCTTTTAATGTTAATGCCGTATTAAGCATATCCTGAAGCTCGGTTTCGTTTGCCGGAGCCATTATTGTTAAATTCGGTATATATTTTAAATATGCTAAATCGAATGCTCCGTGATGTGTTGCTCCGTCTTCACCAACAATACCCGCTCTATCCAACATCATAATAACAGGAAGGTTCTGTAATGCAACATCATGAATAATACTATCCAATGCTCTTTGCATAAATGTTGAATATATGGCAACTATCGGTTTTAATCCGCCTGCGGCAAGAGCAGCCGCAAATGTTACCGCATGAGCTTCATCTATGCCGACATCAAAAAATCTTTCCGGATATTTTTTTGAAAAATCTTTTAGCCCTGTTCCATCCGGCATAGCTGCCGTAATTGCAACTATTTTTTCATCCGCCTTTGCAAGTTTTACAATAGCTTTTGAAAAAACTTCCGTATATGTAACTTTTTTCAAAGAAATTGTTTTCCCCGTTTCGATATCAAAAGGTCCTATTCCATGAAATTTTGTAGGATTTTTTTCTGCCGGTTTATATCCTTTACCTTTTTTAGTTACAACATGTAACAACACCGGACCTGTGAAATTTTTAACTTTTGTTAATATTTCTATAAGTTGGTTTATGTTATGACCATCGATCGGGCCGACATAGGTAAATCCCATTTCTTCAAACATAAGTCCCGGAAATAAAAATGTTTTAAATCTCTTAACTAATCTTTTTATTGAATTAAAACTTAAAAATTTCAATTTGGAAGCTATTTTCAAAATACTATCTTCTATTTTTTTAACACCGGATGCAGTTAAAATATTCGCGAGATATCCGGACAGAACGCCTACTCTTTGCGATATAAACATTTGATTGTCGTTTAAAATAACAAGCATATTCTTTGCAAGAGTTCCTGCATTTTGCAATCCTTCGAATGCAAGCCCGCCCGTCATTGACCCATCTCCTATTATTGATACAACTTTATAATTTTCTTTTTGAATATCTCTTGCAACGGCAAAACCTAGCCCTGCGGAAATAGATGTGGATGCATGACCGGATCCGAACGAATCGTACTTTGATTCGGATATTTTTGGAAACCCGCTTATACCTTGATATTGTCTTAATGTATCAAAGGTGTTTTTTCTATCGGTAAGTATTTTATGTGCATAAGCCTGATGACCTACATCCCAAATAAATTTATCTTTTTCAACATCAAAAACATAATGAAGGGCTATTGTAAGATCCACGGCACCTAAACTTGATGCCAGATGCCCGCCTGTTTTTGATGTCGTTTCTATTATTTTTTGCCTTATCTCTTGCGCAAGCTCAGGCAACAAATCTTTCTTTATTATTTTTATATCGTCAGGTTTTGTTATATTGTCTAATATTGACATCTTTTCCTCGTAAAAAATGCAATGCATTTTTAGTTTATCAATCGAAAAGTTGAACAGATGAAAAACACATTAAACCTTATTCAACTAAAATTCTAAAACAAATCTGTTTAGAATTGTCTTGTTATCATATAATCGGCTAAGCTTTCAAATATTTCCCTGTTAACTTTAAATTGTGAAATTGACTTTTTTGCTTCCTCTATCAACTTTTTTGCATTTTTTTCAGATTGTTCTTTTCCGTACAATCTTAAATATGTAAGTTTATCATTGTCGGCATCACTTCCATTTTTGCCCAATAATTTTTTATCCGCATAAACATCTAAAATATCATCAGCTATTTGAAAAGCTATACCAATATTGTGACCGTACTTTTCAATAGCTTTTAAAAATTTATCTTTAGCTCCGGCAAGAATTGCACCCAAAAGCAAACTTGCCTTTATCAAGTCCGATGTTTTATGTATATGAATGTATTCTAATTTTTTCTTACAAAAAGAAATATTTTGTTTATTCCATTTACCCGCTTCTATAGTATCTTCCGCTTGCCCACCAATCATTCCTTTATAACCGGAGTAATCGGCAAACATTGTTATTGCTTTGATTATTCTTTCCGCAGGAACTTTAGATTTCGCTATTAAATTAAATGTTTCTGTAAGTAATGCATCTCCTGCAAGAATTGCCGCAGCTTCACCGAATTTTTTATGATTTGTAGGTTTTCCTCTCCTTAAATCGTCATTATCCATTGCCGGTAAATCATCGTGAATTAAAGAATATGTGTGCAAAAATTCAACAGCACAAATTGCAGGTTCTATTTTTTTTGTATCAAGCCCGAAACTTTCCGCACCAAGCATAACCAAAACAGGTCTTAATCGTTTTCCGCCTGCCAACACTGAATATCTCATTGCCTGAGATATTATGGACTTATCCTTAGGCAAATATTTCTTTAACAACTTATTTACAAATTGTCCCTGTTTTTTTAAATAAGATTTTAAATCAAACTCTTTACTCTTTTTCATTATTTCCATTTATCTCCGTAAAATTTTCTTTTTCTATTTTACCATTTTTTTCCACAAGAATCTCTATTCTTTTCTTCGTTTCATTAAGCTTTGAAGAACATTCTTTTACCAAGGAAATACCTTCTTCAAAAAGTTTCATAGCTTTATCTATATCAAGTTGTGAATTTTCCATTTCATCAATTATTTTTTCCAATCTTTTTAAAGAATCTTCAAAAGTACGTTTTTTCATTTTATATCCTCTATAACTTTTGTTATTACATTACCATCGGTTAATTTTATGTTTATTATATCATCGATTTTAACCTGTTTTTTTGATTTGATAATATTTCCGGTTTCACTAAAACAAGCGGAATATCCTCTTTTTAAAATTTTAAGAGGAGACAACAAATCTAACTTCTGTATTTTTAATTGTAAATTATGATTTTTATTTTCAATGATATTTTGCATATAAAGTTCTAATTTATCTCTTAAATCATCCATATATTGAATTTTATCTTCATATATTAAATACGGTTTAGATAAAGCTCTGCAAGTTTTAAAATAATTTATTTTTTCTTCGTATAAATTTATAATATCTTTAATTTTAGTTATTAAAGAATTCTTATAAAGTTGAATTTTATCTTCAATATCAGCTCTGTTTTTTACAACAAGTTCCGCTGCAACAGACGGTGTAGCAGCTCTTAAATCCGCAACAAAATCCGCTATTGTAAAATCTATTTCATGCCCGACACAAGAAATTACCGGTATTTCCGAATTATAAATTGCCCGTGCAACAATTTCCTCGTTAAAAGCCCACAAATCCTCTAAACTTCCGCCGCCTCTTCCAACAAGTAAAACATCCAATTCTTTGTGGTTTTCGTTTAAATATTGTATCGCATTTGCAATTTCCGTTTTAGCTGTTTCTCCCTGAACTCTTACGGGATATATTAAAACTTCTACGGTAGAAAATCTTCTATTCAAAACGGATAGAATATCATGTAATGCTGCTCCATCTTTAGATGTAACAACACCTATTTTATTAACGAAATACGGAATTTGTTTTTTATGTGATTCATCAAACAATCCTTCTTTTAAAAGTTTTTCTTTTAATTTTTCAAATTTTTCCTGGAGCGTACCGAGCCCCTGTTCTTTCATCGATAATACCTGAATTTGATAAGCCCCCCTTTGCAAATATGTTGTTATTCTTCCGTACACAACAACTTGCATGCCGTCCTTAGGAACAAATTTTAACTTTTGATTATGAAAAGAGAACATAACTGCAGATATCTGTGAATTTTCATCTTTAAGATTAAAAAACATATGTCCCGATGAATAAGTTTTAAAACTTGATATTTCTCCGCAAACCCAAACGGAAGGATAAGAATCTTCAAGAATAGTTTTTATTTCGGTGTTAAGTTGAGTAACGGAATAAATGAGTTTCCCGTCATCATTATTTTCTTGTTCGTTACTGTTTTGAAAATCAAATAAATCAACCATTATTTTAACATCCGAAGATTGGAAGATTTGATAAAAAATAAATTCGTTACATATTTTTTATAATCTTCCATTCTTCAAAAATTTTGCCAAGCAAACATTTTTATTTTGCGATATCTTGAGCTCTTGTTTCTCTTATAACGGTAACTTTAATCTGTCCAGGATATTCAATTTCGTTTTCTATTTTTTTAGCTATATCATGTGCCAAAATTTGAGATTGAGTATCATCAATATTTTCAGGTTCAACTAATATTCTTACTTCTCTTCCTGCTTGAATTGCATAAGCACTGGATACACCTTTAAATTCTTTTGCCACCGTTTCAAGTTTTTCAAGTCTCTTAATATAATTTTCTATGGTTTCTCTTCTTGCACCGGGTCTTGCAGCAGAAATTGCATCGGCAGCAATAATAACAAATGCTTCCGGACTCTGCGGTTCCGCAAAACCTTCATGATGAGCAAGTATTGCATTTACCATCTTCGGAGATTCTCCGTATTTTTTAGCTAACTCTGCCGATATTTGATGATGAGTCCCTTCTACTTCATGATCAACAGCTTTACCTATATCGTGCATTAAACCCGCTTTCTTACAGAATGTTACATCAAGCCCCAACTCACCTGCCAATGCACCTGCAAGCCATGTAACTTCAAGTGTATGTTGTAATTGATTTTGACCGTAAGAAGTTCTAAATTTAAGTCTTCCGAGCAACTTAATAATTTCAGGATGAAGGCCGGGAACACCGGAATCTATTGCGGCTTGTTCTCCGGTTTCTTTTATCATTTCTTCAACTTCTTTTTGTACCTTTTGAACAACTTCTTCAATTCTTCCCGGATGGATTCTGCCGTCAGCTATCAATTTTTCCAATGCTTTTTTTGCAACAAATCTTCTTACACCGTCAAAAGCCGAAATTGTAATGGCTTCCGGAGTATCATCTATAATTAAGTCTACACCTGTAGCCTGTTCGAAAGCTTTAATATTTCTGCCTTCTCTTCCTATAATTCTACCTTTTATTTCATCATTAGGAATTTGAACGGTTGATGTTGTTGTATCAACAGTGTGATCGGCAGCAACTTTTTGAATTGCAATAGAAAGAATTTCTTTAGCTTTTTTGTTTGCGTTCTCTCTTGTTTCCTGTTCTATTCTTTGTCCTAAAATAGCGGCATCTCTTTTTGCTTCATCAACCATTTCTTTTACTAATCTTTCTTTTGCTTCTTCTCTTGTAAGTCCCGAAAGTTTTTCCAAAATTGTCTTTTGTTCATTTTTTATCTGTTCAACTTCGGATATTCTTTGATCTATTGTTCTTTCTTTACTTTCTATACATTTTTCTTTTTGTTGTAAATCTTTTTCTTTTTTATCAAGAGAATCCATTTTTCTGTCGAGATTATCTTCTCTTTGATTTAATCTCTTTTCCGTATTTTGAATTTCGGATTTTTTTTCTTTAATTTCTTTTTCGGCTTCTTTTCTTTCTTTTTCGGCAGCATCTTTTGCCAACATCATTATTTCTTTAGCTTTTGCATCACCTTTAACTTTAGCTTCATTTATAATGCTATCTGCTCTTTGCTCTACGGAATTTGCATCAAATTTCGCGAACATATACCTTAAAAGAAATCCGACTATTAAACCTATTGCTATACACCCTGATATAAGAACTATATCCATAACTTAAACTCTCCTGTTTTATATATAAAATTACTTTTTATAAATTTTGGAAACATCTATGATTCTTTTTTCTGTTATTATTTTGCCTACCGGCAAATCATATTTTCCGTTAGGTATTTTATCCACCAATTGAACTTCAAAAGCAAGGCCTATCCTTTTTGAAATATCAGTTCCTTCAAGCCATCTGTCATAATATCCCTTACCATAGCCGACTCTATATCCTGTAGTATCAAAAACTATTCCGGGAACAAATATTAAATCTATATCCTGTTTTAAAACAACCTCATCTTCATTAAATTCCGGTTGCCTTATACCGTAAACTTTATCAAAACAATCTTCAAGTTTATTTATTTTTACTGCAGTCATAATACCGTCACCCGGATTTTGAATTACGGGAACGGCAACTTCTTTATCATCCGACAAAACTTCATTTATCATTACATCGGTAATAACTTCCGAACCGTAAGATAAATAAAACATAACTGTTCCGGAATTTTGATATTCTTTTAATTTTTTTATTTTAGATAAAATTATGTTACTGTAAGCATATCTTAAAGTCGGTTCTAATCTGTCTCTGATTTTAAGATAGTCGTATCTTATTTTACTTTTTTCGGAATTCTGTATTTCTTTCATTAGTGTTTACCTCACAATCTTTATCTGCAAGCAAAAATTTGGTTTTGTTAAGCAAAAAAGAAAAACCCCCACATTTGCCGTGTCCGTTAGGTATTTAAAGCCCTTTTTTACAAGTGAGAAACATGGTTTATGCTGATTTGCATAACTCGCATGCATTTTCTCCTAAAGAACTTCATCGGAATAAATACTCTAACTAAAAATCACCAACAATGCAGGGTATATATTTTTATATTTATTTAAATTGTAGATTCCATTGAATCTACCAATTTTATTAACTCGTTCATCCTTCTGGAATTTGTATCTAAAAATACTTCTTGTTTACCCTTAATTGTTTGCAATTCCAACACAATTCTCAAGATAGCTATAGCTCTTATTTCGTTAGAATCTCTATAACCATCATTTTCATAACACTCAGTCTCAACTTCTTTATATATTTTATTTGCCAAATCAACGGCATTATTTACATCAAACTCCGTTACTTCACTATTGATGATATCCATAATGTTAATGGGCGGTAAACCCATTATCTTTCTGTTAGTGTTTGCCATTAAGAACCTTTTACTGCTTCAATTTTAGATAAAACTTTCTTTATTTTGTTAGCTATTTTATTCTTGTCGTCTTGAAATTTCAACAGTTTCATGTTTCTGTCTTTCAAATTTTTTATTTCACTGTTAAGAAACTTATTTTCAATTTCCAACTTAATATATTTATCTTTTAAATCACTGTAACTTTTTTTTACCTTAGCAAACTTTTTATATACTACTTCATATTGGGCTTTTTGAGCTTTACTTATTTCATCAAAATTTTCCATAATTTATAATATAAAAAGTTGCTTATAAAGTCAAGTAAAAAAATATTTATTTATCAATAAATTATTGGTTTTTTATAAAAACAAACCGCCGACTTTAATTTGTGCCCCGTTTACAAAGTCAAAAGCAGGCATTTGAGCCTTACTTTCGGGTTGAACTTTTGTTATAAAAAGAGCATCTTTCCCACATTTTACAATAAAACCCAATCCTTTTCTTATCTCAAGTATAGTACCGGGCTTTTTATTTGACAAGTCTTTTATAGCCGAACATTCCAATATTTTTAACATTTTGCCCGTCATTCTGCCATCACCTATAATACAAAAAATTTTCGGCCACAAATAAAGCCCTCTATATAAATTATAAATTTCATCCGCTGACTTATTCCAATCTATTTTCCCGTCTCCTTTTGTAAATACAGAACAAAAAGAAGGTTCTCCTTCTTGTTTTTTTGCCAAACAATTTCCGCTGTCCAATAAAGATAAAGCATTATTCATTACTTCTATACCGACAGCATTTAATTTTTCAAACAAAGTTTCCGAAGTATCTTTAATATCTATATCCAATTCTTTCTGCAATAAAATATTTCCGGTATCTAATCCCTTTTCAATATAAAAAGCTGTAACTCCGGTTTTTGTGCAACCGTCTATTAAAGCCTGTTGAACGGGAGAAGCACCCCTATACTTCGGAAGCAAAGAAAAATGAATATTAAAACATCCATATTTAGGTAAAGTAAAAACTTTTTCCGGAATAATTTTACCGTAAGAGACAACTACTCCTACATCGGCATTACAATCTTTTATCTTTTGTGCAATCTCGTCAGTAAACTTATCAACTTGTATGTATGGAATATGTTTTTCTATCGCATAATCTTTAACTGCAGGCGGCTTTATTTTGTTAGATCTGCCCACAGGTTTATCGCACATGGTAACGACACACACCACTTCATATTTTTTATCTATATTTTCTAAAAAGAATTTAGATATATTTGCTGTTCCGAAAAATATTATTTTCACCAATTTTTACCTTTTTTTCTTCTTCTTATTTCTTTTTCAACAAGTTTTCTTTTCCAATCGGGCAAATAATCTATAAAAACTTTCCCGTTGAGATGATCTATTTCATGTTGAAAAGCCTTGGCTAAAAAGCCCTCCACTTCAACTCTGTTTATTTTACCTTTTAAATCGGTATATTCCACTTGAATTTTGTTCCATCTTTTAACTTTCTCATAAATTTTCGGAAAAGACAAACAACCTTCCTCTAATTCAACTTTATCTTCCCCGGATAAAACTTTCGGATTTATTAAAACTATTGGTGTTCTTTTGCCGTCCGGAACGACATCTATAACACAAATTTGTAAAGATTTTCCGACTTGAGGACCGGCAAGGCCTACTCCCGGAGCAGCATACATAGTTTCAAGCATATCCTCCGCCAATTGTACTATATCATCCGTAATTTCAGTTATGGGTTCTGTTTTTTTTCTTAATACGGGATCTCCGTATTTTACTATTTCCAATAGAGCCATTATATACTACCTCTAAATTAATTTAATCTTTGTCTTATTATATTAAATTGAAGAAAAAAAATACAGAACGACGAAAAGAACAACAAAAAAAATGATATAATACAAATATGATTATTAAAACGGACAAAGATACATTTACACATTATTTGGAAGATGCTTCCGGTATGATAGGAGCAACGGCGGAAAAACTTTTTATTCCCGAAACAAAAGAAGAAGTTTCAAGCTTATTAAAAGAATGTTCCGATAAAAAAATTCCCGTTACGGTAGCTGCAGGATGCACCGGTGTAACGGGCGGTTGCCTTGCTTACGGTGGTGTTATACTATCTACAGAAAAATTTAATTTTATAGGTCCTATTCGTAAAATATCAGACGATAAAGCTTTGATAACGGCAGGTAGCGGAACAATAGTAAACGAAATAAAAAGCTATGTCCTGCAAAACGGTTGGATGTATGCTCCGGATCCTACGGAAAAGAATGCAACGATCGGCGGCAATATTTCTACTGATGCTTCCGGCGGCAGAGGATTTAAATATGGAACTACAAGAAATTATATAAATGCAATAGAAATAGTTTTTTGTGACGGCTCTTTTGCAAAAATCAAACGAGGTGAAAATTTTGCCGACGATAAAGGAACTATAATACTAAAAACAAATTTAGGAACAAAACAATTACAATTACCTAAATACAATCTACCACACATAAAAAATGCTGCCGGATATTATAACTATAAAAATGCCGATTTAATTGATATTTTTATAGGACATGAAGGAACTCTTGGTGTAATAATTTCGACGGAACTTATTTTAATAAGACCATTTGAAATGTTGTTTGGCGGAATAATATTTTTTGACAAAAAAGAAAAATCTTGGGATTTTGTAAAAGAAATAAGAGAATTGTCGGAAAAGAACAAAAAAGCCGGTAACATTGATATAAATGCAATGTCGGTAGAATATTTTGATAAAAATGCTCTTAATTTAATAAAGCCTTATTATCCGATTATTCCAAACAATGTAGATGCCGGAATTTTATTTGAACAAGATTGCACAAAAGATACTTATGATAATTTAATGGAAAAGTGGATAAACATTATTGAAAAATACGGAATAAAAACGGATGATGTTTGGTTTGCTTCAAATGTTAAAGAACAGGAAGAATTTAGAATTTTCAGACACAAAATTCCTGAATGCGTAAACGAAATTGTAAAAAAGAATAAAATTCCTAAAGTAGGAACGGATGTTGCCGTTCCTCACGATAAGTTGCACGAAATGATTTATTTCTGTGAACAAAAGTTTACGGAAAACAAATTATTTAATTTAACTTTCGGGCATATTGGGGAAAGCCATTTACATGCAAACATTATTGCATCAACTAAAGAAGAATATGAAAAATGCAGAAAGATATATCTTGAAATTGCACAAAAAGCCGTTAATCTAGGCGGGACTGTTACTGCCGAACATGGTATCGGCAAAGTAAAACACCCTTTTTTACTTGCAATGTTAGGTAAAGAAGGAATAGAAGAAATGAGAAAATTTAAATTATCTCTTGATCCCTCAAACATTTTAGGACGAGACAACATGTTCAAATCATTAGAAAATTAAAAGCAATAATTTATAAATTATATTAAACATTAACAGAAATTAGGAAAGATAACAGGCAATTCAAAAACGGCGGTTGTTTACAGAAAATTAGTAATTATTTTTTTTATTTTGTATATTTGATTTATTATGAAAATATGTTTTATTTGTCATGCCAACGTTTGCAGAAGTTTTATTGCTCAAGAAATTTTTAAAAATTTATTAAAAAAAGATAACAGAACTGATATTGAAGTTATCTCAAGAGGTACTTACACATTACCTTACTTATCAATTCCGCTAAAAATAAAAAATTTCTTATTGGAAAACAACATTGTTTGTGAAAATCATACTCCCACTCAATATAGTAAACAAGACTTATCTTCATCCGATTTTATATTCGTTATGACGGAAGAACAGTATGACGAAATAACCGACAAATATGCCGAATACTCGGACAAGATATATTTGTTAGCAGATTTCGTATCAAACAAAACGAGAGATATAGAAGATCCTATATCTCTCGATGGTAAAAAATTTATAAAAGCTGCCGAAAACGTTAAAGAACTAACAATAATCGCTTACAAAAAAATACTGTCAACTAATTAAAAATAGAATTTTATCCTAATACCAATTCTGTTATTGGTATATTCTGCATAATCAAAATTTGACCATCTGCATCTATAACGATAATACAAGGTTGCAACCAAATTTTCTCTAAAGTGATATGTAAGTGAAGGAGTTATTCTTAAATAATCATCAGTTCTTTTAACACCATTAATAGCATTTGGATAAGCCGCATTTTCATAAGAAATACCTAAAGCCGCACTCCATTTTCTCCATAATTTTTGTTCGTATTTCAAACCTGCTGCAGTTGAAACATAATATCTATTATTTCTATATGAAGACTCTACCATTTTTCTTGAACCTGATAGAGTAAGCAAACTTCTGTTTGTAGGTGCATATTTTAACGATACAAAATATCCTAGCAAATCTACATCTTTATTATCTCTTTCATATCTTCTCATATCATATGTAACTCTTGCATCACCTGTTACTTTAGGGGCAAGTTTTCCTGTTATACCTAAACTATATTCATGTCCGTAAGAATTATGGTAATTACTTTTTTCATACTTGATACTATAAAATAAATATGAGAAATAAAGAGACGTTTTAGCTGTTAAATGATAATACAACCTGGCACCTAAATCTATACGATTTCGATTTAAGTTCTCATAGTCATCATCAAGATATTTATACAATGTGTCGCGAGCAAGAAGAGCTAAAGAAAATTTCCTACTCAACGGCGTTCTAAATGTCAAAGACGCAATATTAGTGATTCTTTTTGCTCTATCTATCTCGGCACTAATACCTTCTTCGGTATATATCACTCTGTCTCCCAAAGTAAAATATCTGCCACCTAAAGTAACGCCTAATCCGGCATTCATATGATTATTTCGTGAAGGATTTTCCGAGTAAAGATGATAACCTATATTTGCATCCACACTAACTTTCCAATTTGTACCAGGTAAACGAGTTGCATAATCAGCATACAATTGGGTTGAACTTATTATGGAAGAAATCCTGTTGTTCTTACTTAAATAAATATTATCATCATAACAAAGGTCTTCTACAAGCGTAAATTTAATATGTCTGGCAGCATAAACTTGAGTAACAGCAATAAAAAAGATTGAAACAAGTAATATTATTTTTTTCATTTTAATTTCTCCTAATTCCTAGGTGCAGAAGGACTCATCACAGAATTTTTTATTATTTTTTTACTTTTTTTACTTTTATTTATAATCGGCTCAACGGAAAGAACATCACCCAAGAGTTCATATATATTGCCTTGTCCCAAGATAACAACTTTATCTTTTTCATCTTTTACGGTAAGACTACCTTTTCCTACTTTCAATTTACCGTCTTGTGAAACAGAAAATGATATTGGCTTGTCAGAATATACCGTTACATTTCCTATTTTTATATTTTTAAAGCTGTCTCCGGTACAAAAAATCATATAATTTGTGTCTTCATCCGAAAATCTTATAGAAATTTTTTCGCCTTTGGGAACAAACATTTTTATCCCATAATATTCAAAACTCAAATTTTTCACATCTGCTATATTTAATGTTATTCCGTCAGGATATTGTTGTATTTTACCTTCGGCATCAACAATAATATCTGCATATACATTTGTTAAAAATAAAAACAAAAATAACATTAAAGATGCTGTAATTTTTTTCAACATATCTTGCTACCCTCCGTTTTTGTATAATAATATTACAATACTTTTATCAAAACAAACTTATTTTGTCAAGTAAAATTTTATTCGTATCTAAAAACAAGAACTTTGTATGGTAAGAAATTGTTTTTTGTTTTTCTTACTATTTTTTTCAAGTTTGTACTTTTTTCATATATAACATCGAACTGAGATTGAAAAAAGAATATCGGTAAAGTTTGTTTTTTTGCTGTAGGATTGATTATAACGGTGTATTTTATACCACCATATTCAAAACTTTTCGCTTTTAAAGGCTCTTCTATTTTTATTGGGTTTTCTATTTCTTTACCGTTATCAATTATCTCTGCAACAAAAGACATTTCCTGTATGACATCAACAACATCTTTCCATTTTTCTTTTTTTGTTTCATATAATGGTTCATTTTCAGAGTAACAAGTAAAATAAAAAACACCATTTGCTCCATTAAAAATTGCATCGTAAGACATAAATCGTATTTCTTCTTTTTTGGGGAACCTGCCAATTCTGTCTTCATCCGGCCTGAATTGTTTATATTCTTTCCAGTTAAAAATTTGAACGACACCCCAAAGTTCTTTTGAACTTTGTCCGATCATTTTAAGACATCGTTTTGCAAGAGCAACATTTTCCCCGAAACTTTCCAAAGGCAAGTGCGGTACGGGATACCAATCAACCATTAAAATATCTCCTATATCATAATAGGACATTTCGGTAAGACCTTCTCCTATTACAAAAGCGGTCTCGTTCTTTGGATATATTGTCTTTGCTCTTTTATTCAACGCAATTACTTCTTCTCGTGATAAACGCCATACATCCGGTTCATCAAACAAATACCATGCTTTTATAGGATATTTAGTCGCAATTTCCCTGTATTTTGAAGAAAAAACTTTATCCGGATAAGCAATCAGTTTAATTTCATTATTTTTTGCTTCTCTTGCAAGCAAATCTATCACATCAGGTTCTTTAATATATGTTTGTACGCAATTAAACCCCGCTTCTTTTGCTTTTATCACATCTGTTGTGGTTTTTACTCCGTAAAGACCTACGACAAATTCAGCAAACACGGAAACGGAAAACAGAAGAATAAAAATAATTTGGAATAAAATATGTTTTAAAAATATTAACATCTGTGCAACTCCATTATTCAAAACACTAATGTACTTAATTATATATTTTTTATTTTCATTGACAAAATTTTAATATTTTTGTATCCTTTACCACATAGAAAGTTTATGCCGACGTAGCTCAGTTGGTAGAGCAATGGTTTTGTAAACCATCGGTCGGAGGTTCAAGTCCTCTCGTCGGCTTTTAAAAACACTTACCTCTTTAAAAATTATGAGAAAGAGAATATACTTTGGTTTAGGCTTTAAATTTATAGTAATAATCTCGTCAATAATAATATTTACTTCAATAATTTTAACATGGTTTTTTGTTACGGCACAGTCCCTTCTTTTGAAAAATTTCACGGAGAACAGAGCAATAATTTTAGCTAATTCTTTAGCTACATCCTGCGAATATGGAGTTACAACATCAAGCAGAGAGTTTTTAGCTCATCTTACAAAAAACAACTTAAAAGAAGAAGATGTTATTTATTCCATAATTTACGATGTAAACGGTATTCTTTTATCTAAAGAAAACATTTCAAATGAGGATATAAACAGATTCCTTGCCTCAACCCCGATAGACGGAGCAACAATTATAGAACTTGAAACCAGTAAATTACAAAAAACAGTAAATGTGTTGCCCAATATCGGAGAAGTAATGGATATTGTAGTTCCGATAATATCTTATGACTATAATCCCACAATAAAACTTAAAGCATCAAAGAGAGAAGTTGTTATAGGTGCAGTAAGAATAGGTATTACTCTTGAAAGAATCAATTATCAAATAGAAAAAATGACAAAAAGCATAATTATAATCACGTTGGTGGTTATTTTTGCAGGAATAATAATGTCTTCTTTCCTGGTAAAAATATTAGTTAAGCCAATAAGAGAACTTATGTTGGGAACAAAAAAAATTGCGGTAGGAAATTTGAGTTACAGGGTTCCGTTAAGTTCGCATGACGAGTTTAGAGAGCTTGCAACATCTTTCAATTTTATGGCAAGCGACATGGAAATACACATAAGAGAACTGAATAAAGAAAAGAAAGAATTGTTAAATCTTAAAATAGCATTCGAGCAGAGAAGTCAGGAATTAGAAGAAACTTTAGAAAAAGTTCAAAACATGCAACAGGATTTGTTAAAATCCGAAAAATTTGCAACCATAGGTAGGTTGGCTTCTTCGGTTGCTCATGAACTAAGGAATCCGTTGGCAGCAATAAAAAACATTTCATATTTTCTATCAAAAATGGGCAGTTCTCAAAATGACAGTAAATCAAAACAGATGGTAAGTATGTTATCTGCCGAAGTTCTAAGAGCCAACAAAATAATAACCGACTTACTTGATTATTCAAGAACAAAAAGATTAAATAAACTTTCCGTAGATATAGTTTCATTTATAAATAAAGTTATTCCTTCTGTTCCGTTACCAAAAAATATTTCTCTAACAAAAGAGTTGGAAAAATTTGATGTTGTCATGGACCCGGACAAAATCACACAGGTTTTAATAAACCTTATTACAAATGCAAGAGATGCAATGCCTCCGGAAGGCGGAGAAATAAGCATTTCCGCAAAAAAGAAAGGAAAAAGTTGTCAACTGATTATAAAAGATAATGCTTGCGGAATGAGTGAAGAGACATTGTCTCATTTATTTGAACCGTTATTTACAACAAAATTCAAAGGTATCGGATTAGGTTTGCCTATAGTAAAAGAAATTATAGATGCACATAATGGTAAAATTACGGTAACCAGTGTAAAAAATGTTGGGACCACATTTACAATAGAACTACCTTTACAATAAGGAGATTTTTATGACTGATAAATTAAAAATTTTAATTGTTGACGATGAAGATTCTTTGAGATTTTCGTTGGCAAGTATACTTGAACTTGAAGGTTATGAAGTAAAAACCGCAGAAGACGGTTATAAAGCAATAGAACTCGCAAAAAAAGAAAACTTTGATATTTTGTTTTCGGATATAAGAATGCCCGGAATAACGGGAAATGAAACATTCAAAGAAATAAAGAAAATTAAACCCGATATCATAGGTGTAATGATGACAGCTTATGCTCTTAATGATTTGATTATAGATGCTTTAAATACGGGAGCTTTTGCCTGTTTAAGCAAGCCTTTTGAAATAGAAACCGTTTTATCAACAATAAAAGATATAACAACAAGACCTTTTGCCGTCGTAATAGATAAAAACGAAAATATTAATCAAAGATTTCTAAACTCTTTAAAAAATTGCGGCTTAAATGTTGCATCAAGCGAAATAGATTCCGAAAAAATAGATTTTATGTTCAAACACAAACCGGATATTTTGATTATTTCCGTTAATTCCCAAGAAGCCGAGACACAAACAGAAAACATATTGAAAAAACTTAAAGAATTGTTCGGCAAAGATATAAAAACAATTATTATAGAAAAAGAAAAAAACAACTCTTTTATTACGAATGTAGAAAAAATAACTCCGGCAATTTTCTTTGAAAAGCACATAAATATAAAAGAAGTGTTTACTATACTCGGAAAAGAAAAAAGAAAGCTAAATATTGCGATGGTAAATATGGACAATGAAGATTTTGAACCTTTAAACAATGCCTTAGAGAAAGCAGGATTCCATTTATTACATTATCCTAATTGTGAAAAACTTTTTGAAGAACTTAGTAATTCTTTTTTTGACGTTGCATTAGTAAATGTTAAAATAGATACCAACATTTCGGATTTCCACGATAAACTGCAAAAACAAATGCCTGATACCGGTGCAGTATATATATTAAACGATGATAAAAATTTGGAATCCGTTAAACAAAAAGGATGTTTTTATCTTACAAAACCGTTTGAAATAGAGTCTGTTATAAATTTAATAAATAAAATTTTGGGAAAATAATTTTATGGAAGAGAAAACTTACAGTTTCACAAAAAAACAACTTAATGATGAAAAGAACAGAGTTTTAGCCAAATTTGCTTCTGTTGCTTCTCACGATTTAAAAAATGTTGTAGGCGGACTATCGAACATATCTTATTATCTTTCAAAAACGATAAAACCGGAATCCGAAACACAAAAAAAGATGTTGGATTTATTGTCTAAAGAGGTTATTACTCTTAACGACAGGATAGTTGAAATTCTTGACAGAACAAGAGTAAAACAACTTACAAAGTCCCCTTGTGATTTAAAAGAATTAATTTTAAAAGCCATCGAAGACAGTAAAACTGACGGAATAGAGTTCGAACAACAATTGTGTTCCGCACAAGTTTATGCGGATCCAGACAGAGTCAAACAGGTTTTTACGAATATTATAAAAAATGCCAAAGATGCAATGAAAAACAAAGGCAAAATAACAATATCAATGGAAATAAAAGGAGATAATATTATTACTTCCGTTACGGATTACGGACAAGGGATGTCTTCGGCAACTTTAGAAAAATGTTTTGATCCTATGTTTTCAACAAAACTTGCCAAAGTTGTAGGAATGGGTTTAACCGTTGCTTTACAAATAGTTGAATTACACGAAGGAAATATAAAAATTTCAAGTGAGCCTGAAAAAGGTACTACTGTAGTTGTAACTTTGCCTGTTTTAAAAGAAAAAGATTCTAGTTTATAAAATCGAAATATAAATTTTGTCTGTATTTTTTTGCAATCCAATTTTTTGAAAGGATATATTTTTTAGATTCTTTATCTTTAAGCCATGTAAAAAGATTATTTAATTGAACTGTTCTTTTTTTATCAGGAAGAATTTCTTTTAAAATTTTATATCTCAATATATTATCTTGTTTATAAAAGCTTCTCAAATTTAATACTATTTTATTCTTGGAAAATTTTACATTTTTAGAAATAAAAAAATTGACCTTATTTCTAAAATAGTCTGTTTCGTTTTTCACTATACAAGATAAATTGTATATATGTTCTATGACTGAAGGATTTATTTTTTTTAGTTGAGGAATAAGAGTTAATCTTATTTTATTTCTTGTATAATCTTTTTTAAAATTTGTTTTATCCGTACAAAATTTAATTTTTGTTTTCTTTGCATAATCATCTATTAAAGTTCTTGTTATGGGTAACAAAGGTCTTATTACCGTTAATCCGTTATCTATTTTCCTTACCATAGGAATACCGGTAAGACCTTCGGTTCCCGTACCTCTAAGTAACCACATAATAACCGTTTCGGCATTATCATTCATGTTGTGTGCCGTAGCAATTTTATTACATTTATATTTTTTTGCAATTTCTTCAAGACCCGAATATCTTAACTGCCTGCCGGCAGTTTCCACGGATATATCATTTTTTTGTGCATATTCTTTTGTGTTCAAATTTTTTAAAATACATTCCATACCTAAAGAAGAAATAAATTTTTGTACAATTTTAGCTTCTTTGACAGACTCTTTTCTCAAGTTATGATTAAAATTGACGACAATAACTTCTATATTTAAAACTTTGGTCAACATAGAAAAAAGGCTTGCCATAACCATAGAATCGGCTCCGCCGGAAACAGCTAACAAAACCTTATCTCCGGAAACAACCAATTTGTTATCTATTATATTTTTTCTAAATTTTTCCCAAATAAGCATTTATAAAAAAAGTCCTTTAAAAAATAAAAACTCTAATCTTTAAAAGATTAGAGTTAAAAACTGCCCGACCTGGGCTCGAACCAGGACTATTCTGTTCCAGAGACAGATGTGTTACCAATTACACCATCGGGCAAACTCTCTCCGCATATTTTACAAAAAGAAATGCTTTTTGGCAAGGCAAAAGGCCGATTTATAAAGAGTTGCTGCGGGATCTTAATGCCAACAAAAAAAAGCGAAAAGAAAAACTCTTTCCGCTTTTTTATTTATATTACTATATTAATTATAATTAATATTTTTCAGGAACTTCTTCCAATATAACTTCTTTATCTTTATCTTCCGGTATCGGAGTTCCCGAAACTTTATGTTTAAACCAATCACCGATAGAATCAACAATAATGTATGTTACAGGTGTCATAAGCAATGTAACAAGAAGCGATAATAACTGTCCGCCGACAATAACGATAGCCAATCCTCTTCTAACATCTGCTCCTTCTCCGTTAGATATTAACATAGGTATCATGGAAACAACAAGTGTTAATGTCGTCATCAAAATAGGTCTTAATCTTACTTTGTTTGCTTGAAGGATAGCATTTGTTCTGCCGTATCCCCTTGCTCTTAGCTGGTTTGTATAATCGGTCTGCAAAATAGCATTTTTACTTACAACTCCGACCAACATAAACATACCGAGCAAAGTAAAAATATTTAATGTTTGATGTGCTATCAACAGCGAAAATGCGGCAAAAGGTATTGTTAACGGTAAACTTACGATAATTGCTACAGGATGAGTAAATCTTTCCATCAAGGAACAAAGAACAATATACTTAAATATAAATGCCAACACAAAAGCAAATAAGAAAGAAACCATCATCTTCATCATTTCTTTTGCTTGTCCGCTTTGTGCAACGGAATAACCGATTTCAGGATTTAAAGAAAGGAAAGCATTTTGCATTATTTTTGTTGCAGACATTGTATCGATTCCGTTCAAGTTAGCTTCAACTCTTACTTCTCTTTGTCTCGCTTTTCTGTTAATTTGGCTTGGCCCGAAACCTTCTTCGATATCTGCGATACTGTCAAGTCTTATAACTGTGCTTTGGCCGTCAATAATTGCCGGTATCATAAGCGCCGAAATAGATTCTTTTGTATTTCTGTATTGTTCTGCAACTCTTACTCTTACTTCGTACAATTCATCGCCTTCTTTATATTTTGTAATATCATCTTCCCCGCCAACCATTGTTCTAAGTGCCGCAGCAACAGCCGTAACATTAACACCCAAACTATTTGCTTTATCTCTGTTTATAACTACTCTATATTCCGGCTTTGCTAAATCTACGGATAAATCCACATCTCTAAATCTTGAATCTTTAGATAATGTTGCCGCTGTTGCATTAGCATATTCCATTAATTTATTTAAATCCGGTCCCAACAAACTAAGCTGAGTATCTTTATTACCTGAACCCGGACCGTCACTTTTTACAAGAACCGTAATTTTAAGACCGTCATATTTTGATAAAATTTGTCTTATACTTTCAACATATTTTGTAGTTTCTATTCTTTTTCTTTGTTCTCTGTCTTCCAATTCTATTTCCAAGTAACCTTTATTTGTCGGTGCAGAACTTGAAAAAGAACTTAAACCGTCTGCGCCTTTACCCGTAACATTCAACACACTTTTTATATAAGGTAGCCTTCTTACATCTTCTTCTATTTGTGCTAAAATTTGTATCATGTCCGTATAGCTTGTTCCTTCTTCGGCTTTAACTTGAACCTGAACTTTTCCCGTATCTTCAACAGGGAAAAAATCTCCACCTAATTTTGCTATTGTCACAACACCTGCAACAAGAATTATAATTGAAAGAATAACCATTATCAATTTATGATGTATAGACCAGTTAAGCATAGGTATATATCTTTTTACCAAAGACATATTAATAATGTTTACCATTTTATCTATTTTGCTTCTTTTATTTGCTTTTACCAACATTTTCGAACATAACATCGGAGTTAATGTTAATGCAACAATACCCGAAAGAGCTATAGCAAAAACAACGGTCCAACCATAACTGCTTAAAACTCTACCTACCATACCACCCATATATGCAAGAGGTAAAAATATAACAAGAATAGCAAGTGTCGTAGCTATAATTGTTGCGGTAATTTCTTTTGAACCGTCAACTGCAGCCTGAACAGGTGTCTTATTATATTTTTCCATGTGTCTGTAAATATTTTCAAGCATAACGATAGCATCATCGATAACAATACCCACAGCAACAGTTAAACCCAGCAATGTTATACTATTTAATGTAAAACCTTTAATACTCATAAATATGAAAGCACCCACTACAGATATAGGAATGGCTAAGAAAGCTATAAATGTTGATCTTAACGATCCCATAAACACAAGCACCATTATACCTGCCAAAATTGCACCTAAGAAAAGATGCTCCAACACCGTATTAACGGATGCTCTGATAGAACCGCTTTGATCTGACATTACAACGATTTTCATATCAGGCGGAAGAGTTTGTTCTATCATTTTAATTTTCTCTTTAACACCATCTATAACTTTTAAAGTATTTGAACCGCTCTGTTTTTTTATTTCCAAAGTTACACATCTTTGACCATCCAATCTTGTACTTTGCTGTTCGTATTCACCGCTGTCTTCAACAGTTGCAACATCGGAAAGTTTTATGGGAACACCATTTTTCGTGGCAACAAATATATTTTTAAAATCTTCTACGGAAGGAATTCTACCCAAAATTCTTAAACTGTAAGAATTGTGATTTTGTTCTACTTTACCGCCCGGAATTTCAAAGTTTTGTTGGGCTAAAGCCGATGTTACGCTTGTTATAGGGATTTGTAAAGAATAAAGTTTCAACGGATCTAATGTAACATGTATTTCTCTTTCTCTGCCGCCTACAATACTAACCGAACCTACTCCCGATGAGTTTTCTATAACTTCTTTAACTTTTTTCTTTGCAAGTTCGGTAAGTTCTATTATGTCTCTGTTACCGGTAACAACAACATTTAATACGGCTGCAGCATCCATATCAAGTTTCAAAACTACGGGAGATTCCGTACCATCCGGAAAGTTCGATTTAACTTGTTCGATTTTATCTCTAACTTCCTGAATACCGACATCAGGATTTTTATCCATTTCAAACTCAACAAAAATAATTGAAACACTCTCCAAATTAAATGCCGAGATTTCATCAACCCCTGAAATTTCGTTGACCGCTTCTTCAATATATTTGGTTACGGAAGTTTCCACTTCTTCGGGACTTGCACCCGGTAAAACAGTTTGAACAAGAGTTGCAGGAATATCCATACTCGGATACAAACTTACACCCATATTCAAATATCCCATGAGTCCGAGTATCATTAATGAAACGCTTACCATTATGGTAAGAACCGGCCTGTGTATAAAAAATGCGGCCAATCCGCTATGTTTTTTCTCTGTTTGATTTTCTTGCATATTTTCGCTCCTACTTTTGTATCTCTATCTTACTGCCGTCTTTAATACCGTAAACAAATTCCAAAATTTCGTCACCTTCGTTAAGACCTTCAATTTGCCAATTATTATTATTTTTAAATTTAACGGTTACATCTTTTCTGACAGCTGTTTCTTTATCTTCTGAAGGAACCAAAACAAAATTTTTACCTTCTTCATCTTCATAAACACTTTTTTTAGAAACAGATAAAACATTTTTTACTTCTTTTAAAGAAATATCTACCCTTGCAAACATACCGGACTTCAATAAATTCTTTGTATTATTTGCCCTAAATTCCACAGCAACACTTCTGCTTAAAGAATCGACTACCGGACTTATAACATCAAGTTTTGCTTCAAATTTCTGATCGGGATATGCGTCAACGGAAAGATTTGCTAATTGACCTTTATAAATTTCACCCACATATCTTTCGGGAACATCAACTTTTATTCTTAAAACGGATTGATTAACAACAGAGGCAATAGGTGTTTGAGTGGTAACATTTTCACCGGGATCTCTGTAAATTTTGGCAACTACTCCGGCTAATGTAGAAGGAACAACCACAGGTTCATATTTCGCACCTACCTCATCCCTGTCTATTAAAGATATTGTTTGCCCTTTTCTTACATTATCGCCTTCTCTCAGAAGATTTCTTTGTAATTTTCCATTAATTCTCGGATATATCACAGCTTCTTCCAATGCTTTAATACTGCCGGAAGTTATTAATTGGTGTTTCAAATCTCTTGTTTGAACTGTTTCTGTTTTAACGATAAAAACGTCTTTTGAAACATCGTTCAAAACAAGCGATTCATCTTTTTTTATAAAAAATATGTAAATGATGTATGCGGCAATAAATAATATTAAGCCCCATACAAGTATAGTTACTAATTTCCCTTCTTTTGAGTTATTTCTACCTAATCCTTTATTCATAATTTTCTGTCTCCATTCCTACGGCATGATTTAAGTTTGATAAAGCTACATGTGCATCATATACGGCTTGAACAAAAGTTAAATTGGAATCGTTCAAATCCGATATTGCATCATTTAACTCTAATTGACTTATTAATCCGTTTCTATATCTCAACATTTTTGAGTTCAAATTCTCTTGCGCCTGTTCTACAACACCTTTTGTAGATTCTATTCTCTTTTTTGCCTCTTCCAAACTGAGCCAAGCTTCTTTTACCTGTATTCTTATGTTTTTCTTTAAATTTTCATAACTTGCTTTTGCATTTTCGTAATATATTTCTTTTTGCTTTACTTGAGAACTTACAGAAAATCCTTTAAATATAGGCATTGAAAATTGTAAGCCTACATTTGATCCCCAATAATAATGATCTCCATCCGGTAATCCGTCTATTGTATAACCGTTATAGCCATAGTTTCCGTAAGCCGAAAGGTTAGGGTAATGATCCGCTTTTGCCAACTTATAATTTGTTTCTGCAATATCAACAGCCAATTTAGATACTATAAGTTCCGGTCTTTGTTCATAAGCCATGTTATATAATTGCTGAAGATCTTTAGTATTCGGAAGAGCTAAATCATCTTCCGTCCAAGTTAAGTATATTGGCATTTCCGGATCTTTGTCCAATATTTGTCTTAAGTGTAAAGTTGCAAGTTCAACATTTTTTTTCGCTTGTAAAACCTGCGGAACGATATTGTTAACTCTGACTTCTTGAGTCATAACATCCAAATTGCTCGACAAGCCCTGTTTATATCTTGCTTTTGTTTCTTTCAGATGTTGTTTTGCTATATCCAAATAAGTTTCTTGAACATGAACGAGTGCTGATGCATAAATTATTAAATAACAAAACTGAGTAACCTGTTTGGCAACAGCAGTCTTTGCATCCTTTAATTTATATTCTGCACTTTCCGCCTGCAATCTTCCGGATTCCTTTGTGTTCTTTACTTTACCGCCGGTCCACAAAACCCAGTTTGCTTGCAATTGTGCGGTATATGTATTATTTACGGGTGTAGCTTCCACCATTTTATCTTCTTGAGGATTTAATGTTTTTGCCCTTAATATAGCTCTGTTATAACTTGCATTAAAATCCACATAAGGATAATAAGATGATTTCATTTGATTGTAAACTTCATCGCTTATTTCTTTCATCTTTGTTGCCGAATAAACTTGATAACTGTCTTTCAAGGCCATTTTTACGGCTTCTTTTATTGTTATTTTGGTTCCGCTTTTTTGTTGTATTTCCGCAAACAGTTTTGCATTCATGGGATTATTTTTGGAATAGTCGCCCGCAAAAACATTTGCACTAAATAATAGTGTTAAAAACAAACTAAATATTTTTTTCATTTCATCCGTTCCTCTATTCTTCTATACATCAAAAATTGCCTTGTTTTTAGCAATTTTTATAATCTATCGCCTTCAAAATCGACATTGCTATATCTTTCGGTTCTAAATTTATATCTTTTCTTGGTGCAAACACAATATGATATAAACAAGATTCAAATAAATAGTGAGCAAGATCAACTTTGTTTTGTTCTATATTATTATTTTTTGCTGCCATCTTAAAAAGTTCTTTGGAAAATTTTTCATTTTCTTCTTTCAACGGTTTAAATTTCTTTTCAAGAGCAGGTACACCCTTAATATAATCTACCATGTGTAAAAAAAAGCCCAACGATTTCTTTAATTTCGCATTAAATGTTTTTTGAAATATATCGGTTAAAATATCTTTTAAAGGCATATTTTGTTCTATATACTGTTTTATTTTTTTATTTTGATCATCCAAAACATATCTTACTATCGTATAACAAATTTCATCTTTATCTTTAAAATAATAATAAAGCGAAGGCTTGGTTATATTACAAGCTTCGGCAATCTCTCTCATAGAAACATCTTTTACGGATTTTTTACCTATTAAATTAAATGTTGTTTTTAATATTTTGGCTCTCATTTTATTCTCTGAAAAACATATGTTTTATCTACCGAACGGTAAGTAATATAACATATATTATAAAATTTGTCAAGCAATAAAAAATATAATATATTCTTTTAGAGATATGAATATATGGAAACGATAACGACAAAAGATAAATTGTTAACTATAAAGAGGTTTTGCTTTGTTCGACAATCCCGACTATTTCTATTGCCTTATGAGGACAAGCAACTTGACATGCTCCGCAACCTATACAGACCGAGGCATTATATTTTAAAGTTCTGTCTCCGTTAGAATCTTCTTCTATATTTAAAGCCTTAACCGGACATTTAAAAGCACAAATTCCGCAATTTATACATAAATCCCTGTTTATATTTGCGAGTCCTATTCTTGTGTGTTGTTTTTCTTCCAAAGAAATCTTTTTTATTGCTCCGGTAGGACAAGCCGAACTGCAAGCATTACAATCATACTTACAAAAACTTTTAGAATAATCCATATAAATATTAGAATGATTAAAATCTCTCGGATGAATAACTTTGTTCGGGCATACAGTCACACATAACTGACAACTTGTACATTTAGAAGAAAATCTTGAATAATCAACCGCTCCCGGTGGCAATATTGCTCTTATTTTTTCTTTTAAGAAATTTTTACTTCTTACAACCGCACTGCCTATACCGGCTGCAACAGCACCCAAGACCAAAACGGAACCTATAACAAAATTCCTTCTGCTTTGACTGAATTTAACAGATTTTTTATTTTGACAAGCCGAAACACCAAAGCTTATTGCTTGTTTAGGACAAACAGACATACATTTTAAACATCTTATACAAAGTTCATTGTCAATTTTTTTATCTTTTAAATTTATACTGCCTGAAGGACAATTTCTGAAACATGCACCGCATTTTATACATGTATCACTTATTTTAAGTCTGAAACAGCCGTATTTAGCAAACAATCCCAAAACCGTTCCTACAGGACAAATTGCAGTACAAAAAAATCTTCTTTTAAATAAAACCAAAAATATTAATATTATAAAAGGTATCAACGAGATTGTTAATGTCGCAATATTGAATTCATAGTTTTGAGAGTTTGTTATAAAGTTATATATCGGTGTAAAAATGCTTGATGCTATTAAACCGAAATTAGTGTACGGCTCTAAAATTTTGAAACCTATCGCCCAACCGCAAAATAAAGCACCCAAAGTTATTGCAGCTATAGTGTATCTTGTTTTAGCCATGTTTTTATAATTTTTACTTTTCTTAAAAGATAAGAATCCGATAAAATTTTGCAGAATTCCTAACGGACAGATTAACGAGCAATAAAATCTTCCGAAGAAAATCGTAAAAATTATAACTGTTAAAACAGATATTAGAATCGTTACGGAAAAGCCGGAAACCAAACTTGCAATACCTGGACCAAACTGTACGGCAAAGAATTTTGCAAAAAAAGAAAATGTTGTTGTAAATGCAAGAAAAGAAATTATTAAAACAATTGCCGACACCAACAATCTTAAATAATATATTATTTTATTCATTTTCAACTCTCTTTAAACTCATAAAAAGTTTTTAAGATATTTTATACAGACATTTTTCTATAAATATATATACACAAACTATAATTTCTATTTAAGCGGATTCCAAATATCGTTGGATTTATTTTTTAAAAGGTCGTTATAATATTTTTTCTTTTTCTGCAAAACTTTCATTTGTTCCTGCAACTCTTTTAAATGTTCTTTTAACTTGTTTTCCTGATTAAAAATTATTTCGGCTCTTTGTTGTATAGTCTTATCGCCTTTCAGGCATAACTCTATATATTTTTTAATATCTTTTATCGATAAATCCGTAGTTCTTAAGCAATGAACAGTTTTAATCCAATTTAAGTCGTTATCCGAAAACAATCTTATGTTACTTTGTGTTCTCGACACAAAAGGTATTAAACCTTCATTATCGTAATATCTTACCGTGTGTTCGGAAATATTCATAATTTCCGCAACTTTTTTTACCGTATATTTAGGTGTTTTGTCCGATGAAGATTCTACTTTATTATTTTTCATAGAAATATAACCTCTTTTTATATTTCTAACAATTCTACAACTTATAGTTGCTCTAATGTCAAGAATTTTTATCTTATAAAACTGGTTATAGGCTTTTGACCGGGTTCAGGATGTGTATTTTGTTTTATACTATTTAAAAGCCATGCCATATTTCTGCCTATATTTTTCATAACATACATACCTTCCAAATCTTTTTCAACATCTTCGGCTTTTGATCCGTGAACCATATTCCAATACTGCGAAGATACAACCGGCATATTGTTTATGGTAAAATATTTGTTTATTACATCTATTGAAGCTGTTGTTCCTGCTCTTCTTGCGGATACAACAGCTGCACCGGGTTTATATGCCAAAAATTTTCCGCCGGCATAAAAAACTCTGTCTAATACAGATAAAAGTCTTCCCGAAGGATGTGCATAATAAACAGGAGAGCCGAAAACAAATCCGTCACAATTTTTAGCTTTTTCAATAATTTCATTTACTATATCATCTTTAAAAACACATTTGTTTCCGTTTTTTGCACATCCGTGACAACCTATACAATCTCTTATCGGTTCGGACCCGAGTTGAATAATTTCGGTTTCTATATTTTCTTTATTTAAAACGGTTTCTATTTCCGTTAATGCTCTAAATGTACATCCGTTTTTATTACAACTTCCGTTAATAAGTAAAACTTTCATTTCCCCTCCGCAATTATTTTTATTTAATATTTTACAAAATTTATTTTTAAAATTTGAAATATGATATAATTACACAAAAATAAAAAAAGGAGAAAGAACATGAAATTAATTTTGTATATCATTTTAATAATCGCAATAATTGCAGGAGTATCTTCATTGATACATTTGCATAAAGTTTCAAACAAAAATAAAGCGGAAATGGCTAAATTTTCAAATGAAACGGCTTTAACGGCAAATTTAGGTAAAACTCTCGTAATTTATTATTCTTTATCGGGAAGAACAAAAGATATTGCTTTACAAATACAAAGCCTTACAAATGCAGATATTTATGAAATAAAGCCTAAAGAAGAAATAAAGTCCGGACCTGCTTTATATTTAACTTCAAAAAAACAAATTTCTTCCGGAGAATACCCTGAAATCGTGAACGATTTTCCCAACATTGAAGAATACAACACAATTTTTGTCGGTTCTCCTATATGGTGGTACACTGCAGCTCCGGTGGTACTTGAATTCTTGAAAGAGTTTGATTTCCAAAACAAAAACGTTGTTCCTTTTTCCACACAAGGAAGCAACTACGGAACATTTTTTGAAGATTTTAAAGCAAAAGCTAAAAATGCAAATATTTTGAAAGGTGAAGCTTTCAATAATTTAAGTTCGGAATACAATGAACAAGTTAAAAACAAGATAATCAGTTGGTTAAACGGTTTATCGGAATAGCAAGTAACAAAACAGATGAAAAACAAATTCAAGTTAGTATCGAATTTCAAGCCGTCGGGTGAACAACCGATGGCAATAGATAAACTTTACAACAATCTTACAAGCGGTAAGAACTCGCAGGTATTGTTAGGTGTTACCGGTTCGGGTAAAACTTTTGTTATGGCAAACTTAATAGAACGGTTACAAAGACCGGCACTTATAATTTCCCCCAACAAAATTCTTGCCGCACAATTATATTCCGAGTTTAAATCTTTTTTCCCCGAAAATGCCGTGGAATATTTTATTTCTTACTACGATTATTATCAACCCGAAGCATATATTCCGGCAACGGATACTTACATTGAAAAAGATTCATCGGTAAACGACCACATAGACAGATTAAGATTAAAAGCCACGACATCTATACTTGAACGAAATGATGTTATAGTTGTTGCTTCCGTATCGAGCATATATAATTTAGGTGCTCCGGACGAATACCAAAATATGTGTGTAAAAATTTCCGCGGGACAAAAAATATCTATAGATAATTTATTAAGGGAACTGATTTCAATACATTACGAAAGAAATGAAATAGATTTTTTCAGAGGAAAATTTAAGGTAAAAGGTGATACGGTAGAAATTTTCCCCGCATATTTGGAAACCGCACTAAAAGTTGAATTTTTCGGTGATGAAATAGAAGAGATAAAAGAATTTGATCCGATATCGGGAAAAATTCTAAACAAAAAAGATGTTTGTTATATATATCCGGCAAAACATTTTGTTACCAGCAACGACAAACTTAAAATCGCAATTAAAAACATTGAAGCGGAACTTAATGAAAGAGTTGCGGTTTTAAAATCGGAAGGAAAACTTCTTGAAGCACAAAGATTATTGCAAAGAACAAAATACGATATGGAAATGTTGCAGGAAACAGGTTTTTGTAACGGAGTAGAAAATTATTCAAGACACCTTTCTTTGAGACCTGCCGGTTCAAGACCTACAACTTTGATAGACTACTTTTTGTCTAACCCGAAAACCTCCGATTTTTTGTTAATAGCAGACGAATCTCATATTACATTACCGCAAATAAGAGGAATGTATGAAGGTGACAGAAGCAGGAAACAAACACTCGTAAACTTCGGATTCAGATTACCATCCGCACTTGATAACAGACCGTTAAAATTCGATGAATTCGAATCCATAATAAAGCAAAGTGTTATGGTATCCGCAACTCCGGGAAAATATGAACTTGAAAAAGCTAAAAACGATATTGTTGAACTTGTTATAAGACCTACCGGTCTTGTAGATCCGGAAATAATAATAAGACCTATAGACGGACAAATTCAGGATATGATAAAAGAAATAAAAAAAGTTGTAGCAAAAAAACAACGAGTTCTTATAACAACTTTAACAAAAAGAATGTCGGAAGATTTGACCTCATATCTAAAAGATCAAGGTTTCCTTGTGGAATATATGCACTCCGAAATAGAATCTTTGAAAAGAATAGAAATTATAAGAGATTTAAGGTTGGGTAAATTCGATATTCTTGTGGGCATAAATCTTTTAAGGGAAGGTCTTGATTTGCCGGAAGTGACACTTGTTGTAATTTTGGATGCCGACAAAGAAGGCTTTTTAAGATCGGAACAAACTCTTATACAAACTTGCGGCAGAGCGGCAAGAAATGTTGACGGTAAGGTAATTTTTTATGCAGATAAAATTACAGGTTCTATGGATAGAGCTTTAACCGAAATGAGAAGAAGAAGGAATAAACAACTCGAATACAACAAAATTCATAAAATAACACCTAAAACTATCATTAAAGCGATTGCAAACTTAGAAGAGTTTCAAGAAAAAGTTAAAGATGAAAAACTTACGGTATTGTCTGAAGAAATAGATGAAAAATATATAACAACCAAAAATATCGACAGTATTTTAAAATCATTGGAAAAGCAAATGAAAGAAGCTGCCGACAACTTAGATTTTGAATCCGCAACATTATTTAGAGACAGAATAAGAGAAATAAATTCAATGTACTCAAAAAATTCCGCAACAAAATCTTTTCCGAAAAAGAATAACAGAAAATTTTGATTACCTAGTAACATTTTTTAAATTTCTCATTTACAAGCAAAAAAGCCATTCGTTTGAAAAATTTAAAAAGCAATAACAAAATATTATTTTTTTATTCTGGACATGAGATAAATTCCGACAACACCGAATATTATATTCGGAAGCCAAGCGGCAAGCCAAACTGCAACAATTTGGTTTTCCCCCAAACTCATACATACTGCTTGAACACACCAATATATAAACGAAAAAATCAGTGCAAATGTAAAACTTATAATTTTACCGAACTTGTTGCCAAGTCCCAATGCAAACGGAATACCTATCATCATAACTATTATATGAGCAAACACATTTGCAAACCTCGAATGATATTTGATTTGTTCTTTTAAAGTGTTTTCTCCCAACATCTGTTTTTTTCTTATATATTCTTTAAATGTTTTCAAATTCATTTGTTCATATCTTGTATCTTTAACTATTAAATCTTGAGGTTTAACGGTAAAACCGAAAACTTTACTGTCAAAATATTGTTCGTTCCAATTATTTTTATCATCAAAAGTTCTTGTTACTCCGTGCTTTAAAAGCCATCCTCCGTTAGTGTATTGACCTTCTCCAACAACGATGTTTTTTGTAAGATAATATTGGTCATCATATTCATCAATAATAATATCTTTCATATATTTTTCTGCTATATTTAAATAACCTATAGACATTCTTGAATTGTTCGGTAAGGTTACAATAATATTTTTATGTTCGTTACCTATATCATTCATTTCCTTTTTTTTAATTTTTACTTTTCTAACATATTCGGCTTTAACAACCGTATGAGGAATAACAAACTCTCTCATTGAAAAATCAAAAACACCCACACAAAAACCCAATATCATAAAAAGACATATTATTCTCCAAAGGTTTACTCCGGATGCTTTAAGTGCGGTAATTTCGTTTCTTTTGGCAAGTTCTCCCAAAGAAAAAAGAAGTGCAAGCAAAACAGATACAGCAAAAACATCTATCATCCACCACGGCAAATTCAATAAAAGATATTCCGCTATTAAAATAAACGGAGTTTTAAGTTCCATATACATACTCATTTCTCTGAAAAACTCCGAAATCATAACAACAAAACCGAAGGCAAAAGATATAAATACCAACGGCTTTAAAAATTGTTTTGATAAGTATGTATAAATTTTTATCATTTTATTTTTTCAACATTTTCCTAAATAAAATTATACCCACTACAGCTAAAACCAAGTTGGGCAACCACATTATATAACAGGAAGGAACATATCCTTTTTCACCTACGTTCATCGATATAACAAGGAACAAATAATATATAAATATTACTCCCAAACTCATACCGAAGCCAATAGCTTTTCCACCTTTACCAGCCATAATTCCTACCGGTATGGCAATTAAGACAAAAACTATCGGGGCAACGGCAACCGTCCATCTGAGCCAATATTCATTGGTATAAGTATTCCTTTCAAGTTTATCTTCGGCAGTTTCCGCAATTTTTTTTCTGAGTTTTTTTGAATTTAGTTCTCTTAAAGAAATATCCGAAAAATCTATACTCGAACCAAGCGGGATAGTAAACTTATAAGTTTTAAAATTCATGTGTATCATACAACCTAATTCATTCGGATCGGTTCTCTGCCAATATCCGTCATATAAAGTTAATACGACTATGTTTCGTTCCACACCGATTGTCCCGTAAGAAGCTGCTATTCTCCACGGAATATAATCCGCTTTCCTCTGTTCGTCTTTATTTTCCAGTTTTTCAAATTTATAAATATTTATTCCGCTCAAAGTATTTTTTTTAGAATCAACTTCGTGTGCATATATTTTATATTGTCCTATGGAAGTTATTGTTTTTGCATTAAATTTTGCCAATGGCGCTTCCGTAAGAATTTTTTTATATAAAGTTCTGAAATACATATGAGTTGACGGAGATAAATAGTGATTGAAATAAACCAAACCTATACTCATCAAAACAACAAAAACTATTATAGGCATAGATAAAGTTTTATATGTTATACCGGTAGCTTTCATTACGGTAATTTCGTTATCTTCGGCAAACCTTCCGTAACTAAGCAAGGCACCAAACAAAATTGCCATAGGAATGGTAAGAGTTAATATATTGGGAATAATAAGCACAAATAATTGTGCTATAAGACCTATACTTACGCCTTTTGAAAGGAACAAATCGACAAGCTGAAATATTTGGTCTAACAACAATATAGCAGAAAATATTATAAGCCCGAAAACAAACGAGCCTATAAATTCTTTTAAAATATATCTGTGTAATATTTTTATCATGTTAAACTAACGACAAAAATCACTGAAACAAAAAAACTTAATTTAGTTTAATCCCGGAATGTTCATTCCGCCCATTAATTTTTTTGATTCTTCCGCCATAGCTTTTTGAGCTTCTTTTATAGCTTCCTGAATAGCGGAAAACATCATTTTTTCCATATCCTTAACTGATTTTTGATTAAAATCTTCCGGCAAACTTAAACTTACTATTTCATTTTTGGCATTCATGGAAATTTTGATACCTTTATAATCTATATCAACAATTTTTGATTTTAAAACTTTTTCCATTTCTTTAACTTTACTTCTCATTGACATTGCTTCTTTTGCCATCTTAAATAATTCCATAATTCTTCTCCAAACAAATTTTTATAAATTTTAACAATTTAGACTATATTTTTCAAACAACAGTCATAAATATTATGCCGCAGCCAAAAGTTCGTGTGTTTTTCGCAATCCTTCTTTTTCGAAAGACATTCCATCCATCTCAACGGATATATCAGGAATTTCATCTTCAGCTGCAATTGCCGTCTTTGCGGCTTGCTGCTTATCTTGTTGATCCTGTTCAACTTGTCTTTGTTCCGTTGTATCAGAGAATAACTCTTCTATAAATTTTTCAATTAAATCGCATTTTTTTTGTTCCATTTTATTTTCTTCTTTATTGGAATAATTTATCAACAAACCTTTTAAAACAAGTTTAATTGCCTCATCTTTTTTCTTATTCTTTTCCTTTTCTTTTTCCTTTTTATCCTCATCATCTGATATATTTTTCAATTCTTCTACTATGTCTTTTATTTCTTTTAATATTTTTTCTATTCCTTTTTTTTCTTTATCGTCAAGTTCCTGTAAAAATTCATTTTTTATTTCTTCTGCATTTTTGTCGTAAAGGAACCCAAATATATTCTTCAACTCTTCTTTTTCTTTATCGTTAAGTATAGTTATTAACGGAAGGACATTGTCGGTAAAAATATCAGACGGAATTGCGTCTAATCCTTCTTTTTTATCTCGAATAGGAATAATGTCTTCCTTTAATGTATATGCTATAAGTCTTGTCCATTCTCCAAGCGATTTCATAAGTTTTTCGGTAGTTGGATAATAATCCAGGTCATAACCGTCAAAATTCATAGTATGAATAGCAAAATTTTTACCTTGCAAAACTTCACCATTTTTGTTTTCATGCAAGTATTTGTTAAATGTAGCTTTAGCTCTTGTTTGTGAAAACGGATTTTGTATGATAATCACATCTATGTCGTTTTTACCTTTTATAAAATCTTTAAATTCTTCTGTTGCACAAATATTTTCTATGTTTTGTAATGTATTTGAAGCTACCGTTTCCAAAGACATTGACCTTATTAAATCAATAATTTCTTTTCTTGTTTTATTTTCCTGCCTTGCAGATTCCAACATTATCCACTTAATGATAGCAGCTTCGTTAAGTCCGTCTCTTGATACCAACTCAAAAATTTCATTTTTTGACGGTCTTTCGTTTAACGGTCTTTTCTCAAACTCTTGCAGAGGATCAACTTCTGTCCGAATCTTTTTTAATTCTGCTTCTATATTTTCCAATTCTTTTGAGGTAAGTTTATTAAATTCGGCTTCACTTAAAGATAACAAATCTCTTACTGTTCTAACAGAAGCTCTATCACCATCTTGAACTATACCATCCAAGAACGGTTTGTATTCCGGATGATTTTTCATATCTCTTAAAATTTTTAGAATACCGAGAGAACCTCTTATATTTCCGGAAATAAAAATTCTTCCTACCTGTTTATCCGTGTATAATTTGTATGTTTTTATGAACGAATCAACATTCAAATTTCCAAACATGAAAGCAATTGTTTTATCGGCATCTGTTTGTACGAAATCATCTTTTTCCATCAACCCGTATATTTCATTAAGCATCTGCTCTCTTGTTCTTGAAATATTCGGAGCAGATTCTTTTGCTTTATCCATTAATTTTCTTTGGCCTTCAAAATTTTCAAATTCTTTGTGTACCTGTTCATAAGTCATACCCAATTTATTAATCAATATATGTTCGATAATTTCATGCATAATAAGTTGTTTCAGTATTTCTTGCCTTTCTTCTTCCGACGCATTGGACAACTCTCTTAAAAAAGCTTCACTGATATAAAAAGTTGTAACTCCATCAGAAGCAACTTCCGTTGTTGCAAAAGCAAACACATCTTTATCCTCTATCAAATCCAAAGATTTTGAAACTTCTAATTTCTTTTCCGAAAACTTTTTTAACTCTTGTTCGATATCTATTCCATACTCTTCAAACAGGCTTGAAAATTCAGAAAAATCTTCGGTTTTAAATTCCATAATTATATTTAAATCTTCTTGTGTTAAATATGGCGTTTCTTTAGATAATTTTACTTGTTCATCATAGGCAGAATAACTATCTTTTGAAAAAATTCCCAACAATATTTGTGTCATTAGAATCGGATTTTCATTAAGCAAAGCAGAAATACTCTCTTCTGTTTTGGGAGTTGCTTCATATTGCTGTGCAATTTCTTGCGGAGAACGATTAAACAGTTTGTTTGCAAGCTCCGGTATCATACTAAGAATTGTACTCATTACAATTCTATCATGATACATCATAGTGTTTAGAACTAATTGTTCAACATTATTTCCCAAAGCCTTTAGCGGCAAAAATTCCTGCGGCCTTACAAAATCCATTGTAATAAATACTTTTTCTTTGTTTTCTTCTTTTCCTATCTCTCTGCTGGTTCTATCCGCAACATATTCAAAATGTATATCTTGTGATTCCAACAAATCTTTAAGCATAGCAAATTCATATCCGTTATATTCAATATGATATTTTTTATTATTTAGAACGATATTATACTTTGCATTAGGATCTGTTCTTGTGTTTACAGGACTAATGTTATCAACACCCAGTTTGGTTGCCAGCAAATCTAAAATCTGTTTTTCTGTTATATTTTTTGATTTTGTTTTTATAAAAATACATGTTCTGTAGTAATTAACTATATCTCCGAAATCTATTATACCAAGATTGACAGCTTCAAAAAGCTCAAACATATTCAACAAATTATAATGATTTGCAATCATTGTGGACCTTTTTATAAATACTGACGGAGAAATACCTTTTAAACCAAAACGATCCATAAGATTAAAGATATTTTCTAATGTTTTTTCTAAAACTTCTTTGTCTCCCAATATTTCATTCTTTGAGTTTTCGTCATAAAGTTCCTCTGCTAAAAAATCCACGGATTTGGATCTTTCGTCTAACATAACACTATTATTTTCATTGAATATTAAGAAAGCAAGAAATTCGTTTATATCCGAATAATTTTTTATTTTTTCGAATAACATTTTAATATTGCTTTTATTAACACTTGTTTTAGACAAATATTGCAATTGTGTTCTAACAGACTTGTCCTTTAAATCTTCATCCGTTATTTTAGGGAGAATATCTTTCCCCGAAGCTTCACTTGGCATTGCTATAATTTTATATACTTTTGCATTTTCAAGTTTATCATCCAATCTCAAAGGGTTTCCTTTTTCATCATATACGGAAATCTGCTCTTCATCGGCAAAATATTTGCTGTTTATAAGTTCATATATGGTCGCATCTTTTGTAAAATCCATAACAAAATATTCTCCGTTATATTCAACAAAAAATATTGTTTTGTTTTCCAAATCTTTACTCTCGAAAATTTGAGTTCTGTTTTCTTCCAAATCAGTTGAGGGATTATATTCATCCGGAGTAAACACAAACTGTTTTCTTATATCGTCCGTTTTTATTACAAACTTAAGTGCTATTTCATGAATGAAAGTTCCTTCAAAAAGAACCAAACTCATCAAAAGTTTTATTTGGCTTCTTATTTTTGTAATTTGTTCTTCAATATTTCTTTGTTCTATACTATCTTTTTCTCCTGTTTCAACTAATTTCTCTTCTAAAATTTTTAATTGATCTATTAGATTTTTCACTTCAGGATATACTTCTATTTCTCTTCCGGTTTTATATTGATAGTGCGGTGAGAAAATATTTTCAAGATTATAAAAGCCATAAGTTTCTTCATTGTAATCCGTACCTCTGTATATACATATTTCCGAAGGCAAAGAAGATTTCAATCCGGAAAATTTTATTTTTGCCTGTTTACTTGAATCTCTCTTGAGTTCATCAAATTCAAGACTAAATGTTTCGTAAAATTTCTGAAGCATCTCATCAGAAAAATCATTATCATATGTTTTATCATTTATAATTATATGCAGTCCTATCAAATCTTTTAACTCTGTTTTAAATATATTCACGAAATAAAGTTCAACCCACATACCGTTTTCTTCCAAATATGTCATTAAATCTTTAATTTTTCTCAAATTATTATCTTTATCAAACAATTTTTCAGGTAACTGCTCAAAACTCTTTTTTATATAATCAACGAAATCATAATTCTCAAAAATTGTTTGTCTTGTTACAGAAACTATTTGTGTAATATACTCTTTTATTTGGTTAATATATTTTTTTTGTTGATCAGAAATGTTTTCGTAATTTTGTTCTATATTTTCTATATCATCTATGTTATCTATTATGAATTGTTTATCTTTATCTGTAAGAATTACATTGTTGATATAAGCTTTTTTCAGTATATTGTTAAATAAAGGATTATCTTCATTGGACAACATAACTTTTATCATACCTTTTTCTATTTTACCTATTGTATGTACAATTTCATCTTTTCTTCTTTCGGAATTCAATTTCTCATGAATACTGTATAAAAATTTAGGCCTAAATTTTATAGTAAAAGACCCGTCCGGTAAGCCTTGTTCTTTAAGAATTTTTTCTGCCTTTTCTTTTAATTGTTTAGGAAAATCATTAAATTGTGTATAAGGTTGGCCATACAATGTTTCTATTATATTTAATAAATTAAGGTATTCTTTCGGATTTGAAATTTCAAACAAGTCATTTCTTACATATTCGTACATATCCGCAATTCCAAATCTTCTTGATAACGGCAAATATACAGAATGAACCAATAATGTCGCATTGGTTTTTGCTTCTTTAATTTGTTCTTCCGTTAGATATTTTTCGGGGTTAGGATATTTTGCCTGCGTTAATTTATGAGCTATCAATGCCAACAAAGTTTCTTCATTACCAGCGGTTTTAGCAACAAGGTCCCAATAATTTTGTAGAGATCTTTCTCCTTCCATATGTCTGAAATCTTTAAATTGTTCATCTATTTTTTTTATTGCGTCCAAGCTGTCAAATAAAGCAGGCAAATATTTTTTTATCCCCGTAATTTTAAGTTCTTCTAATTTACTTTTTATGGTTTCAATATCTCCTAATTCTAACAGCAGGACTATTGCTTGAGCCATAATAAAATATTCTTCATTTTTACCATCGGCAAATTCCTTCCATTTAGCCAAATGCGAGTATTTATCGTAACCAATTCTGTAAACTTGGGGATTCGTAGAATTATCATAAACAAATTTTTCTATAGTATTCAGGAAATCTTTGCTGTTTTTTATCTTAGTTTTAAAAGATCGTACTGTTTTTCCCATAACATACGGTCTTGCAAAATCATTTATAACCTGTACAGCTTTTTTCTTCTGTTCGGAAAAATCAGACCAAACCTCATTATTGTCATATCTGCATGCCGATAAAAATTCCCAGGATTCAAAAACTTCATCTAATAGTTTTTGTTGCTCTTTATTATCAACAAACATACTGTTTTTTAAAAATTCTATCTGCTCTTTAACAGAAACATGAACAACATCTTGAAACGCAAACCCTTTGTTTGAGGCAAACATTATTCCAATCTGTTTTAACATGAGATTATTTAATATTGTTTCAAGTGTTTTTAAAGTCCATTTCGTAGTAAAAATTTTATCTTTGTTTCCATCATACATAGAATAGAAAGAGTTACCTAACCAACCGCTACCTTCCTTTGAAATAATATAATACAGTTGCGAGATTGAATACAATTGTTTATCCCCAAATTCAGTTGAAAATGAGTCCGAATCTAATATTTCTCTTAAAAGAGTGGACATATATTCATTATACAGATTAACAGATTCGGCTTTATCTCCTTCCAAAACTTCATAATTTAAGAAGGGAACAACTTCCTGTTCATCAACAAAAGTATTAATATTTCTTTTATCAAGAGATGTTGTCGAATATTTGGAAACATGATAATTTACTAAACCCAAATCTCTCAACATTGAAGAATACAAAGGTGCAAAATATTCTTCTATCGACTTGGAAATAATATCATTTTTTACTATTACATCATAATATACATCGGAATCTTTCGTAATATTACCCTTTGTGAGAGAGCCTCCTATTATTATTGCAAACATGGAATCTTTCATGTGGATTCCATCTATTTTCAATTTTTCCAATACCATATTCTTTGCTACAACCATCGCAGCTTTCACTTTACTTCTATATTCTTCTTCCGCTTTTTCAACTTCTTTCAAATAGTCAAAATAAGTGATTTCAGAATTATTATATTTTTCATTAATCGTCTTTATTTTTAAGTCGAAAAAATATTTTCCATATTCTAATTTCGCTCTTTCGACATACTTGTTCTTCAATATATCTTTTTCTTTAACTAACTTATTGTACCTTTCTTCCTGACTGCTATATTTATTAATTAAGTTTTGAATTTTCTCATCTACAAAACTTTCAATAACGGGAAGAAGAATTTCGCCTTTTTTGTATTTTTCAATAAGTTTATCAACTTCCATATTAAAACTTTCCGTTAAAAGAGATTCCAAACTATCCGCATTATCTTTTGAAGAAAAAAAGTATTTGAGCTTTGTTTTTCTATCCACCATAGAAATATCAAATTTTCTGCAAAATCGTTCTATGAGACCATTATTTGGATATTCTTTTTCCGGAAAAACTTCTAATATATTATTAATCCCTCCGGCGTCTATGTACCTATATTTACACATATATGAATAAATTATCAGGTAAGGTATATTATCTTTCCAATCATCATATTTTACTTCCAATGGTTTTGTTGTATCTATATCAAGAGTTATATTGTATTTTTGCAGAATTCCATCCAAATCTTGCTTTGTTAATTCTTTTGCAGATTTTTTTTCACCGAGTCCCATAAACAAGATTAACTCTACTATTTCAGTATTTTTAACATTTAAAATAGTTTCTCCTTTTTCTAAAACTTTAAACATTTCAATTATTAAAGTCTTAACAATTTCACTATTATTTTCTGAAAGATCTTTTAATGTTCCTATCCCTTCCGGATCTTTTAACAATCGAACCAACCAATAAAAAATATATTTTTTTATTTTTTCTTCATTTTTTGTATTTGAAATAATTGTATTCGAAATAACCTTAAATAATAATTGGGGGTCTTTGGTAATTCTCCTATATGTCATATTTGTAATAACATTATCACCTTCGGGTTCCTTAGATAAATCAAAAAACACAAAGGGTTGCACTTTAGCTACTTTCAAATCCAACAATTTATGATAAATTTTGTTATAAGTTCTGCTATTTCTTGAAATAATATCTTCTACAAAAAAGATATTTTTCCCTAATATTTGCTTTTTTTGAGCAATGGATAAAGTATCTTCATCAATTTCATAAATCGGCAAAAATATACTACTCACAAAAGCTTTATTTTGTGAGTCATTACTCCATTGTTCTATATATTTTTGCCTAAGTAATTGTTTAACTAATACCGGTAAGTTTTCAAAATGCATATATTTGTTTGTATTTTTGTATATAAAAGCATAATTATCGTTGACAAACTTTACGAACTCTTTAACATCAAATCCATTATGATGAGTTAAATCGTATTCCTGTTTCAACTTTTTACATATTTTATCGGCAAGAGCATTATTTGCCGACAAAACAACTTGTTCTTCTCCTGTTCTTACAGATAAAAATCTTTCAATATCTTCAGGTAAATAAGTGCTTTTTTCGTCAAACGATACTAAAGAAGTTATTCCGGAATATTCAGAATTTTGTTCATTAACGGAAGATATAATATCATCCAATTGTTTCAACAAAGACCTTTGAGCTTCAACTTGTTTTTCAGAATGGGCTTGGTCTTTCAAAAAATCTTTAAAATCAGAACCTTCCATTATGTATTTGTGAAATCCCTCCGAAGTCATCGGAAAATTTTCACTATGAGAATTATATCTCTGACTTTTTCCGCTTAAAGCTATCATTTCCAATCTTTCATGTGTTATTAAATTCTGAAAAAATTGTTTCACTTCAGCATCACTTAAATCTGCTAACTTAGAAAAAAGAATATCTGATACAAAAACTTCTTTTACCATATCCGCACCGGTTTCTTTATGTTTGGTCCATACAACATAAAAAAGAGAACCGTATTCTTCTGCATTTCCGTATCCGTCTTGTTGTGCCCCTATCAATAGCGGACTGGAACCTATTTTTATCGGATTATCTTCAGAGTCCGAACTCAATTTCGGATACTCTTCCCCCAAATCATTATATTGTTGTTTCAATACTTCTTCAAGAAGTCTATATTCTCTGCTTGAAGCTGTTTCATAAGCCGGTTCCAACCCTATTATTGCTCTCATAACTCTATTGGCAAACTGTGGTAACAAAATATTTTGATTCAACAACAAATTTGCAGCAATTTGATTGGCAACACCTACACTCCCACCCTTCGCTTTAAACTCCTGATTAGAAACAGATAATTTCATCTTTATCGTTTCAATGCCCAATGCCTTCTTTATTAAAAGTTTAATGTTTTTCGCCAATGTTGTTGTAAAATCGGTTTTTACAGATACTATCCCATTCTCATAATTTAAAACATAAATTTTACCGTCAGTTTTTATCGTTGCAACGCCTTCTGAATCAATGTTGAATTTGATTATATCTCCAACTCCGCACTGTTCGATTACAGCTTGAATTATTTCATTTGTTTCTTTTACACCTTTATTTGTTATATATTCCAATATTTTGTTTAACTCTGAAATAATCGTATCTGCTTTACTGTTAACATCTTCTTCGGTAAACGGTTTTTTTGATATTGCATTAATATCGGCTTCAGCCTGTTTTACAATGCTATCCAAATAATTTTGTTCATAAATCAAATCCGCTTTTTTAACATTCGGAGTTAATGTTATATATGAAACATTTTTTTCTCTCAACAATTCATTTATACCTTCGGTATGAAAACCGCCGGAAATTATAACTTTAATATTTTTTGTTGTATCCAAACCGGATAAAATTTTGTTTATACTGTAAAGTTTTCCTCTATAATTATTTTTTTTATTGTCAGTATCCGATATTGACACAAGATTATCTACAAAAGCTTTATTTCTTTCAAAATTTAATTCATTAAAAGACTCGGCAACAGAAACATATTTATTTAAATTAAAAAGATTATCATCTTGTATATATTTTGAATACAAATTAACAAATCCACTGTTATTTCGTTTATAATAATCATATTCTTTTGAAGAGATAGCGGCCAACAGAAAACTTTTATATGCTTGAAAAAATAAATTCATGAAAACAACATCTCTGTTTTCAACAGTCATGGCATAAGATAACAAAATATCTTCTACAATCTCTCTTTCTTCTTCTATTAAATCAAGAGGATCTATTAAAGATGAAATTTCTCTTAAATTTATAAGTTTAAACAAGTCCGGATATTTTGTAATTTTATCAGCAGGATTTATATTGGCGGATAAATATGCAAATATTACATTTATGTCCGACAAATTTTTGGAATCCTGTAAAAGATTAACATAATCCTGATAAGATATATTACTTTTTAAATCGGCAAGGACAGATTGAAGTTGTTTTTTTGCGGCAGTCTGATTTATTTTTTTATTTGCTTTTAAAATATCGTAATATAATTTCGTATTTATATATTTAAAAGAAGATATTTTCCTTTTATTTAATTCATAAAAAACCTTATTATAAAATTTCTCTGTTGAAATTTTTTTTCTCAAATAAGCATTATATGTCTTTAAGAGTTTTCTCTGCCCTTTCGTTAAATATTTATCGAGTGTTTTTATTTTCGAATATTTTTCTGATAACAGATATTCTATTTCTTTTTTATTTTTTATAAGAAAAGCATAGTTTTGAATATTCCTGTCATAAACATTTTTTTGTTCCGTAGGTTGCAATATTTTGTTTGTCTTGTATCCAAAAAATTCTGCGCCTGAAATTTTATCATCTTCATAAAGAGCTTTCATTAAAGCCGATACTGCTTCCGATTCCATTTTCGAAAAGAATTTATTGTAATCTACAGAAGTACTTGCACCCTCTAAATATACTTCCATATTTTCATATTTGTTATTTAATTTTTCCAACAATTTAAATATACTGTCCTGAACTTCTTTGCTGGAGTGTAAATCTTGAATATTAATAACAACCGCAGGACTGTTTTGGCAAAAGTTTGCCGAAGTTATTTTTGCAAAATTATCAAATTCATATTGCGGCAATATGGCATATGAAGCGGAAAAAGCATTTGCCGGTATTGTTGTAATCAACAATGATAAAGAAATTATTGCGGTTAATAATTTTTTCAATTTGTTCATTTTTATCTCCATAAAAAAAAGACTGACATAAAATGTCAGTCTTATAATCACAAATAAAATACTACACCATAAATATCAAATAAAGCCGTAGCCATATACGAATTAAAATTTATTTTATACTCACTAATGCCACTCGAACAACCATTTTTTTCAAACAGTTTGTATTGATAAAGATAATTTAACCCGTAACTTTTGTTTTCAAAAAATAAGTTATTAGACAACGAGTTTTGTCTAACGAAAAAATTATTTTGAGCATTACATAAAACTTCATTTAAAGACAGCATTTGTTTTTCGGTATCTTGATTGCTTGATGTTTGTTCTTGAGACAAAGTACTTGAAAAAGTTTTCTGAACCTGTTCAATTGAAAACTCATCAAAAGAACCAACATCTACGGTTCCCGTTTGGAATGCAAAAACCGGAGCAATAAAATTAAAGATAAAAATAAAACCAATAAGTAAAGATATTATCTTTTTCATAAATTTATATATTTACCGATATATCTAAAACAGTATTATTTTCCCCATCTTTAAGTATAGCCGATTTTATTGAAAACAGCTTGTACTTTTTTATATTTTTAACAACCTCTTTTTCTAACATACTTTTTAATAAAATTTTTATTTCATCGTTATCTATTTTCCTTGATGCTATATAACAAATAACATTGTTTTCAATATTTGAAAATTTCAAATCCAATGTTTGTATCAAAGTAGCTAAAAAAGGGTTTGTCCTTGATGCAATGTTTAACTGTGAAATTATGAGTCTTGCAACATATTCCTCTTTTGTTAAATCGTACTTGTTATCTACAATTTCTTTCGTAAATTTCGGCCCTTCAAATTCCATTAACTGTCTTTCGGAATAATCTTCTCTTGAAATATACTGATGTGAATATAATTTTATATCATCAATATTTTCAAATAATCTAAGCATCGTTTGGTACTTGGGATCAAAAGCCGATACAACAACAAAATTTATATTTGCATCCGAACTTAACGGAACTCTAACTATATTTGAAACTATTTTCTGTAAAGTTTCATAAATTTTTGTAATCTTTTCCGCATCGTTTGTAACAAGATCTTCAAAGCAAACATCCAAATACAATGTGGAGCCAACCTTAAAAACAGAAACATCTTGTTGTGTTTCCTGTTTTATTAAGTTAACGGCATCTTGTTCCAATGTCTCTTTCGGAAAAGAAACATTGCAAGCCGTCAAAACAAAAATCAACAATAAAGAACAAAAGAAATTTTTTATCATTAGTCCTCAGGCTTCGATTCTTCCTGCCTGTTTTTTTCTGTTTTAACTTCTTCTGCTTTTAAATCTTCGGATATTTTATCGTCTTTCGTTTCTTCCTTTATATCGGATTTCTTTCCTTTACCATGTCTCTGAAAAATATCTTCAACTTCCTTAAATGTCAATTCTTCTTTTTTCAGCATTTCCTGTGCCATATCTTCAACAATAGCCCAATCAGTAGTTAAACATTCATTCACTTTATTTAAACAACTGTTCATTATTTCCATCGTTTCCGCATTCAATTCTTCTTTAAGTTTTGATGACATACTATCTTTCGGAATAGCCGAAAAATCACCGACAAAACCTTTTTTCCCCATTCCAAAATTCCATACCATCGCATTTGCTATTGCCATAGCTTTATGAAAATCCGAAGAGACACCGGTTGATGTCGTTCCGTATTTTATTTTTTCGGCTGCATATCCGCCGAGAGCAACTATAATATCTGCAATAAGTTCTTCCTTGCTTTGTGTATGTAATTCTTCTTTAGGAGTATGATAAACCAACCCTAAAGCGCCGCCTCTTGATTTTAAAGATGCTTTAAAAATTTCATCCGTAGGATGAAGCAAATACAAAGCAACAGCGTGACCTGATTCATGATATGCCGTCATTTCTTTTTCTTTTGGTGTCATTGTAAGGTGTGTTTCCAAACCTAAATTTACTCTGTCCATTGCCAACGACAAGTCTTCCATATCAACAAAAGATTTTTTGTTTCTTGTAGATATAAGAGCCGCCTCTTTCACGATATTTTCTATTTCGGCAGGAGATTTAAATTTGGTATAAGAAGCCAGTTTTCTTACATCAATATCTTTTCCTGCTTTAATTTTAGCTAAATAATATTTAAAAATATCTTCTCTCTCTTCCAGAGTAGGTAATGTTATTTGTATTTTTCTGTCGAATCTTCCGGGCCTTAAAAGAGCTTTATCCAAAACATTTTCATTGGCATTTGTGGCAGCTATAACAATAACATTTTGTCCCGCACTTTCAAGTCCGTCCAACTCAACGAGCAATTGATTTTGCGTACTGTTTGTTTCTTCTCCGCCTCCCATATAAGAAAAAGTTCTGCCTCTTCCTATAACATCAATTTCATCTATAAAAACTATACAAGAACCTTCCGTATAAGCAAGTTTTCTGGCTTGCTTAAAAAGTTTTCTTACTCTTGATGCTCCAACACCCACAAAAACTTCAACAAATTCACTTCCGGCTATAGATATAAAAGGCATTTTCGCTTCGGTTGCAATAGCTTTTGCAAGAAGAGTTTTTCCGCATCCCGGAGGTCCCATAAGCAAAATACCTTTTACCAATTTTCCGCCGATTTGTTTTACTCGTGCACTATCCTTTATGATATCCACAACTTCCATAGCTTCTTTTTTTGCCGCTTCGAAACCTATAACATCAGAAAATTTAACATTTACTTTACTGGTATTTACTTTGTTCTTCTTTAACTTTGAAAAACCGCCGCTGAAAAAGAACATATATGCACCTACAAAAACAATAGCTTGTATTGCTCCCATAAGTATATACATCGGGATATATGCAAGCATTGTATTTCTTCCGTAAGAATCCAATCTCATAAGTAAAACAACAAATGCTATTATAAGGGCAACAGTAGCAACAACTATTGACATCTTGCCCCAATGATCCATAAAAAACATTTTTAATTTTCTCATTTAGTACTCCGATAATTAAAATTTCACATATTCTTATATTATAGTATATTTAGAGAATTTTATTAACAAAAACAGGATAGAAGAAAATATTACATTGCAGTATTATGCGGCACTTAAAATTCCTTTAACGGATTTTATATCTATCATTTCAGCATTTGCCGTTCTTAGTCTTATATTTGGTTCCGCATACAAAGGAATTAATTTTATGATATCGTCTATGGCTTTTGTTTTATTTTCCTTATTTTGTTCTGTTTCTTGAACAAATGCTTTTTGCGACAACTCGGATATTTCTTGCAACAAGTTAAATTGCAATTGGGACATAGAAACTGATTCATCTAAAGTTTTATCACTTACAACATTAAATGTTTTGTCCGATTTATATTTTTCAATCAAAGCTTTGGCTAAAGTATCTTCCAATGTTTTATCTTTCAATCCGTAAGCCTTATCGTATTCGTAGTTCCTTAAATAATTTACAACCAATGCTCTTTTTAATATTTCTTCCATAAAAGCGTCTCTTTGTTCATCATCAGTTAAGCCGAGATAGTATATCGATATTGAATCTGATCCGTTGAGATACTCTGATAAATCTTTAAATTTATTTTCCGAATCCGTTAAAATTTGTGCAATTTGTTCAATATCAATAACTGGAATTTGGTCAAAGTCAAAATTATTTGCTACCTGTTTGACGAAGTTAACATTCCTTGTTTTTATGTACTCTTTCAAATTAAGAGAAGAAGTTAAGAAAGTAAATATACCTGAAGATTTTGCCAACTCTTCTTTGAACGCACTTACTTTTATTATTGACAAACTGCCGTCGAAACCAAAAATTTGATTTAAATTTGTTACGAATTTTATTTGACTTTTGCTTTGTGTTAATCCATCAACATATTCGTTATTTGCTATGTATGAGAAAATGCCGTATTGCTTATATTTATTTAAACTTGTTACTCCCTCGTTTTCATCAAATACAACTACTATCTCTTTATTTTCTTGTTTTAGTTGTTCAATAATTCTTATAAATTCTTTTTCTGCAGCTTCCGAACTACCATATTCCTGTTCTAATAATTCAAGAAAACCTTTTCTTCCGGTAACTTTATCTCCGGTAAAAAATTTATCATTAAACAATATTTTTGCATTCACTCCCAAATCATTATTATTCATATACAGATTTATTACATCCATAAAATCTTGTGAAGACGAAATATTTTCTAATTCATCATCAATATATACAGCAACATTTTGGTTAATTGTAACAGTTTCAACTCTCTTATTTCTTAACAAAGAAATTTCTTTTTGCAAATCAACAATATCTCCGGTTCTAACCATATCGGCACCAATCATAACATTGCCGGATTGAGAGTAACTCAGTCCTATTTTCGGATTATTCATATCTATTTCTATAACGTCTACATTTGCCCTTAATGCTGTTTTCTTTCCGTAAATTGTTTCAAACTGTCTTGTTTTACCGAATTCTTTTACTATAACTTCATAATCTGCCCCGTCCGCAAACAAAATAGCAGCATTGTTATAATTTCCTATCCAACATTTAACATATTTACCATCTTTTGCTTTTACTTTAATAGGAACTGACTTGAAATTAAAATCTTTTGCATTTTTGGGTTTATCATTTATTACATATATAGGAACAGTTTGTTCTTTGTTATCTATTGAAATATTACCTGATTCCGTTAATCTTACATCGTCTTTTCCGTACAATTTTATAGCTTCGGACAAACCTATAGATTTTAAGAATCTGTAATCTATGATAGCATGTGTTCCTACATTAACGTCAAAAGCAGCTAAAAATGCTGCTGCTGCAGATAAAGCAACCTGCACTATAGGAACATATGCTCCGGATAACAATGACATAGATGTTAAAAACATTGCAAACAATGCAATAACTGTAACTATTGTCAAAATTGTCGCCCCTGCGGGATTTATATGATTTTCTATATATTTTATGGGAGTAAATAAAGATTTGAAAGTTTCTTTATCAACAATTTTCGCAAGTGCTTTTATGATGGAAAAAGACTTACCTGATATCAAATCATTTATAGAGCTAATCGTTTTTGGAAGAATAGCCGAAGATATATCAGAAGAAAGATTTTCTCCTGTTATTTTAGGCCTGCCGGTCAAAGTATATACTTTTTTTGTACCATCCGTGTAAGTAATAGTAACTTTTTTAATATCAATATCTAATTTTTTTGAATTTAAATCTTCTTCAAAGCTTGTTTCACCTGCAATTAATATAAGTTTTATATATTCTAAATTTGTAGTTATCATTGGAGGAGGTTCATAGTTATCAGTTCCCAAAAAATCTCTCATATCAAGGTTAATGGTTAACTTACCGTTGGAATCAAAGGAATATTTCTTATTATAAAGCCCAAAAGAAGATCCTTCTAAATTTTGCCGGCTGTTTGGATCTGCAGTTAATAGTTGAAGCTGTACTTTTGCATCAGGGACATCCTTTGCGTTTAGTAATTCCAAATCAAATTCTATCGTTTTTGCATACATCAAATTTACTGTCTCTTGTGCTCCGTAAGTTCTCCAATTAGCACCTTGTTGTTTAACGAAATATAATCTTTGTGAATTTTCTTCATCATCAACGGTATAAGTTTCATTTTCTCCTGTTCGCGTTATAGGGAGAAAAAAAGTACCGTATTCATATTGAACTCTTTGACCCACTGTAGTACAAACAGCAGGTACAGCAAACACCTTCCAACCATTTGCCGTATAATTATAAACTCCGTTCATATTGGAATACGGAATTTGAGTACCGAAACCTAATGCATTTGAGTCTTTCTCTACATCTTTCATTATAGCTTTTGAGTATTTCTCAACTTCTTTCATTATCGCTTCCGCTTTATTATCATTACCAAGAATTTTATATGATATTGCCATCTGCATGGACCATTCAAAACTTATCGGACTGTCCTTTTCATCACTCCACCTATAAAGGTTTTGATATTTTGTTCCTTTATACTCAAAATTTGCAGCAAAATTTTGCTCTGCATAAGTTAAAAGTTTATTTAAATCTATTTTGGAAAAAGAAGAATTATCATATATTTCCGGATTGACAGTCCTTAAAGAATGTATAACTTGTACTCCCCAGGAATAAGTATCCAATGCTTGAAAATTATCATTTCTGCCTCTTTTGAAAGATCCTGTTTCGGGAACATACAAATCAGAATAAACAAATTCTATTGCTTCATTCAAACGCCTAATATTATCTTTAGCTTCAGCAGATTCCACGTCGGTATATAGTAAAGACTTTAAGTTAAAATAAGCTATTATGTCAAGCATATGCTCTGTAGAAACATAATTATTTGTAAGTTCTCCGTAATAACATCCTCCGCTCCTTCGTACTCTATTCAAATAAGAATCAACGAGACCTATCAAGTGATCAAAACGATCATCACCGGTTAATAATTTATATTGAACGGCAGCTATTCCAACCCACACAGATTCTCCTGTTTTTTTTCTCGTTTCCAAATTCGATTGAGCCAAATTTCCTCTTGCGTCAATTGCACTTAAAATTTCCGATGCTTTATCAATATCTCCTACCTGCATATAGGATAATGCAACTAAAGCTTGATCATACAGATTTTCAATATTTATCAGTGCATATCTATCATCTCCGGAAGCTGCCGTTCCCGGTAATTTATCGTTAATAAGATTATAGATAAAAGATTTATATGCACCATTACCCGCATAGTACTGCTTTGCAATATTTTTAATTTCAGTATTAAATTCTTTTTGGCTATCGGATAATTCAATTGATACTATTTTATACGGTTCGTATATTTTTTGATTAACAGTATTACTAATCTTATATTTTATTATTCCACAAGAAATAACAGCAATGGAAACTATTCCTAAAAACACATAAAGAATAGCCTTCTTCATATTACTAAACGTATCTTTTAAATTATGCCTTTTATTTCTGTGATTTTTTCTTTGCTTTTCCAATAATGCCTTTTGCATAATATCCGGCATATACTCATAAACTATAGGTTCTACTCCATCTAAAGTTTGTCCGGAATATTCCGAATTTGCAATTTCCCAAACAGCACCATTACCCAAATACCATTTAACATGCCTTTTATTATTTACCATAAATAAGCATACATCTTTACTTATTTGATATATTTGCGGAGCAAAAATACCTGTACCGTAATTAAATGTTGCTTTTGATACTAAATTTACTATTTCTTTTAAGTCTTCTCCTTCCCTTCGAATTAAAAATTCTTCCGCAAATGATTTTCTGTTTTGTTCTTCAATAATCGAAATCAAATCATCATCGATATTTAAACTATATTTTGAGCCGTCTTGAAGAGTAAATTCTAATTTCTTTTCGTCAGTTATCAATGAAACGGTTATATATTGAAAAAATATTTGATTCAGCTGTTGAACCAACATATTTATATCTACACCATCCAAACTTCGATTCGGCATTAAAGAATTTATTATAGTTAAAATTTGTTCTTTTTCAGTTGCATTTGATATTAGTCCCAATGCTATCATTTGTTTAACCGACATAACTTGCTGTTGTGCCAAATATTCGTATTGTGCTCTTGAATTTTTTGTTAAATTTGATATGTTAGGCGTAATTGTTATATTTGAAATGTTTTTTTCGTTTAAGATTTCGGTTATACCATCCGTGTGATAACCTCCGGCAACAAGAACAACAACATTTTTAGCTTTACTGAGAATGTTTTGCGGATTGGAAGATGATATACTTGAATAGTCGGAAGTAATCGAAGAATTAATCGACAACTTCATATTCTTAATAAAAATTCGGTTCCTTTCGGTATTTACGGCATAAAATTCGTTTAAAATGTTTGAATATTTTTCTAATTTTTCAATATCGTTTTGTATTGAATATTTTGCATATAATTCTTTAAATTTATCTAAACCTATCTTTACATATTTCCACTGACTTTCCGTTAAACTTGCTGTTATATACCCTTTATAAAAATTTTCAAAATCACTAAGATAAGAAATTTCCAATTCCGTATCGGTTTCCGACAAATAAGTTCTTAACACATCCATCAACTTCCTTTCTTCTTGAACCAACTGTACAGGATTATATTTTAATGATTTTTCTTTCAATATAAAATATTGTGCAAGATTAGGATATTTCTTTTGCAAATTTATGTTTTGATTTTCACAAAATTCTTCAGTAAAAATTCTTAGTTTAGTTATATTTGTCAAATTCTGTGTTACTTTTATAAAAGTTTGATACTGAACATAAGACACAGATTTTTTTATTTCAGTTAAAAGAGATGTCAATTCTTTTTGAACTTTTTTCCCGTTAAATTCTCCTCCGATAACGGTTAAATACATATTCAAATTGGGATAATTATTCAAATTTATTTTGTTGTTTCTTGCATATTCCGTTAATTTATAAACCCATTGCTTTTGTTTTATTTTTCCGGTTTCGTATTCCTGCAACAATTTACTGAATTTTTTGTTTTCCGAATTTAAATATTTTGATTTTAAAAAATCTATTTCTCTGCTTATGTTTTCCAAAATTCGTTCTGTTTCTTTTTTCGAATTTAAAACATTTGATAATCTTTGTATATTTCTATCATAAATTTCTTTATCTTCAACACCTTTTAATAAACTCGTTTTATTATTTATTGCGGAATAATATTCCGTTCCGGTAAGTTTTCCTGATTTTAAAAGTTTTCCCAAAATATTTTGTTTATATTGAGAATTTATATTTGCCAACAAACTTGTATCTATGTTACCGATACCGCCTTCAACATAAACTTTTTCTATATTATATTTTTTTGATATTTCACCCAAAATTTCCGATATGTTTTTTTGAACCGAATAATCACAATGTAAATCCTGAATATTTATTATAACGGTATCACTGAAATTATCGTTATAAGATATAATTTTACCGTATTTACTTGGGAACAAATAATCAGAATTTGTTTTATCTTTTGATTCAAAATAGGGTTGTTGAGCTTTTGCTGTTTCCGGGTTAACAGCCGAAAACGAATTGTTGGTGATAATCGTAACAGTAAAACACACAGAAATTATTGTTGCACATAGTTTTTGCAATGTCTGTATATACTTGTTTTTCATGATTATCCTTTATAAGCAAGAATATGGCAAAGCAGAACACTTTGCCATATTCTTTATTTGTTTTGATTATGCAGCTGCCAAGATACCCTTGATTCCGTCTAACGAAACATTCATTGATGAACCCAACAAACCTTTCTCCGGTAATATTGTATCCATTGTAAGTATAAGTTTTATAAGACCTGCTAATGTTACTGTATCAGCTTCTCCGTCCACAGCTATCATCATATCACTGGATTTCCACATCTTGCCCAAAATATTCTTTGCAAGTTTTGCATATTGAGAATCTTTTCCATTCAATAAATCGGAAAGAGAACCGGTTCCAATAATCTCAATATTATTTACCATATCATTGATAGAATCAGTACTTGCGCCATTAACCATCATTAATAATGCCGCTCCCACCAAAATCTTATAATTCTTTTCTCCAACTTGAACATCACTTGAAATAATATCTTTTTCTATAGTTGCCATCATAGAACCCAATATGTATTCTCTAACTGTCATTGTCAAATCAAAACCATTATTCTTATTTTGTTCCAACAAATCTTTTATTGCATTTATTGTTTCGATATTAAATGTTTCAGCAAGTTCTTCTTCCGTCAATGTTTTGTTTCCTATTAAAAGATCTCTTATATCGGCTAAAGATTTATTCTCTTTAAATATTTCACTCAATTCAACATCTCTGCCAACAAATCTCGGATTTTTCTTTACATTATCTCTGAACAAGTTGGTAACGAATGCTTTGTTTGCACATATTGCAACACCATACAATTTAGATAATATTGTCGAATTTATATTTCTGTTATCTTCAACTTTAACAACTAATTTTGCAATATCCGCTAAAGGTTTAAATGCATCAATATTGTCAACACAAGTTGCGGCATCTACAACCAACTCAACATTAACATCTTTATCTTGTATAAAGTTAATTATACTATCTTGGTTTTCCGTTAGTAATGAACCTTCAAACTCATAAGATATTGTAGGTATGGTCTTAAAATTCATTTCATTGATATCTCTCATCATTTTTATATAATCATTCTTTAGTTCTCTTACTTTATCTGCATCCTTAACAATAAGCCTAAAGCCGCTTAATCCTGCATTCACAAGCGGTTGCAATGCTGTTCTATCAAAACTTTCTACCTCGATTATAACATCAAAGCCATGATTCTTTATAAACTTAATCGTATCTGCAGTGTATTTGCCTCTCAATATTACTGCCGTTACACCGGCATTTCTCATTGTATTAAGTCTTGCTGCAATATCCGTATTCGATGTCACTTTCAAATATGTTTCTTGTCTTTGAACAGATTTAATACCGTTTATATTAGATGACCTTAATAAATTATCTATTTCAGGATTGGTATAAGCAGAAGTCTCTGTTAATTCCTCTCTTATAGCTTTTATGTTATTCTCTAATTGTTTATTGATAGTTTCTATACGAGCAATGTTAAGTTTATCTGATGTAATTTTAACCTTATCTAATATTTTCAACATTTTATCTTCCGCTACCGGATCTGAAAGCAATCTGTCATTTAACAATAATTCCGTCACTTGTAATAACTGTTTCTGCGTTTCCGGATTCAAGCAATCAAATATCGCTCTCGGTCCTTTATTCAAATGTAATTGGAAATTAATTGTATCCTTATCTTCGGATTTCGCCATTGCATTAAATTTGAATATAACAGGCTTGCCGTTTTTATAAACAAGTGTCCTCTTACCATTTATAGTACCTACTTTGGCAACCACATTTCCTGCAGCATCTAACAACACAGAGTTTCCGTTCGAATCTTTTTTCAACCAACCGCTATTCTCCATTTGCTCAATAAGGCTTTCCGTAATAGAGCCGCTAACAACAGCCGCAACTTTAGTATATCCGGCCACTCTTGCTTCCGTTAAGGTACCAAATTTTATAGAAATTTCGTCACCCAAGTTTTCAAACACCATATTTATTGCCTGCTTTTGTGCTGCCGCTCCGGTAGGAGTTTTAGCTGTTTCCACCGCAATATCTGCTGCTGCATCAACAGGTGTTACTTGCTGTTCTTGTTCCAACGGAGTAATATATTTATCTTCAGCTCTGCCAAAAACAGCTCCTTCCTCTCCATCAATTCCCTCTGCTTTAGTGGTTTTTAATTTATCAACCGTGGTGGTAAATATCCTCGTTGATGATTCATCCATTTTCTCTTCGTCCATAAGTTTAGAAACAACCAAAACAATGTTACCATTTCTCTCTATAGCATCTATTCTTACATTCTCAAGTATCACTTTTCCGGTCTCACTCTTTTCAAAACCTAATGTTTCCATTAATTCCGGTATAATCAATAAGTCTTCTGTTGTCGCATTATTAATTCTTACATTACCTCTCAAATCAACATCTTTCATCTTCACTTTACCGAATTGTTGCTCACCTTTAACATCTTTATTTATAAATAAGTTCGACAATTTATCTATTGTACAATCTCTCCAGAATCTCTTGAAATAATAGTAATCAGCATATACCGTGCTTGCCTCACCAACTTTAACCGGAGCATCAATATTTACAGCTTCCGCTCTATCTATTTCCAATGCATACGTCTCAGGATTTACTTTTCCCAAATTATCATATATCCAATAGTCAGCTGCAAACTTTCCAGGTGTAAAGATCGACATTCTCTGTGACTTATCTGCAAGAACTAATCCTATCATTCCATTAGGGAAGTACTTATTAAGTATTGCATCTACTGCTGTATTTCCTTCATGCCTCATTATTTCTAATCTCTTATTAAGATTAAATACGGCTGATCCTAAGGCACCTTCCAATTGAATCCATCTGTCAACTTCTTTTGTTTTTTTGTTTTCTTCGGATTTCCCGTTCGTTATCAAATCAGGAGACATTATCGATGCATATTCTTCCGGACTCAATATCGTTTGTAATTCACTCAAAAATGCATGGAATAATCCTGCATTTATTAATACCGTATTCGTATTAAACGGTACTGTTCCTTCGTATTCTCCAAATCCCATTCCCATAAATATATTCTTTTCTCCTGCTGCTTCGGCCTGTGCAAGTTCATCTATATTCGGAACAAATATTGTTCTTCCGTCTTTTAATGTAACTGCTTCCAAACCTACAACTCCACCCTTTCTATCTATCTTCTCTCTAGTGGCAACCAATACTACTAAACCTTTTTTCTGTTCTATCATGTATCCGCAAACTTCTACCGGTGTACCGCTATTAATTGCATCTGAGTTAGATATACATACTATTACATCTCCTTCCGCTTTCAATTTTTCAGATAATGTCTTTAACCATACTCCGTGTCCTCCGGGGGCTTCTCTATCAAATGCTAAAGATAATCTATCTCCATCCATCCTTATTGAAGGATATGATGCCTGGCTTATCATTGCATTTTCTGCTATATCTTGATCACCAAATACTTCCAATATATGTTCTCCGTTTCCGTTTATCATATGTTGATTATCTTTGCCCATATCCTTAGCATCTTCACTCTTTGCCGGTTCTTTATACAATTTCTTTATTATCTCTTCAGATGTCGGGCTAGTTAACATTATTACTGATGCACTTTTGTATAAACCTTTCTTTATCTTTGACAACAATGATCTGAATTTTATTATCGATATTGGTAAATATTCTACCTTCTGTTCCGTTTCCGTTCCTAAATTTACATTCCTTCCTAAATCAGAGCCCTTTGCACTTAACGATGCTGTTTGTGCTTCTATTTCAGTATCTTTATCCAAGAAACTTAAATTCAACAATATCTTTTGTAATTTTTGAACAGGGGTTGTTTTTTTCAATGTTTCAAAGAACTTTTGTGCTTTTAACCACAATAATCTCTTTATCGATGATCCTAATCCTCCGTTCATCTGTGCATCAATAAAAGTAACTCCCCTTGCTGTTCGTCTGTAACTCTCGTTCTCAAGAATAGGTGTCATATCTTGTAAGCCCATTCTTGCCATTAATTCTTCCGATGACATTCCTGTTTTATCAGCTATCGGAGGCAAGAAGAAATTTTGACCTATTCTTAAACCTGCTGCTGCTCCTGATCTCTGTTTCTCAACATACTCCAACCTCTGGTTCCTAAATATTGTTCTTGCTTCTTCATCCCAATAATACTGACTTCCATCACTCTTATAAGAATGATCCTGCATTACAGCAAGCAACAATATATCTAACTTTTCTTTATATAAAGAATCTTTCTTTATATCTATACCTACTTTATTTGCAGCTTCTATTGCTGTCCTTAACGCCTGTCTGTTAGCTTCACTATATTCTTCTTTTAATGTTTCCAATGCATGCTTTAATGTATCAAATTCAGGTCCATAAGATACCTGTTCACGCAATTCATCTTTTTCCGTGCCTGTTAATTCTATACCTTCTTTTTGATCTGAGCGTTTCTCGTTTTCACCCGCTTTTTGAACAGCTTTTTCTGCAGCTTCACTTATTCTTCTTTGTTCTTTTCTTTCTTCAGCAATTTTTCTTGCTTCACCATCTACATAATTTAAGAAGAAATCTCTTTCATTCATATCAGCAATATTTTTGCCGCTAACAAACACAACTGCTCTTGTATAACTATCCAAAGTTGATCTTACATCTTTTCCGTATAATTCAGAAAGTATTTCTGTAGCCTTCTCAGTAAACATAATCGTTGCATCTGCTTCATCACCGCGAACGGTAACTTTTATACCATCACCGACTTTTCCGTTTTCAATTCCTAAATCTTTTTCCAAAGCAGTAACATATTCCGTTATGCCGGGGAACTCTTTTTCGGCTTCAGCTAATATAGTTTCTCTTCCTCTGGTTTCTTTTCCTTGTTCCAATCTTTCAAATGCCGCTTCTGAAGCTTCAGCATCTTTTCTTGAAAGACTTGCGGACGATTCTTTCTTTTCTTCGATAGCGGATTCAGCCGCGGATTGTAATCTTTGATCAATAACTCCGTATCCGTTAAGCTCAGAATCTGAAGGTTCTATTATTACGATATTATTTTCTTCTATACTATTGTAAAAATTACCTTTAACATGAGTATGTCCGACTATCAAAGTTTTATCACCGGCAAACTCATCAACATGAGCTTTGTTGTAATTTTGATGAATATCAGAAGTATTGGCTCTGCTCCACAATAATTGGAATACCAACGAATCTCTGTTGTCTTCGTTTTGTATATTCGACATGTTCTTTAAAACATTTCTCCAATCTTTTGAATTTTCATCTCTTGCAGGTCCTGCATGTGTTATTATATATTCGTCAGTTTCGGCTGCAAGTGCCAAAGTATTTCTCATAATATTTTCATAAGTATCTACCGCGTTGCCATATCCCTGTTCTTCATCCCAGTTCATAAAGAACAATATTCCTTGATGAATTCCTCCTTTACTAAAATTTCTTCCTATATCATGATTTCCTGCCAACATATAAACATTTTGAGGATACAGAACTTTTAAATTCATTATGTACTGTATTGTAGCCATGGACGAATTCATAGAACGAAGTCTTTCTCTGCCTTCTCTATGAATATAGTCACCTTCAAATACAATTATAGCTTCACCTTTTTCAAGTTTTTCTCTATTAGCAGCTATTTTCTGTGCAAGCTTATCCAATCTTCCGTGGACATCACCTATTACTATTATTTCTCCGTTATATCCCTGCAAATCAACATAGGTGCCTTCCTGACGACCGCCATTCTCTTTCCTGCCGGAATTTACAGCTTGTACATAAGCGTCTGTCAATCTTTCCTGTTCCTCAGGTGTTGCTAAAAATTCAGCATATTCTTCTTCGGAAACATCCGCAACTTTCGTTGTAATTTGTTGCATATTAATACCCGCAACATTACCAACAGATGTTGTTTCTACAGCTTTTATACCAAATTTTTCATTTACCGCGCTTATCTTCTTTTTTGCTAATTCTTTTGGATCCGCAGTTGCAGGAGTTTCATCGGCTTTTACTTCCACCGCACCTTCACCTTCTGTTGCTGCTTGTTGTGGATCAAAATTTATAAACGGATCGTATTTTTCTTTTTCGGCCATAACTTCCTCAGGTAAATAATTATCTCCTCCGCGATTAGCATCATAAAGACTATCATATTTTTTCTTATCTTCAGAATTTCCAAGATCAAGAATGTTGTCTCTGTCTTTTATATCTTTATATTGGTATCTGTAAAATATTCTTCCCGTAGAACCTAATTGTCTATCTCCAATAATATTTGTCCCTTTTTTAGTTAACCCTTTATCTCTAAAAAGCTTATCTAAATCTTGAGCTATTTTCCTAAATTCAACTTCATCTCTCGGATATATAGTAAAACTTTTCCCTGTTTGTTCGCCAGTAATATCACTAAAAAGAGTATAAGAACCTATTGTCTTCCACGAAAATTTGGAATCTTTTAAATATACAGACAAAACTTCAACCATATTTTTCCAATCTTCTTCATTTTCTGCATAAAGATGCATTTTAAATGAATATTGTCTTCTATCGTCTGCAACATATTCAGCCCAAGCCTTTAATTGTGACATTCTTCCTTTAAGAAGAGGATAAACTGCGTTTGCCCAAAATTGAAAGTGTCTCTCAATTTCCGCATTTCCTTCCGGTAACATTTCTTTTAATGTTTCCAAAATTTCATCTTCTTCTGTTTCTCCTTCACCTTCACTGCTAATAAGATGTTCTTCAACTTTCTCTTCTGCTACTTCCTCTGTTGTTGCTTCATCTGTCGATTCGGTTTCTTCTTCTGCTGCTGCTTCTTCTTCTGCTTTGGCTTTAGCATCTGCCTCTTTTCTCTCTTTGGCACGTTCCATTATCTCTTTAACTTTAGATTTGCTAAATGATGTAGGAAGTAATTCTTGCAATTCTTCTAAATTATTCTTTTCATAAGCATCTTTTATTTTTTCTCTGTTTTCTTCTATTACTTTCTTTTGTGCTTTATATCCGGAAACAAAGCCCGGAATTAATACCATTAACAATGCAGGTACTGCAGCTATCAAAATAATAGGTGAAACAGCATTCAATCTTACTCCCGACAAAGAGTCTCTGTTTCTAAACTTTGCAAAATTCTTTCCGAGAGAATTACCAAACTTATGCAAATTCATTAGAGCAACAGTTACCAATAACCCCAATCCTCCGGTGCTCAAACTTACAAACATCGTAAGGAATATAAATGCTGCCATCGGTATGAAAACCTTCAATGTCTTTGCAAAAGCCGTCGATGTCTTACCACTACTTGTGAAAGAAACAAAGAAAACAAACGAACTTACCAAAAGTAGTGGTGCAACAAGCCATAAAGCCGAAGCAACAAATGCGGAAAGAAAAGCACCTATAGCTATAGAAGCTACGGAAGCTAAAAGCACATTACGAACTGTTCTTGCATTTGCTTTAATTGTTTCCTGTTCTTTTTCTATCTTCTTATAATCTTCGATTCTATCTTTCAAGAATTCTTCAAGTTGAGAATATTTTATCTTACTGTCTTTCGTAATACCATATTTTTCTCTAACACTGTTTATTGCATTAGCTAAATTATCAGGATTTATATCAAAACCTTCCGGCAAGCCGTCTTCTTCGCTTATTGTATCAAGTTCAACATTTTCCTCAAAAATTCTCTTAAATTCTTCCAAATCTATATTTGCAGTATTGTTAAGCACTGTCTCATTCATATTTATAAACAAGTCATCTTCTCTTATATTTGAATCTGCGAAAGGATATTGCATTCCTCCTCTTGTTCCGAAGAAAAGGGCCATAGCCGCAACACCTATCAAAAGAACCGCTATAGGCGCACCCATAAACCAAGCCAATATTGAAGCAACTACAATTCCGGAAACGCCTACCCCGAAAGCTTTTCTCACAGGTGAAGAACCTGTTCTTACACCTGTTCTGCTATCCACGATTATCTTTACAATACCAAGCATTGCACCTGCACCAAATGCAATTAATAAAGGTACTGCAATAGCGGGCAATGTCGATGCTGCAAGGAATGCTCCTAAAGCACCAAGGCCTGCACCTATAAATCCTGCAGTAAACTTTTGAGCTGCATTCGATTTCTTGGAAAACAAGAATGCGGCAGCATTAAATAATGTTGCATAAGCAAACAAGAATATACCTGAAGTCAACACCATTATAAGATTGCCTGAAACTTTTTTACCGCCTTTTTTGGCAATCTGCGAACCGCCGTTTCTAATTATTCTTACCCAATTTGAAACATCTTCTCTATAGTTTTTAAATACCATTCTGTAATCAGCACCGGTTACGGAACCGCCTGGATTATAGAACAATATTGCACCTATAACCGCAAAAGGTATCAACATGTAAACTGCAGACATCATAAGAGCCGGACTCTGAACGAGCCACAAACCTAATAACGACAAAATTGATAATCTTATGTTGGCATTTATATGACTGTTACTAAATGCCAAATAAAAGCTGGAATCATCATCAGGATTAAACATTTTACCATTAGCAAATCTTGCGGTTCTTCCGGTGGCAATATAAGCAGCATCCATCATACCGCCGGGTTCACCTTCATCTCCTCTTACCGACGGGCCTCCAAAACCAAATGCTTGTGTATACATATGTGCCATGTGGTACGGAGCTTGCATTATCAAGTTTTTCAAGCCTGTAAATATATTTTCACCGTAACTGCGATTTATTTTTACAAAGCCGGTCAAAGAAGATGTCTGAGACATTGCAAGTCCCATTAAGCCCAACATAACCGCAATACCCGGAGAAGCGGAGAATGGGCTTATGCTCAACAATACAACATTTCTGTCAACATACTTTACAACCTGCAAGGCATCTCTATCTTTCTCATAGAAACCGGGTCCTGCAATATAATGAAGTACTTGATCGGCAAAACTCGAATTTTTAACATAATCATAGAATTCATAACTCAAAAATGATTGAGACGAGCCGGATGCAAATTTCTGTATCATTCCACAAGAATTTTTGAAGCAAACTTCTCTTAACTTTATCACGGCAACGGAAACATCATAACTTGTAGGAGAACCTTCTAATATTAATACTTCTTCCGCTTTCTTTAGAGATTCAAACAATCCTTGTAATGCAGCAATCAATTTACCGGCATCAACATCATTATCTCTCAAGCGTGCCATAAATGCTTTAGGATCTATAGTCGGGGCAATAGATGATATGTAACTTTCCAAAATTGTTCCCATATCTCTGTAAAGCTTTTCCGCATCTTTTTCATCACTGTCTTTAAATACCTGCTTAAAGAAATTTTCCATTTCTTTATCTTCCATTTCACCCTTTGTGAAAGCTTCTAATTCTCTTATGACATCTTCTTTGTTCTTGAGATAGTATCTTGTTATCTGTACCATATAACCCATCATGTCTTCAGACACCATAAATGCCTGATCTTCAACAGAATGAGTCTTATCCGAATCAAATATTGCAGGATGTCCGTAGAACCATCTGGACAACATCACAAACTGAGTTACATAATTAAATGTTCTATCGGCATGTCCCATAGCTGATGCAGTTGTTGAAGGGAAACTCTTAGTGTCTATAATTTCGGCAAACGAACTCACAATCAATCCTTTAAATCTTACAAATGTAGACAATATCAAAGGCAATCTTTGAGATTGTTCCATATATGTTCCCTGGTTCATATCACTGGTTTTTATCAACCACCCGCGAGGAATGAACTGATTTAAGTAAGAAGCATGTTCAACTTTACCGAAAGCGGAAGTAACACCTCTTGTATTAGCAGGGAATATGTATGCATGTTCACGTTTAAAATAGAATACCATCATAGTCTTATCGTTTTCGTCCAAGTTCAAATTATTAAAAATAAACTCTGCCTGTTCTAATGTAACATTACCCTTTTCGAAACCAGTTTTAACGGTAGATAACTCTTTCCATTTAGCTAAAACAGCTTTATCTCTATCCGTTAAAGCATCAATATCGGCAGTCTTTGCCAATACCATTCTGAAATATTTTTCCTGTTCGGTTATAAGTTTATTGTTTATATTCTTCAATCTCAATTCATCTTCTTCTGTCAATTGTGCTCTTGCATGAGGATCTTTAGCAAGTAAATCCATAGCATCTTTAACAGTGTTAATTTCTTGCTTAATGCCATTTGTTCTCACATACAATCTCAACTTTTTAATTATATCCATCAAATCTTCATAAGTTACTTTTTGTATACCAATGGAGGTTTGACTGTTGATTTCACGAGTTGCTTTAGAATTTGTCTCTTTGTCCAATCCCAATTCTTTAAGTTTTGCTAACAATTCCTTTTCAAAAGGAGTGAGATTTCCGATTTTTTCTCTTTCCACTAAAATATCGTAATATTCTTTTGAATAATTGGTTCTGTTTCTCATAACAGGAACAGTAAAATATTCACCATAACCCTGCTCGGTAAAAAGTTCCAACAATTGTACAACCGCCGTAGTTCTCGGATCGTTTGAATCATCCGAATAAATTTTCCAAAAATCCTGATAACCGGAAACAATTTTAAATTTCTCCAAAACTTTTTCCTGAATATCATCTTCGCTCCATTCAGGATGCAATATTCTTGCACTCTGTTTGAACATTTCTATGTTGTGTAATTCTCCAATCCATGTTCTTGCCAAAGGTTGCAACCTGTTTGCATTCCACAACAAGATTTCCTGTTTTACTTTGCAATCCGGTAAATTGGTTCCATCAAGAAGTTTTAATTTCTTACCATTTATTATATGGCCATCTTTGTCGAACATGGCTTTTAGTGCTTCCAATGCTTTCAAATCATCATAAGTTAAGTAGAACTTATTCCCGAATATGTCATAAGCATATTTTTTGCCGTTTTCGTCAACAGGATAGCTGTCAAGTCTTTCAAGTAAATTTTTAAGACCGTTTTCATAATTTGAAGCAAGAGTAGTAATTAATCTGCTGCCATCAGGAGAAACTTCATTGCTGTTTAACCTTTCCGAAGGTAATGACTCTTTATCCAAATCAGGTAATACACCTTCATTATATGTAGGTATTCTAACCGCAAGAGGTCTATAATCATCAAAACTTACAACCTTAACACTTGGGTTAGCTCTGGAATTTTTCAAATATTCAAAGAATCTTTCACGAGCATTTGCATCTTCAGGTTCCATTGAAAAATCCGGTTTTTCGATTTTCATTTTACCGTCAACAACCAAATTAAGAAGTTGATCAAAAGACATTAATGTGAACGTTTCCTGACCATCAATATAATGCTTATTACTGTCTCCGTCTATAGTATATTTATACATGTAGGCATTCTTTTCATCTATTCCGATATGCGCATCTACCAACCACATATTTCTTATTATTCCGTTCCAATCTTCAGCAAAATAGTATTCAATTATTTTTTCAACAACTTCGGCAACCTGTTCATCAGTCAAATCAGGTCTCTTTTCTCTAACGGCCTTTTCTGTGTTAGCAATAACTTCATCCGGTAGCAAGGTCTTTTTCCAATTTGCAAATGTTTCGTCATTTGTCCAAGCCTCTTGGAATTCTCCCCAAGTTTTACCGGTATCTGCAAGGCCCTTAGCTTTTAACTCTTTACTTGCTTCGGATGCCTCAAATATCTTTAATACGGAGAACAAGCTCAACTTAGGTAACTTTATTGCAAGTACAGCCATAATAGCAATTACTAATCCGCCAAACACAAATGTAGGTGCAATGCCGGCTCCAATACCGAATAAAGCTACACCTACAATTGTTATTACAGAAGCAACAGCCAAAGCTCTTACCGAGTTCTTTGTATTAATTTCTGTATCAATTGAAACAATCTTCTCTTCTATATCTTTTATTGCTCTTTCTTTGCTTTTTACAGCTTCTTTATCTACAACTTCTTCTTTTTTCAAACCTTCTATATCTTTATTCAAGTCTCCTATTTCTTTTTCAAGGACACGTTTCTTTGCTTCAAGTTGTTTAAAATCGCTGGTCAAGAAAGGAAACTTCTTGTATATATAAGGAAGTATATCTTTATGTGCCTTCACTATAAGTCCTAAAGCAGCAAATGTAAATATTGCAAATCCAACAGGATTGAAGAATGATAAAGAACCCAAGAAATTTAAGAATCCTGCAGATGCTATCCATTTTACTGCGGTAGAGAACACAAACATAAACGGAAGCATTATCACGCTATTGACAAATGTAAGCCTAAAGAGTCTATATCTTTTATCGTATTCGTTCCTTATCTGTTCTGTAGAAATAGCAGTTGTTTTACCTGCTCTGGTCGGTATCGGACTACCGAAATATTGAGTATATGATTGAGTTTGAATTCTTTCCATTATCTTAGGTGCCACAAAGTACCAACCCAAAGCAATCATTGTACCCGCAACAGCAACAATACCACCTATCATAGGAGACAAAACTATACCCATAGCTATAGACAACGGTATTGTGACAAGCATCACATGATAAGAGCTAAAAGCTCTTAAATTTATTTTCAAATACAATTCGTTACGCAATGCTTTTGTCTTGTCAAACAAATCTATGGCTTTTAACAAATCACTTCTTGTATCCTTAGAAGGAGGTGTTTTATAAGCTTTATACGGAGTAAGTTCAGGTATGAAAGTATCTGTTCCGTCGGTAGCCGCATCTTCTTTCAAAAATTTCTGTGCCCAACCGACAGTTCTTGCAAGCAAATCAAAATTTACGGGAGTAAAGAATTTATGATTATATCCTTCCAACTTAGGATATTCTTCCAACATTAATTCAACTGTCTTTCTCTCTGATCCGGATAAGTCCAACGTATCAAGCATTTTTGATTGTTCACGTTTAGATTTTGCTGCAACTAATTTAGCAAAATCGGAATTCGAAATGCCCATTTTTTCTGCCATTGCAAACATCTGTGCCTGCTGTTCTTCCTTTGAAATATCCTTCGTGTAATAATGAAGAATCTTTCTTGTTTTTGCCTCAATCATTTCACCGACTTTAGCAACACCGTTTCCTTCTTTAAGCATTTCATAAGCATAATTCTGCAACAAATATCTAAAGTTTGTAAGATGCGGTGACGGATTTGCAAATGCTTTCTCTATATAGAAGAACAAAACAATATCATCTAATGTATATTCCGATTTTCTTTCGTAAGTTTCACCTGCTATTTTCGAATATACCTGTTCGGAATAGATTCTAAGTTCATCCGTAATTTCCGGATCCATAATCGAAGGCTGTACTCTACCGAATATCAAATAACTGTCAAAATAACCGCCTTTCAACATTTTTTCATCTAAAGCATTTTTTAAAGACTGGTTATCTTGATTTAAACCCATGGTAACTACAGCTTTTCTTTCAACACATAAACTCAATGCCGTTTTTGCTTTTTCAAACAAATCTTTACAATCTTCTTTAACAACATATTTACCATCTTTTTCTTCAATATAAAAACGTGTTGTTATGGCATGCAGCAATTCCTGTATATTTTCCAATTCTTCTTTACTAATATCACTCTTTGAATCCTTAAGAGAATCTATTATGTTTTGTACCGCAAGATTTGCACCATCAAATGTCATTTCGCCTTTTTCATCGAAAAAGCTTCCGGGTGCACCCTCTACATCTTTATCTGTCAATTTCTTTTCTGTAAGACTTGGAACCTTATCTGCTATTTCTTTTATTGTGTCCTCTGCATATCTAATGGCTTGCTCTACAGGTTCTCTTTTAGTATCTTCAAGTTTTTTTATCAATCTTCTTCTGTACAAAACTCTAATCGTTTCACTTACAATTCTGAAACCTGCAAATATTGCAGGAATTAAAAATGTAGGCATAACAAGTGTCGTTCCCAACAAAGTCAATGATGCTACGGGATTAATAATATAAGCAGCGAATGCCAAACCAAATAATGCAATATTCCCTGCCCAGAAGAATATTTTTTCGGTTGTAGTTTTGAAAGATAACAATCCTTTTATATCGTATGTTTGATATTTATCACCTTTATCCGGTTTGCCTTTACCGTCTCCATCTCTTAAACCCGGAACTCTCTTTCTAATATTTATTCTCTTACCGATAGCTTTTTCAAATACAGACAAACCAAACAAAATTGCTATTGAGAAAATGAGATATTTATAATCTCTAAAATTTTCTCTAAGTTCTTTATAGTAATCACCAAATATATCCGTTCTCTTTTTAGATAAATAATTTCCTTCAAAATCGTAAGTATATTGGTGCATGTACATCTTAGCACTGATTTCTCCGTTTACATTGGAGTTTATAGGATCAAATTCATAGTAGTACATATATACACGATCATTTGCTTTATCGACTTCGGTTCTTTGATATATCTTAGTAATTTGTTGTAAACCGACTTGATCAACTATTTCCGGATGTTGCTCGTAATATTGTTCAAAATATTCATTGATATCAGTTTGTCCGTCATACCCTTCCAAAATAGCATTCATTGCATCAATTTTTTCTTGTATCTTTTCCACTGACCTTTGAATATCACCATCAGTAAAATCCGATTTCTTTATCAAGAAACCATATTGACCTACATTGCTCTTATCGTATACAACAACTTCATAATAATCACCTACGGTAGAAGTTCCCAATACTCCGTTTGCAAACTTAAATACAGAATAATCACAAACATCAAAGAAAGGAGAACCGTCACTCTTATATGCGGAATACCTTAAACCTCTTTTCTCTTCTATATTGCTGGAAAGTTTACTATCGAACAAATGTGTTAAAGCGTATCTGTTTCCTTGTGAGGAATCTATTTTGTATACAATACCATTCTGTTCATTATAGCCGGATAAATCATATTGTGAAGCAAATGAAGATATAGATATAGCATCACTATAAGGATTTTCTGAATTGTATATGTATTTAGTAAAGTCATATCCTTTATCTTTGTCATAGAAGAATTTATAAACACGATCTGCAGTTCCCGGTATTAATTGTTTATTTGCATCAATATATCCACCGGTACTTTCATCTTTATAAATATAAAACTCTATAAAATACGGCTTGCCGTCTTCATCCAATTTCGGTGCCGCTACAACAATTTCACCTTCACCGGAATTGTAGATTATATTTTGAGAAGTGGTATATTCTTCTATCATTTCTTCAATATCAGCATTAAATTTCTGATCGGGATTAAAAAACGTTTTCCAATTTTCAACTAAATCTTCTCCATTGAAATCAAAATGATATTGAGAAATACCTGCCAATCCCAACTGTCTGGACATGTAACCGAATGTCGGCATAGATTGAGGAGTCATTTCATCCTTGGGAATAAGCGTCACTTCTTGAACACCGATATAATCGGAAGATTTTACCGGCACCATTTTTCCGTCTTTTATAATAACAGTAATTGAGTTTGCTGCAATAGAACCATCAGTAGAATAAACAACAAACACAGCACTTGTATATTCCCTTTCACCTTTATCATTTACAATATATTCGAATTCAGCTTTTACTCTTCCTTGATCATCCAAAATTCTCTCAAAGTTTCTATAACCTTGTTTTCCTTCAACATTTTCGACGTTGCTGTAGATATTCGTATGATCTGTACCTAATGAGTTCATCTCACTGGAACTCTTCGGTATAGCTTCCGCAATATTTCCTTCTTGACTCTTAGCGGAATACGTTTGTGTATTTGACGGAGTATGGAACAATTTAAGAATTTGCGACGGTAAAGTTATGCCATGACTTTCATCGGTAACATTTAAATTCATATCGAGGAATTGATTATCTTCACTCTTAAGATGAACAACACCGTCAACATAATCAAAAACCTGTCTGTCTCCTCTGGTAAAAAGATTAACACCGTCATGTTTTATATTCTCTTTGGAAGATATTCCAAAGAATTCAATAACATTTATTACCCAATCAAGACCCCATGCTTTCAATGTTGAAGCCCATTTTTTATCCTGAGTAACAACTACATTATTTGTTAAACTCAATACATACTTCGTTTCAGCTTCAAATCTATCTTCATCGGTAATGTATGTACTCAGAATTTTATTTGTATTTTCCAACCAGCCGTTTGCAGACAAATACTCAACAATCGATTTCCATGCATCTTTATCTTTTTTGATAAACAAAGAATTTTCATTTATGTATAAGCCTTGTCTTGCTATCAAGCAACCGTCTTTATCTTCAAACTCTATAAATGCCGTATTTTTTGCCAAATTAAAGACTAATTTACCTACACCGGAAATAGCAACAACATTGGACGGAATTTGATCTACGCTATCATTCAAGTTAAATCTCAAACCGGATTCTATATTTTCGTATGTTATAGAAAAGTCTATATTACCATCCGTATCTATTTTGATGACCGGTGTCGAACTGTCATGATATGCTGCCCAGGTCGTATTCAACACTTTTCCGTCAGCAGACAAAGATTCAATTTTCGTCCATGTCAAACCTTCCAAATCATAATCACAATATTTCGAAATAATATTAAAGATTTCCGACAACTTACTTCCATCATATTTAAAGTCCTCATCTTCACTTACCATTCTTGCATAATTCATACCGCTCGTTCTTACAAGAGGATTATTTTTCTGTAACGATTGTGGTTGTGCATCATAAACAATTTTTCCATCTTTATCATGAGAAATGGTGGCATCCAAAGCAATAGATTCCATGAAATGCGCATTGTTTACTTGTCTTGTATTTACGGAAATAATACCTTGTTCATTACCATTGCTTATTTCCACACCTACATTATTGCCGGAATATGCATTATCTCCATCATAAAAAATTCCCATTTCTAAAAGTTTATCTGCAAGATAATCCAAAGATGTATAAGAAACATTATCAAATTTAATACTTACGCTTTCTCTGTCTTGAGAATATCTGTATAAATCTTTGGCGGATATTAATATATCTTCACCGTTATCATCCTTAACAACAATATATTGCGGATCAAAAATTCTTGCCGGAGAAATCTTACCATATCCTCTTTCAATATATGATCTTGCTTGAGAATTTATAATATCAAAACTGGATCCGTAAACAACTTTTACTTCTTTTCCCTTATATGTTCTTACAAACTCACCATCTTTAATTTCCCACCTGTAGTCGGGATCCTGTTCAAGTTCGCTATCATATTTTTTAGAAATTACAGGATAATATTCGGTACCATTCTTTTCAACACCGTTTTCAAAAATATCTTTATAATCAGATTGTTGTATTATTCCGTATTCATCTTCAACCTTTATCGTAACAGTTCCCATTTTTGTTGTTTGTGTTCTTTGGTCATTCGGAGAAGAAATAACATCAAATGTATATGTACCGTCACCATTATCTACAACATTTTCAATATAGATGTAATGTTCAACACCGTTGATGGTAGTTCTCTTTAACAAGAAACCATCATGAATATCATTGAATACAAAATCTTTTAATCTTCCCAATGCATCGCAACCGTTTTGGAGCAAAGCTTTTTTTAAGAAATTTGCTAACTCTTCCTGGTTCAAAGGAGAATCTTCAGTAACATCCGTTTTCGAAATTGTTAAACCTGTTTCAAATTCAATAACAGGATTTTTATAAAATACTTTTGACACTTCATCTTTATTACCATCTGCATTGTAATCGATAAATTCTTCGGTTCCGAGATAGTTTCCTTCATCATCAGATATATCTTTCGCATAAACAACACCTGTTATTCCATCATCTGTGGTGAATTCTTCCTTTTTAGTAATCTTCTGTTGTGTGCCATTCTCAGTCGTAAAGGTTATGCCGCCTTCAGAAGAATAAGACATTTCTATTTTCAAGGGTTTACCATCCGAACCTATCAAAGGTTCACCTTTAGCATCACAGAAAGTTTTTATATAGCTACCTGTTAAACCGGAAGCCGTTTTATTCAATGTAACAGTGATAATAACTTGAGTACCATCGGAATATTTTATTATTTTTTCAGTTGTTTCAGATGCAGTATTTCTTGAATTGAGTTTTGTTTCAAGTTCGTTTTCGATTTGTTCAAATTCGATTGCCGCAGTTAAAACAGGATCTACTGTTTTTTGCATAACGGAATCTGTGCCTTCATTGTAAATATACATTCCCGCTATTGCTTCTGCCATATCAGGTGTATAATATTTAAACATATCTTCCACTTCGCCGCTTGAATTGAACGGATAAATTTTCGCTGTTTTTCCATATCCTGAAACTTTAAAAATTGCATAATTATTTTCATCGGTATCAAATTCAACCGTATATCCGCTTTTTGTTGCTTTTAAATCTTTTTCGAATCTCGAATATATATTAAACAACTCTTCGGTTTTTTCTGCATCGAAAATATATTCTCCTTCTATATTGTATAAATAAACATTTATTTTGGCGTCGGTACCGGATTTCGTTATTTCAAAATACTGATTATCATTTTCATCTGTCTTAGATTCAACTTGAAAGCCTTTCTTTAACAAAGCTCTCCAAGCTTCAATCATATTTTTCATACCATCATATGTATCAAGTTTATTTTCAATGGAAAAAGTATCCTCTCTATCTCTGGTATATTGGTAATAGTCAAAAGTTATTCCGTTTTTCCCGTCTTCTACTTTTACTTCGTATATAGCAATATATCTCCTATACACATCTCCCGGTCTAACTTGACGTCTCTTTACTGTTACATCCGTAACCGTAACTTTTACTCCCAACTCCTGTGTTAATCTTTCCTCTAAAAGTTCCGGCGTTTTCATATTTAACCAATCTACATCCGCAGTAAGTTCTTTTATTTGATCTTCGTTTAAAATCATGTCGGATTTTGAAACTATGTTCTTAATTGAATCAATTTCTTTTTGTGAAGTAGCATTATTTAATCTTCTCTTAAGAGATTCATAATATGTTTCGTTTAATCTGCCAAATATTGATTCTTTCTGCTCTTCAGATAAAGAAGAATCTTTCACGGTTGTTGCAAACTCTAAAATTGCAGCATCATCGGCAAGTAACACCTCTAAAGCTTTTTCATTCCAAGTCGCTTGAGTATCTTCTCCATTTATACTTGCTTCTTTAAGTATATTGTCAATTTTTTCATCAGTTAAAAGTTCTGCTGCTTGTTCATCATCGGTTATTCCAAAAACTTCTTTAAATAATGCACGAACTTCATCTCTCTTTTTATTTTCTATAACTTGTCCGAAAGTTAAATCAGAATTATCTGCATCCGAAGATTTTTTTATATAAGCATCAATTCTATTAGCAAAAGAAACACCGTCTTCAAGCCAACCTGTGGCAGGATCGATCTTCGCATAATCGCCTGCAGCTCCCATCTCAATCATAGCAGCCTTTGTAATTACGGCATTGGCCGAAACATTTTGTCTTACGTAACTGCCTTTTTCTAAATCTATTTCAAATGCTTTTCTTTCAACTTCACCGTATAGAGCTGTTCTGGCCTCATCAGATAATAAAGTATATTCTTCACCGTTTACTTTTCTTGTTGAAGGGATTTCTTTTATTTGATGACCTAAATTCCTAATATCCATTCTGTTTGTTTGGGCATTTATTTGTTCCTTATAAGCTTCTACCAATTGATTTTGTACATCATTTAACAATTCTTTTTTCTTGTCTGAAGCTACATATTCATCTTTTACAATTTCATCCATTCTCTTATAGAAACTGTCCAAAGATGAAGATAATACTGTTGCTTTTGAATATGCCTGGTATAATAAATCCGCCTTTGAAGCATCATCTAATATCTTTGAACCTTTTATATCGGATATTACATCGGATAATCCGCCATAATTTTTTGTAGATAAAGATATTTGTTTCTCATAAGCAGCCTTTAATACACTTTGTTGAATATCAGAATCAATAGTTTCTTTTTTAATAGCACCTTTAATCTTGCCCAACAAAGAAGCGATATCATCTGAAGTTGCCGAAGATATTAATGATGTCAATATCTGTTCCTGTTGATTCTTATCTAAATAAGGTAAAAGGTCTTCAAAAACTCTATTATATTTACCACTGGAAGATAAAACACTCTTTGTAGCTCTTATTGCCCAAGTAGAAAGAGTATCGGAAGATTGTACTCCAACCTTCATAATCACACCTACTAACTTTTCAGCCATTTTTCCATCAATAAATGTAACTCCCAAAGCACTGTTAAGAGCAGCTATTACAGCTTGTTCTTTTTCATTGTCAATTACAGTATTAAAATTTTTCCCTTCTTCATCTGTATAAGTCTTTATATGTTCTTGTATTCTTGCCGCATATGTGGAATTATCTTCTATTACTCCCGTAGTTTCTTCAATCTTTCTATATCCTACCGAACGCATAGCTTCCTGTGTTATTATAGCATCCCCTGTTACTTTCATTCTTACGGAACTGCCTTCGGTGAAGTCCATATTGTTTAATGCATCTTGTACTTTAGCATATAATATTTTTGCCTGATCAATCTTTATCGTTCCATCTGTAAGATATGCAGCTATTTTTTTGCTGACTTCTTCGTATTTTTTGTAATCCGTAGTTTTTTCATCGGAAACAGCATTTAGAGAATCAATAACATCATCTACGGCTTCTCTGGTTTCTGCCGATATTTCTCCTAAACTGCCTAAAGTCGCTAAATTAAATATATTTCCGTTACCGCCGTTTTGTCTAGATTCAAATTCATTTATTCCCCACTTAAGCCAACCCGTTGCCGCAATAGAAATATCAGGGTTTACATCGTAACCGGTTGCACGATTTTTTCCTGCTTTATCGGTATATTTAACATAAATATTTTTCCCATCAATAACAATCAAGCCTGCTTTTATAGCTGACTGAAGTATGGCATTTGCATCATCTTCTCTGCCGGCAGCCGCAAATGCAGCATAGGCCTGCATTGTAAACTCACCACTAATTTCCCCTTCATTTGTAAAACCGACAAGTCCGCCTCTTACCACCAATTTATCCAAAAGACTATTTGCAAAATTCTTTTTACCAAATATTTCATCGATATCTACACCGGGCAATTTCATATTTTGTATTGCAGACAACATCAAATAACCCCAAGTATATGTATCCATTGCTTGTCTGCCATCATTTAGACCTTGTTGCATTGTACCATCTTTCTTATTTACTAAATTTGCATTGATATAATTTAACACTGCTTTTAATGATTCAATATCTCTCTTATATGCATCAGAATCACCTTTCAATATGTCAGAATCGACATCTGCTTTCAAAGCATAATACATTGCTGCATCCAACATATGCTCGGTAGATACCCAATCGGCAGATCTTGTTCCTTTAAATCCAAGAGTGCCGTCTTTTTCTATTTTTGTCGCACTTAAGTATCCGTCAACATGGTTAAGTATTGTTGATATCGCTGAGTTTCCGTTAATATCAATATCTATACCGGCTTTTTGGCAATACAAAGCAAACATTCCTGCCCATAACATTTCTCCCGTCATCTCATAGCCGTCTTTGGTTGAAAGATCCAATTTATTTTCAGGACCGGTAGTCATAATTCTATCAGCCATAGCTCTTAATATTGCTTGTGCAGTTATAGTATCATCATCAAGTACAGCATTTATACCTGCAACAGAATTATCATACAACTGGAAAAAGTCTTTACCGGCTTCTGACATATCTGTTTTTTGAAGATAAGAATAGAACGGATACAATGCAGGTTTTTCTTCACCGGCTGCCATTTTATTCAAATCACCGCTTGCGAATATTTTTACGGAGTCAGATATAGAATTTACGCCTAACTCTTTGTATATTTGTTCCGCTTCTGCAACATTAACTTGTCTCTTAGCCTTTTCAATTCCGGCATCATCACAAGCAGTTTCAATATATACTCTCTCGTTAGTATTGTTGCATTCTACTACTCTATTTAAAACTCCATTTTCGTAGGTTCTAACAACATAGCGATCAGACAATTCTTCAAGAGAGAAAGATGTAACTTCTATTTCATAAACTTTTTTACCTTGTGCATCATAAGCAGTTTTCGTATATGTATATGATATAATTCCGGTTGTTTGATTTCTTTCAGCATGGCCGGAAACAACAATATTATAATCACCCTCTTTATATTCGTTTTGTTCAAGATTAAATTCAGGCTTTGATACTTCGATTGTTTCCGTCTCTTTTTTGATCACAGGGAAAGTAATGAGCGGGACATCAGCAACAGCATTATATATAGCAAAGATAACTACAAGCACAGGTATTGCAAAAAGAAGTGCCGGTGCCGATACAACAGCCATTACAACAGCTGCTGCAACTCCAACAAGTCCAATTATTACGGAAGTAATTATTCTTACATTATCGTTCCAGAATTGTTGGAAAGAAGACAATTCTTTTTCCACAACTTGTTCCTCTTTCTTTGTCATTTCATTTTCCAATTTAGACATTACCGATTGTTGTTCTTTTGAAGTAGCGGCAAAAATTTTCTCAGCATTTGCTATAGCATGATCAAAGTTATCAAGGTCAAATTGATATTCATAAGGGATAACTTCTCCGGCTACTATATCATCCGCAGTATAATGTTTTGCAGATACAGATGCGGTTTCTTCTTCTGTCCAATATAAATCTGCAGAAGATGAATCTTCGGAAGATGACCATGTCCAACCGTACTTAGCAGGATCTCCGCCGTTCAACAAATATTGGAAATACTCGTTAAATTTATCAATATTAAATGTATACTTCTCGTTTTCATCAAATGGCCATACAGGTACTGTGAGTCCGTTCTTTGTTACCGTAAACGAACCATTTTTATTAACTGTTACCTTATAACCGGAAGCCAACAAGCTGGCATAGGCATTACGATAGTTATTAAAATTATCTTTGTTAAAAGTATATTGCTCTTTCTCATTTCTTTCTGTTGGCCAAACTTCTAAACTTCCTATGACATTTCCTTGTGAATCTCTTACTAATACACTATACGAACCATTTTCGTTAGGTATTACATTATTATCTCCATATGTGTCTTTTAATGTTTTATGGACTTTGGCTGTCTGATTTATATCATCTACTATCTTTTTAGGATTGTTTGTGTCGTATATATATACCTCTTTACCTTTTTCGTTTTTCATCGTTCCGGTAGGATATATTACAACATCTCCGTCTTTGGTATGTATTGTTATCGAGCCGTCTTCGTTCCTAGTGTATTGACCTACTCCTGTCCCTTCTCCTTTTTTATAGGTTTGTTTCAAAAATTTATCTACTGCTGCAGTCTGATTTATATCATCTACTATCTTTTGAGGATTGCTTGTATCATATACATACACAACTTCACCTTTTTCATTTTTCATCGTTCCAGTAGGATATATAACAACATCTCCGTCTGCAGTATGTACTGTTATCGAACCGTCTTTATTCCTTGTGTATTGCCCTATATTTTTCCCTTCTCCGTCATAGTTCTTATCCAAAAATCTATCTATCGCTGCAGTTTGATTTATATCTGCTATTATCTTTTCAGGATTACTTGTATCGTATATATATCTCTCGTTGCCTTCTCTATCTGTAATCGTCCCGGTAGGATATATTGTAACATCTCCGTTTGCAGTATGTATTGTTATCGAGCCATCTTCATTTCTAGTGTACTGCCCGTCATAGTTCTTATCCAAAAATTTATTTATCGCTGCAGTTTGATTTATATCTGCTATTATTTTTTCAGGATTATCCGTATCATACACATATCCATCTTCAAGATAGTCGGTGGGATATATATCAACATCCCCGTCTTTAGTATGTATTGTTATAGAACCGTCGTCGTTCCTTGTGTATTGTCCTACTTTTGTTCCTTCTCCCTTTTTATAGTTTTCTTCCAAAAATTTATTTATCGCTGCAGTTTGATTTATATCTGCTATTATTTTTTCAGGATCACTTGTATCATATATATAGTCATCTTCACTGTTCACTCCGGTAGGATATATCGTAACTTTTCCATCCATAGTATGTATAGTTATCGAACCGTCTTTATTCCTTGTGTATTGCCCTATTCCTGTTCCTTCTCCGTCATAGTATTCTGCTAAAAATTTATCTATTTCCGCTGTCTGTGTTACATCTCTTATAAAATTTTCGCTATCGGAATAATAGTTCCCATCAGCATCTTGTGCCGTTGGCCATACTTGTGTTGTTATTTTTGTACCATCTCCTAATGTTACCGTTACATTATACGAGCCATCTTTGTTCATCTTCGGTGTTCCATCTTCATTTCGTTCCAATGTCATATTACCGGCTTTGTTTATTTTATCGGCTGTCTCTGCCATTTTTCTTAAATTTTCAGCAAAATTATCACTATCAGAATAATATTTCCCCTTAGCATCTTGCGCCGTAGGAGAAACACGTATTGTCACATCCTTTCCGTTTACTTTTACCGTAACATTATATGAACCGTCTTCATTTGTTTTCAATGTTCCATCTTCATTTCGCTCTAATGTCATACCGTTAGCTCTGTCTATCTCACTGGCTACTTTTAAAGATTGATTTATATCTTTTATATCCGTAATATTCCCTTTATCATCTTTGATAGGATATACTTTCGTTTTGTATGTATTACCGCCTATTTGTTTACTTACTTCATAATAAAAATTGCCATTTTCATCATGTCCGCTGCCTATTATCGTATAATCACTTCCGGTTAATGTCCCTTGATAATCAAATATTTTATTAAAATCATCTACGTTCAGCACATTTCCTTTATCATCTTTGATAGGATATACTCTCGTAGTATATGTTTTATCCCCTATTTTCTTACCTATTTCATAATAGAAATTCCCGTTTTCATCAAGTCCGCTGTTTATTATTGTATAATCATTACCTACTAAAGAATCTCTTACTCCTGCTATTTTGCCATACTCATCATAATCCTTATTTAATCTGTCAGATAAATTTCCCGCCCCGTCTTTAAATATATAATGCTTAAATGTTTCTCCACCTATTGTTACCTCTACATATTCATATCCGTTATCATCTTTACGTACCGGCGATATTGTTGCATCAGGATATTTTCCTTGTATTTCATTTATCAAATCTGCTTTTAATTTGTTTGCTTCCTTTGCTTCCGCATCATCTTTCAAATATTGATCATATGCCGCTATCAACTGTTCCGTTGTCAGCCCACTCCTGTCACCCTTTTGTAAATTTCCGTTTTCATCTTTCCATTCCGGATACATAAAGTTTAAAGCTTCTTGTTCGGACAAATTATATTTATTCATCAATGCTGCCAATTTATCATAATTCTCATAATCTCTGTTTAGTCTGTCACTTAAAGTTCCTTCTTCTCCTTTAAATATGTAATGTTTGAACTCTTGTCCGTTTACTGTTACTGTTACATATTCATATCCGTTCTCATCTTCATATACTTGTGATATTGTTGCATCAGGATATTTTCCTTGTATTTCATTTATCAAATCTGCTTTTAATTTGCCTGCTTCCTTTGCTTCCGCATCATCTTTCAAATATTGATCATATGCCGCTATCAACTCTTCCACAGTCATATTACTTCTGTCTTTTTGTTGCCAATTTCCATTCTTATCCTGCCATTTCGGATACATAAAGTTTAAAGCTTCTTGTTCGGATAAATTGTATTCATTCATCAATGCTGCCAATTTATCATAATTCTTATAATCTCTGTTTAGTCTGTCACTTAAATTTCCTTCTTCCCCTTTAAATATGTAATGTTTGAACTCCTGTCCGTTTACTGTTACTGTTATATATTCATTCCCTTGCTCATCTCTATATACTTTCTCCGATATTGTTGCATTCGGATATTTTTCTTTTATTTCATTTATCAACTCTGCTTTTAATTCACTTGACTCCTTAAATATCGCTTCATCTTTCAAATATTGATCATATGCCGCTATCAACTCTTCTGCAGTCATGTTACTTCTGTCTTTTTGTTGCCAATTTCCATTCTCATCTTGCCATCTCGGATACATAAAGGCTGAAGCTTCTTCTTTGGATATTTTGTATTCATTCATCAATGCTGCCAATTTATCATAATTCTCATAATCTCTGTTTAAATTTCCTTCTCCATCTTTAAATATGTAATGTTTGAACTCTTGTCCGTTTACTGTTACTGTTATATATTCATATCCGTTCTCATCTTTATATACTTGTGATATTGTTGCATTCGGATATTCTTCTTGTATTTCATTTATCAACTCTGCTTTTGATTTGCTTGCTGCTGCAGCTTTTTCTTCCTGTGCTTTAGCTTCTTCCACTATTTTTTCTATTTCTTTCAACTGTTCTTCCGTTAATACACTTTTGTCGTTAAGCATATTATAAAAGTGTACTAAATGCCCTTTGGCATCTTCGTTTCCATTTATATATTCTTCCCACCAAGAATCTATTGATCCTTTTGTTTCTGCGTCTCTTTCCGTATCCGTTAATTCCAAATTTTCAATTTCTGATTTCAATGCACTTGTATCACCACCGCGTTTCTCTATTTCCGCAAGTAAATTATACATTCTTTGTTTAGCTTCAACTTTTTCCTCTTCACTCAAATTATCATAATTCTCAAGTTCTGTTTGTATCGTTTGAGTAGCATCACTAATGGCTTTTTCTGTACCTAATCTCTCTATTTCTTGTTCTGCTGAAGAAATTAAAGAATTGTCAGGATCCATTACACTTAATTGGTCCTTTAGATCTGCTATTGCATCTAAGTCTCCTCTGCTTATTGCATCTTTCAACTCTGTTTCTATAGCCGCTCTGTTTAATTCATCTAATTTTACTTGTCCTTGACTCAATAAATCATCGTTAGGGTTTAATATTCTTAATGCATCCATTATTCCTGACAAGTCATCTATATTCGTACTTCCGCTATCCAAAAATTCTTGTAATGTTTGTTGTGCATTTTCCAACGCTTGTTGATGTTCTGCCGTCTCTTCTAATTCATTAAGTTTATTTTGAGCTGCGGTTATCAATGAATTATCCGGATCAATTGCACTCAATTGACCCATCAAATCCACCATAGCTCCAACATCTTCATTATCTATGGCTTTTTGTAATTCACTCTTTAATTCCTGTTCATTTTCAGATAAAGTTTCCTCCGTTTCTCCTGCTACGGATTCTGTTATAGCTTCACTTAAATCTTTCAATCCATCAATACCTGTTGCATCTTGTACAGCATCCAATGCAGCATCTGTTGCTCCTTCAATTGCTCCAACTCCGGTTTCTGTTTCTTTACCTTCTGTAGTATCTTCTTCTGTTTTTCCCGTTCCTTCCTGCTCAACACCTTCCTGTTCAACACCTTCTTGATCTTTATTTTCTTCTTGCAGATCGTTCATTATACTCCCGTCAAGTAATTCTCCCTCTTCGCTCAAAGCATATCCTGCCGCTTTCAAAACTTCCATTTCTTCTGAAGATAAAACACCTTCAGAAATTTTTATTTCATTGTTTTCTGTTGTTAAACCATATTTTGAAATTATAGAATCTGCTGTTTGCTGTGGTTGTGTCTGTTCAATATTCTGTTGTTCTTCCTCTTCTGTTTCTGTTCCGGGCGTACCTTCTGTGCTACCTTCAGTTTCGGATACTTCTTCACCCTCTCCGGTAATTAAATTTGTAATTGTTTCTTCCGCATCTACTGCAGGTTTTTGCATATCTTCTACTGCTTGTTCTATCTGTTCAGTAGCTGCATTAATAATTCCACCCTCAGATTCTCCCTCTCCGGATGTTTCTTTTCCTTCTGCCGGTGTTTCTGTCGTTGCTGCTGTTTCTGCAGGTGCTGTTTCTGTAGGAGCTGTTGTTTCTGCAGGTGCCGTTTCTGTAGGAGCTGCCGTTTCTGCAGGTGCTGTTTCTGTAGGAGCTGCCGTTTCTGCAGGTGCTGTTTCTGTAGGAGCTGCTGTTTCTGCAGGTGCTGTTTCTGTAGGAGCTGCCGTTTCTGCAGGTGCCGTTTCTGTAGGAGTTGCTGTTTCTGCAGGTGCTGTTTCTGCAGGTGCCGTTTCTGTAGGAGCTACTGTTTCTGCAGGAGCCGTTTCTTCTGCTGCAGGAGCCGTTTCTTCTGCTGCAGGTGCTGTTTCTTCTACTACAGGTACTGTTTCTTCTACTACGGGTGCCGGTTCCGGTGTCGTTTCTACTACGGGTGCCGGTTCCGGTGTCGTTTCCACTACGGGTGCCGGTTCCGGTGTCGTTTCCACTACGGGTGCCGGTTCCGGTGTCGTTTCTACTACGGGTGCCGGTTCCGGTGTCGTTTCCACTACAGGTGCCGGTTCCGGTGTCTTTTCCACTACAGGTGCCGGTTCTTCATTAGACGAGTCGAATACTTCCGCTTCTGCGTCATCAAAAGATTGCTCATTTGCTTCTTCTGCTTCTATTTCCTCTGCATAGGCGTCAACTCTAAAAGCCGGACTCATTGCTACTGCAACAGTTGCTACTGCAGGCAATGCAACCTTCGGCATTTTTTGAATAAATTTTGAACTCAAAACATCTCTAAACCTACTACTTGCTGTCACTCTACCTGCAAAACTTTTAATTTCTTTTGCTTTGCTTTCTTCTGCCTTTGCTTCTGCAACTTTTTGCTCTTGTTCTGCTTTAGCTTTATTTTCTCTTATAGACTTGGCCTTTTCCTCCAATTCTTCATTATTCATGTGAAGTCTTAAATTTCCTTGCATTTCTCTAGCTTTATTTAAATAAGAATTTTTCTTAAACACAGAGAAACCTACATAAACAGCCAACAATATTGCCATCGATACAACAGGATTAATAAATTGTATCGCTGATAATCCAGCCATAACTACACCAAAAACAGAAAATTTCAACATACCGGTTGTTAAAAAGCCTACAATGTATCTTCTGTTATTATTTAAGAAATTAGAAATAGAACCTAAACCTCTAATCTTAAGAGCCGCCTTTTTGTTAGCTCCCAATTTGTCAACTTGAGGTAAGTAAGTCTTTTCCAAATCATTAATTGATTTTTCTATTTTCCTCTCTGAAAATAATTTACGCGCCGCAGAACCTATAATATTTCCACCAAACATTATACCTATGACTGCAAATGCAACTATAGGTAATGCTGCTGTAACAGTCGTTCCAAACAAACCGAACAATAGTCCAAAAGCTACTGCACCAAGTAATCCTGTACCTGCAAAAATAGCTGTTCCTCTTAATTTCATGAAATCTGTTTTACCTGCATATTGAAGTGCTAAAAATACTCCCAAGCATAAAAGAACTAAAGGAGCGGAAATATTGAGAGTAGTTACAGCAAAAACAGCCATTGCTATACCTATACCGGAAGATACGTTTGTAATTGCATTACTTGATTCATCCGGAACAACATTAGACATCATTGATAACTTCTTTGCATTCTTTATTGTAAGAGCGACACCTGCAATTAAGCCCAATCCAACAAAAATCACCGCAACCGGAAGCAAAGAAGGTATAAACATACCTAAGAATCCCAATACAAGTCCGCCAATTAAAGATGTTGAGGAAACAGATGTTAAAATTTTATCCGAAACAGAAGATATTGCTTTCTTAAAATTTTCAAAAGTCGGATTACCTTTGAAGTCCGATACCGCATATTTCATTTCGGATTCGCCATCATATTTTTGAACTTTATCAACCACTAAATTTTTCAGTACAACCAAAGCGATAACTCCAATCGCAATAATACCTACCATTAGCACCGGTGCTGCCGTAAAAGATAAAAGTGATAATGCTATTGTTGAAAGAATTCCCGCTCCACCTAAAAGATTCAGAGAAGAAGCAATTACAATTGACGGAAGTATAACAGCTAAACTTCTAACTATAATAGGAGAATAAGAACCTACAAATTTCAAAATATTACCTACAAGATTAGAAAGAACCGTTTTTACGCTTGTATCATCCTTGTAAATATCACCTACAAACTCGCCATCAAATAATCCGAACAATGCTGACGAATATGTTTCAGTATTTGTTCTTATTCCAAAATTTTTTATTGCCTGTATTTGTACACCATTAAAAAAGCCATCTAATGTTCTATATGCCCTTTCGGTATTTTCAACTTGTGGATCAATTTCCGCCATTCTTTCAAAACTTGATAAAATACCATTACCCATTTCTGAAAAAGATCTGGCATCTGCTTCATCTATTGCTGTATCAAAATCTTCATTGGCTTTTTCAAGAACTCTTAGAATTTGTGCTTTAAATCTTCCTAAGAGATCTTTAGCTACTTCCATTTTTATATATTCTACATCAGAAATTTCGGCAGACACACTACCGGAATTTCTGTTAAAAAGCTCAGCTTGTACTTTAGCTCTTTTTTCGGAATTAACTCTTATCTTTTCTATTTCATTTGGTGTAAGTTCTCTTCCTAAATTTACAACAGCCTTTCTTAAAGATTGTTCAAAATCTCTTCTAAAATAGAAATCATATATATCGTTAGCTCTTATTTTCCCCGTTTCTAAAGCTCTTATACCAACAGCTATTAATGCTGATTCTTCCGCATCCTGTTCCGTAAAAGCACGTATTTCTTTTATTTCGTCAACAGACATACCTCTTTTAATTTTTTTAGATGCCTCTTTAAGCATTTTTTGTTGATAATACAGATAATACAAATCATCTTCAACCAAATTTCCGGCTATTTTCATATAATCTTCATCTGTCAAATCTTTTCCAAAGACAAGTTGTTGCCAACTCGGTTTTACAATCCTGCCATTGGAATCTCTTTCAGAAACATCTCTGCCATAAGCATCAATTATTGCTTTATATTTTTTTGATATATTATCTTTCAAATCACCTTTATTCTGTATACTTTCACTTCTTGCAAGTTGTTCATCGAACAGAATATCTTGCAGTTTCCTGTATAGTTTTGAAGCTTTTTCTTGCTTTCCGGCTCTAACGGCTCTTTCTATTTTTTCTATTAAAACTTGTTTTACACTATCTTCTTCATCAGCAAATTGCAGTTTTAATGACTCTACGGAATAAACTCTTCCGAAAGTTCCGGTATCACCACCTCTACCAACTCTGGCCTGTAACTGTTGTTCCGTTAAATAACTTCCCGTATTTGTATCCATCAAATCCAAATGTTGAACTTCTTTGCCATTTTCTTTTCTTGTTCTTAAGTCAAGACCGGTTGTAAATGCAGATGTAACTATTGCAACTCTGCCATCGGTTTTAACAAATTCTTTCAAAGAATCAATATAACCGTTTCTATCTGTATTCCATCTTGGATTATCTGCACTCCAAAAATCAAAAGGAATGTTGTTATCTCTTAAATATTTCATTACTACTTCTCTATCTTGCTCATTATCCATTCTTATAACAACAGAATTATTCTTTTGTGCTAACAAACTTTCTATTTGTCTGATTATTTCTTTTTGTTTTTGGTCTTCACTTAAGAACCATTTTGTTCCCCTTGGCTTTTGAACGGCAATCTCGGTAGATTCTACTATTTTAACATCTTTACCAAACAATCTCTTTATAACTCTTTTGCTTGCTTCCAATGAACCGGAATATGCGGAATTTTTCTTTCCGGCTACATCTCTTAAAAAGTTTTTGTTTGTTTGTTCACTTTGTGAAATTGTTTCTAAACTGTATTCTTTTACCTTAAATCCTTCATTTTCGTACTCTGCCCATTTTTCTAAAAATAAATGTCTCCAATCTTTTAAATGTTCACCAACAGCAGTCACATTATTATGTTTCGGCCATACTTTGCCGTCAACCATAGTGTATCCTTCTTTTGTATCCTTTCCGTTTCTATAATCTTTTATAATTCCGAGTGCAGCTTCTAAATATCTTCTCCAATCACTCTCAGTTAATCCGGAATACTTAGCTTTCGCAGCCTCAAAAGCATCTTTGTATTCACCGGTTCTTCCGTATTCTCCAAAACTATCCGTAAACAATGTAAAATTCTTTTTATATGGAGCGTGCTTTTCTCCGAGTTCCATTGCTCTAACTTCAGGATCATCACCGTATTTTTCATACATTGCTATTGCCAAATCCATTATCTCAAGCATAGCCTGTTGTTTTTGTTCTGCATTTTTTACTTTTTTATTACTTGCAATGGTATTTGCGGTATTACCGCCTTCAACATAACCGACATGTCCTTCATCATGCATGGTGAAAAAGTCTTGTGTTGTAGAAAATGCCCCTCTTTGATATAAATGAGAAAAAGAACTCAAAGTATAACCTACTACTGCACATTCTTCTTGAAGCTGTGCAAATGTTCCGTTATAAACATTATCTCCGGCTTCACTAATAATATGAAATTCATCTTGTCCTTCTGAATTTTTCTTCACATAACCTATGTTTACAGGTTGTTCCAAATTAGAAATAAATTTACTTTCAAGCAATAAAGGCTTTATTTCCGGACTGTTTAAAAAGTTGAAAAAGCCCTCACAATCTCCAATTAATTGTGATTCTTTTGTCATATACAAACCGCAAGATTTTGTAATATCAAATTCTCCTCTTGCCTGATTCATCAATATCTGTACTAATGCTAATTGACCGGCTTCGGTTTTTCCTCCTCCTGTTCCCAAATGAACATTTTCAAATTGAGAAATAAAACCTGCCGTTTTTATCTGTGCATAAGCTTGAAGTATATTGAATTGTTCTCTATATTTTTCCCTGCCGTTTTCCAAGAAAATTCTTATTAAATTTTCATCAAGTTTTGACATTTCTGCCAATGCAGATACCAATTCATCGCTCAACGGTTTATCATAAGAATATTCATTTATTAATTTACTAATCTTTCTGTCTCTTACTCTGATTGAAACGGATAAACTTTTAACTTTACCTTTTACTGCTGATGGAGCTCTTGTAAATACAAAATTTCTAATATTGTTAAGTATTACACTGTTCTTTACCGAACTTGCAATAAAATCAGTAACAAAACTTATAGTATCTATAAGTCCTACATTGTTTTCCGACATATTAGGATGATTGATATGTCTAATTTCGTGCTTGATAATAGTTCTCAAAAGAGCTTCGTTTTTAATACTGCCGGTTTCTTTATTAACAAACATTTTGTTAAGCATAGAATAATTCAAATGAATTAATCTTTTACCGTCTTGCTCTTCTGTTCTGGCAACTGTTGAAGCATCAAGCCTGTCAGAAATATCCGTAAGAAGTTTTTCATCTATATCACCGAAATTATCTCTTAAGAAGTTGTTTATTGTTTCATTAGGTTCGGCATCGGATTCCTCAATAGCATTTTTAGCAATTTGATTTTTCATATAATACTGAGTACCTAATGATAAACCGCCATATAGAGCCGAAATCATCGGAACTATCGGCAATAATGCCAAACCGCCTGTAAGAGGTGCTGCAAACAAAAATACAGAAGCTATAACGGAATATGCCGTTAACTTCCAAGCAGCACTTATTGTACTTTTTATTGTTCTCTCCGATTTTTCCATCCCGGTAGGGCCTTCCGATATATCCAACCATTTTTCTGCTTTTGCATCATAGGTAATAACGCTATTACCTACTTTTACGGAAAGGAGACCTTCTCTATATGAAACTTTTCCTTCAGTACTTGTTTTGAAAAACTCATTTATATCGGATTCACTTAATATTTCTAATTGTTTGAGAATATCTTGTAAAGGTTCACGAACTGAATCAGTTTTTATTTCTTCACCCGATATTAATTTTATCATCTCAGATGTAGGTAATGCTGCCAATGCCTGGAAAGAGATTTTTGCTTGTTCTTGAGCTATTTTGTAATAAGTTTCTTCTGCTATTTTTGTATCACCGGTTACATTAGGAGTAATAACTATGTTTGTTATACCTGCTTTTGCCAACATAGCAGACATCTCTTGTGTATGGAAACCACCGGTTACGGTTATATAAACTTCCTTTGCTTGTTGCAAAGAATTCATTGTTTTTTGAAGTTCGTCTTTACCTTCAACAACTCCTTCTATTTTCTTACTATCCAACACTTCTTTCATGTTATCCAAGAAATATTGGTTTCTTTCAAAGTTTATTTTATAGAATTTATCGGAAATCTGTTCATAATCTTCTAAAGCTACAAGCTCTCTGTTATCAATATATTTCACCCATACATTTTTGAATCTATCAATATTTGCGTTGTAATAGTTACAATCATCAGCTGTAATTTTACCGAGTAAATAATCTTGATAATACCTTACAAAATTACTTAAAAATACAACTTCTTCTTCAGCTTTGTTTTCTGAAAATCTATCGTTAATTTCGTCTTTAAAATTTTGTTCTTCTTTAATCAATTCCAAAGGATTTATTGCTTGGCTCAATTCTATGTAAGCAAAGAATTTTTCCAATTCTTTAAAGTTTTGAGACAAATCCAAGTTATATTGTCTTGAAAGCTTTATCATGTATCCGTACAATTTATCCATTTGAGAGAAATTCTTTGTTTCAGACAACAATATTTTGTACGCATTATACGGTAAATTTTCTTTCAATTTTATAACAAATGCTTGTAACTCTTGTGTTGTCCTTTGATAGTTAATTTCTTTTTGTCTTTCAAGCAAAGTGATATACATTGACAAATTCGGATAATTTTCTATATCGACAGCCAACTTTTCGGCATGTTTTTTCATCAATGTAAAATATTTGTTTGCTTCTATATTTCCGGAAACATAACCTGCAGAAAGTTCTTCTATCTTTTTCTGTTGTCTGTTATAATACTGTTCTTGTAAATTCTTAACGGTATCTTTTATGGAATCTATATGAAGAGTTATTACTTCTTGATTATCTATTAATGTTCCAAACCTTTTTAAGTTATCAAAATAAACTTCTTTATTTTCCAAACCTTTAATTATTTCGGTTTTACCTTTAGAAGCCGAATAATATTCAGCACCGGTAAGTCTTCCGCTATCCAACAATCTGTTCATTACTGAATTTTTTATATTTTCATCTTTGGAAGCGGTAAGCCATTTTGTACTAACTTGACCGTAAGCACCTTCAATATAAACCGATTTAACACCGTATTTATCATCGAACAAAGAAATTATATTATTAATATTTCTTTGAACTTCGGCATGGCTGTGCAAATCTTGAATATTAATAACAACCGTATCACTTGCCTGATAATTTGCCGATGTTATTTTACCGTAACTGTAAGGAAGATTGAAATCTTCAAAAACTTGTTTAAATTGCTCAGTTGCTCTATTGTTTTCAAGCAACCCGGCAACGGCTTGTCCGTAAACACCGGTTAACAAGAAACAATTAACAACGATTATCGCCGTTATCTTTACTGCATTAAGAGAAAGAGTCCATTCTTTCGTCTTAATGTAGATTTCAACAAATTTTTCTTTGTTTATTAATCCTTTAAGTTTGGCTGCAAGCCCCTTAAAAAAGTTTTTGATTATGTTCATGTTTTCTCCTTGTTTTTGTGCTGTAAACACAAAAACAGCCCGGCTTAACTAAATAAGCCGAGCTAATTTATTATTTTCTATTTTTATTACAATACTATCGTTACCAATATTTCTTCTTGTAATCAATATTGCTAATAATAGCATCATAACGAAATTAAATTTTAGCAGATTTTCTATACAAATAAACTCATAACTTTCAAAATGCATAAATATTTTTGATTTTTTTACTTTATCCAACAAAGTGAAAACTTTAACTGTTTTTGTTTTAACTGTTTGCGAAACAGAAAGTATACTTGGCAAAATTGAGTAACCGAAAGAAGCTTTAGAAGAGTTGGATTCTTTTGCAGCATTGTTTTTATCTTGCTTGTTTACCGGCGCCGCAGGTGTCTTTTCTTCGGTATTTATGAACAATTTAGAAATAACATTTAACGGAAAAGTTGAAATATAAAAGAATTGCACCAACAAAGTATCCGCAGAAACTTTTGCCGATTCAACAATAGAAAAATCAGTTTTTATTTCGGCAACGCAAACGGAACTTATTATCATAAAAAAAACTATTACACAAGAAAAAAACTTGTGCAAAAAACTAACATTAGGAATAATGTTCTTTGAACTTTTTTTCATAATATTTTTTATTATATCTTCCTATACCTATATAAGTATAGTTTAAACTTCAGCCTTTGTCAACAAGTTTGATGCTGCACCTTTTTCCCAACCAAAAGCAGCCATCAATTTATCTAAAACTCTTTTTGATTCTGACTTATCGGAATTATAAAACTCTTTTTTATACTCTTTAATAAACTCTTCTTCATCAAACTCAATACCCTTGGTAGCAGCTTCAGCCTTTGCTGTCGCAACTGCTGTTTCAATAGTTTTTTCATCTTTTGCTACAGCATCATCTATTTCCGTTGAATGTGCTATCAAAGCTGTAATCATATCGGGTTTTGGTTCATAATCGGATACAACCGTTATCCAAGCCCTTTCGTTTACATAAATTGTTGTTGTACCTTTTTGTGCATCCCATTTTCCAACCAATTGCCCGTTACTGTAAATATTTTTAGAAATTATTCTTTCATTCAATGTTTCATATACCAACTCTTTATCCATATTGTACCACTTAGTAGTGTTTGTTTGCTTGTCGAAAGTCCAACGTAAAGTGTCCCCTTCCCAAAAATAAGTTCTAACAATATTGTCCGCACTGTTATCTGCCGGTCTGTTTGGTTTCATCGTGACATATACAGGTTTATCATCTTCATACCAGGTATATGTTTCTTCCCCGCCAAAATCAGTATTGGAGCGAGTTACTACATAATCCACAACTTTTTTACCACCCTCTTCTCTGTAATAATATTCCTGCCAAACTTCATTTTCTTCATCCATAACTTTACTTATTGTTCCGTCCTCGTTATACTTAATATTTTTTAATGTTGTGTATAATTCTTTACCGTCTATATCATACTTTGTTACTTCGGCATACGCCCCGTCAGACTGAACATTAACGGTATACCCGTCAAAATATCTTGTAATAACCGCTCCTTGAGCATTAACAGTATAAGAAGCAGTTCCGTGTTCATCATAATAAGTTTTATTTTTTGTTGAAGAATCTAAATGATAATCCAATATTTTGTTGCCTTTATCATCTTGTTTATAATGATATTCTCTTGCAATAAAACCTTCCGTGTTCTTAATATACAGAGATTTCCCTTCCAAATCAAAAAAAGTTTCGTTATACACTAAAGGGTTTATTTCCGCTTGACCATGATCGGTGGAATACATATCATGGGTATATTCTCTAACAGATGTTAACAAACCGGTATTTGTAGGATTGGAGTTTGTTCTTTTTACTTTCAAAGTTTTTCTTGTAAGATCTTTCTCATCTGCAATATATTCAACATCGGCATACAAATATGTTTTTTGGATATATCCGTTAAAATCAACATCATATTTATTTCTTCCGAACTCATCGTAATAAGATCTACCCTTAGTCATTTCATTTTGAACATAATCTAATTTTGCACCTTGACCAATATAAGAGTATGTTGCCGTTAAATTGAAATCTTTGTCATAAGTTTGCGAAACTTTACCGTCACCGTTTAAAGTTTTATATCCTAAAAGTCTGTCTTCTTTATCTCTAACTTCCTGCAACAAACCGCTTCCTCTCAAAGTTCTGGCTGATCCGGAAAAATCTCCGTCGGAATTATAATTTTTCGTTAAACCGCCCAAAGAAAAAGACATTGAACCGTCTTTTGCAACGCTTAAAACCATCTTTCCGTCGGGAGTATAATAAACTCTGGCTCCGCTGGAATCAGTTGCAGCAACAGGTCTGTTAGGCAAAATCCTTATCATATTTTTGGGTTTGGCAAAATTTCTTAAATCGGAAACAGAGCGACCTTGGGGACCGAAAGAATAAGGATTGGGCCCCTGTAAAAAAGATGCTTGTATATTATTAGTTATAAGAAATAAAAGTGAGATTGCTAAAGCTTGTATTCTCTTCATGAAATACCTCCTTTTCTCTCCTATACTAATTATAGTAAAAACATCTAAAAATTAGTCAAAATATTTGCAAAATTTTTGTGAAAAATCACATTAATTTATTGTAATTTATATCATAAACTTCGTATATTTCGAAAGTCGTTTCGTCAACTATCAAAGGATATTTAGATGGAGGTATTATTTCTCTACCGAGAACAATAATCTCGTTGTTTTCCAACTTAGATAAATCTTTTCCGCCTTTATAAAGCATATAATTGTCACCAAATTCATCGGTCAAAACAAAAGCTGTATACTCTTTATTGTTATTGTCAACTCTTTTTACAGAAGATACTTTTCCTTTTACGACATCAAAAAGAAGTTTTTTATTGAGTCTTGCATTTGCTTCTACCCTTAATTGTGCTTTTTTCAAAGATTTTTCTTTAATATCAATATCAGCTTTACTGTTATCGCTTATATTTCCTTCACTGTTATCCAAAACAAGGTCGCTGTCTTTAAACACAAGCCTGTCAACTCCGATAAACAATCTTACGGGATTACCGTCTATAGTTTCATCATTTAAAGCCTGTCTGAATTTACCTACAACACTGCATTTTTCATTATTATGCTCAGATATATCTTGTTTTACGTCTTCCAACACATAAAACAAGCCGTTATCACCCTTTAAATAATAAACCTTATCTGCAGATATTTTTAATTCTCCGGAAACATTCATTAACATATTTGAAACTTTATATTTCGGACCATCTTGCCATTTTGCTCTCATATATTTTGTTACCAAAAAAGGACCTACAGCGAAAAGTATCGCTACTATAAAAATAATACTACCAATTACAACCCACTTGGTATTTTTACTATTTGTTTTATCCATCCTTGTATCTCCTTTATAAAGAAAATATACGAAATTTCACCATTTATTATAGCACTAATATACTTTTTTTTCAATAGATTTTACAACAAATTTTCCAACGATAATTATTCTATAACAAAACAAAAAAAGCGGATATTTCTATCCGCTTTTTTTGTTTATGAAAAAAATACCATTAGAACAAATACAATAAGTCCCATGCCGCTTCTATTCTTGCGTTTCCTTCAAGAGGTTGACCGTCATTGTCAACGAGTTTGCTTCCGCCAACACCTAACTTATCTATATTAGCAAGAGTATTTTGTGCTACCCAGAAAGGTACACCGTGCTCTTTTGCAAAGTCTGCCATAGCTTTATCTTTGCCCGGACCTTTTGGCATAGAACTAATTCTATCAACATCGTCTTTATAAGCATCCGGATTGTTTGCTACCTCAAGAGAAGCTGCAGCAATCTCCGCTTCCGCAGCAGCAATATCGTCACCTAAAACAACACCGCCACCGTATTTTGTATTCATTGCCATTACTAAATATTTTTCACCGCTTGCAGTATTGCCGGTACCTCTTACATCACCCATAAACATTACTCTTCTGTCACCGGAAGCCACATTATTAGTTATATTTTCTTTAGTAGCAGCATCTACTTCAACCATGATTGTTTCACCTTCAACGGTTTGGAATCCGGAACCATCCATCATATTAACGCTTGTTGCATCAACTATAGCATAAGTTTTACCGTCTTTAGTGTAGAAACCGTTTTTCAAATCTTCCATAGCTTGTTCATCATTGATATCAACACCTAACTCATTGGCTTTTTCTTCTAGTTTTTCACTTGTCATTTTTTCTTTTAATTCAGCCATAGCTCCTTCATCATTAACATCTATACCTTCTTTTTCAGCTCTTTCTATTAATTCTTCTTCAGTAGGTTCTGCGCTCCACATATTACCTCTAACAACAGGATCTACTAAATGAGTAATAACATCTCCACTTATTGAATTCACAACATCATGTTGTGTTTGATAAGCTTGTGCTCCACCCAAATATATGGTATTTGTATAAGTTATACCGCTATAGAAAACACCACTATCGTCTGGAACTGAATCACCATGTGCATAATATGTTCCGTTAACTGTAACTCCTTTTGGAGCATATGTTCTGTCACCACCTTTAGTTCCAACTTTACCGGTCATACCGGAGGTATCAGCATTTGTAGGAAGATTATCTGCAGACCAAGCACTACTCTTGATTGTTGTTTCAGCTAACACAGTATTTGTTCCGTTAGCAAAAGTTAACATATTTTTTAAATCATTGTCAGTATAACCGAAACCGCTTAAATGATTACTGATGATAGAAAAATCTCCGGCATTAATTTTATTATATACTAAAGTCATATCAATAAGACCATTAGTACCGATAACCATATCTTTATTAAGAATTTGATCTGCATATATGCATATACTTACTATTCTTGTACCTGTACCTGCTTGAGGCACATATTGTGTTGCTGTTGTATCATTTGTGGATGTACTGCCATCTTCTCCTGTAACTACAGTTTTACCGGTTGATAGTGTAGATACCATAGTCGAAGCCTCAAATCTACCTTCCGCAAGACCTTTATAATATTCGTCCTTTAATGCTTGTATCTCTGCTTCGTCGTGGAACAAATCAAGCCCACCTGTTGCCGTAAACAAACTTCTGCCCCATTTATCGTATATTGTTACCGTTCCAACTTTATTTCCTTCGGCATCCAAACCATTAGCATTAAAAACAGCTTGTAATATTCCGTTATCGGTATACCTGTAAGCTTTTATTACGGTACCTTGTGCATTCATTACATAACTTTCAGTACCATTTGCATAGAATGTCGTTTCACTTTTCTCATTATCAAAAGTGGAAACCATTGAATTATTTGCCGAATAATGCGTAACTGACATTATAAATACATTATCATTCTCTCCGATTTCTGCACCAAGTGCAGGAGCATCTTTTATAACAGCATTTATAGATGCTTCAAAATCTTCACTACCGGCAAGATCAGCCATTCTGTCACCGGTAATCTTGTACGATGTATCTGTTCTTACTCCGTTTTTATCGTATTCTATTTTCGTGTAAATAACATTCGGTTGAGTAACAACCGCTGCAGTACTTGTGGCCACTGTCTCAAATGCAGATTTTGCTATTCCGGTAAGGAACCCTGCATTGTCATACACATAATGAGCAACATTGGAAAGAGTATTTTGTACCTTGTTTCCATCCTTATCTTTTACCCAACCAATATTTACTTGATAACTGTTCATAGCTTTTCCATCTATGGAAGTTGTCAATGTAGGACCGGTAACACCTGTTCCGGCGGAAATACTCGCACCATAGTTTACACCATTTTTCATATGATCTTTTAACTTAGCAATCCAAGCCTTCAATGCTACAGCCAAATCTTGATGGAGAACTTCGCCGTTAAATTGACCTGTAGTACTACTTATACTTATAGGTTTTTTATCCGTCCCCAATATATTACCATCATCATCTGTTGCTGCTATTTGCAAAGAAGACGGGCTAAAGCCAAGATCTTGTAACCATTGTACAACTTGTTCATCACTTTTACCTGCTATTCTTGCATAATCAACTTCTCTTAAATTAACAGTAGCAACGTTCCATGCTCCACCTTTTGCATCCACGGAAAATCTTGCGCCGTAAGAATCCATTAACGTAAATGTAGAATTTGCACCTTGTACAGCAAGTATTGTACCGGCATAATACTTAAATACCGAAACCAAATTCCCAACCAAAACGTCTAAATCACCACCGGAAACTCCTTCACTATTACCGGTAGAAGTATAAGAACCAATATTAACTCTAACAGAGCCGCCTCCTATACCGGCTTGGAAATCACTGGCTTGATCAGAATAAGCACCTGCAAACAAACTACTGACACCAAGACCAACACTTAAAACCATTGCCAAGACAAAAGACACCAATTTTTTGTTCATGGCCACACCTCCTAAAATAAATTTAACTCCCAATTTCCTACACTTATTATAGCTTTTTATTTAAAAAAATTTTAAAATCTTTTGTAAAAAAAATGTGAAATATTATATTCAATTTACAAAAGCAACCAATTTTTTTCTTTTTTTTAGTATAATATAACCGTTGATAAAAATCAATAGTTTTAGTTGTGAGTTCATAACAAATATGGGAAATCTTAAAATTTATCAAATTTTTTTATTTTTCTTTTTAATTTCTGTAACATTTATTATATTTTCACCAACTTTAGACGGGACATACTCTACTCTAGATGATCACATAATGTTAAGAAGTTATTCCGGTTCATTAAAGGACATTTCAAAAGATTTTATTGTAAATACTTTTAAAAACAGGCATGAAGGATTATACCACCCTTTAGTAACTTTATCCTACAGTTTAGAAAAAACTCTTTTCGGCTTCATACCGGCAATGTTTCATTTTGATAATGTGTTATTACATATTTTCAATACAATTTTAGTTTTTTTGATTCTTTTAAAATTATCAGATTCCTTTTGGTTGTCTTTTATAGTTACCGCTCTTTTTGCTATCCACCCTACAAGAGCAGAAGTTGTTTGTTGGATAAGTTCAAGGAAAGACCTTCTTTATTCGGTGTTCTACTTGCTATCCGTGTTCTTTTATGTACAAACATATGACAACAAAAAACATTCCGCCCTTTTAATAACCGGTTCCATTTTATTATATTTGCTTGCCTGTTTATCTAAATCTATGGCAATAACATTACCGTTTGTCCTGATAATATTAGATTTATACAAAAATGTCTTTTCTAAAGAAAGAATTAAAATTTATTTAATTTATTTATCCATCACGGTACTGTTCGTTGTTATCACAATAATTGCTCACTATTTAGATTGGGGAAATGCTCGTTTCCAATTTGATATTTTCAGACAAACAGTAAATTTTATCAATGCGCATTTTAATATTTTATTTTATTTGGATAAATTAATATTACCTATAAACCTATACTGTATGTATCCGTTTTTTTATAATGAGTTTGGTTCTTTGCCTCCGAACTTTATTCTGTATTCGCCTGCAGCATTATATTTACTTATTTACTTTTGTTATTTATCTTTGGCAAAAACAAAAGTGATTTTCTACGGCTTCATGTTTTTTTTAATATCAATAATTCCCGTAAGCAGTATTTTACCGATAGGTCTTTTTGTTGTTGCCGACAGATATACCTATATACCTTATTTGGGACTATTTTTTATCTTTGCCAAACTTATATTGTATATATACAATATTCCAAACAAATTCAAAAACAAAATTTTAAATTTAGTAAAAGTATTTGTTGTTGTTGTTTGTTTAACAATTTTCGGGACATTGTCCTATCTTTCTTTTAATAGAGTTTTTGATTGGAAAATGAATTTGTTTTCCGCTCCTATCGGTATGAAATATTATGAATTCGGGATTAAGAAGAATATTAAAGATAACAGCGGCATAAAAAGAATAAAACAGAAAGCTAAAATAAGATTTTTAAATAATATAAAGAGCGCAATAATAAAAAAATGAAGAAAATTTTTAACAAAATTAATATTTTTTATATTTTCCTTTTTATTACATTTGTTATTTCTTTAATACACATAGATATAATACTTGCCGGTGCAAACCGATTTTTTCAATTTTGTGACAAAATGGATTTGCTTTATTTTATAAATATAAGGCAATATGCTTTTAACACAATCGGGGCAGGAATCTTTCCGTTATGGACAACCAGAATTTTTTGCGGGACACCTTTTTTGGCAAATCCGGAAACAGCTATTTTTTATTTGCCTAATATAATATTTTTCTTCCTGCCGATATATAAAGCTATTAATTTCTCTTTCTTGCTGCACTTTTTTATTTTTGGATTTTCTATATTTTTATGGATAAACAATCAAATAAAAAACAGATTTATAGCTGTAATTGTCGCAATAATTTCTGTTTTTAATTCAAATTATTATTTACATTTTTATGCCGCACATTTATCAAATATAATTACCGTTTCCTGGTTCCCGCTCCTGTTATATTTTTATGATAAAACTTTTGAAAAAAAGGAATATATCAACATCTTTCCCGTAAGTTTTATTATTTCATTGCAAATATTTGCCGGACACTTTCAATATGTATATTATTCCGCACTTGTTTCCTTAATTTATGTATTACTTTTTTGCAGGAACAAACATGCCTTTATTACTTTATTTTCTTCTTATTGCATTGCTTTTTTCCTAACGGCAATCCAATTGTTTTCAAGTTATGATTTTTATTTGGAAGGAGCAAGAAGAGCAAATATTTTTGATACCGGAAATGTTTCCGTAGTTTCAAGGTTTAAATACTTATTAACTTTAATATTCCATCAAAGGATACTCTTTACAAGTGTAATGTATTGGGAAACATCCAACTATATAGGAACTTTAAACATTTTCGTTGTTTTAATTGCGTTGTTTCATATATGGAATAAAAAAACATTAAAATTTCTTATTTTAATTTTACTTTTATATTCACTAACATTTGAAACGCCGTCAAATTTAGCAGAAAAAATAATACCTTGTTTTTCTTGGTTTAGGAGTCCCGTAAAACTTATTTTATTTATAAATATTCTTTTAATGCCTTTATTAGCTTACGGAATAAAATTTATCTTAAATAAGAAACTGAAAGTAAATATATTATTTATAATTTTATTATTACTGTTTTCATCTTTTGTTTTTTTATATAGAGAATCCCTTTTATATTTAATAATTCCAAGTAATTTTGACAGAAAAGATTTGGAAAACATAATTTTTTCTTTTAAAATTCCCGCTATAATATTTTTTATTTTCTCAATATTATTATACTTTAAAAAGCAACTGATTCCTAAAATAATCATAATAATACTTTTAATCATAGAACCGATAATAGTTATGAAGTTATATTCAAGACCGTTTTTTTTCAAAAACGATTACAAATATGAATATATATTAAAAGAAGATTTTAATGAACAACCAAGATTTGCATCTTATAACAGATATAATTTAACATATAATGCGGAAAATATTGTAGGAAGAGCACAAGATAAGTTAAAAAATTACTTGGTCTTTATAGGAAAAGCAAAAAATATTACTATTATGGAACTATTAAGATGTAAATATCTCGTAGATGAGAACTCCGGAAGCATAAAAAAGCTTAACAATAACACACTTAACAGAATAAACTTTATTTATGACTACAGAATAGAAACAAACAGAGAAAAAATCCATGCATTACTGTATAATAATAACAATAACAAATTGAAATTGTCCGAGACTGTCTTCTTGGAAAAAGAACCGAAATATAAACCGTACAATAAAGGAGAATACGATTTTAAAATCATGTTTTTTAATGAAAATAAAATAGATTTTGAATGCAATACAACCGAACCGGTTATTATATTGTACACAGATAATTATGCAAGAGGTTGGAAAGCTTACAATATTGAAAACCCAAAGGAAGAATATGAAATACTTTGTGCCGATTATATATACAAAGCAATATCTGTTGATAAAGGATACCATAAAATAAGATTTGAATACATGCCGTTATCTTTTGTATTAGGCAAGTGGATATCTTTTGTTTCTTGGATTATATTTATAATTTTCATATTTTTCTGCTATACAAAAAACAAATTTAAAAGAAATAAACATTTAACAAAATGACATTATTGTTAATAATAACATCTTTAGCTTTTTTGTCACTGATATCATACTTCTTTCCAAAACATAAAAATTTCTTTATTTTTATTTCAGTGTCTGTTGTTATTTCTTTTTACTTGTTTTTGCCAATGAATTTTTATCATACGGAAAGTTTTTTCCCTTCAAAAAATTTGAAAACTTATCATATGTGTTTTAATTATTATAATCTTCTTATGGATTCCATAAAAAACAAACATCTTTACATTGCGAAATATCAATTTAATGTTAATTATAAAACCGACTTTTTTTATGTTGGAGAACACGATATTAAAATTAACAACAATAAAAAAAGAATATATTTTACTCTGCTTGATACAAGTTTTTATAAAAAGCATATATATTTATATTTCGGAATAACGCCTGTTTTATTATTCTATTTACCCTTTAATTTAATAACAACTTTGTACCTTACGGATAAGTTTTTACTATTTATACTGGCATGTTTTATTTTCCTGCTTTCTTTATTTTTAGTAAAAAAGATTTTAGAAAGCATAATAAATATCAAAAATATCCCGACAAACATAATAATCCTCAGTATATTTACTATCGGTTTTTGCAATTTATTACCATTTGTTATGATAAGAACTTCCATATACGAAGTTGCTATTACAACAGCTGCTTTTTTATTATTGATAAGTCTTTGTCTGCTTCATTACTACACACATATAACTAACGGTACCTTAAAATATATTGTTATATTTTTTATCTCCTTATTTCTTTGTTTAGCCGTAGGAGCAAGACCGCATTATATATTTTCTATTCCGGTAATTTTCTTCTTTATTGTTTATTTTGAATATAAAGAAAAGGCCAAAAATATTAAAGATATTTTTAAACCGATTTCGTTTTTTTTGATACCTTGTTTTGTATATGGAGCAGTTCTTGCTTTGTACAACTATATAAGATTTGATTCCATATTTGAATTCGGATTTAAATATCAAATAAACCCGTATGAATTTATAAATTTTAAATTTAGCATAGTGACATTACTGCAAAATTTCATCGTCACCGTAAAACAAGCTTTATTCAAATTGCCGAACATAAATTTAACAACTGTTTTTTCTATGGCTAAAGCATCCGGTCATAGTTTGGGAAACGATCTTATAACAGGAATCTGTTGGACTTCCCCTATTATATTTGTGTTATTGTTTCTCCCGGATTTTTTAATAAAAATTTATAAAAAAAATATCAGCACTTTTGTTTTTATATTATCAATAACAACAATAATTATTATTAATTTTATTTTTACAAGTTTTTTTGGAATACTCATAAGATATGTTTTTGAATATTTGTTTTTAATGACAATATTATCTGTTACCGTTCTTTTATTTTACTCCGGCAAAACGGAAGACAAACTTTTAAAATATTTTATTGCTGTTTTATTTACGGCAATTTTTATTTCTTCCGTATTTTTAAATATATCTCTATTATTTTGTAAGGAAAATGCCGGTAACTATATTGATTCCAGTTGTATCAATTACACTAAATTTATAAATTTTTTGTTTAAATAAAAAATATGACACTTTTACTTATTATATTTTCATTGGTATTATTTTCACTGATAACAAATTTTTTTAACAAAAAACGGGAAAAAATATTTGTTATAATTTCAATACTGTTGATTGCTTGTTTTTACTTTTTTTTAGCCACAAATTTAAATTTATTTAAAGCTACCGTTTTTTTCCCGGATAAAACAATTTATTCCACGGGGACATGCAGCAATTACTATAATTTATTAGTTGATTCATTCAAGAATTATAAGTTAAATATTTTTGAATATGTAAACAATAAAAATTATAATATTAATGGTTTTTTGTTGGATACCAGCCTTTACAATGACAAGATATATTTATATTTTGGAATAACTCCCGTTTTATTGTTCTACCTGCCTTTTAATTTAGCAACAAATTTGTACTTAACGGACAGACTTCTAATTTTCATATTATCGTTATTCAGCTTACTTTTTTCTTTGGCTTTAGTAAAAAAAGTAACAGAATACAATAAAAATATTCCTTCAAACATAATAATACTGACAATATTCCTGATAGGGCTTTGCAATCTGCTGCCGTTCGTTATAATACAGGGCCTTATATATCAAGTAACTGTTATAACGGCAAATGTTTTATTGCTTGCTTCATTATATTTATTTTATTATTACATCAACACAAGCAACAGCAATAAAAAATATGTTCTTCTGTTTTTTGTTTCGTTATTACTTTGTTTTGCGGTCGGTTCAAGACCTAATTATGTATTAATAATCCCGATATTTTTCTTCTCTGTTATTTATTTAAAATATAAAGAGAAAAGCACTGAAGATCTTTTTAAAACAATTTTGTTTTTTTTGATACCTTGTTTCATATATGGAACACTTCTTGCTCTATATAACTACTTAAGATTTGATTCCGTTTTTGAATTCGGTTGGACATACCAAATGAATTCAAATAATCAAGCGGAATTTACTATTACACTTAAAGATTTTTTAGCGGGTTTAAAAAACAATTTTCTGTTATTACCAAACATGAATGAAACTACAATATTTTCATTAACAAAAACTTCAGGTCACAGAATCGGGCATGAATATATAACAGGCGCTTTTTGGACTTGTCCGATTATATTTGTGTTTTTTTTCATTCCGTATTTTTTAAAAGAACTTTATAAAGAAAATATCAAAAATTTTATTTTTGTGCTGACAATATTGTTGGTAGCAATTATCAATATATTTGTTGCAAGTTTTTTTGGAATGATTATAAGGTATATTTTTGAATATTTATCGTTAATGATTATACTATCCGTTATCATATTTCTTTTTTATATAAACAAAATAGAAGATAAATTAACAAAAAAATTTTTTAATTTTTTGTTCATATTGATATTTGTTTTTTCCGTTTTTATAAACATATCTCTGTTATTTTGTAAGGAAAATTTTTGGGAATATAGTTCTCTGAAAGATACCAATTATACAAAAGTTGTAAATTTTTTATTTTGATATTGTTGTCCTATTTACTAAAATTTATTTTAATGTTATATTAGTTGTTAATTTATATATAATCGGAGCGCTAAAATGAACAAATTTGATTACAGAATACCTTATGCGGATACGGATAAAATGGGTGTGGTTTATCATTCAAACTATTTGAAATATTTTGAAATGGGCAGAACGGAACTTATGAGGCAAATAGGATACACATACGATGAAATGGAAAAACAGGGCTTTTATTTCCCTGTTGTAAGTGCACAATGCAATTATCATGCTCCCGCACATTATGACGATTTCATAACCGTGGAAACTACTATCTCCGAACTTAAACATGTAACCGTTACTTTCAGTTATAAAGTAAAATGTAACGATAAAGTATTAGTTACAGGTTATACAAAACATCCGTTGGTAAATTATGCTTTTAAGCCTACAAGAATACCGCAAAATATAAGAGAATTGTTGATTCCGCACATAGAAACGGAAACGGGAATTTAGGTATGGGTGTATTGAAACAACAAAAGAAGTGGACAAAACAAGATATTTATTTTATGCAACAAGCATTAAAATGTGCTGAAAAAGCACAAGAAAAAGATGAAGTTCCCATAGGTGCGGTCATTGTAAAAGACAATAAAATTCTTTCAAAAGGATACAATAAAAGTATAACATTAAAAGATACTACCGCTCATGCCGAAATTGTTGCCGTAAGAAAAGCCTGTAAAAAATTAAACAATTACAGATTAAACGATTGTTCCGTATATGTTACCATAGAACCATGTTCCATGTGTATGGGAGCATTAATTCTTGCAAGAATAAAAAATCTTTATTTCGGTGCAAAAGATATTAAAGCAGGTGCCTGCGGAAGTATTTTGGATATATCAAAAGCAAAAACAAATCATAAAATAAATGTATATAGTGGACTTTTGGAACAAGATTGTGCTACAATAATAAAAAAGTTCTTTAAAAGCAAACGAACTCGGGGGTGAGTTGGGTTCGACGGGAATGAAAGATGTAAAGAGAGCAAGTCCGAGTTGGTCGATGGCTCGGTTACTAATCGACCAAAAAAGAAACGACAAACAAATCGTTCCTAACATGATGTTGAAACCTATGGTTCCGGCATTCATGCCAATAGCTGCTTAAGTCAGCTACGGTTTACCTTTGACACCTGCTATCAGGATAAACCGTCAAGAGCAGGTTAGTATTAATTTGCTTGTTCCGTCAAGTTAGTATGAAATTCTAACGGGGCTGGTTTATAAAACAATTCCGTCCGGTAATGGTTTTATAAACGAGATAAATCTTTCCGGACTAAACTTGTAGTGCTCTTACTGAAACTTTTTCGGACGCGGGTTCAATTCCCGCCACCTCCACCAAAAGAGAAGGTTTTTGTAACCTGTTATATTTGTGTATGAACACATATAACTATTGAAAAAAAAATAATAATTTGATATATTTTCCTAATCAGTTAGATTGGAGGATTTAAAATGTCTTACAAATGTTATGTATGCGGAAAAGGTTCTTCTTCCGGAAATACGGTTAGCCACTCTAATAAAGCTACAAAAAGATTATTCAGACCTAACCTTCAGGAATTAAGAATAGTAGTTAACGGCAAAAAGACAAAGGAATATGTTTGCACTTCCTGCATTCGTTCCGGTAAAATACAAAAAGCCATATAACGAAAAATATCTTTTAAATAAAAAAATACAACTCTTAAATTTTGAGAGTTGTGTTTTTTTATTTTATTTTTTGGATTTTCCTGTTTTTTTTGGATGTTCTCTTAAATACTTTCTTATTCTGCTTCTTGCCTGAGCGGTTATTGCTATGGATAACCAATGCTCTGTAGGATTTACATTTTTTCTAACCAAAGCTTCACATTTTTGGCCTGTTTTAAGTTTATAATCCAAAGGAACTATTTTACCGTCAACTTTTACTCCCATACACCTGTCACCTATATCACTGTGAACGGCATATGCAAAGTCTAAAGCGGTTGCACCTTCGGGAAGTTTTATCGCAGCACCTTTCGGGGTGGTAACATATATTTGATCGAAATTACATTCCGTTTTTATTGCCGTTAAAAATTCATTTGAATCTTTCACATCCTTTTGAGATTCCAATATATGTTTTATGAATTCCAAATGATGTTCCATATTTATGTCTGTTTGTTTTAAATTGTTTGCACCGTTTTTATTAAAAGCTTCTTTATATCTCCAATGAGCGGCAATACCATATTCGGCTCTTCTGTGCATTTCTTCGGTTCGTATCTGCACTTCAACTATAACATTTTGATCGGAAACTACTGTTATATGTAAAGATTGATACATATTTGCTTTAGGAACGGCAATATAATCCGTAAAAGAATTTTCCAAAACATTAAATTCGGATTGAATTACACTCAATACCGCATAACAATGTTCTTTCGTATCTGTAATTACTCTCAATCCGAACAAATCTTGTATGGCGGAAAACGGCTTTTCCTGCCTTTGCATTTTTCTGTAAATGCCGTAAAGATTTTTTGGTCTTGCAAGCATTCTGTATTTAATATTTAAATTTTTTATTTTTTCTTCCAGTTGCTTTTTTACTATTTCAAGATTTTTTAAATTGCTTTCGGATCTTGCCTGCCATTTATTTTTTATTTCGTGATATTTTACCGGTTGCAAAACTTCAAATATTAAATCCTCAAGTTCGCTTTTCCATTTATATATCCCGAGCCTGTGTGCAAAAGGAGTATACAATGTTAATGTTTCCAAAGATATTTCTTTTTGTTTATCCGGCGGCAAATATTTTATCGTTCTCATATTATGAAGCCTGTCGGCAAGTTTTATAATAATAACTCTTGTATCTTTAACAATAGCAAGCAGCATCTTTCTCCAGTTTTCGGCTTGTTCGGTAATATTATCGTTAAACTTATAAGAATTGATTTTCGTTACACCTTCAACAAGAGCGGTTATTTCTTCACCGAACTCTTCTTTTAATTCTTCTCTTACAACCAAAGTATCTTCCAGAATATCGTGAAGTAATGCGGCACATATTGTAGCTTCATCCAGTTTTAGTTCGGTAAGAATTTTTGCGGTATTAAAACAGTGATTTATATAAGGTTCCCCGCTTGCTCTTGTTTGATAAGAATGTGCATTTGAAGCAAAATTATAAGCTTTTTCAATTAAATCAAAATTTGCATTTGGAGAATATTCTTTTATAAGTTTTTTTAATTCTTCTATCATATTAAATTATCACCCTTAACGAAAAACTATACTGATAAACTCTTTCCGATTCATATTTATAAGTTTCACCGGCAAAAGATAATGAGAAAACAGACACATTAATTCCTGCACCGTAAGTATACTTTATTTTATCTTCAGATGTAACGGAAGGAGTTTGCGCTCCCGCTCTTAAAACAAACATACTGCCTATATATTGTTCAATACCGACACTGTACAAATTGTCATCTTCTGCATTTCCGAATCTGTAAAATTTTTTATTCCAATCTGCAAGCAAATTAAATTTTCCTGTCACATACCCCAAACCGGTTCTTATACCGAAAGGCAGTTGATCGTAATCATAATGTTCCCACCACATCATTCCAACAACATTTTCAAAATTTATACCGAAATATAAATTTCCTTTAACAGGAGCCATCAATCCTATATCCATTGTAAAACCGTTCCCGGAAGACGTTTGTGCAAACGGTGTTCCATTAAACACAGAACTTTCGGCAACGGTTCCGTACAAATAAGATAAATTTAAACCTAACGATACTCCCGCTTCATTCACATTTGCCGCAGATATTGTAACAGCTTTTATATGTTCCGATTTTTTATAAAAATTTGAGCCGTCTTTCTTTTCTGTATCGTTGGAAGAATATGTTCTCCACGATATTGCCCCCTGCCTTTGCATAATAACAAAAGAAGTAAAGCCCAAATCTATCGGATCAAAAGATGAAATAATATTGTTATCCAAATCCGTATTTCTTATTGCAACAACCGCAGCTTCAAGCTGAACTCTTTCAGTATTATTAAAGCCCAAACTTGCGGAATTGTAAAAAACACCTTCCAAACTTCCCGGCATTGCAGCTCCGGTATATCCCATAGCAAAACTTCTTGCCGAAACTCCCGTAGAATCGTAAGAGTTAGGCATAGTAGGCGGTTTCTTTGCAAAAGCCAAAACTTCCACAGTAAAAAGAGCACATAATACAAATAAAAATTTTTTATTCATAATAAAACTTACTTTAAATTATACAATTTGGCATATACACCGTTTTTATCAAGCAGTTCCTGATGTTTCCCTCTTTCAACAACGGTTCCTTTATCTATAACTATAATTTGATCGGCATTTTTAACCGTAGAAAGCCTGTGTGCTATTAAAATAACGGTTCTGTTTTTCATTAAAGTTTCTATTGCTTCCTGTACAAGTTTTTCCGATTCGCTGTCCAATGCCGATGTTGCTTCATCTAAAACAAGTATAGGCGGATTTTTAAGCATAGCTCTTGCAATTGCAATTCTTTGTTTTTCCCCGCCGGACAATTTCATACCTCTTTCACCGATTAAAGTGTTATAGCCGTCGGGCATTGCAGATATAAACTTATGCGCATTTGCAGCTTTAGCTGCTTTTTCTATTTCTTCATCACCGGCATCAAGTTTGCCGTAAGCGATATTATATTTTACCGTATCATTAAACAAAAACACATCTTGTGAAACAACGCCGATTTTATCTCTCAACGATTCCAATGTTAAATTTTTTATATTGGTTCCGTCAACTAAAATCTCACCGGAATTTACATCATAAAATCTTAAAAGTAAATTGGCTATAGTACTTTTCCCCGAACCTGATGAACCGACAAACGCAACCGTTTGACCTTTCTTTATATCAATATTTATATTTTTTAAAATAGATTTACTTTGTTCATACTCAAAAGAAACATTTTTATAAACTATATCATTTGAAAATACATCTATATTTTTTGCATCAGGCAAATTAAATATTTTACTTTCTTCATCCAATATTTCAAAAACTCTTTCGGAAGCGGAAACCGCCTGTTGTATTGTAGAGTTTAATTGCGAAAAATTTTTGATGGGTTGATACATTTGCTGAACGGCTAATATAAATGCCGTAAAATCTCCGAGTGTCCATGCACCGTTAATAACATCTTTTCCGCCAAACCATAAAACAATGGAAACACCTGTCATTGACAAAACTTCCATTACCGGAGTTGTTCTTGCATCGACCCTGACTATTCTTTGTTGAACATTGTAATAATCTTTATTGTTGACGGCAAATCTTTTTTCTTCATGTTTTTCTCTGCAAAAAGATTTTATAACAGTAAAACCGCTCAGCATTTCCTGCAAAGATGTATAAATTTCAGATATTTGAACCATACTGTCTTTAGATGCTTTTCTTAACTTTCTTGCAAACTGAGCAAGTGGTATTCCCAATACGGGAAGAACAACCACTATAAAAAAAGCATATTTCCAATGTAAATAAAAAAGTCCTCCAATCATTCCGATTATTATCAAACCGTCTCTTATAATTGTAGGAGGAACTTTCAATAATGCACCTTGCAAGGCATTTATATCATTTGTTACTCTGGACATTACTTTAGAAGATGTATGTGTAACATAAAAATTATGAGATAATGAAATAAGTTTCGTATATAAGTCTTGTCTTAAATCTTTAATTGCATTCTGTGCCACATAATTTAAAAAATATGTTTTACCGTAATCCGCAAAACCTTTGATCACATATATTAACGGCATGGCTATACAAAGTTCTATTAACATTTTTTTTGCTTGTACTGGATCTTTACTGACAAAAACGCCGTCCATTATGATTTTGGACAAATATACAAGCAATGCCGCAACACCCGAATAAATCAACATAGATAACATTGCAAAAACAAATCTTCCTTTATACGGCATTGCATATTTTATCAATCTTTTATAATCCATTATCGTCCTCCGCAATTCTTTTTGCTACTCTTTCATAAACACCTTCAGGTCCTAACTGTTGTCTGAATTTTAATAATTCTTCCTTTATTGAAATATATTTTTCTTCCTCTAAAACATTTAATATGTTTATTGCCAAATTTCTGGCCGTTGCTTTATGTTGTATACATTCGGGAATTAATTCTTTGTTCAACAAAATGTTTGCCAATGTAATATATTTTACCCGAACCAACAATCTTGCCAAAAGGTAATTCGCCCAAGATAATTTATACATAACAACCATCGGTATTCCCATTAAAGCATTTTCCAAACTTACCGTTCCGGAAGGACATAAAGCTAAATCTATTTTTTTTCTTTCTTCAAAATCGTTTCCGCTTTTAACGGTTACATATTCCGGAATATCCTGTTCTGATTTATCTACAGAGAACAACACAAATTTAGCATTAATTGTTCCTTTTAATATTTTTACGGTATCCAATATTACCGGCAAATGTCTTTTTATTGTATTTTTTCTGCTGCCTGCAAAAAGGCCTATTTTAATTTCTTTTTTAGGATTCATTTCTTTTTCTTCAACTGCATCCGGCACTAAATCAACCAAAGGATTTCCTTCAAAAAAAACTTTTACCTTTTCTTTTTCGTACATTTGTTTTTCAAACGGAAGAATAGGAAATGCAATTGTAACATATTTAGCTATATTTTTTATTCTGTATTTCCTCGAAGCCCAAACCTGAGGAGTAACAAAATAATAAACCGGAATTTTAAGTTCATGTGCAAGTTTTGCAATATGTATATTAAAACCGTAATAATCGACTAAAATCACTTTATTTATTTTTTCGTTAATCAAATATTCTTTTATCGTTTTAAATAATTTTTTTAAAAAGAAAACTTGTTTTATCGGAAAGAAACCAAAACCGTTGATATTTACAATATCTTTTATAAAGTTATCGGCAACAACTTTTAATTGATTCCCGCCGATAGCATAAACTTTATAATCACCGTTTTTCTTTATAGATTTTATTAAATTTGCAGCATGTATATCTCCGGAAATATCACCGGCAGAAATAAAGATAGATTTATTCTTTTCCATATCTTAAAATTATATTGAAAATCAAAACAAATTTCAATAAATTTTTGATTTTATTTTTTGTTGATTGAAAAATCTGCGGTTACTTACAAAAAGATTATTCTTCAAAAAGTAATTTTTCGAATTGTTTTAATTCAAAAACCATTCGTTGTTCTTTCGATAATTTTTTTACTAAATTTTCTTTAAGTTGAGAATATGTGCCTTTCTTGTCCAAATCTATAGCTTCTATATAATCACTTAAAGCCTGTTCATACAAACCTAATTGTTCTTCGGCAAAACCTCTCTTTGCATAGACAAAAGAATTTTCATAAATTTCCAACGATTTTGTATAATCGTTTATGGCTTCTTTATAATTATCGAATATAACTTTAACGTTCCCTTTATCAGCCATAGCCAAATCGTTTTTCAATATTTTTTCATACAAAGATGCTCTTAACAAATAATATATTCTTTTCTTTTTTAACGACAAAGCTTTCGAACAATACATAATTGCTTTATCATAATTTCCTTCTTTTTCCATCAATTTTGCCAGATAATAATAAGTATCTACATTATTTCCGTCAAGAGATATTGAAGAATTAAAACTTTCCAATGCTTTGTTATCTTTATCTGTTTCCATTTGAGTTCTGCCTATATAAAGGTAAGCTAAAGAAGAAGGTTTTAGTTCCAAAGCTTTATTAAAATCTTTCATTGCTTCCTGATAATCTTGATTTTGAAGTTTTAAATCGCCTCTTGCAATATAAACTTCTGCATTTTGTCTCATTTCCAACGATTTTGTAAATTCGGATATTGCCACCGTATTTTGATACGAACCGACAATGGCGCTAAAAAAGCCTTTGTCTGCTTGTGCCAAATCTTTTCTTCCCACTAAATTGTACAAGTCTGCTCTTTTTGAATAAAGGTCTTTTAAATTTTGTTTTGCTATAAAACCTACATTTTCTTTTTCGATATCTATTGCAACAGTATAATTTAAAATAGCTTTTTTATAATCTTTTATTTTTTTGTATATTTCCGCTGCCAACATGTATGTTTCAACTTTCGGTGATATTTTCAAAGATTTATCCAAATCTTTTAAGGCCTCTTCATACATACCGACTTTATACTCGGCTTTTGCGGCCAAATCCAATAATCTCGTATCTTTAAATTGAGAAATCATGCTGACTTTTTCCAATATAATTTCTTTATATTGTTCCAACAAATAAAGACATTCCCACTTTTTAACAGCAAATTCCAAATTAGGTTCCGCTTTGAATGCTTTATTATAAAATTCCAATGCTTGTTCATACTTTTCCGTAGAATAATAAACTTCCGCCAATTCAAAATATGTATCCGCAGTCTTCTTTATTTTTAAAGCATTATTAAAATCTTCCATTGCACCGTTATATTTTCTTATCTTGGCTTTTACTTTTCCTCTCTCAAAAAAAGCTTCCTGTGTCTTTTTTATGTTGATTGAACTTGTAAAACTGTTTATTGCACCGGCATAGTCACCTATTTTACTTTTCAACAAACCGATTTTGTAATGAATTTTAAAATCTTCTTTTTTATTTAAAATGCCGAAAAATCTTTTTATTGCAGATTCATATTGCTCGTTTAACATATCTACTTCGGCTTTATCTTCATCCGCCAAATCGAATTTTTGCATTATGTTACATAATTCGTATCTGAGAGTATAATATTCGGCATTGGTATCATCCAATTCTATTGCCTTTGTATAATCTTGCAAAGCCTTGTCATACTCTTTTATGTTTTGATAAACCATACCTCTGTTAACATAAAAATATGCTATCGGCATAAGTTTTATTGCACTTGTATAATTTTTTATTGATTCTTCATAATTTTCTTTTTTAAAATTTGTATCGGATAACAATGCATACACATACGGAGATTCTTCAATTGCCAATGCCGCATTAAAATCTTCAAAAGCTCTATCGTATTGTTTATCCAACAATTCCGCTTTTCCTCTTGATATGTATGCTTTGGAAGAGGCCTGAATTTCCAAAGAAGAAGAGTAATCTCCTATTGCTCCTCTGTAATTTTCCAAAAAATATTTTGCATCCCCTCGTTCAATAAACAAGTGAGGGTCTTTATCTTCTTTTAATACTTTTGTGTATTCTATAACAGCTTTATAATAATCACCGTTTTTCATAAGTTTTCTGGCACCTGAAACAATACCGTTATTACCGGCAAATGCCGCTGTTAAAAAAAACATAAAAGAAAGTGATATAACTATTTTTTTCATCATACTTTTAATTAATAAAACTACTGTTCCAATATAATATTATAATCTTCTCTTGTAATCGTGTCCGTAGGAATAATATCTATATCTTTTTTAAACAATTCGTGCAATCTTCTTTTCCTTTCAACAAAATATTGTGCAACATCCGGATGCAGCTTTATTTTTATTTTTCCGAAAAAGCTTTCTATTTTCATCTGCTCTATTTCCTGACAGACGGAAATAAAAACGGATTCTTTGGATAATATAAGTCCAAGTCCGTGACATGTAGGGCAAGTATCACCAAGCAAAGAAAACAACGATTCTCTTTTTCTCTCTCTGGTCATTTCTATAAGTCCCAAATGTGTAATCGGCCATATTTTTATTTTCGCTTTATCATGCCTTGTTGCTTCTTTAAGAGCTTCCAAAACTTTTTTTCTGTTTTTTTCTTTTTTCATATCAATGAAATCTATAACTATAATTCCACCGATATTTCTTAACCTTAACTGTCTTGCAACTTCTCGAGCGGCTTCTATGTTCGTTATAGTTACAACTTCTTCCTGTGTATTGTTATTACCTACAAACTTACCGCTGTTTACATCTATAGCACATAAAGACTCGGCTTCCTGTATAATAAGATATCCGCCGGATTTCAATCTTGCTTTATTTGCTCTTAATCTTTTAATTTCCTCTTCTATGCCGTAAGCTTTAAAAATAGGTTGTTTGCCTTCATATAAAGCTATTCTGTCTTCAAGTTCGGGAGAAACCGTTCTTACAAAATCAACAACATCGTTCAATTCTTTTTGACTATCTATCTGCATTAACTTAACATCTTCGGTAAAATAATCTCTTACGGTTTGAAAAACAACTCCTAAATCTTTATGGATACACATTCCGCTTTTTGAATTGTTAAATCTGTTCAAAACAGAAGCCCATAATCTCGAAAGATACTTCATCTCTCTTTTTATTTCTTCTTCGGTTGCATCTTCGGCTTCGGTTCTAACAATAATTCCGCCGGCAAGATCTCCTTTAAGTTTTTTTACAATATCTTTTAATCTGTTGTATTCTTGTTTATCTTCTATTTGTTTTGAAACACCTATTCTTTTACTAAACGGCATATACACCAAAAGTCTGCCGGGAAGAGAAATATCCATTGTAACTTTGGGACCTTTCGTACTTATAGGTTCCTTATAAATTTGAACCATTATATCTTGCCCGACTTTAATCATGTTTTCTATTTTGTTTTCGTTTCTCGGGGCGACGATATCGGCAACTCCCAAATATGCACTTTTACCGAAACCGATATCCACAAACGCGGAAGAAAGGCCTGAAACAATATTTTGAACTTTACCTTTGTATATATTGTTCAAAAGCTTTTCGGTTTCTCTTCTTTCAATAAAAACATCCGATAATCTGTCATTTTCCAAAACCGCAACTCTTGTTTCCTCAAATGTTCTGTTTACTATAATTTCTTTGCTCATTTAATATAAACTCTCACTTTCTTATCAATATTCTGTTTCCTATTAAGAAATCGTATATCTTTTTTGCCATGGTATATATTGTAACATCGGAATTATCCTGAATGTCCATTTTGTTTTCCAGATATAATGTCTTTGACGAATTTTTTGCATAATCGGAAAGCAATGAATTTATCGGTACATCATCAGGATACCCCGACAAAACTATGTCCGTTCCGGCAACAAAAGCTTTGTTTCTTAATTTATCCATATCTGATACAATCCAATCATTAATAATTTGAATTTTTTCATTGTAATCTACGGTATTTATTGCAACTATGGATTCTAATGATTCACTCGGGAAAGTAATATATTGATCCAAAGCTCTTGCAAAAAATAAAACATCAGCCGTTATTTCCCCTTTATACAACATATAAATTAATTCCAAGCCTTTATAACATAAATTTAATTTGTTTAAAGGATCAACAAGTATTCCGTCTTCAAAATATTGTAATGCTTTTAATTCACATCCTTCCTTGCTTTCTGATAAATAGGCTGAACCTAACGCATAATACAACATACTTTGAGACGGTTTTTTTTCTATAATAGAAGACAGAAAACTTTTTGCTTCGTCAAATTTTTTATTTTTTATAAGTTCCCAAGCCTGTTCATAAGTTGTTATCGCCGCCATAAAATTATTATCTACGGTAAAATCACTTTTTAAAACATAAAAATTAGGAACAACTTTCGGCTTAAAAGTTTTATTTGAATCGGGTCCCATTATTTTATAATAGACATCACTTACGATTTTTGTCAGTGTGTTTTTCCCTGTTGAACCGTAAATTTTTAACATTTCGTTATTGATTTCATAAATATCTTTACTTTCTTTTATAACTAATGGTTTGTCTCTGTACCTGTCTTTTACATATGCGGAAAAACCGTACAAATTGTGATAATTCGAATCTCCTACATTTAGTATTATCGTATCTTGATATTTTTTATTAAACAAAGCATTGCACAGTTCCAAACATTGAGTAGTATTCATATCAAATTTTGTGACCTTACTTACATTAACTTTTCCTTTACCGAAATCATCATCTATTAAACTTTGCAACATATCTACATATTTTGTATTAAAAGAATCGGACATGTGTACACTGTCGGACATGTACACAATAGATTTCTCCGCAAAAACAACAGACAAAGAAAACAACAGTAAAATAAAAACAATCAATGTTTTAAATTTCATAAACTGTTCCTTTATTTTCAACAAATAATCTTTCTCTTTTAGTATACAATATTTTCACATCTTTTTCTTGTATTTTCAACAAGTTTTGCAAAATTTTTTCAAGTTTAAGATTTTTTGTCGGTAAAAATCTAACAAAAATTTTAAAAGTATTGTCATCTATAATCTCTATATTTTTTATAATATCTTTTATATCTATTACGGTTTGTTTGCCTTTTTTTTCTTTTGTAACCAAAATTTTATCTTGTTTCAAATATTCATCAACATATTCTTGTTCCAACTTTATACCCTTAACAATATACTCCGCCAAATTTACAAGACCTTCTACGGAAGGTAGTCTTAACGGAACATATTTTGCTTCAAGCAAAGTATAACCTTCAGGCAAAATTTTTGATATTTCCTGTTTTATTGTTTCAATATCAACTTTATCCGTTAAAGATAAATCCACATATTCGCTGTTACTTTCGTAACCCACTGCAATTGCCGGACCGAAAGCCGCTTTTACCTGCGGACTAAATCCGTTCGTGTATGCCAAAGGTAAACTTGTTCTTTTTAACGCCCTTCTGAAAAAATCTATCTGTTCAAGTTGCGAAATATATTTTACATATCCTGTCCTTGAAAATTTCAGTAATACTCTGAATTTTGTTTCGAAAATTTCTTTTTTTACCGACGATATATTTTCGGGAAGTTTTGTAACTTGTTTTTCTTTTCCGGAAACAGTGTTTGCCGTTTCTTTTATTCCGGTTAAATAATCGTTATACAAGAATTGTTTATCTACTCCCAAATTTATATGTTGCCACGGTAAAACTTCATCAAAATTTCTTCGTCTGTAAACATAAAAATTCAAATCAAACCCTGCTTCTTTTATACTTTCAATCCAAACTTCAAAATTAAATTTATCTTTCCATTGATCAAATCTCATACCTTTTTGCCAAGCAATATATATCGCTTTTGAAACTCGTCTATCTGCTCTTGCCAGGAAAGCTTCTATTATGCTTGATTGATGGTTATGTGCTCTGATATCGGCAGGAATTGTTTTTTTAATATTTGTTATAACATCTCTGAAATATTCACTTGAAAACATCGGTTCCCATTGAAATGCCGTTTGTGCTTTCGGTACAAACGGAGATACCGTTATACTGAAATTTAATCTGTTTGCCGTTTTTCTAACTTTATCAACAAGTGTCTTTATTGCGGAAATATCTTCCAGAGTTTCGGTGGGAAGGCCTATCATAAAATATAATTTTATTGCACGCCAACCCATTTGATAAGCAAAGTTAAGAGTATCAACTATTTCGTTTTCTGATAAATATTTTCCTATAACATTTCTTAATCTGTCCGAACCAGCTTCAGGGGCAAAAGTTATAGACGGTTTTTTATCTCTGTTTAAATATTCGGCAACTTTTAAAGAAAATTTGTTGCACCTCATTGACGGCAAAGTTACATTCAAATTTTGTTTGTAATACTTTTCATTTGTCTGTAACAAAAGCTCTTCCAAATCTTTATAATCCGTGCAAGAAAGAGAAGAAAAAGAAACTTCCTCATATCCGGTATTTTTTAAACTTTTATCCAACAAACTTAAAATCGTTTCTACTTTTCTTGCTCTCCATGGTCTGTAATATTTTGAAGCTTGACAAAATCTGCATCTGCCTATACAACCTCTTGCCACTTCGATATTTAATCTGTTGTGAACTGTTTCAACGAACGGAACGATTTTATTATCATGAAAAAAAACTTTATCCAAATCGACTATTGTTTTCTTTATTGTTTCCGGAACACCTTCAATGTTCGGTTTTATATCTTTTACCGTGTTATCATCATTATAAGAGACATCATAAAAAGACGGTATATAAATTCCTTCTATCTTTGAAAGCTCGAAAAGAGTTTCTTTTCTGGTTAATTTATTTTTTTTACAGTTCCTGTATGTTTCCAAAATTTTAACCATTGAAACTTCACCGTCACCTATTGTAAACAAATCAAAAAAATCCGCAAACGGTTCCGGGTTTGCCATTACCGGTCCGCCGCCTATAATAAGAGGTTCGTCTTCTTCTCTGTCTTTTGAAAATATATGAATATTCGATAATGACAACATATTTACAATATTTGTTCCTACAAGTTCGCATTGTAAACTAAATCCAACTATATCAAATTCTTTTAACGGCGTTTTCGATTCCAACGAAAAAAGTTCAATTTTTTTCTGTCTTAAAATTTGTTCCATATCTATATCGGGAGCATAAGATCTTTCGCATCTGGCAACTTTTTTTTCGTTCACTAAGTGATATAAAATTTCAAGTCCTAAATTGGATGCACCTATTTCATAAATATCCGGAAAACATAAACATATACTAACATCATTTTCCATATCGGGTTTATATGAATTTATTTCATGATTTATATATCTTGATGGTCGTTGAACCAGAGGTAATATTTTATCCAAATCAATCATTTTCAAACCTTATAAATTACAACTTAATATTTTTGAACAAACTTTTCATATCATCAGGTAACGGAGCAATAATTTCTATTTCTTTGCTCGTTGTCGGATGTGTAAATCTTACTCTGTATGAATGCAACATCTGCCTTGTAAACTTAATATCTTTTAGGTGATCGCTTCCGCCGTAATCAACATCACCTAAAACGGGATGACCTATATATTTCATATGACTTCTTATTTGGTGAGTTCTTCCCGTAATAATATGTACTTCCAACAAAGATACATCTCTGCTTCTGGACAAAACTTTAAATTCGGTTATTGCCATTTTTTTTGCAAGAGGGCCGACTTCTATAATTTTTCTGTTCTGCATAGACCTTCCCAACGGAGCTTCTATTCTTCCGTATTCTTCAACAACGGTTCCGGTTACTGCAGTTACATAAGTTTTGTGTATTGTTCGTTTTTGAAATTGTTTCGATAAAGAAACTTTTGATTTTTCATTTTTTGCAAATATTATTGCGCCTGTCGTATCTTTGTCTAATCTGTGAACCATAAACGGACTGCATTTACCGTTGAAATGATAAAGAAGAGCATTTAATAAAGTTCCTGTTTCGTGTCCGAAAGAAGGATGAACAACCAAATCCGTTTGCTTGTTTATAACAATAATATCTTCATCTTCATAAATAATGTTTAAAGGAATATTCTCGGGTTTCAAAGATGTGGCAACATTTTCTTCAATAGTGTACTCTATAACATCTTTTTGTTTTGCCTTATAGCTCGGTTGAACTTTTTTGCCGTTTACCAAAAGATTTCCTTTTTTTATCATATTTTGGAAAAAAGTTCTTGAATAGTCTTTATGTAAATTGTTCATAAAACAATCCAGTCTTTCATTTGTGTCTTTATCGCAAACAAAACTATTTTTCATTTTTAAACCCCGCTTTAAACAGTAAAACAATGGCAACAACAAATACAATTATCGAAATATTTTGTGCCGGAGACAACCCGAATATAAAAGCACCTCTGTCATCTCCTCTAAAGAATTCAACCGCAAATCGTAATACGGAATACATGACTATATACAAAACAAAAATATATCCGTCTTTATGAGATTTTTTTAATAATGTGTGTAATATAAAAAATATTACTAAATTCCCCGCAGCTTCATATAATTGGGTGGGATGCTTTTGAGATATTGCCAAAAAACAGTCCGTATTTTTTCCGTAACAACAACCTGAAAAAAAGCATCCTATTCTTCCGAATGCATGGCCTAATGCAAGAGCGGGAGCAAATACATCCATAAGTTTTACAATATTTATTTTTTTGTATTTGCAATACAAAAAAGCAAAAATTAATACGGCAAAAAAGCCGCCGTAATATACAAGTCCGCCCTTCCAAACCTGAAAAATTTCCAACGGATTTGATTTATAATACGGAATATCAAGTAAAACATAAAATAATCTTGCACCGATAATACCAATTAAAATAACATAAAACAAAAAATCATATACTTGTTGTTTACTTACTATATCTTTTGAATATTTAACAACATATTGCATACCTATAAAAAACCCCAGTGCTACAAGAACACCGTAAGTATATATTGTAATTTTACCGATAGAAAAAAGTTCCGGATACATTTTTGCAATTACCTTTTATTTTGCAGCAAATAGAGTTTTATATATTTTGTAAAGCTGTAATAAGAACCTAATACCGCCCAAACAAACCCTTCTAACCCATCTAAAAATCCGAGCTTTAAAATATATCTTTTTATAAATTCAAAAGGAGGTCTGAAGATTATATCAACAATTTTTGCTTTTTTATTTTTATCAAGCATTTTCAATGCACCGAAAGTTGTGTATTGTTCAAACTTATTAAAATAACCATCCAAATTCGAGCATGTATAATGATAAAAAGTATTGTTGAATTTCCCCACTTTCCCGTCTACAACCAATTCTTCATGAATAATTCCGCCTACATATTTCGACAAAGATTTTTTTGCAAGTCTAAGTCTGTCTTCTCTTGCTATACCGGAATATTTCATTTTCCGTCCAAGGAAAAAATTTTCTCTTGTAAGTAAAAAACCGTCATAATTTATCTTATCCGAATTACAAATTGTTTGTCTTATTTCTTCTTTTAATTCCTGCGATAAAACTTCATCCGCATCAAGATGTAACACCCATTCGTTCAACGCAAGAGAAAGCGCATAATTTTTTTGAGCGGAAAAGTTATCAAACTGTCTTTTAAAAATTTTTGCTCTGTAAGATTGTGCTATCTTATTTGTATTATCCGTAGAACCGCTGTCAACAATAATAATTTCACTTACCAAATCTTTAACTGATTCCAAAGATTTAGCTATATTTTTTTCTTCGTTTTTAGCTATCATAACTAAAGAAATTTTCATTTGTTTTTAATTATTTTCCTTATAATAAAATTTTCAAACTTGTTTCTGTTTTTTGCAAAATATTTTAGTAAAGACTCGTTATACATTTTTTTCTTATTAAAAGTCATTTTATCATCACTTCCGAGTCCGCCGTAATGATAAACTTCACTTTCTGGAAGATAACAAATTTTTTTACCTGCCAGTTTTAATTGTCTAAACAAATCCGTTTCTTCCAAATAGAAAAAATATCTTTCGTCAAAACCGCCAACCTGTTTCATATACTCTTTATTTATTATAAAACAAGCTCCTCTTAACGAATTAACCGTATAACATTTACCTGCTTTATAAAAATTTTCTTTTATTGAAACGGACAATTTTACTAAAGGTTTAAAAATTTCGGTATATAAAGTTGCTTCCGGATATACCGACTTTTGAATTGTATTATTTTTTCTTAAAAGTCTGGGGCCGATAACGGCAACATTTTTATCGGAAACAATTTTATTGTAAAGTTTTGATATCGAATTTTGTTTTATTTCGGTATCTGTGTTTATGTAAAGAATAAAGTCTGTTTCGGATACATTAAAACCTTGGTTCGCAGCTTTTGCAAATCCTAAATTGTCGTTGTTTTTTATAACTTGTGTTCGAGGATATAATTTTAAAACTTCTTCTATTGAGCCGTCACTGCTGGCATTATCAACTATAATCCATTGAGCATTATTTGAAGATGTAATGTCATCGTTATTATCCAACGCTTTAAGGCAATCAAACAACACTGATTTAGAATTTCTTGTAACTAAAACAATTGATAATTTTTTCCCTTTATCCACCAATTATATCCTTACTATTTTTGATGATTTCATTAAATTTGTTGCATTTCTTGTATCAAAAACAAGTTTAGATTTTTTAACAACATCAGCATAATCTATGCATGTATGATCCGTTAATATTAATACAACATCATATTTTGAAATATTTTTAATATCTTTTTCGGATTTCATCACTTTATTTTCGATTTTAACGGTTGGAACATACGGGTCATAATAAAAAAGTTTTGCTTCTTTTTTATTTAATAAATACATAACATCTATTGCAGGTGACTCTCTCATATCAGAAACATCTTTCTTATAAGCAACACCTAAAACCAATATTTTTGAATTTTTAATTGACTTTGATTTTTTGTTCAATGCATCTGCCAACTTTGTTACAACATATTCCGGCATTTTTGCATTTATTTCACCCGAAAGTTCTATAAATCTTGAATAAAAATTTAATGTTTTTAATTTCCAAGCCAAATAATGCGGATCCAACGGAATACAATGTCCTCCTATTCCGGGGCCGGGAGTAAATTTCATGAAACCAAACGGTTTTGTTGCGGAAGCATTTATTACTTCCCAAACATTTAAACCTAATCTGTCACACATTAATGCAACTTCGTTTACAAGTCCGATATTTACCGCTCTAAAAGTATTTTCCAAAAGTTTTACCATCTCCGCTGCTTGTGTTGACGATACTTTATAAACCTTTGTAAAACTACCGTAAACCGCTGCAGTAAGCTCGGTGGATTGTTTACATATACCGCCTACAACTTTTGTTGTATTTGCAATAGTAAATTTTTTGTTTGCGGGATCTATTCTTTCAGGACTAAATGCCAAGAAAAAATCTTTACTTGCTTTTAATCCCGTGGATTCAAGCATAGGCAAAACCAATTCGGCTGTTGTTCCCGGATATGTTGTTGATTCAAGGACTATCAACTGCCCTTTTTGTAAATTATCTTTTATTTCTTTTGTTGCCGCAACTATATATGAAACATCCGGATCTTTAGATTTTCTTAACGGAGTAGGAACACATATAATAACAACATCCAACTTTGATATTGTTTTAAAATTTGTTGTTGCGGAAAATCTTTTTGCTTCCACCAATTCTTTTATATCTTTAGTATCTATATCGCCGATATAAGATTTTTTGTTTTTTATACTTTCAACTTTTTTTGAATCCACTTCCAAACCTGTTACCGTAAAACCTTTCTTAGCAAGTTCAACCGCTAACGGAAGTCCGACATATCCCAAACCTATAACACCTATATTGGCCTTCTTTGAATTTATTTTCTCCAATAAACTTTTATACATTTTCAACTCCCTTTAAAGTCTATCCATACAAAATTTTTCTTTGTTTTTTTCGATTATACTTTAACATGTTTAAACCATGTTTTATTTTCCAAATACCAATTAACTGTATTTTTTATACCTTGTTCCAACGAAACGGTCGGTTTCCAATTTAATATTTCAGCTGCTTTGGAAATATCTGCCCAAGTTGAAATAACATCTGCTTTATGAAAAGGTTTTCTGTTTATTTTTGCTTTTTTACCCAAATATTTTTCCATTAAACTTATAACATAATTTAATGAAACAGGATTATTGCCGCCGCCCAAATTTATAATTTCAAAACCTACTTTCTTTAATGCCTTTATTGTTCCTTTAGCAATATCATCAACATAAGTAAAATCTCTGCTTTGTGAACCGTCCCCGAAAAGATTAATAGGTGTCCCTTCATCTATCCATTTTATAAATCTCAGTGTACTCATATCAGTTCTTCCCGCAGGGCCGTACACGGTAAAATATCTAACTATACTTACATCTATACCGTACAAATAATGATATGAATAACACATGGCTTCCGCTCCTTTTTTTGAAGCGGCATACGGAGAAATCGGAGTGTTTACGGCAAGTGTTTCGGTAAAAGGCGTTTTTTGTCCCGCATAAAGAGAAGAGGTTGATGCTAAAACAAACTTTTTTACTTTATATTGTCTGCATAAATCCAAAAGATTAAGTGTTCCCATAGTATTGGTTGAAACATAAACAAACGGATTTTCCAGGCTGTATCTTACACCCGCTCTTGCAGCCAAATTGATAACTGCAGAAACTTTATTTTTTTTAAATATCTTTTCAATTGAATTTTTGTTTTCAATATCAAGTTTAAAGAATTTAAAATTTTTATATTTTTTTAACTGTTTTAATCTGTAATTTTTTATTCTGACATCGTAATAATCATTAAGGTTATCGACACCTATAACTTCTTTTTTTGCTTTTAATAAAAATTCTGCGGTTTTGTTTGCAATAAAACCTGCAACTCCGGTAACTATTATGCTCACGGGCATTCCTCAAAAAAAAATATTTTAAATATTATACAAAAAATATATATAAAAAAACGAATTTTTTTGATAAAAATATATCATTGATTTTTTTTCATTAATAGTATACAATTTTGACGATAAATAATTTTTTTAATCGGTTATAAAAATGAATATCGGAATAGACATAGAAGAAATAAAAAGATTTCAAAAATTTTTGAAAGACAAAAATTTCATTGAACGGGTATTTTCTAAAGATGAAATAGAATATTGTTCGTCCAAGAAAAAGAATGCCGTTCAACATTTTGCCGTCAGATTTGCAGGCAAAGAAGCCGTTTGGAAAGCAATAAACAAATCAAAAAAATTAGTAATAACGGATATATCATTTAAAAATTCAGTTTCTGGAAAGCCAGAAGTTTATATTAAAGGCAAAAAAGTATCTTATATCGATATATCTTTTTCGCACAACAGAACTACCGTTGTAGCTGTAGCGGTATCTTCTAAATAAAATGAAAATAAAAAATATATTTAAAAGAAAGAATAACAGTTTTAAAAATAATTTCGGTCATGTACTTGTTATTGCAGGTTCTTATAATATGCCCGGAGCCGGAGTTTTATGTGCTAATTCGGCAATAACTTCAGGTGCAGGCCTTGTAACAATTGCCTTTCCGAAATCCGCATACCCTGTTATAGCAAAAAACATTAAACCGGAAATAATGCTTTTGCCTCTAGAAGAAAAAAACGGAACTTTTTCAAAGTCTGCACAAAATAAAATATTAAAATTTATAGAAAAAAGAAAAATTACTTCCGTTGCTGTAGGTTGCGGAACGGGCAAAAACAGTTCCGTAAAAAATTTAATACTATCAATAATAAAAAAGTTCGATATCTATGTAACAATCGATGCCGACGGACTGAATTCTTTGGAAGGCAAACAAAGGCAATCAATAATAAAAGAATTTAAAAATTCAAAATCAAAAATAACAGTTACCCCTCATCCTAAAGAATTTGAAAGAATATCCGGAATAAAATATAAAGAAGATACAAATTACAGAAAACAAATAACTAAAACTTTTGCTAAAAATAATGATATAATTTGTTTATTAAAAGGACATAAAACCGTTGTAAGTGACGGCAACAAAATATATGTAAACAATACAGGTAATGCAGGTATGGCTACAGCCGGAAGCGGTGATGTTTTAACCGGTACAATTTCCGCTTTTATATGTATTGAAAACAAAGATTTATTATTAAAAGTTGCAACTGCAGTTTATGTTCACGGTCTTGCCGGAGATTTTGCAGCAAAAGAAAAAACTCAAGTTTCTCTAACGGCAAGTGATATAATCGGGAACATATCTAAAGCAATAAAAAAAATTACCAAAGGCAATTTTTGAGGGCTGGAGATATAGAGAGATAGAAGTATAGAAAAAAACAACAAAATAAATTTTTTGTAGTTTCCATACATCCGGTCATCTGTACATCTATACATCAAAATTCCACAGGAATTTTTCGGAGAAAGATATGAACTTATTTAAAACTTTACAAAATATAAGAAGGACAATACATCAAAATCCCGAACTCAGTAATAAGGAATATAAAACCGCGGATTTCGTTGAAAAAATTTTAAAAGAACAAGGTATAAAAACATACAGATTATGTAAAACAGGTGTTATCGGCATTTTGGAAGGAACAAAGAAAACCAACAAAAAAACTAAAACCATAGCTTTAAGAGCGGACTTGGATGCTCTTCCCATAAAAGAAAAAAACAATAATTCATATAAATCAAAAAATCCGGGTGTAATGCATGCCTGCGGTCATGACGGTAACACAACAATGTTACTCGGTGCGGCAATGATTTTAGCTGAACAAAAAGAAGAATTTGCAGGTAAAATACAATTCACGTTCCAACTTGATGAAGAAACTGCAGGCGGATCCAAAGGAATGATAAAAGAAGGAGTATTATCAACAAATAAAGTTGATTGCATTATAGGTGCACATGTAAGCCCTTGGACAAAATCAGGTAAAGTTGCCTTAAAGTACGGTGCAATGATGGCGGGAGTAGATAAATTTGTTATAGAAATAAAAGGTCTTTTGGGACATGGTGCATATCCTCATTTATCCAAAGATCCTATTGTTGCAACAAGTGAATTTATAATGTCTTTACAAACTATTCCTTCAAGAATAGTAAATCCTGTTGAACCGGTGGTTGTTACCGTAGGAAAAATTGAAGGCGGACAACAATATAACATAATTGCGGACAAAGTAACCGTTGTGGGCACAGTCAGGACATTCAGCGAAAAAACAAGAGAACTTATAAAAAAAGAAATGATAAAAAGGCTGCAAGGTATTTGTAAAAGTTATTCAATGACATACACTTTTGATTATCAAGTTTTGAACAATCCTTTAATAAATACGGATTCCGTTGTAGATTTATGTTATGAATCGGCAAAACAAGTTTACGGTCCCAAAAACATAGAATTTTTAAAAAATCCGTCCATGGCCGGCGAAGATTTTGCCGAATATTTACATGAAGTTAAAGGTGCTTTTATTTATGTTGGAACTTCTTCAAACGAGAAAACTTCTTATCCTTGGCATCATGAAAAGTTTGATTTAGATGAAACTGCTCTTCCCAAAGGTGCAGAAATTTTAGCTAACACCGCAAAACTTTTCCTCAATAAGTAAAATAAGTATCAGGACAAAAAGCATTTTTTATATGTTCGATTTCATTTTGGCAAATTGAAATCACATCAAATCTTATATCTGCTTTTATATTGTTCTTCTTCACATAACATAATGCTGTTTTTATAACTTTTTTCTGTTTGGATTTTGTTACAAATTCCGCAGGTGTTCCAAAATCTTTTGTCTTTCTGTATTTTACTTCAACAAAAACTATTGTATTTTTATCTTTGGCAATAATATCTATTTCTCCGACAGGTAAAAGTTTAAAATTTTGTTCTATAATTTTATATTTTAAATTTTTAAGAAAATCCGCTGCTTCCTGTTCATGTTTTTTACCGATATCGGTGGTCAACTCTTTCATTATTGTTCCTTAAATTGCCATTTATTGCTCTTCATTAATTATAAATTATACATTGTAAATTATAAATTGCCGTTAAAGCAGTTCCAATTGTTTTGAATTTAACGGAGCAAATGTCATTCTGTGTATAGGACACGGTCCGTATTTTTGTATAGCTTCAAGATGAGCTTTTGTTCCGTAACCTTTATGTTTTTCAAAATTATATTGCGGATATTGTTTTGCATATTCGTACATCATATTATCTCTTGTAACTTTTGCAAGTATCGAAGCACAAGCTATACATGCACTTTTTGCGTCACCTGAAACTATTGCCTGTTGTTTATTTTGTAAATTAGGTATTGTGTGGTTACCGTCAACTAAAATCAAATCAGGTTTTACGGATAACTGATCCAATGCTTTTTTCATTGCAAGAAAAGTTGCCTGTAAAATATTTATTTCATCTATTGTTTTGGCATCAATTATGCCGATACCATAAGAAAAAGCTTTTTGTTTTATTTCTTCAAACAGAACATTTCGTTTCTTTTCGGTTAGTTTTTTTGAATCGTTTACACCGTCTATAAAAATATCTTTCGGGAGGATAACTGCAGCTGCCACCACCGGACCTGCTAAAGGACCTCGACCTGCCTCGTCAACACCGGAGACAAATTGAAGTCCTTTATCATAAAAATCTTTATCAAATTTAAAAAGAGAAATTTTAATTTCCTCTTAATATTATTACTTTGCGACTGCAGCTTCTGCTTGTTGTTTGTTTTGAACTTCCGTAATTCTTGCAGCTTTACCGGACAAGTCTCTTAAGTAATAGAGTTTTGCTCTTCTTACTTTACCTTTTCTTATTACCTGAATTTTATCGATTCTTGGTGAGTGAATAGGGAATATTCTTTCTACACCTACACCGAAAGAAATTTTTCTTACCGTAAAAGTTTCGGTTAAACCTGTACCTTTTTTCTGTATAACTACACCTTCAAAAGCCTGAATTCTTTCGTTTCCGCCTTCAACAACTTTGAAGAAAACCCTTACTGTATCTCCAGCTTTAAATTGAACTTTAACATCTTTTTTTTGTGCTGCTTCGATTTGGTCTATAAGTGACATTTTACTACTCCTTTAACTTAATTACTTTTTTAACTTTAACAGGTCAGGTCTTCTGTTTTTTGTTCTCTCATAAGACTGCTGTTTTCGCCATTTTTCTATTTCTAAATGATTACCGGATAATAACACTTCCGGAACTTTAAAATTTTTAAATTTTGCGGGGCGCGTATATTGAGGATAATCAAGCATCCCGTCATAAAAAGAATCTTGTTCCACGGAATTTTTGTCTTGTACCACCCCGGGCAACATTCTTGCAACGGAATCTATTAAAACCATTGCCGGAATTTCACCGCCGGTTAAGACATAATCTCCTATAGAAATTTCCTCGTCCACCCAATTTAAAACCCTTTCATCAACTCCTTCATAATGTCCGCAAAGTAAAACTAAATGTTCATACTTTGAAAGAGTTTTAACCTTTTTATTATTTAATAAGTTTCCTTGCGGGCTCATATAAATAACATAAGGTTTTTTATAAGGATTTTTATACAAACAATTTTTCTTTTTTACACCGACACTTTTCAATGATAAATATATCGGTTCCACCTGCATTAACATGCCCGGTCCGCCGCCGAAAGGTCTATCATCTACTTTTTTATGTTTGTCTTTTGTAAAAGATCTTATGTCTACATAGTTTATATCTAAAATTTTGTTCTGTATTGCCCTATTCATTAAACTGCAAGTCATAGGACCTTTAAACATTTCTGGAAATATAGTTAATATATCAATCTTCATAAACAGTAATTCCGGGAAAATCCTCTACAACTACTGCATCTTCCAACTTAATCTTAGTCCCGTAAATATCACTATACCCTTCGGGTAAAGATACAAAAATTCTTTTTTTAGATATATCTACTTTTGTAACTATACTTTTCAAAGCCGGAATCAAAAGTTCTTCCGTATCGGACTTTATCGTCCAAACATCATTATTGCCTGTTGATATAACATCCGTTAAAAGCCCTAAAGAATTTCCGTCTTGATCTATAACTTCAAAACCTAAAATATCTGCCACTTTCCAAGATGTCTTAGCGGCAGTTTTACGAGTACTACCCATTTTTACTACTCTACTATCTCCAATGTTGTTCTCTTATCGAGTTTTGCAGATGCGGAATTCAAAATTATTCTGATAGCTTTTATTATTCTTCCTTCTTTACCGATAATTTTGCCTCTGTCGCCTGCTGCAACTTTGAGTTCCAAAATTGTTGATTTTTCACCTATAACTTCATTAACTTCTACTTGATCAGGATTATCTACTAATGATTTTGCTATAAAAAGTATTAATTCTTTCATTTCTTATCTCCGTTGATTTCTAAAATTTTAAATAAACTCTCAAAAACTACTTACTTTCTTCTGCAGGTGCTGCTGCTTTTTTCAATAAATCTGCAACAGTATCAGATGGTTTTGCACCGGTTTTCAACCAATACTCAACTCTGTCTTGTTTTACATTCAATTTGTTTTCCTGCAATACCGGATCGTATTGTCCTAAAATTTCAATAGGTTTGCCGTTTCTTTTTGCTCTTTGATCAATAGCAACTACTCTATAGTAGGCTCTTTTCGGTCTTCCTATTCTCTGTAGACGAATTCTCACACTCATTTACATTTCTCCTTAAATAAAATAACTACTTGCCTGTAAAGCAAGTTAGTATAAGATTTTATATGTTTTTGGCTAATTTGTCAACAACCGGGAAAAGCAATTTATAATTTATAATTTACAATTTATAATGTATAATTATTATTGTTCAACCTATAAACCTGTCACCAAATAACCCTATAAACTTACTTCATATATTTTTTAAATTCTTTTAAGAATTGTATTATATAATCAATGAAATTTGAATATATTTTGCTTTTTACCAACTTAAAGCTGAAACTGTCCGTTCTGTTAAATTCCACCAAAGAATTGTAATCCGTTATAAATCTCATTGAGTCTATTTTGTCAAAATTTGTATCCTTCCTGAAATATATGTAACAAAATCTTTTATCTTCGGAAATTCTTTCAACAAAAATCTTTGATGCATTTATTTTAATTTGTGCTATCTTAAACAAATTCTCAACATTTTCGGGAATCTTGCCGAACCTGTCCAAAAGTTCGTTTCTTATTTCATCAATTTCTTCCTGAACATATATGTTCGATATTTTTCTGTAAAACAATATTCTTATATCTTCATCTTCAATATAATCCTGCGGAATAAAAGCATCTATATATAAGTCAACTTCAACATTATGTTTCCTGTCTTCTTTCTGAGGAACACCTCTGACTTTATGCCCTTCTTCTTCAAGTAATCTTGCAAACATCTCATAACCGATATCCCTGACAAAACCGTGCTGTTTTGCGCTTAATATACCGCCTGCACCTCTTATTTCCAAATCTTTCAATGCAATTTTGTATCCCGAACCCAACTCACTGAAATTTTTCATTGCTTCAAGTCTTTTAATTGCATCATCATTCATATCCTTTTCTTTATAGAAAAGGTAACAATATGCTTTTTGTTTTTCCCTGCCGATTCTTCCCCTCAACTGATGAAGTTGTGAAAGACCGAAATTTTGTGCATCTTCTATTATCATTGTGTTTACGGTAGGAATATCTATACCGGACTCTATTATAGTTGTTGCTATCAAAACATCCAGTTCCCTGTGCAAAAACCGCCACATAACTTTTTCTATTTCGGATGGTTTCATTTGCCCGTGTATAACATCCAACCTTATATCCGGTAACAATTTTTTTATTTCGGCAGCTTTATTTAATATAGTTTCAACTCTGTTATAAACATAAAATACCTGACCGTTTCTTGAAAGTTCGGCCTCGATAATATTTTTTATAAGTTTGGAATCGTAAAATGCGATATTTGTTTCTATAGGCAATCTGCCGTAAGGTTGTGTTTCTATCAAAGATAAATCTCTTAACCCGTACAAAGCTCCCGAAAGAGTTCTCGGAATAGGAGTAGCCGATAACATCAATATATCTATATTTTGTTTCATCTGCTTAATTTTTTCTTTCTGCTTTACACCGAATCTGTGCTCTTCATCTATAATCAAAAGTCCCAAATTTTTAAACTCAACATCTTTTTGCAATAATCTGTGTGTACCTACAATAATATCAATATTTCCCGCTTTAAGTTCCTGCAAAATCTTTTTTTGTTGTGCAGGTTTTTGGAATCTGCTTATAACTTCAACTTTTGCGGGAAATGCCGCTAATCTGTTAACAAAAGTGTTGTAATGCTGTTCGGCTAACACCGTTGTAGGAACAAGAAGTGCAACCTGTTTTGATTGGCACACAACTTTAAATGCCGCTCTTAAAGCAACTTCGGTTTTACCGAACCCGACATCTCCGCAAATTAACCTTTCCATAGGATACGGTTTAGAAAAATCGTTATTTATATCTTCTATAGCTTTTAGTTGGTCTGTTGTTTCCTCGTATGCAAAAGAGTCTGCCAAATCTTTTTCCAACAAACTCATTTGCGGATACGGTTGCCTTTGAGTTTGTGCTCTTTGAGCATAAAGTTTTAATAACTCTTTTGCAAAAGCGGAAGCTTCTTCTCTGGCTCTGTGTTTTACTCGTTCCCAAGCAAAAGTGTCCATAGAATACAGTTTCGGTTTTACACCTTCAACACCGATATATTTTTGTACCACCCTGAAATCGTCAGGCGGAACATAAAGTTTGTCCCCTTTTCTGTACTCTATACACAAATATTCCGCAGTTTTATCGGACTGACTTATCTTCTTTAACCCTTTATATTTTCCTATACCGTACTTTTCATGAACAACATAATCGCCTGCGGATATTTCCCATATTCCTTCAAGTCGTTTACCGCTTTTCATTTTAGGGAAACTTATTTGTTTTCTTTTATAAAGAATTTCTTTTGTTGAAATTATCGCAACTTCGTCTTTCAAATAAAAGCCGTGCCATAACGGCATAATTGTCATTGCGGGGATATCGTCAAACTCCCATCCGTTCTCATAAAACAAGTCCACCATTTTTTGTTTTTCCGGCTCGTTGGAACAATATATTTTTATCGGTATAGCATTATATTTTAAATCTTGTATCAACCCGATAAAATATTTTATGTCGCCTTGAAATCCCTGAAAACTTTGATAATTGTAATGTATGGATTTTTTATTTAACGGATCGTTTATTATCAAATTGTATTTATCAAAACGGTTATCTTTTTCTATTTCATCATCGCAATATACAATAAAGTTATTATCCAGTTGGTCCAACAAAGTTGTTTTTGTATCTACCATTTTATACGGAAGGATAGTTATTTCACTTAAATATTCCTGCGATCTTTGCGAGATATAATCAAATGTTTTTATTGTTTCCACCGTTTCAAAATCAAAAGTTATTCTTATGGGATTTTCGTTATCGCAAGGCCAAATATCAAGGATATCTCCTCTTACGGAAAATTGACCTTTATCTTCAACAAAATTTTCTCTTGAGTATCCTATTTTTGATAATGTCGTTATTATACCGCTGTATTTGTATCCGTTATTTACTTTTAAGGTTATGGTATTATCTTTTAAAGCATTAAAAGTTAACACTTCTTTATCGACAGATTCTTTATCGGCAACAACAACGGTTTGTTGTAATGCCGATATTTTAGATAAAGTGATTATCCTTTTAGCTTCGTCATCGGACGGATATTCCAATACCGTTATATTTTTTTTATCAAGAAAAGTTTTGATATCTTGGCTTACGGAATCTATTTCGTTATCGTTAAGTATGACAAGCAAAGATTTTCCGTTACTTGTTAATATGTGTTGAGACAAAAAGTGTGCTACGGAACACTCGTTTACCCCGGATATATAAATTTTTTTTGTATCAAAAACTTTCTTTTCTGTCATATTATTTTATTGCTTTACCGTCTTCAAAAGCATTACCTGCAATTTCACTTACTTTTAAATATTTGTGTCCCACACCGTCATAACTTATAGGTTGTAATTTCAACGGATCTATTTTCCCTTTTTCGTTCAATATTTTTTCATCTGCGCTTACATTAACGATATCCGCAATAATGTTTCCGTTATCGTCAAATTTTATTAATTTACATTCCAATGTCATAGGTAACTCTTTTATTACAGGTGCATCTACAAATGAACTTTTTTCAACTGTAAATCCCGCTTTTTCAAGTTTATTCGGAACTTCGTTTCCCGAAACTATACCTAAATAATCGCACTCTTTAACATGTTTAACATCCGCAAAACTTATGGTAAATGCTTTTTTTACTTTTATATTTTTTGTTGTTTTGTGACTTTCATCTAAACAAATAATAACTTTATTGGTATCATATACACCGCCCCAAGCCGCATTCATTGCATTTGCATTACCTTTTTCATCATAAACAGCAACGATTAATACCGGCATAGGATAAAACCAAGTTTGTTGTCCGAAATTTTTTCTCATAAAATGCTCCTTAAAAAAGTATTGTATCTTAATATTATACTATTTTGAACTTTGTTGTTAAAATAAAAAATCCGCATATAAATTATATACGGATTTTATATTCAGTTTATTGTTTTTAACTATATTTTTTTCCAAGGTTTACCGCAAGGTTTATCTTCCGTGCAAGCACCTTTTACACAGTTAGGACCTGCATCATTAAAAAGTATCGGTGCAACTTCTTTTGCAAGTTTCAACATTCTGCAAGCCATATCTCTTATTTCCCATTGTGCTCTGTTACAACATCTTAATTCAAAGAAATGTCTTAATTCTCTTGCATTCATAGTAATAACTATTTTTGTCGAAGAAGCATTAGGCAAAACATATCTTGAATCTTCGGCTGGAATACCGGCTTCGATAAACTCGTTATAATATTGTTGCGACAATTTTAAAAACTCGTTATATTTTGCCAACAATTTTTCATCTTTAGCTATTGTAGGCGGAATAACGAAATCTACACCTTTCTTGTTAAACTTTACATATCTTTGACTTTGAACCGAAAAAGATGCAATTCTGTGTCTTGTAAGTTGTGCAAGTAAAGCTCTTGATACACCTTCTATTCCGAAACTGAATGATGCATGTTCCAAAACAGATAAATGTCCGGACTTTATTATTCTTTTCAAAATATCTTCGATTTTTTCTTGTGTCATTTGTTCTTTTAATTCTTCTATACCTACAGCACTGTAACATAATCTTCCCGCTATGGCACAAGTTTTTTCCGGCTCGTTTGTATATTTTAGTAATTCTACTATCATTTTTTACTCCAAAATGTTTTATTTATTATGAAGTATTATAACAAATTTTAAGTTATCTATAAAAGTTGTTGAATATTTGTGAACAAATCGAAATTTTTGTTATCGTTTAACAAATCATCTATAGTTATAGAACCGAAAAATTTGTTTATGATGTCATAAAACTTGTTCCACATAAATACGGTTTTGCATTGTGCTTTTCTTTTGCAATGTTCACCTTTTTTTAAGCATGTAACAGGTGCAAGGTCTCCTTCGGTAAGTTTCAGTATATCTATAACTTTATACTTGTTTATATTTTTACCCAATTTGTATCCGCCGCCTTTACCGTGAACACCTTCAACAATTTTATGTTTTGTAAGTATAGGCAAAATTTTTTCCAAATATTTTAATGATATTTCCTGCCTTTTGGCAACATCTTTCATAGGTATAAAATTCCCGTTGGAATTTTGAGCCAAATCTATTATTACTCTAATGGCATATCTGCCTCTTGTCGATATTAACATATTAACTCCTTAAAATCACCTTCGGTGATTTTGATGTATTGATGTATGGATGTATGGATTAATGGACGTATAGAAACAACATTAATTACTTCGTTTTACTCGTAATAACGACTTTTTATTATTTCCTTTTCTATACCTCTATACTTCCTTCCCTCTATTCTTCGAGCAAAAATTATTTTGATAATTTTTGTTTGTAATCTTCAATCGCTTTATGTAATGCATCCGCACCTAAGTTGGAACAGTGCATTTTGTTTGGCGGTAATCCACCCAATTCTTTTGCAACCGCTTCGTTTGTTAAAGCAAGTGCTTCTTCAATTGTTTTACCCATAGCCATTTCGGATACCATTGAAGATACCGCTATTGCCGCACCGCAACCGAAAGTTTTAAACTTAACATCTTTTATTATGTTATTTTCAACTTTAATATAAAATTTCATCATATCACCGCATACAGGGTTACCGACTTCTCCTACACCCGATGCATCTTTTATTTCTCCCACATTCCTCGGATTTGCAAAATGATCCATTACCTTTTCACTATAAAAAGCCATACCTTTTCTCCTATATTATTTTAAACAACTTTATTTTTTTAATTCAAACTCTATTTTTATTCTTCATGATGATGGTGGTGCTCATAGTCTGTTCCCGGACCGGCTTTCATTCTTTCACCGGTAGATTTAAAATGGTCATATAACGGCGACATCATTCTTAACCTTTTAACTATTGTCGGAAACTCGTTTATAACATAATCTATTTCTTCTTCCGTATTATATTTTGACAACGTAAACACTATCGAACCCTGTCCTACCGCAACATCAACATTTATTGCCGTTAACACATGCGATATTTTTAAAGATTTGTTTGCACAGGCGGAACCGCTTGAAGCCATTATACCTTTAGCATCCAATAAAAGGAAAAGTGATTCCCCTTCAACAAACTCTATGGAAAAATTTACATTTGTCGGTAATCTGTTTTTGGTAGGTCCGTTAAGATAAATATAATCTATGTTTTTTTGTAATCCGTTAATCAATTTATCTCTTAACTTTATAATTTTTTCATAATTTTGTTGCATTTGGCTTAATGCTCTGCTGCAAGCAACACCGAAACCTACAATTGCCGGAACATTTTCCGTTCCTGCTCTTTTGTTAAATTCCTGTACTCCGCCGTCTATTTGCGGTTTTAAATATATCCCTTTTTTAACATAAAGAGCAGCAGCACCTTTAGGGCCGTAAATTACAGAACTTGAAATTGTAAGCATATCAATATTGGATTTAATAACATCTATAGGTATAACACCCGCTGCGACAACCGCATCAACATGTAACACAATATTTTTTTCTTTAACTGTTTTTGATATTTCATCAATGTTTTGAACAGTTCCTATTTCCGTATTTGCATATTGTATTGATACCAAAATTGTATCCTGTCTTATAGATTTTTTTAGTTCATTCAGTACAACAAATCCTTTGTTATCTACAGGAACATAGGTAACTTCAAAGCCGTCTTTTTCCAAAGATTTTACCGCATTTAAAACTGAAAAATGTTCTATTGCGGAAACTATAATATGTTTACCTTTTTTACTGTTCCCGTATGCATACCCTTTTATTGCCAAATTGTTGGATTCCGAACCGCATGAAGTAAATATAATTTCTTCCGGCTTGGAATTTATTAATTTTGAAACTGAAGTTCTTGCTTCTTCTATTGAATCTTTAGAAATTTGTCCTAAAGAATAAATGCTTTGCGGGTTTCCGTAATATTGTTTAAAATACGGAACCATAGCATCAAAAACTATATCATCCATTCTTGTATTTGATTGATTATCTAAATATACTTGTTTCATTTTTCCTCCAATCTTCTATCGTCTCTTCCATACTTCTATACTTCCGTACATCTATTCCTCAACTTTGTTGTTCCACACCGGTGACATTTTTCTTACTCTTTCAACAAGTTTCGGTAACACATCCAACACATAATCTATATCTTCTTCGGTGTTGTATCTGCCTAAAGAAAACCTTAATGTTCCCTGTGCTGCCAAAGGACTTGCACCTATTGCAGATAACACATGTGACGGTTCGGCAGAACCCGTTGCACAAGCAGAACCTGCTGATGCAGCAATACCTGCCATATCAAGCATTAAAAGTAAAGATTCCCCTTCTATATAGTTAAAACTTACACTTAAAACACTCGGAACGGCATATTTTATATCAGTGTTTATTACAACTTCCGGAATTTTTTCTAAAATTCCGTTCATTAATTTGTTTCTTAACTTAAATATTTTTTTACTTTCTTG
>JAFXSD010000050.1 GCA_017525905.1 Elusimicrobiota bacterium | reverse complement strand
TTTTAAAAAATCTTTATTAGTAAAATAATTTGCCCAAAAATCACATTTTACTCCATAATCTTTTTCATAACCTTTTGTATAAAATTCATTAAATCTTATAACTATATCGTGATTATCAATTTCATTGCCTTTATTTTTGCCTAACATATTCGGACTGTTACCTACAACAGCTATTTTTTTGTTTCTTATTTGTTCGGAAAATTTGTTTGAGGCCGTTGAATCTAATATTTTTTTGTATATTTGTGCAGCTTTTTCTATCTTTTCATTTGTTAATCCGTGATTGTAAAACCAATAAGATACAACAAAAAACTCTTCAACATTTTTTAAACCGTAAAAATAGAGATACTTTTTTACTAAAATATCTATGGGGTCATTTTCATTGTTTTCCAATAGTATAGTTATATACAGCAGCCAAAGCCTGTTACTGCATGTTTCCCAACAATATTTTGTTTCGGAAAAATATTTGAGTTCATTAAGAGTTTTCTCATCAACATTATTAAATCTGTATCTCGATAAATAAAAATTGTATTGATGATTTGCAAATAACCGTTTATATATGAAATGTAATTCGTTGCCTATTTTATTCTTTATGCTTTGACCAATATTCATTTTGTTTTTCACCGTTTAGTTTGTTTTGTCTCCGTGACAACGATGTTCGTTGCTGTGTTCATGATGATGAGAACATAATGTATTCGGATTATAATTAAGCGTTCCGTTCAAAAATGCTTTTACGGCATCATCGGCATTTCCGCTTACTCCCGGATATACCGTTATCTCTTCTTGTGCTAAAGCAACTTTTGCTCCGCCGCCAATACCGCCGCAAATTAATGTTTCAATCCCCAATCCTTTTAACATTCCTGCAAGAGATTCATGTCCTGTTCCATTACTTGATATAATTTCACTGGACAATATTTTACCATCTTCTATAGTGTAAACTTTAAAATTTTCGGTATGTCCGAAATGTTGAAAAACTTCACCTTTGTCATAAGTTATTGCTATTTTCATTTTTTTCCTCTTTTTGTAAATACTTTTGCTAAGATAACAACTTTTCTATATTTGAAATATTTTTATCTAAACTTATACTGTCAACTTTTTCTATTTCTCCTCTGTCGCACAAAGATGCAGCATTAGGTTCTATAGGCAACTTATCTACAACGGAAATATTAAACTTTTTGGCCACGTCTTCTATTTTACTTTTACCGAACAAGTTTATTTCTTTACCGCAATCCGGACATTTTATATAACTCATATTTTCTACAATACCTAAAACTGGAACATTCATCATTTTTGCCATGTTAACAGCTTTTTCCACTATCATCGAAACAAGTTCTTGAGGGGAAGTAACAACAATAATTCCGTCCACCGGTATGGACTGGAATACCGTTAACGGAACATCTCCTGTTCCCGGAGGCATATCTATAAACATTACATCTTGTTCGTTCCAAATAACATCTTTCCAAAACTGCTTTATTACTCCGGCTATAACCGGACCTCTCCAAATAACGGGATCTGTTTCGTTATCCAACAATAAATTTATGGACATTACATCTATACCGTTCTTTGTAGGAACCGGGAAAAAACCCGTTTCCCCGTTAACAGGCCTTTCCGTAATACCAAAAGATTTTGGTATTGAAGGTCCTGTAATATCTGCATCCATAATAGCGGTTTTGTAACCTTTTTTGTTCATCGACACTGCAAGCAAAGATGTTACTAACGATTTTCCTACACCGCCTTTACCGCTGACTACACCGATAATTTTTTTTATTTTTGTTGCTTCGTGAGGTTTTTCCATAAAAGAAACTTTCTCACTTGAACAAGAACATCCTTTTTCTTCACCGCTCATTGCTATTCTCCGTTATATTCTTAAACTTACGACAACCCTACTCTGAAAATCAAACAAGATTTTTTCGCTAAACATTATACGAACTTTTTCGTACCGAAAGTTAAACTTTTAAAATTTTTTACTTATTTTCGATATTCGTCGACGATAGAGTATAACATATATTCCCGATATTTGTCAACAATGCAATCTGTAAGCACAAAAGGCAAAAAGCAATGAAAAATCAATAAAATATTGATATTTTGCATGATTTATCATATAATATATAATGGTGTTTTAGTAAAGAAATAGTACTGATATATATAAATAAAATTATAAATAATATAAAAATAAAATATTCTCGGAGGACAAGAAATGTTTAATACTTTCTTAAAAAAGTCGAGTAAGTTGCTTGCCGTCGTGTTGGCTGTAACGTTATCCTTTTCGTCGCTGAGTTATGCGACACCCGCAACAGGATTTACTCAATTTCAAACTTTAGTTTCCGATGGAACTGCGGTAATAACCGTTAATAATATTGAAGCCGATCAAACCGAAACAGATAAAGAACCGGTAAGACAAGGTTCCAATAATCTAACAATAACAAATAGTGAAGGAGTAACAAATGGAGTTATAGATGCCGGCGGACAAAATCATAACAATGCCGGGTTTATAATGGGAACCGGACAAACAACTATAATAGAAAACATATTTTTTAAAAATTTTTACAGAAGAGATAGCGGCAGCAACAATTACGGTTCTGTGATATATAACGATAAAGGAACACTTACAATATCCGGCTCAACGTTTGAGGGCAACCATGCAAAAACTTCCGGCGGTGCAATATATAATCTTGGCAATCTTACAATTTCCAACACAAATTTTTCTACAAATACGGTAAAAGGAACTGATGGTAATACAGGCGGCGGTGCAATACATTCTGCACATAACTCAACAACAACTATAACGGGCAGCGGAGAATATTCTTATAATTATGTAGATTCTTTTGGCGGAGCTATTTATAACGGTGGATATATGATGACAATCGGAGACGGAACAAACGTAATAACCTTTTCCTCTAATACAGCCGGAAGTAACGGTGGAGCATTATATAACTTTACGGGCTCTACAATGACAATTGCATCCGGAACAAAATTCATAGCAAATAGTTCACAGAAAGGCGGAGCAATATCCGATGACGGACACATGACAATCGGAGATAATGTAGAATTTTCTTTTAATACCGCTACGAAAAATTCAGGAGCAATAGGTGTTTGGTCAAAAAGTAATAAACCTAATGAGTTAGCAACATTAAATATAGGCAACGATATAAAATTTTATTCGAATAAAGCATTGGGTAGTGATAATGACTCGGGCGGCGGAGCATTATATAATAAACAATATGCGACAACAACAATAGGAGACAGAGCAATATTTTCTTCCAATACTGCTACAAAGTACGGAGGAGCGGTATACAACATAAGTTCATTAACAATAGGAGATAATGCGGAATTTTTATACAACGAGGCAAACGAAGCAGGAGCAATATACAATAAGAACGGTGGAACGGTAACCATTGGTAAAGGAGTAAAATTTTCTTCCAATGCGGCAGAAAGATATGGCGGTGCAATAGAAAATACCGGCAATTCTAAAATGTATATAAGCACAAACGATAATACAAAAACAGAATTTTCCTACAACACGGCAGAGCGTGCCGGTGCAGTTAACAATTATTCTAATTCTACCATAGAATTCGGAAACAATGTAGACTTTTTAGTTAATATTTCAACTTATGCCGGCGGTGCTGTATTTAATGAGACAAATTCTAAAATATCAATGGGCGACAATATAAACTTTAGTAATAATGAAGTACTGGTAGGTTTTCAAAGCAGTTATATTTACGGCGGTGGCGCTATTTGGAATAATCATAATTCAACTATTAATATTGGCAATAATGTATTGTTTTCATCAAATACATCCGCAAAAGCCGGAGGAGCAATCTCTAATGTTGATAATTCTAAAATAAATATAACCGGCAACAATATATCATTTACATCAAATGCAGCAAGTACTTTCGGTGGTGCAATATACAATGAAAACTCTTCGGTTACTCTCGGTAACGAGGTCCGTTTTACATCAAATACCGCAAATACATCCGGAGGCGCCATATACAGTAAAGGCGGTACTGTTAATTCTGTTATAACCATAGGTAACAATGCAGAATTTAAATATAATGAGGCAACCGACGGTGGAGCAATATACAACCTTACCGGTTCCACAATTACAATAAAAGACGGTTCACAGTTTAAAGAAAATGTGGCATCTACTAACGGCGGTGCAATTTATAATTCAGGAATAATAAATATAGGTACTTCAACATTTGTTGATAATACAAGCAACGGCCAAAAAATAGATATTTATAATATCGGAAATTTGGTTTTTACCGCCGAAACAACCAGCGACGACAAAACAACAACAATGACCGGCGGTATTACTAACGGCGGCATCAGACAAGGAACAACAACCATAAAAAAAGATGTTACTTTAATGGTTGGATTCGATGAGAATAAGCAAGCATTACCCGCCACCGAAAATGACAGTGCAACATTCATACAGAATAATGTTATTTTAGAGGAAAATGCAATTTGGCACATTAATGTATATTTAAATGAAAATAATTTTAAAATAACGGATAAAGTGACAAGCCAACAAGGTGCTAAAATTTATATTGACGGTAATGGTGATTTAAGTTGGAACACGGAAGGATTGGGTGAATATCATTATAACGGCAATATAAATATCATAGGTAATACTTTGGAACACGATACAATGTATATCGGTGATAATGAATTTGCAAACACTGTCAGAAGAGAAGGGACCGACTATACAACAACAGTAAATAATATTCAAGGTGCAAATGCTACACTTGTTAATAAAGGTACTTTAAATTTAAATTTGTCGTCTCAAGATGAATATAATTTGAAAACATTAACAAATGAGACAGAAACGGAAACAGGTATCTTCAACATAAATGTAGAAGACAATGTAACATTAGACTTGTCAAATAGAACAATACAACAAAAAGAAACAACTGTTTCCGGTGACGGTTCTAAATATTTAATATTACAAAATGCACAATTAAATTCGGATTTGGTAAATAATTTAGGCGGTGAAGGTTTAACTTTACAAAATTCAACAGTTGAAGGACAATTAACAAATCAGAATCATGGACAAATAACTTTAGAACAAAATTCACAAATTAACGGACAAATAACAAATGATAGAGGAACAATAAACATATTGGATGATTTTACCATTCAAAACGGAATAACAAGTAATTTCCCCATCGAGCAAAATATAGTAAATATAGGAAATGCATCTGCAAGTAAAAATGCTACGGTAATATCTTCAACGACAATACAAGATCAAACAATAAATATATCCAGCGGCAGTTTAACCATGAGCAATGCCGGAGATGACGGCTCAATATCAAGCTCATATATTACAGTTACAGAATACGGACAATTAGTTGCAAATGCAGGTAAGTTGACCAATATAATAAACGGCATTCAAAATTCCGGTATCGTGGAATTTATCGGCGGTACAAACGATAATAATATATCCGGGCCAGGAGAATTAATAATAAACGGAGACGTTTCTAACAATACAGGCAGAAGTATATCTCAAAAAGCTATAACAATAAACGAAAATAAAAGTTTTACGACAAATGCAACCGATATAACTACCGACGCAGATTACGGAATATCAAATGCCGGAGCGCTGACATTTACCGGCGGAACAAACACAAATAAAATAAACGGAGACGGAAATTTAACCATAACAGGACAAGTAACAAACAGTACGGGGAAAATAAATCAAAGTTCAATAACGGTAACCGAAGACAGTTCTTTTAGAGTATATGATGCGGGTGACATAACTACGGGAGATGAAGGAATAGGTAACGAAGGGACATTACAATTTGACGGCGGAGTAAACACAAGCACAATAACCGGAAACGGAAATTTATTAATAAACGGAACTGTAGAAAATGCAGAAGGAACTAAAATAGAACAAAGTGAAGTAAGAGTACTATCTGATAAAAATTTAATAGCAAATGCTAGTGATATAAATGCACCGAGTTTTGGAATAGTAAATGCCGGAACCGTAACATTTACCGGCGGAACAAATAATAATGAAATTTCCGGAAGTAACGGAAGATTGGAAATAACCGGAGAAGTAACAAACGATGCAAATATAACACAGAAAGAAGTGGTTATAAATACAACCGGAGACTTAACAAACAATGAAGGAAAAATAATAACTGCACGAGAGCTAACTAACAGCGGAATATTAACATCAAACGCAGACGATATAGTAATAAGCGGAACAGATAAAAAGATAACTAATAGCGGAACATATAATATAACCGGAGGAACAATATCCGGATATAATGTGACAGGAACATCGATAGACAGTTCAAAAGTAAACATACTTGGTGATGTGACAATAGCAAGCGGAAAAACAATAACAAACAATACAGTAACATTAGGAAACGGAACCGACGAAGCAACATTAAAGCTCGGGAAAGATGATAATTTAACAGGTTCTACTTTAATAATAACAAACGGAACAATATTGATAACCGATAACGGAACAGCAGGTGATATAGCAGGTACCGTAAGAATAGAAGACGGTGCACAATGGGATTATCAGTTAGATGTAGATTTGGAACATATAGAAACAATAGGCGGTAATGATTTCGGAATAGCAGACAATTTAAATGTAGCAGAAGACGGAGTAGGAGAAGGAAGTAAAGCAACAATAACCAGTATACATTTGAATAAAGATAAATCAACAAAAACAACGGTACAAATAGCAAACAGAGATATAAATGCCGAGGTAGCAGGAAATGTAGTTATATATACAACGAATTTTAGATATATAGTAACAAGCAGAGTGGATGCCGACGGTCATACTGTATTGGATATAGAAGCGGCAGGATATGGCGGATTGCAAGGTGCAGTATACGAAGGTGCTTCAAGTTATAGTGTAACCGGAGATGAAGATTTCTTAACGGCATGGATAGTGGAAGGAACAAAAACATACGATACACTTAAAGCGGATTTACATATAAAGGGATTTGAAAATGTGTTAACAAGTTCGACAAGCGCCAGCGGAATAAAGACAAGTTCTTACACATTGACAGTAACAGATTTACAAGAATATTCCGGATTTGAAAATGCAATAACAGTACAAAGAATAGGAGAAGAAACCGGAACACTTAATGTATCATCCGTAACGTTTAGAGATAACAGCGGATTAGCAGTAATAATAAATGCCGGAACAACAAATCTTACAAATGTAACTTTCGAACAAAACAGTGCAGACGTGGATATACTAAATAACAGAATATTAAACATAAAAGCGGAAGGTGAAGATAAAGCAACAACATTGGAAAAAGGTATAAGCGGAACGGGAACAACTACAATAGAAAACGGTGCGGAATTGATAAACGGAGAAGCAAGCACACTAATTCAATCGAGCGTGACAATAGCAGGAACATTAATAAACAATAATGAAAATGCAAATGTAATAGTGATGACCGACAAAATAGGTGTAGAAAGTACCGGCAGCATGAATATAAATGCCGACGCAATAAGTACAATAAACGGAATAACAAATGAAGGAAATATAACCTTTACCGGCGGAACAAACAAAAACGAAATCAGCGGAACCGACGGAAAATTAGAAATAGCGGGATCTGTGGAAAATGCTGCTGATATAACACAAAAAGAAGTTGATGTTGTAAGCGGCAAATTAACCAACGATTCGGGAAAAACTATAACTGCAGAGACGGTATCCAACAGCGGAACAATAACTAATGAAGGAACTATAACTGCAGATACTTTAACAAATAATGAAAATGCAACCATTGAAAATAAAGAAACATTGAATGCCGCAACAGTATCTAACAGCGGAACAATAACCAATGAAGGAAATATAAAGGCAACGGATATCACAAACGAATCCGGAGCAACAATAACAAATACGGGAACTATTGAATCCGACAACGCAATATCAAATGCAGGATCTATTTCTTCCAATGCTGACAATATGAAAGCCGAGATAAACAACAGCGGTGAATACAATATCACCGGCGGATC
>JAFXSD010000023.1 GCA_017525905.1 Elusimicrobiota bacterium | reverse complement strand
GGATGCAGATAGTTCAACCTGTAATAGCATCAAAAATAACTTTACCTGTATTATCCAACTTTTTATTTGAAACTGAAAAAGATAAAATAAAATTATCAGCAACAGATTTAGAAATAGGTGTAACATGTTATATAAAAGCAGAGATTATAAGTGAAGGTGCGATAACAATACCTGCAAAAAGATTTTCCGATATTATAAAAGAAGTTTCAGACGGTAATATAGAAATAAAATCAGATGAAACAAATCAAATAAATATAAAAGCAAATAAATCTAAATTTGTTTTAATGGGTATAGATAAAAAAGATTATCCTTCACTTCCGGATTTTCAAAAAGAAAATATTTTTTCTTTAAAAACACAAGTTTTAAATTCCATGCTTAAAAAAACAATATTTGCAGTATCTAAAGATTCTCAAAGATATGTTTTAAACGGTGTATGTTTTATAGTTGAAGACGGTGTTGTAAAAGCTGTATCTACCGACGGCAGAAGATTATCTTATATAAATATGGACGGTGTTAACAAGAAAATTAAAGGTAAAGTAATTATTCCTACTAAAGCGGTATCCGATATTTTAAGATTAATTTCTTCCAATGATAAAGTGGAAGAAGTTCAAATAAGTTTAAGTGATAATTTAATGACCGTTATGATAGGAGATATAACATTTCAAACAAAATTAATAGAAGGTGTATTTCCCAACTATGAACAAGTAATTCCTAAAAAAACAATGTCTAAAATAAAATTAAATGTTGCAAATACAATTTCAGCGGTAAAACAGATGGCATTACTTACAGGCGATAAACTAGTTGCGGACAGAGCATCGTCCATTAAATTAAGTTTTGAAAAGAATAAAATGATAGTTTCCGCAAACACGGTAGGTTTAGGTTCCGGAGAAGCGGAAGTTGAAACGGAATATTCGGGCGAAGTATTTGATATAAATTTTAATCCTAACTACATTAAAGATATTTTACAAAACATAGAAGATGAAAATATTTATTTTTCATATACAACTTCACAAAATCCTGTTGTTATAACACCGGAAAAAAATAAAAATTATCTCTGTGTAGTTATGCCGATGAGAAGTTAAAAATGGAATTTACAGAAGTATCTTCAATCCTAAAACAAATTTCAGATGATTTAGGTTTAAATGATACGTATTATGTTATTATGTCCAAATGGAAGCAGGAAGTAGGTAATGATAAAATAGAATTAAACGGTTTTAAAGACGGAAAAATTTTTGCTTCCACAAAATCGGCGGTGTATTTGAATGATTTTAATTTAAGAAAAAGACAGATTATAAACAAACTTAATCAGTATTTAGGCAGAAAAGTAGTAAAAAATATAAAGTGTGAAATTAAGTAGTAAAAGATATGGAGGAAGAAGTTAATGACTAACGAAGAACAAAATAAAGCGGCATCGAATTATGATGCTTCGAAAATTCAAGTATTGGAAGGTCTTGAAGCTGTTAGAAAAAGACCTGCCATGTATATCGGTTCAACCTCTGAACAAGGACTTCATCATTTGGTATATGAAACGGTGGATAACTCTATCGATGAAGTTTTGGCGGGTTTTTGTAAAAATATCGATGTTACAATTCATCCGGATAATTCAATAACGGTATTGGATGACGGTAGAGGTATTCCTGTAGATCCTCATCCGAAATATAAAGATAAATCGGCACTTGAAGTTGTTATGACAGTTTTGCATGCAGGTGGAAAATTCGATAAAAATTCTTATAAAGTGTCCGGAGGTTTGCACGGTGTCGGAGTATCTTGTGTAAATGCTCTTTCTACAAAATTGGTAGTTGAAGTTTACAGAAACGGAAAAATTTATAAACAAGAATATGCTAAAGGAAAACCTACAACAAAACTTGAAGTTATAGGTAAAACCGACGACAGAGGAACAAAAGTTACATTTTTACCGGATCCTGAAATATTTTCCGTTACGACATATTCTTTCGATACATTGGCTAACAGATTAAGAGAATTAGCTTTCTTAAATGCCGGTGCAAATATTACAATTATAGATGAAAGACAAGATAAAGAATACACTTTCCATTATGAAGGCGGTATAAAAAGTTTCGTTTCTTATTTGAACACAAATAAACAAGTTATCAATAAAGAACCTATATATTTCACAAAAAACAAAGATAATGTGGATGTTGAAGTTGCAATGCAATATAACGATTCTTACAACGAACAAATTCACACATTTGTTAATAACATTAACACCGTCGAAGGCGGAACACATTTATCCGGTTTCCGTTCGGCATTAACAAGAGTTGTTAATGATTATATTAAGAAAAACGAATTATCAAAAAATAAAAATTTAACTCTTTCCGGAGAAGATGTCAGAGAAGGTTTAACGGCAGTTATTTCGGTTAAAGTTCCCAATCCGCAATTCGAAGGACAGACAAAAACAAAATTAGGAAACTCGGAAGTTGAAGGTATAGTAAAATCTCTCGTCGGTGATGCACTTGCAACATTCTTGGAAGAAAATCCGGGAATTGCAGGACAAATATTGGAAAAATCCATTAATGCCGCGGAAGCAAGAGAAGCTGCAAGAAAAGCAAGAGAACTTACAAGAAGAAAAGGTGCTCTTGATTCGGCAGCTTTACCGGGAAAACTTGCTGATTGTTCCGAAAAAGATCCTCAAAAAACAGAACTTTTCATAGTGGAAGGAAATTCTGCAGGAGGTTCTGCAAAACAGGGCAGAAACAGAGCTTTCCAAGCAATACTTCCTTTAAGAGGTAAAATCTTGAATGTTGAAAAATCAAGATTAACAAAAATGTTAACAAACGAAGAAATTAAGACGATGATAACCGCTATAGGTGCAGGTATCGGTAAAGGCGAAGGTGAATTTAATATAGATAAAGTAAGGTATCATAAAGTTGTTATCATGACCGATGCCGATGTCGACGGTGCGCATATCAGAACTCTTCTTTTAACATTCTTTTACAGACAAATGCCTCAACTTATAGATAACGGTTATGTTTATATTGCACAACCGCCCCTTTATAAAGTTAAAAAAGGTAAAAAAGAAATGTATTTGCAGACGGAAGCCGAGCTTGATAAATTCCTGTTCAAGCAAGGTTTGGACGGACAGTCAATGATATTGTTGAAAGACGGACAACAAATCGGTGATGTTATAGATCAAAAACAGTTAACACAAATTGTAGATTCCATTGCAGAACTTGATAACCTTATAATAAAAATTACAAAGAAAGGTTTGAAATGGAGCGAATATCTTAAATTCAGAGAAGAAGGTAAAATGCCTCTTTTCAGAGTAGTAGATCAAAATCAAGTCAGATATATTTATTCGGATAAAGAGTGGAAAGAATTTAAAGCGGAACTTGCAGAAAGAAAAAAACAAATGCAACAGGAAAACAGTGAGTTGCCGATTGACGGTTTAACAGAAGAAGTTTTACCGGAATATAAAGAATTGTGGGAACTTCCGAGAATAAATATTTTGGCAAACAAACTTGAAAGTAAAGGATTGCACTTACACCATTACGGAACAACTCACGTAAGACCTGTTTACAGATTAAAAGGTACAAATAATGATGTTCATGATTTAGCATCAACAAATCAGTTAATAGAAAAAATCAGAGAGTTGGGCAGAAAAGGTGCAACAATTCAAAGATATAAAGGTTTGGGTGAAATGAACCCTGAACAGCTTTGGGAGACAACGATGGATCCCGCAAGAAGAAAAATGTTGCAGGTTAAACTTGAAGATGCGATTGAGACAGACAGAATATTTACAACACTTATGGGCGACAAAGTGGAAGCAAGAAGAGCATTTATTCAGGCTCATTCGTTAGATGTAACCAATTTGGATATTTAACAAATTGCTAGCAATTTGTTGAGGTACGGATGTATAGAAGTATAGAGGAATAGAAACGACAGTTTAATGGTTGAAAAACTAAGGAGTATATAATGGCAGAAGATAAAGACATAAACAAACCGACGGAAGAAAAAGAAGTAGTGATAAATCCGGGAATTCTTCCCACCAATCTTCAAGATGAAATGAAATCATCTTACATAGATTATGCAATGAGTGTTATTGTAGGCAGAGCATTGCCGGATGTAAGAGACGGTTTAAAACCGGTTCACAGAAGAATTTTGTATGCAATGAAAGAAATGGGTGTAAGAAGAAATACACCTTACAAAAAATCCGCAAGAATCGTGGGTGATGTGCTCGGTAAATATCATCCTCACGGAGATTCTTCGGTATATGATGCACTCGTAAGAATGGTTCAAGACTTTTCTATGAGATATCCTCTTGTAGACGGTCAAGGAAACTTCGGCAGTGTTGACGGTGATGATCCGGCAGCTATGAGGTACACCGAAGTAAGAATGGACTATATCGCAGATGAAATGCTTGCCGATATAGATAAAGACACAATAGATTATATTCCGAACTATGACGGTTCGTTACAAGAACCTTTAATACTTCCTACAAAGTTGCCGGAACTTTTAATAAACGGTTCATCCGGTATCGCGGTAGGTATGGCAACAAATATTCCCACGCATAATTTATCCGAAGTTATAGACGGAACAATTGCGTTTATAGATGATCCTGAAATTTCAATATCGGAAATAATGAAATACATTAAAGGTCCGGATTTCCCTACGGCCGCACTTATTTTGGGTAAAGCCGGAATTAAAGATTATATGGAAACAGGTCGCGGTTCCGTAAAAATGAGAGCTAAAACCGAAATTGAAGAGATGAAAGGCGGAAGAGAAGCTATTATTATTACAGAACTTCCGTACCAAGTAAATAAAGCAATGCTTATCACCTCGATAGCAAATCTTGTAAAAGATAAAAAGATAGACGGTATTTCCGATTTAAGAGATGAAACAGACAGACACGGTATGAGAGTTGTTATCGAACTTAAAAGAGACGCGAATGCTCAGGTTGTATTAAACCAATTGTTTAAACATACACAAATGCAAACAAGTTTCGGCGTTATAATGCTTGCACTTGTTAACAATAAGCCGAAAGTTTTAAATATTAAAGAAATGCTTTACCATTTTGTAGAGCACAGAAAAGTTATAGTTGTAAGAAGAACAAAATTCGAACTTAAAAAGGCCGAAGCAAGAGCACATATTTTGGAAGGTTTGAAAATTGCTATCGACAATTTAGATGCCGTAGTAAAAACAATAAGACAATCCCCCGATACCGACACTGCAAGAATCAACTTAATGGAAAGATTCAGATTGTCCAAACTTCAGGCACAAGCAATTCTTGATATGAAATTGCAACAGTTGACAGGTCTTGAAAGAAAGAAAATAGATGAAGAATACATAGAAGTTATCAAAAATATCGAGAGATTAAAATCTATTTTGGAAGACCCTAAAAAAGTTTTGGCAATAATTAAAGATGAATTGGCACAGTTAAAAGAAAAATACGGAGATAAGAGAAGAACTCATTTAACTGCAGATGCAGAAGATTTCAATATTGAAGATTTAATTCAAGAAGAAGAAGTTGTAGTTACTGTATCAAATGCAGGATACATTAAGAGAATACCTGTAAATACATACAGAGTTCAGGCAAGAGGCGGCAGAGGTGTTGTAGGTATGACAACAAAAGAAGACGATTTTGTTGCAAAAATGTTTGTAACATCTACACATGCTTACTTGTTATCGTTCACTACAAGAGGAAGATTATACTGGTCCAGAGTATATGAAATTCCGGAAGGAACAAGAACATCTAAAGGTAAAGCTATTGTTAATATAATTCAGTTATC
>JAFXSD010000022.1 GCA_017525905.1 Elusimicrobiota bacterium | reverse complement strand
TCTATATCACATTGATCATCGTAACCGTTTTCTCCGTTACCGTAAGTTGCTGCAGATGATGCATAAATAAACGGAATTCCGAGTTCCATTGCCCACAAAGCAAGAATTTTGGAATATTCAAAATTATTGTGAATGTAATAATTTGCATCTGTTTGTGTTGTGGAACTGCAGGCTCCAAGATGAATTATAGCTTGAGGTTTTTGAATCTTTTTATCTTTTACAGCTTGTAAGAAATCTTCTTTTTGCATGTAGTCATAAAATCTTTTACCTACAAGGTTTTTCCATTTTTCACCATTATCAAGATGATCAACAACCAAAATATCATCAATCTTTTCCTGATTAAGTTTCCATAAAAAGCAACTGCCTATAAAACCTGCACCGCCGGTAAGAATTATCATAATAAAACCTCATATATTATTTTATAAAGAATATTTATATAAAAAACTTAAAAAATTTACAATGCTTTTTCTTGAGCAATCTTTTCTATGATTTTTTGTGTAAGTTTTACACCCTCATTTAAATCGTTTATATCAAATACCGATGTTGCTGCATGTAAATATCTGGTTGCAAGACTTAATATCGCGGTAAGTATTCCCGATCTGTTCATATAAATAACTGCACCGTCGGTCATACCGCCGCTTACTATATCTACCTGATGTTTTATATTGTTTTCTTTTGCAGTATCTATCATAAGTCTTCTTACTTTATTGTTAACTATTGTTCCCCTGCCGCCGGCTTCTATCGTTGTTATTGCTATACCGTCACCGATTTTTAATGCAGATACTTTATCTTCTATTCCCGGGACATCTCCTGCAATAGTTGTATCAAGTATTATCGCAAAATCCGGATTAATTGCAAAAGAAGATGTTCTTGCACCTTTTAAACCTACTTCTTCCTGAGCCGTTGCAACTGCATAAACTTCAGCATCTACAGGTGCAAGTTTTTCCATAACTTTTATCATTTCATAGCAGCAGGCTCTGTTATCTACGGCTTTACCGTAATATACATCTTTATTTAACACTCCGGAATTAGGTTCAAATATTATTTGATCTCCTATTTCTACTTTCTCCAATACTTCTTCTTTTGTTTTACAACCTATATCAATAAACATATTTGTATACGGAACCAATTTTTTGCTTTCTTCCGGAGACATTAAATGCGGCGGTTTTGTTCCTATTACACCGACAACATCACCTTTTTTAGCTTTTATTACAACTCTTTGTGCAGGTATTACCATATCGGCAATACCGCCGACTTTAATAAAATAAATAAAACCTTCCGGTGTTATATGTTTAACCGCAAAACCTATTTCGTCCATGTGAGCGGCAATCATTATTTTTTTCTTGCCGTTACCTTTTCTTGCAATAACATTTCCAAAATTATCAATTTTTACTTCGTCACAAGATTTCGATAATTCTCTTTTCATAATTTCTGCAACAGCTTCTTCACAACCTGAAATTCCGGGAGCTTCCAAAAGTTCTTTTAGTAATTTATCCATTTTATCCCTCTATTTTTATATTTCTAATTGCTTTTATTCTATCTAAAACCGTGGGATGGCTGTATTCCATAAAAACTTTCATCTTATGCGGAGTAAGGTTGGAAAGATTATCGACTGAAAGTTTCTTTAAAGCTTCAATCATTGCTTCAGGATTTTTATAAGTCGTAACGGAATATTTATCTGCTTCATATTCATGTTTTCTTGATATAACATTTTGTAAAACCGACAAAAACATAGATATCGGAGTATATAAAAAGCCAAAAAATATCAAAGCGGCATAAACCGAAATATTCTGCATTTTAAATGCAGCAAAAAGACCTTCATTACCTATAAACAGAGATAACAAGAAAAATATTATTATTGTATTTGCAAAAGACATAATCATCATTTTGTGAATATGTCCTTTCTTGTAATGTCCCATTTCATGTGCTAAAACCGATACAAGCTCTTGTGTAGTATGTTTTGCTATTAAAGTATCGAACAAAACTATTCTTCTAAATTTTCCGAAACCCGTAAAAAAGGCATTTGTTTTTGTAGATCTTTTAGAACCATCCATTTTATAAAGGCCTTTCATTTTAAAATTTTGTTCTTTTGCATATTTTTCAAGTTCGGTTTTTAGTTCTCCGTCTTCCAATGGGATATATTTGTTAAATAACGGCATTATAAATACCGGCGCTATAAATGCAATTAAAAGTTCAAACAAAATAACGGTTATTGAAGCATATATCCAAGCAAGAGAATCATATTTAACAAAAAACATTACAATCACGGCAAATATCGGCAACCCTATAACAGCCGTTAAAATTAAATTTTTTATTATATCGGATATAAATGTTTTTATTGTGGTTTTGTTAAAACCGTATTTTTCTTCTATAACGAATATGCTGTAAGCCGAAAAAGGAATTCCTATTATCTCAAGCAACAAATATAAGGCGGCAACAAATATAAGGCCCGTAACTATTTCTCCGTAGCCGAAACTCCTTGCGAATAAATCAACATAATTAAATCCGCCGATTAAAATAAATATTATTGATATTATCAGAGATGTTAATGATGATATAAAAGAAAATTTTGTTCTGTCTTTTAAATAATTTTGAGATTTTTTATATTTTTCTTCATCGTAATATCCGACAAACTCATCCGGTAAATTTTCTTTTATGTTTTTTGCATTGAGATAATCCGATATTGAACTTATTGTAAAAGATAACAATAAAAAAACAATTATTATAATTAAATACATCTTTACTTTCTCCAAAAGTTTTTGGTTTTTTATCAAAGGTTATCTCTAAAAGCTCGTAGTAAAACTAAGATAACGGAAACCAAAAACAAACTACATTATCCTTCATACTTAAAAAATACTGCTGCCAAAGGCGGCAAAGCAATTTCTATCGTATATGGTCTTGCATGTGTAGAATAATCTTTTGTATTTACTCCACCCAAATTACCTATATTACTGCCAAAATATACTTCGGAATCACTGTTTAAAATTTCTTTCCAATATCCTGCTTTCGGAACACCGACTTTATAATTATATTTTGGAACCGGATTAAAGTTACAAACACAAACTATCATATCTCCCGTTGACGGCGATTTTCTTAAAAAGCTCAAAACCGTATTTTCCGAGTCGTTACAATCTATCCATTCAAAGCCATTCCAACTGTTATCATCTTCAAATAATGCAGACTCCGTTTTATATATTGCATTAACATCTTTAACCCATTTTTGCATTCCGGAATGTTGCCAAAATTGTAATACATGCCATTCCAAACTCATATCGTGAGACCATTCTCTTTTTTGACCGAACTCAGCACCCATAAACAAAAGTTTTTTACCGGGATGTCCGTACATATAGCCTATTAACAATCTTAAATTTGCAAATTGTTGCCATTCATCTCCGGGCATTTTCCCGATAAGAGATCCTTTACCTTGTGTAACTTCATCGTGAGAAAAAGGTAAAATAAACTGTTCGGTAAATGCATACAGTAAACTAAAAGTTAAATTCGTATGTCTGTATTTTCTGAATATAGGATCCGTTTTAAAATATCTTAATGTGTCGTTCATCCAACCCATATTCCATTTGAAACCGAATCCTAAACCGCCTAAATAAGTAGGTTTTGAGACCATAGGCCATGCAGTAGATTCTTCGGCTATCATTTGAACATCATTATGATTTTCATATACTACATGATTTAATCTTTTCAAAAATTCTATTGCATCTATATTTTCTTTACCGCCGTATTTGTTTGCGACCCATTCTCCATCTTTTCTGGAATAATCAAGATAAAGCATTGAAGCAACAGCATCTACTCTTATTCCATCAACATGATATTTATCAAGCCAAAACAATGCGGAAGAAATAAGAAAATCTTTTACTTCATTTCTGCCATAATTAAAAATTGCACTTTTCCAATCCGGATGAAATCCCAATCGTCTATCGGAATGTTCATACAGATATGTCCCGTCGAAAAAAGATAATCCGTGTTGATCTGTAGGAAAATGTGAAGGAACCCAATCCATAATTACACCTATACCTGCCTGATGTAATAAATCTATCATATACATTAAATCCTGAGGTGTTCCGTATCTGCTGGTTGGTGCAAAATATCCTGTAGTTTGATACCCCCATGAAGCATAAAAAGGATGTTCCATAACAGGTAATAATTCAACATGTGTAAAATTCATTTCGACACAATAGTCTCTCAGTAACGGGGCAATTTCTCTGTAGGATAACATTCTGTTATTTTCTTCGGGTTTTCTTCTCCAAGATCCCAAATGCACTTCATATATCGACATAGGAGATTTCATGCTGTTTTTTTTATATCTGAAATTCATCCAATCTTTATCATTCCAATCATAAGAAAGATCCCAAATTTTAGAACCGGTCTTTTGAGGAGTTTCACAATGAAAAGCATAAGGGTCAGCTTTTTCGACAGAATAATTATTAAAATTTGAAATTATGAAATATTTGTAAGTATCACCTTGTTTTAAATAAGGAATAAATCCTTCCCAAATACCGGAAGAATCCCCTCTCGGCACCAAGGGATGAGAATATTTGTCCCAATAATTAAAATCACCTATAACGGAAACATGTTTTGCATTAGGTGCCCAAACAGCAAAATAAACCCCGTCTTTATCTTCATACTTTACATGATGAGCTCCCAATAAATTATAAAGTTGAAAATGACTTCCTTCTTTAAAAAGATAAATATCCTGTTCTGAAAACAATGAAAACGGTCTTACATAATTTTCCATAATTTTATCCTTTTATCCTTTATTAATAAATTTATTTATCTAAAAAAAAGGAAAACATTTTTTAATATGTCAAAAAATTCCTTTTAATTGCTTTTCCTGTTTTTCAAAAGCTCTGTCATGCTGTAATCTTTATTTTTTTTCGCATAATCTAATGCAGTTAAACCATCATTATCACTTGAATGTAATCTTGCTCCGCTATCTAACAATTTTTTTGCTATATCAAAATATCCTTTCGAAGCAGCCAATATCAACGGAGTTTTTCCACTTAAATCTTTACCGTTAACTCTTGCTCCGCTATCCAATAAAAAAGAAACCATATCCAAGTTATTCGTATCAACCGCAATATTCAATAAACGAGTATTGTTTTCATCTTTGTAATTTATTATTGCCCCGTTTTGCACAAGCAACTTCACAATTTCTAAATTTCCCATTCTTACGGCTATTCCCAACGGAGTAACACCATTATTGTCACAAACATTTATGTCTGCTTTATATTTTACCAACATTTTTATCACATCATAATTCGATTTATATAATGCATACATCAAAGGAGTAACACCATTAACATCACAAACATTTATATTTGCTCCTGTTGTAAATGCAAGCTGAATTAAATCCATGTTATTTGAAGCACATGCCGATATTATAGGAGTTATACCGCTATTATCCCTGGCATTAATATCAGCACCTTTTGATATTAAAAAAGCCGCCATCTCATAGTCGTTACTGTCAAAGGCAATTATTAACGGAGTCTTTCCCTGTATACCTCTTTCGTCTATTTCCGAACCGTACGCAATAAATCTTTCGGCTAATCGAATGTTTGAAGTAAGAATAGATTCTCCCAATGTTCCCGGGACAGTTCCAACTTGATTAAAATATTTAACAATATCATTATGACCGCTCTTCATTGCGAATACGGATGCCGTAAGCCCGTCTTTTGTTTTTGCATTTATATCCGCACCGTGTTTTACCATATACTTCACCAAATCAAACATTCCTTTCTCGGAAGCCATCATTAATGCCGTCATTCCGTTCGTTAATTTAGTATTTAAATCCACATCATAATCTATCAACAATTTTGCAACTTCTTCCATACCTTTGTTTATTGCCAACATCAAAGAATCCATTCCCATGTTATATGCAACATTAACCGTTGCTCCGTTTTTTATGAGAACGGTTGCTATATTTGAGTATCCCATACTGATTGATATTAACAATGCCGAATTACCCATAGAATCTTGGGAATTCGGGCTTACGCCTTTTCTTAAACACTGACGGACTACATCTACATCATTTTGCCTTACGGCATTTAAAAGCATTTCGGAATTAACCGTTGCCGAATAACAAAGTTGTGTTAAAAAAAAGAAAATAAAAATTAATATTGCAATTTTTTTGTTTTTTAACATTTTTAAGAATTTAATTCTGCAATTTTCATATTGCATTCCTTTGCTAATTTCACATCAAGTTTTGCAGCTTCTTTATATTTTTCAATTGCTAAATCTGTTTGATTACTTTTTTCATAAATTTCCGCCAAACCGAAATATGCATTTGCATATTTCGGATTTAATTCTATAGCCTTAGAATAAAATATTTTTGCTTGTTCAATATTATTGCTTAATTTATATATATCAGCTATTTTTGAATATGCAAAAGTTGCCTTCGGAGAAATATCTATAACCATAAGTAAATCTTTTATGGCAAAATCAAATTTTTTCATTTCGCTGTATACTTCGGCTCTCAACAAATAACACTGAGGATCTTTATAATTAAATTCTATTGCTTTATTCAATTCTGAAATAGCATTTTCATAATTTTGCTTTCTAAAACTTATATTCCCTCGATTCAAATGTATCATGCTTGCCGAAACATTTATGGTCCCTTCTTTTTTCATTTCCGCATTATTCATCTGCTTGATTTCTTGAATTTTGTTATCAATATGGTCTTTAGTTAAAGGTTTTTCTTCGATTTTTTCTTTTATAACTTCAGATTTTAATTGATTTGATATCGGTTGCTTTTTTTGAATATCAACAACAGTCTCTTTAACGATAGTATCGGCGACCTTATTTTTGTTGCTGTTTATATTTTTATTTATTTGATCTTCTGCTATATTTATACCTAAATTTCTTGCTTGAGCAAAATCTTTTTCAGCTTCTTTATCCTTGCCTATTTTTTTATATAACAAACCTCTTTTATAAAACACATCTCCGTTTTTAGCATCCATTTGTATTATTTTGGAATAACAGGAAATCATATCATCAGTGTTATTTCCATTTTCTAAAACTTTTATTTTTTCCAATAACAAATCTTTATTCTTAAAATCAATTTTAATTGCTTTATCATAATCCTGCAAAGAAAGTTTAATATTATTCAATTCATAATATATTCTTGCTCTTAACCAATAATATTCATAATTCGAAGAGTCTATACTGATAGATTTATTTAAAAAATCCAAAGCGGTTTTAAAATTTTTCTTATTGAAATAGGTTTTTGCCAAAGAATAAAAAAGATTTTTATTCTTAAATCCGTTTTCAAGAGCATTTGTCAAATATTTCAATGCATTATCATAATCCCCTGTTTCGGCAAAACTTATTCCTAAATAATAATCTGTTTCTTTCTCTTGTTTTTTAGCTTCATATATTGAAGTCAACAACAAAATAACTTCGGAATATTTTTTTAACTGGAAACAAATTTTAGCCAACAAATATTTATTGTCTGTTTTTAATTCAAAATCACTTACCTGTTTCATGTCGTTATAGGCTTCAGCAAAATTTGATTGTTTAATATAATAATTTATTCTCGACAAATAAGCTTCATCAAAACAAGGATCACATTCCAATGCTGAATTTATATCTTCAAAATAATTGGCAGAATCTTTTAGTGATTGATATAACAATGCTCTTTCATAATATAACTTTGCATCAGCAAACCCGTTTTTAATCAGTTTACTTATGGTTTCTATAGCATCCTTATATTTTTCCAATTCAACAAAAGCTTTAGCTTTGCTTTTATACATTTCCGGATTCAATAATTCGGAATATTTTATTGCTAAATCATAATCTTTAACGGCATCTTTAAAATTTGATTTTGCAAAAAGCAAATCTGCTCTTTGGTGATAATAAGCAGAATTCTTTTTATCTTCTTTTATAAGTTTATTCAATTGCTCCATGCTTAAAGGAGCTGTTTCTTTTTTATTTTCAACTTGAATGTCTTTTATCGATTGGTTTGATTCAATATTTTCATTCGCAGTTTGTATAATAGTGTTATCTGAATTAGCAGTGTTGCCTGATACCATATTTGAAGAAATCGTTTCGTTTTGTATAAAAATATTTTCCGTACTTTGTTCTTCTTTGCCAGATTTAGATTCAAGTTCTGCCGAAATGTTCTGTTCTTCATTTTTTTCAGACTTAGTTTCAATCTCTGTCACAATATTTTGTTCTTCTTTTTTCTTAGATAAAACCTCATCTAAAATTTTTTCAGTTTCATTATTTACAGCAACATTTTGTTCTTGAGACATCGATAAATCTATAGTCTGTGTTTCAACACTTGTTGTATTTTTTGTCTCCACATCCAACTTCTGTTCTTGTATTGCATCTTTTTCTTCAGTATCATTTTCTTCTTTTATTTTGTTTTCACTCTGACTTTTTGACGGAGACTTTTTACCAAACACTTTTGGAATTGTTTTTTTCTTTTCCGAATAGAAATATCTTTTTGTTTCCAAAATTTCTTCATCTAAGTTTAATATCTTGTCAGCGGTTAATATTTTCAATGCAATATCATAATTTTTCAAAGCATCAATAATTTCACCTCTGTTTCTGTTTATTATCCCTTTATAAAAATATATAAGTGCATTAGTATCATCACTGTTTAACAAGAAATCTATATCCGATAAAGCCTCTGAATAGGATTTCATTTTTATATATAAATTTATTCTCTTTAAATAAATATCTTCATTCCCGGGATTTAAAGTTATCATTTTGGTATAATCCAAAAGTGCTTTTTGCAATTCATCAACTCTAACATAAGAATCTGCTCTCAATTGCAAACATTCCATATTGTTAGGATTTTCATCTAAAAAATCCGTTGCAAATTCTATACAAGATTCATATTCTTCTCTTAAAAATTTAATTCTTATATTTAACAATATAGCTTCTCTATTATTTTCATCAAGTTCCAAAACTTTAATTATATCATCTTCGGCTTCATCATATAACTTCTTATCTATACATATTCGAACTCTTATAATATAAGATTCAATATCTTTTTTTTGCTGTTCTAAAACTTTATCCAAGTCTTCCAGTGCCTTATCCTCAAAACCTAACTTGTCTAAAACAAAAGCTCTGTTTTTAAATATCGAAATATCACTATATTCCAGGGAAACAGCCTTGTCAAAACATTCAAGAGACATATTATACTCGGGCAAATACATATAACAAACACCTAAGTAATAATAACTCTCTTTCAGCATATATTTACAATCTATTGCCTTTTTGAAATCGTCTGATGCATTACCATAATTTCTTATATTGATATATGCAATACCTCTCCAATAATATGCTTCCGTAAGCGGAGAATCCTTTTTTATTATTTCACTAAAATACTTTATAGATTCATCGTATTTCTTTAACTCAAATAAACTTAATGCATATGCCAACAATAATTCGGAAGCATCATAAGAAAGGTTTATTGCCTTTGAAAAATATTTTTCCGCAGCAAGATAATCTTTTGTAAGAAAATAACACAAACCGCAACAATATAATAATTCAGGATTTTTATTTTTATCGAGTTCTATAGATTTTTTAAAGTTTAATATTGCATTTTGATAATCTTCATTTATAAAATTAATATATGCCAAAAATGCAAAACTTATAAAACTTTCATCCATAAATTCTATAGCTTGTAAAATTTCTTCATAAGCTTTTTGAATTTTCTTTTGAGCTATAAAAATAATTGCTTTGGATATATACGCAGGGCCGAAAGTATAATCCAAATCTATTGCTTCACTATAAAACTTCAATGCTTTATCGTCCAAACCTTGTTCTCTGTGTAAATTACCAAGATTATAATATGCATAACTGTCCTCAGGCATTTTCTCTATAGCTTGTTTAAAACACTTCTCTGCCTCTTCTTCTTCCAATTTTCTCCTGTGAGCAATTCCTTTATTATTAAGAAAAAAAACATCTTCGGACTTTAAATTTAAAGCAGTTTCAAAATCATTTATGGCTTCATCTAACATTTCCATATTCGCATATGTTATACCTCTGTCACAAAAAGCATAACTATCTTTAGGGTTTAACTCTATAGCTTTTGTAAAATCTTTTATCGCTTTCTGATATTGCGACAAACTTCTATGAGCAAGAGCCCTTCCGTAAAAAGCGGATTCTATACAATCATTTAATTCTATAGCTTTATCAAAATATTCTATTGCTTCATTAAATAAATTTTGAAAAACTCTTATATTGCCTAATGTGGTATAAACACTTGGATTTTGGGGATTAAGTTTTATTGCTTGTGAAAAATCTTGTTCAGACAATTCAAACTCTTTTAAAAAAACATAAGTTTCTCCTCTTGCAATAAATGCAAAAGTGAAGTTTTTATCAAGTTCTATGGCTTTTGTAAAATCATTGAGAGCATTTTTGTAATCTGTTTTTTTATGATAAACTAAACCTCTGTTATAATAAACCGAAGCATCCGTAGGATTGTAAGCAATTTTTGCGGTATATGATGAAATAAGATTATTTAATTCCTTTTTTTGTTGAGAACTTAAAATTCTATTTATTTTTATATTATACTTTTCCGGATAAAACTCTACTTCATCTGCTATTTTTTTTATAAAAGAATCAATGTTTTTTCTATAGTCTACAGCCATGTATTTCTCCTATAAATTATTTCTTTTTTATAAAAGTTCCTACAACAAGACCTATAAACATTCCTGCGATAATCCCCATCAAAATATCTGTTATGCCTACTATTGCCAAAAATATTCCGACCACAGCTCCTATTAAAAGGCCTGCAACATCATAAGTTTGTTGTTTTGTTTGCTTTGTTTTATCTTGATTTGTTGTTTCGTTATTGTTTTCCGATTCCATTTTGTTCACTCATAAAACTTTCTTTTTATTATATCATTATATTTATTGTATTTTCAATATAATTTTTAACTTTTTAAGAGCTTCTTCTTTTGTTATTTTAGGATTATCCGATTGTAAATTCCTTATGTGTTCTTTTGCTTGGCTTATCCACTTGCCGGCAGGTCTGTTAAATTTTTTCATCAATTCATTACCGTCAAGTAAATCTTCTTTTGGCATCAACATATCTCTATTTCTTAATTGTTCAACTCTATCAAAAAGCTCTCCGTTAAAATTATTACTGTCGGCATAATTTAACAATTTTATATTTTCAATATCATCTCCGATTTTATATGCGAATTTTCTAACAGAAGAATCTTTCCATTGACTTGTATACATTTTAGGATACATATGATTTTGTATCAGGAAACAAACTTTTTTTATAAAATCCGAAGGATATTTTAATCTTAACAGAATTTGTTTTGCTGTTATAGAGCTTGTTGTTTCATGATTGATAAATGATATTTTTCCGCCTGTTTCCGTTCTAGTTTCAGGCTTACCTATATCGTGAAACAATGCCGATACTCTTAAAAGCAAATCGGATTTAATATTATCCACTACATCCATCGTGTGTCCATACACGTCTTTTGTATGATATGGTTTAGGTTGAGATACTCCTTGTGCTTGTTTTAATTCCGGAAATAAAATATCCAATAAACCAATATCATCTAACATAGAAAAGGCTTCTGAAGGTTTATCCAACAATAAAATTTTATTTATTTCTTCTGATATTCTTTCACCGGAAACTATTGATATTCGACCGGATTTGTTTTTCATACTTTGATAAGTTTTAGGTTCTATTTTGAATTTTAATTGAAAAGATTGTCGAACGGCTCTCAATATTCTTAACGGATCTTGTTCAAAAATGATATCGGATGCAGATTCATCGGTGACTCTTATTATTTTATTTTCTATATCTTTTATTCCTTTTTGAGTTAAATCTAGAAGTGTGAAATTATTTAAACATAAAAATAATGCATTAACCGTAAAATCTCGTCTTAAAGCATCTTGTTCCAATGTTCCTATTTCAGTTTCTGGATTTCTTGAATTTTCATCATAATATTCTTTTCTCGGCATTATAAATTCTATTTCTTTGTCTTCTATAAGAAGTTTGGCTGTTCCGAATTTTTCAAAAATAATCGGAGGATGAATATTCAATTTTTCAGCAACAATCTTAGAAAACTCGATGCCGGCTTTTTCACCATCAACCATAATATCTAAATCGTTAGGTTCTCTGTTCAAGATAATGTCTCTCACAAAGCCACCGACAGCATAAATAACAAAATTGTTACTTTTAGCTATTGTTATAAGTTTTTCAATAACAGATTGATATGTTTTGGGAATATTTGAAAAATTCATTTTTATATTCTAACAAGAAATTTGTTATTTCCAACAAAAACACTTAAAACTAACACATCTAAACAATAAACATCAAAAACTTTTTTGATTAAAAAGTTTGAAAGGATACGGAGAGAGAGGGATTCGAACCCTCGATAGAGTTCCCCCTATAGCAGTTTTCGAGACTGCCGCCTTCAACCACTCGGCCATCTCTCCATAAGAGACTATAAAAAGTATCAAATAACTTATTCTCTCTCCGCTATTTCAAATTGTTACGGAAGAGAACCTCTTAACTTCAATGCCTTACAATAACATTCTATATCAACGTTAACAAATCACTAATCAAATATCGCAATATATTATAATACAAACCATTATTTTTTTCAACATTTTGCTTGAATTAAGTTTATTGATTACTTTGTAAAAAAACTTTCGATATTTTGTTATTATACGGATATTGTTTTATATATTCATAAGCCATAGAATGTAGAAGTTCTTTCTCTTCTTCGGTTACATCTTTCTTTTTTATTAAATAGTTATGCAACACTATAATAGAATTTTCAAAGTATTTTGGATTGTGAACTAAATCAAATGCCTTGTTCAAATATTGCATTTCTTGGTATTTAGACATATTTTTTGAAAAAAGATAATATTTCCATGCCAATGTATTTCTATAAGAGAAGAATATGAAACAACATATCAATAAACAACTAACAAATTTAAAAAACAAACTATTATTAAACTTAAATTGTTTTTCTCCTTTATAAAAAGATATTGCGCATAATATTGCTAAAAATATAAGAAATAATATTGCATCTGCCGGAATATGAAGATGAAAATCGATAATACTACCGATACAAATTGAACAACAAGAAGAAAAAACTCCTATAAATAAAATCTTTTTCTTATACGGTAAAAACTTTATTCTTCTTAAAAATATAAATAAAATTGTTGAAATAAGTAACAAAATTATTATATACATGGGATACCCGATATCCAACAAAAGTTCCAACCAATCACTATGGAGATATTCCGGATATGCAGCGGTTTTTCCTTCAAAATATTTATCAAAAACCAAGGGGAAAGACGCAAAACCTATACCTGTAAGAGGATAATCTTTTAAAATATCAAAAGACATATCATATAGGCTTAATCTTTCTTTCTCGGATAAGCCTCCAAATCTTTTGCTATAGTCGTTTATATCATTCATATTTTTATATATCGCAAAAAATGATGTAACAAGTAAAACAAAAATTATTAAAAATCTATATGTTTTTTGCCAGGTTGTTTTTGAAAAATGGTAAACAAACAAAGATAAAAAAATGAATAAGGTTATATAAGTTGCAAACATTGCCCCTCTTGAACGTGTTACAATAATACTTATCGCAAACAATAGCGACAATGTTATATTTATTATCTGCAGTGTAACAAATTTATTTTTTTTATTTTTATTGTAGAATAAATATTTTGGATATTTTAAAAAGTTATAGAATACAAAAGATAGAGATATGAAAAAAGACATTGACAAAAAGATTCCGGCATTATTTCTGTTTGTAAACGGTCCAAAATTACCAAAGCTTCCGGGCCCTAAGAAAAATTTAATATACTCCCCTTTAGGAAAACAAAGTCCTATAATCATAACAAGCGAAGAAGCAAACAATACCACATACAGCAATTTTTTTATTTCTTTTAATCTATAAAACAACTGAGTCACAATAACAAAAAACATCATATATGTAAAAATAGTATTAAGTTCTTTTAATGTATTATAAGGAGAAACAGTAAACGGAATGAAATTTGTTTGTTGTGTTATTGAATGATGATTTAATAACTGTATGAAAGCGACAACAATAGTAAAGCCAAAAATGATATTTACAATTAATGCAGGCAATGTAAATTGAAAAACTTTATTTGTAAGAAGGATATTCAAAAAAATAAACGACACTATAATTTGAAAAACAAAAAAAGCCCACGGTTCCGTAGCCGCAAAACTCAAAGGTACAAAAAAAAGTAATATTGAAAACAACACTTTAATAAACATTATTCAAAATATATATCCGATATTGAAAATACAGGTCCGTCTTTACAAACCATTTTATTTACATTATTAATTTTAACGGCACACCCTTGACAAACTCCTAAACCGCAAGCCATTTTCTGTTCTAAAGAAGCAAATCCGGAAATATTTTTTTCTTTAACAATTTGTGCAACTTTTTTCATCATAGGCGTAGGCCCGCAAACAAAAATAACACTGTTTTGTTGAATTTGTTTTGATAATAAATCGGTAACAAAACCTTTATATCCGTAAGATCCGTCTTCCGTAGAAATATTTAGTTCCCAACCCATTTTTTCAAATTCATCCAAGCACAATATTTCTTCTTTTTTTCTTACACCGTAGTATAAACTACCCGGAGTACTTAAATTGCTTGCTAAAAAATGAATGGAAGCAATTCCTGTACCGCCTGCAACAAGTACAGGTCTAAAACTTTTTTCTATGTCTAAAGGATAGCTTTGTCCCAACGGACCTAAAACCTTAACTTCTGATCCGACAGGTAAATTTGCCAAAATATTCGTTCCCTTACCAACAACTTTATACAAGAAAGACACAATTCCCGTATTTTTATCTGCGGAATATATGCTTAGCGGTCTTCTTAGAAAAACTTTTTCTAAACCAATCATACAAAATTGACCGGCTTTTGCAACCTGGGCAATATCTTTTGATATTACGGAAATTTTATAAAAATTCAAACAAATATTTTTGTTTTCAGTTATTTCTAATTGATAATCCCATCTTTTAATGTCCAAACTATTTTTCCCCCTACAATAGTCATTACTGCACAACCTTTAAATTTTCTTCCGATAAAAGGAGAATTCTTACTCTTAGATAATATATCTTCCTTCTTAAATTCATATTTTTGTTCCAAGTCTATAATTGTTATATCCGCGATGGACCCGGCTTTCAATGTCCCCCTGTTTTTCAAAGAAAATATTTTTGCCGGATTTGTTGTCATTTTTGCAATAGCCTGTTCAAAAGTTAAAACTTTTTTATCTACAAGCTCACTCAAAATCAAACATAATGCAGTTTCAAAGCCTATAATTCCAAACGGTGCCAAATCAAACTCTTTATTTTTTTCTTCTTGTGTATGCGGCGCGTGATCGGTAGCAATACAATCAATCGTTCCGTCTTTTAAACCTTCTTTTATCGCTTCAACATCTTTATGTGTTCTTAAAGGAGGATTCATTTTATAACTTGTGTCATAGTTTTGAACATAATCATCGGTTAAAGAAAAATAATGAGGACAAGTTTCGCAAGTAACATTTAAACCTTTTTTCTTCGCTTGTCTTACAAGTTCCACAGAACCTGCGGTTGAAACATGTGCTATATGCAATTTACCGCCTGTAAGTTCACAGAGCATAATATCTCTTGAGACCATTATTTCTTCACTTTGGTTGGGAATTCCTCTAAGTCCGAATATCATGGAATTTTTACCTGCATTCATAACACCGTTTTTAGATAATTCTTTATCTTCGCAATGGGATATTACGGTTAAGTTAAACATCTTTGTGTAATCTAAGGCTCTTCTCATAATTTGAGAATTTGCAACAGGAACTCCATCGTCACTTACAGCAACAATTCCTGCTTTTTTTAATATTCCTATTTCCGCTAACTCTTTACCTTCCGAACCTTTTGTAATACATCCTATAGGAAACACATTTACGGTTCCTTCTTTTTGTGCTTTCATAAGAATATATTCAACCGATGGCGCATTGTCGGTTACGGGTTTTGTATTCGGCATACAAAAAACGGTAGTTATACCGCCTTTTGCGGCAGCACGAGTTCCGGTTTTAATTGTTTCTTTTTCCTCTTGTCCCGGCTCTCTTAAATGAGAATGAACATCTATTAAACCGGGAACCGCAACTTTATTTTTACCATCAATTATTTTATCCGGTTTAGAAGAAAGTTTTTCAACTATTTTGTCATTTTCAATAAATATATCACCTATTTTATCAACTTTACATGCAGGATCAACTATTCTTATATTTTTAATTTGAATTAACATGTTTTCTCCCCTGTTTATTTCTTGCTAATTCCAATAAGTGCAACACTGCCATCCTGACGGCAATACCATTTGTTACCTGTTCATTAATAACTGCTGCCGGACTATCCGCAACTTCGGATGCTATTTCTATTCCTCTGTTCATAGGACCGGGATGCATAATTAAAACATCGGGCTTTGCTTTTGCAAGCCTTTCCTTTGTTACTTGATACAGTTCAATATATTCATGAACAGAAGGGAAAAAAGCTCCTTGTTGTCTTTCCATTTGTATTCTTAAAATATTTATAACATCAACATCTCTTATTGCCTCATCCAAATCGTAAAAAACTTCTACTCCTAATTCTGATATTTTCCTCGGTATCAAAGTCGGCGGTCCCACTACTCTTACTTTTGCACCGAATTTTGTTAATGCCCAAATATTTGATTTTGCAACTCTGCTATGTAAAATATCGCCCACCAATAAAACTTTTAAACCTTCTATTTTTTTCTTTTTATCATACATTGTAAAAAGATCCAAGAGTCCTTGTGTTGGATGTTCATGGAAACCGTCACCGGCATTTATTATTGATGCATTTAAATTTTTTGCCAATAATTCAGGTGTTCCCGCAAGTGTATGTCTTATAATAATAATATCTGCTTTCATGGCTTCAAGTGTTTTGGCTGTATCCACCAAACTTTCACCTTTTACAACACTTGAGGTCGCGGTTGCGATATTAACCACATCTGCTGATAATCTTTTTGCTGCAACTTCGAAAGAAGTTCTTGTCCTTGTGGATGGTTCATAAAATAATGTCACCACGGTCTTTCCGATAAGAGCAGGTGCTTTTTTTATTGATCTTGTGAACATATTTTTGAAAGGTTTCGCCGCATCAATAATTGTTTGAATTTCTTTTTTATCCAAATGTTCCAAACCTAGAAGATCTTTTCTGTTAAAAGACATTTTGGCCTCTTTATTTTAATTTAATTAAACAGTTACCAACATTTTTACAGACATTATAAACTGCAAATTACAAATTGGCTCTATTCTTCTATCGTAACAGTGTCTCTGTCGGAAATTTCAGTATTCAAATTCACATAGACTTCATTTTTTGTATGGTGCACAAGACCTACAAAATCCGGTTGTATGGGAAGTTCTCTATGGCCTCTGTCAACCAAAACAACTAATTTTATGGATTTAGGTCTGCCGAAATCTTTTAAAACATCCAAAGCAGAACGAATTGTCCTGCCGGTATATAAAACATCGTCAACTAAAATTATATTTTTATTATTTATATCAAAAGGAATATCGGTATCTTTTATTGTGGGAATATCGGCTCCGGCTTCCTGCAAATCATCTCTGTAAAGAGTGATATCCAACACGCCGAATGGTATTTGTTCTTTCATTTTTTTAATATTTTCTATTTTTCTTGATAATCTTTTAGCAACAACAACACCTTTTGTTTGAATACCTATGATAACAATATCATCTATATTTTGTTTTAAAATTTCATTCGCTAAATTTTCTATTTTAGAATCTATTTGATTTGAGTTCAAAATTTCCATAACAACATTCCTTACATATTATTGTTTCATATTATATAAAAAAAATAATGATTTATAAACATATACCGGTTTGGTTCCTCTTTATGGTTTACATAGTTTTCGGTATAAATTACTTTGCGTTTTTATCGAATAATTTATATTTTTATAGAATTTATTTTATAGAATTAAATTTTTTCCAAAAGTGTTTCAGCTTGATTTTTTGGTAAAGTTTCAACATCTCTTAACTTTCTTTCTATGGCTCTTGTTCTTACACCGGCATTATCTATTTCTTTACTTGCACTCTCTAATTTTCTCTTTGTTGCATCCAAAACATCTCCAAATTTACCGAATTCGGTTCTTACAGCTCTCAAAATATTCCAAACAGAATCTGTTTGTTCCTGAATGGCAAGCGTTCTAAATCCCATTTGCAAACTATTCAAAAATGCACCCAGAGTAGTCGGACCAGAAACAGTTATTGAAAATTCATTTTGAATTTGTTGTATAAGTCCCGGAATTCTTAACACTTCCAAATAAAGACCTTCAAAAGGTAAAAACATTACTGCAAAATCCGTTGTATAAGGAACCTCAATATATTTGTTTTTAATATCTTTAGCAAAATTTCTTATATCGGATACGAGTTTTTTCTTGTCATTTTCTATTGCAGTTTTATCCGCAAGTTCATAATCTTGAAGAAGTTGCTCATATACCGCAGTAGGAAATTTTGAATCTATCGGCAAATAAATATATTTATTTTGACTTTCCTTGGATGGAATCTTTACTGCAAATTCGACTACACCTGTAGGATTTGACGGATTTGGATGAGCATTTTTTTCATATTGAGCGACAGTTAAAATTTGAGATAATAAAGATTCAAGCTGAACTTCACCCAAGTTACCGGCAACTTTTACGGATGTTAAGGCTCTTTTTAAACCGCCAACATCTGCTGCAAGATTTTGCATTTCACCTAAACCTTTTTGAACAGATTCTAATTGTCTGTTTACAAGTTCAAAAGAAGAATTTAATCTCTTTTCCAAAGTAGATTGCAGTTTTTCATCTACGGTAAGTCTCATTTGTTCTAATTTTTTTTCGTTACTTTCCTGAATATTTTTTAAGCTTGTTTGAACAGAATCTTTTTGTTTGTCCAAAATATCTTGTGTGTTTTTCAATTTTTCATCTACGGTAGTTCTTACCTGTTCTAATTTTTTTTCGTTGCTGTTTTGAATATCTTTAAGATTTTCTTGTATCGTTTCTTTTTGTTTATCCAAAGATTCTTGTGTGTTTTTCGAAAGGGTATCAAATTTTGTATTTATGGAGTTTTGAAAATTTATTAATGTTTCTTGATTTTCTTTTCTTGAAACTCTTGCCGTCTCGGCAGATTCTCTTCTGCTTCTTTCAAATTCGTCTTTAAAATCTTTTTCGTAAGAATCTAATTTCTGTTCATAATTTTCAAACTTTTTATTTATAGTATCTTGATTTGAATTTTTATTCTTCAGAAAAAACAAAATCATTAAAATTAAATTTAAAGACACCAAAATTACAAGTGCAAGCAACATTTTATTACTCCTTATAAAATTATTTTTATATTATAATAAATTTTTATATTTCATATTCAAAAAAATCTCTTTTGAACTTAATTAAGTTTCTTATCATATTCAGACTTCCCCTGCTTCCGTTATGTATAACAATACCGATATCACAATATTTTGCCATTTCATAATTTCTTATAACACCGGCTGATTTTCCGTATTTGTTCCAATCCGGTTTAAAAATTGTTATCGGTATTTTATTATTTTTAGCAAAAATTTCCGCCAAAGTATCCACTCCTCTTGCTCCGCCGGAAACAATTTCATCTTTAATCGTTATTTTATACCCGGACAAATTTATTGCTTTTAATAAAACATTAATATTTGTTATGGTTCTACTGCCTGCTATGAGTATTTTCATTTGTATATTTTATAAAATGATTGCGACAGGGTGTTGTCGTAATTTTTTATGATTTTATTAATTTTCGGCACAAAAAAACAGCGGGCAACGGGAATCGAACCCGCATCACGAGCTTGGGAAGCTCGGGTTTTACCACTAGACTATGCCCGCAATAACAATAATTTATAAACTAACTACCGGAATTTATCGTCTATATAATTTTATGTTTTTTCTTTAATACTGTCAATTGAGATTTTGCATATTTCAACGCTTGTTTCTTATCTTTTATTCTTCCCTCTTCATAAGCATTGTTTATTAGCAACAACAAATCACCTATTATTTTCCCGGGCTTAAGATGAAACTCTTTCATTAAAACATTACCATCGACAATTTTATCTTTAGGCTTATTATTGATGAATTCAAAATAATTGAATATCAGTTTAGCAACAGCTTTTTCCTGCTGTTTTAAAACTTTCTTTGAATATACTTTCACTTTTAAAGTTTGATAAGAATGCCAATCAGACATTGCCAATATCAAAAGATCCGGAGTATTTTCTTTTATATCTCTAAAAAGTCTCATTTGTGCTCTGTTTGTTATAACATCGGATTTTGCCAAATTTGAAGGTCTCATATGTTCTGATATTATTGCTTTTGCATAAGATATTTCCTTATTGCTCATTTTTAACTCTTTCATTATTTGTGCCGTTTTTTTAGCACCCAATGCTTCATGGCCCAAAAATCTCATTTTATTATCCATTCTTTTGGCACATTCGGGTTTTGCACAATCGTGGAAAAGAGCAATAAATTTTAATAGATTTTTTTTATTTACATACTCAGAAAAACTTTCACTTAAATGTTTATCTAATTCATTGACGGATTTTTGGAAATATTTATCTGTTTTAATTAAAATTTTTTCCAATGCTTCATAAGTTTGAAAACAATGTTGAAATAATCCCTTGGGATGATAATAAAAATTTTTTGCGGACTTTTTCATTTTTGTTATAACGGGAAATGTTTTTTCCAATAATCCGCAGTCATCAATCATTGCAATATATTTTGAAGATTTTTTATTGTTTAATATTCTAAAAATTTCGTTCTTTATTCTTTCACCGGCAACATTAGTAATTTTTGAAGAATACTTTTTTATTAAAGATAAAGTTTCTTTTGAAATTTTAAAACTATATTCACTTGAAAATCTGAAGGCTCTTAACATTCTCAAAGGATCATCATTAAAAATCGTTTTTGAGACAGCATTTATTTCTTTCTTTTTTAAATCTTTTATTCCACCGAAATAATCGATTATATTTTTTTTAATATTATCAAAGCACTCAATTTTTAAGGCTAATGCATTAATTGTAAAATCTCTTCTCGTTAAATCATCTTTTATATCTTTACCTTGAATAAGAGAAATATCTATATATTCCAAATCCGGATTATTAAAAACGGCTACTCTGTAAGTTTGCAGGTCGTCATGTAATTTAAAACATTTTCCGTTTATATTTTTTGCCAATTTTTTTGCAAAAACTTCTGACTTTTTAGATACGGCCAAATCTATATCCAAAGACTTCTTTTTTAACAAGAAATCCCTTAAATAACCTCCAACAACATAAACATCGGTATTTGTCTCTTGAGAAAGTTTTATAACCGCATTAATTTCTTTTAGCACTTTAATTTACTCCATTAAATATGTTGCATTTATAAGTTCTCTGATATACTCATTATTATCTTTTTTTATATCTTCAATATCCCCATATTTTACCATATTTCCGTTTTGCAATATCAAAATTTTATCCGATATTTTAAAAGCCGAAGAAATATCGTGTGTAATGAATATAATATTTGTTTTTTGTTCTTTTTTTATTTTACGAAATATATCCATTATTAAAGATTGGTTTATAACATCAAGTGAAGCAAAAGGTTCGTCCGCAATTAAAATCTTCGGATTTTTTAATAATGCTCTTGCAATTGCTAATCTTTGTTTTTGCCCGCCGGAAAATTGATGAGGATATTTATCAAACACAGCATCCTCTTTCATATCTACAAGTGCAAGTTTTTCATTTATAAATTCTTTTTTATCATTTATATTTTTATCAACGGCTTCAAATAAGGAATGTCCTATAGTAAGTTTGGGATTAAAAGAAGAATACGGATTTTGAAATATCATTTGGACTGTATTTGACAGTTCTTGTCTTGTATAATTCAAAATGTTTTTTTTATTGATTTCAACAACTCCGTTTTCATAAGGAAGCAAAGCACAAATTATTTTAGCAAGAGTTGTTTTCCCCGAACCGCTTTCTCCGATAATTGAAAGGACTTTGTTTTCTTCTAATTCAAAAGAAACATTATTTAATGCTTTAAATTCTTCTTCTTTTTGAAAAAGAGAAGAAAATTTTTTATAAATTTTAGTTAGTTCTCTTACTGTCAACATAATGTAATATTTTACATTATTTGTTATTCTTTTTACATATGAAACGCATAAAAAACAGCAGAATATTTTGTTTTCACCTATTTTTTTTTCAAACAATTTGCTAAAATTAACAAATATGAAAAAAACAAATTACAAATTATATTCAGATTGTATTAACTTTCCTTTAGACAGACCTTGTAAATATCAAAAGGAAAATGCTTTCGTATGCTCTTCCTGTAAAAAGTATATTTCGATAAACAAAAGAACAAAACAGACAAAAATTTTGATTGTTAAATTAGGAGCAATGGGAGATGTTTTAAGAACAACTTTTATATTGGAAGGATTAAAAGAAAAATATAAAAATTCCACGATAGATTGGCTGGTAGACAAAAAAAACGTTGATGTTTTGGTTGGTAACAAATATATAGATATTATTATTCCTAACGATAACAAAGTTTTTGAATTTTTGTCTTCGACAAAGTACGATATAGTTATAAATTTAGATTTATCACCTGAAAGTTTATCTTTCACTAAACTTGTTTTTGCAAATAAAATAATAGGTTATTATCTTGATTCTTCAAGAAAAATCATAGGCTCAAATAAGTATGCAAAAAAATGGTTGCCTACAAGTGCTTATGACAATTTAAAAAAAGAAAACAAACACACTTACCAATATTGGATGGCAAACATTTGCGAACTAAAAAAAGACAATTATGAAATAGTTGTTCCTATATCCAAAGAAGCGGAACAAAAAGCAAAAAAATTAAAATCTTCATTAAAACTGAATAAAAATAAAGTTATCGGCATTAACCCAAGTGCCGGAAAAAGATGGGTTATGAAAAAATGGAGAATAGAAAAATATATAAAGCTTATAAAAATTTTATCATCTAAAGGTTATAATATATTGTTGCTCGGCGGAAAAGATGATGAAGAAGAAATAAAATTAATACTTAAACAAAAAATTAAAAATGTATATTCTACCGGAACCGACAATTCAGTGCAGGAATTTTTTGCAATGGTAAATTTATGTGATTTGGTGGTTTGCGGTGATACGATGGCAATGCATGCCGCATTAGGACTCAAAAAGAATGTTGTTGCTATTTTCGGACCTACATCATACAATGAAATTGAAATGTATGGCAGAGGAATAAAAATAGTGTCTATGGAATGTAATTGTTGTTATAAACCGGATTGTAATAAAAAAGTTAAATGCATGGACAAAGTTTCTGTGGAAAATGTTTTAGATGCAATACAAACTTATATTTATTAACAGAGGATAAAATGGATACTTTAGCGATTGTTTGTACTTATAACGAAGCAACAAACATAAAAAAAGTTGTAAACGATATATTAAATTGCGGCGTTGAAGATATAGAAGTTCTTGTTGCCGACGATATTTCTCCCGACGGGACATATAAAATTGTAGAAGGCATGGAGAAAGAAAATTCCAAAGTTCATTTGTTGTTAAGAACAGAAAAAAGAGGCAGAGGGTACGCCGGTATAGATGCTTTTAAGTGGGGCATACAAAAAGGTTACAAATATCTTGTTGAATTAGACGGTGACGGTTCACACAATCCTAAATATATTAAAGATTTCAGAGAACTTATTAACAGTTGTGATGTGGTTATCGGTTCAAGATATGTTAAAGGCGGTTCCGATACACAAAGAGGATTCTTAAGACAAATAGTAAGTCATCTTTCAAGAAGATATTTACAGTTTTGTATAGGTGTAAAAGTTGCAGATGCTACATCCGGTTACAGAATGTTTAAGAAAGAAATTGTAGAACAATATATAGATAAACTAAAAGCTTCAGATCCGTTTATTGTAACGGAAATGCTCTACTATACAAAAAAAACAAAGGCAATTATTAAGGAATATCCTATCGCATTTTTGGAAAGAGTTTCAGGTCAATCAAAATTAAAGCCTTTCACTTTAATAAAATATCTTTTCAAAGTAGTAAAACTAAGATTATTTTCATAAACAAAATAGTTGAACAGGCTTTAACACAACTTATTAATCAAAAATCAACAATTGTTTTTTTCTATGTCATAAAGACAAGTTTTTGATTATTCAACTATTCAATTCTTAAACTTTCATTTTATTGTAAGTTCTAAAAAGTCATAATAGTTTTTTTCAAACAATTCTTTTAAAATTAATATACTATGCAGCTGAAAGCATTGCATGTATACCTTTGGTATCCATACCTTCAAACATTTTTTCAAACTGTGCATCAATACGTAAGTCATCTGCCAAAAGCAAATCAATTATTCCGCTCAAAACAAATGTTTTATCCGTTTTTGACAAATTTTCATCTTTGAGCTGTTCTCTAAGATCTTTCATTATCTCATCATGTGTTTTATCCGAAAGAACATTAATAACTTCTTTTCCTTTTTGAGGATTATAACTTTCTCCCGTCAACATTCTGTATTCTACAAGCATTGCCATAAGTTCATTCATATTATCTATTCTGTCGATATCTTTTATATTATCTACAACCTTAGATAATTCTATTACTTGCAAAATTCCTTCTGTTTTTCCCAACAAATCGTCTTCTTTTCCGGTTAAACTTGTCGAATCAATATCGAGAAGTTCGCCTAATTTCCTTTCTCTTCCAAGAATTTGTCCGATTATAGTCAACGCCCCATTTTCTTTGTTTTGTATCAAATCTAAAATAGAATCTATATTATTTATTAGTTCATTTAAGTCTGTTCCTGCCGACAATGCTTTCACAGCTATATTTCTTCCTGCTCTTATTCCTCTTGCTCTTGCTTTTGCAGCCTTTTGTTGAGAATTTTCGGTAAACATCGCTTTTACTATATCTAACATCGTTATTCCATTTTTTGCAGTATTTTCTTTACTAACTTCCCTTAATACTTCTCCGTCAAATGCTATAGCTGCTCCGGCATTTATCAATCTCTTTATATTCTCCGGTGTCATTACAATATTTGCACCTTCTCTTTGTGCAATATTTACTATAACATCTTTTGATAAATTTTCCATTGTTAGTGCTTCATTATATTCCACTACTCGTCTCTTATCTTGTGAATCTCCTTTTACAGCAACTTCTACCTCTATACCTTCAAAACTAATATTTTCTGCTCCTTCACCAAATACAACAATTCCCATTTCAGCATTTTGTGCTCTGACTAATGCATTATTTAATGCATCTTTGTCGGCATCGGTAACTTCCATCATAACAGTATGTATTCCTTTCGAACAAAGTTCTTTAAGAACTGCATCTGTAACATCTTCAACTTTAAATGTTCCGTAAATATTTGCTGGTTGTATTATCATATTTTCCAATGTTTTAACTTTTAAGTTACCATAGTTCAACAGACCTTTTACCAATGCTCCTTTGATACTGTTTGTACTTACCGAAAGAATCGTTCCGTCTTGCAAATATTCGTAAACAATGTCTTCCCGGCCGTCAAGAAGTGAAGGTGTAATATACAGAACATTTTTATTACCTTGCCCTATAATATTTTTAGCTTTTATATTTTCCAAAATACCTCTGATAATTTCTCTTCCTGCGGCTGTTTCTCCTTCGAGCGTTTCATATTTTATTATTTCCAAATTGCCGGTTTTCTTTGCAAGTTCCAGCAATGCATTGTTATCTTCACCGTATATTACATTTCCTGTTTCGTCGGTAACTTCTCCCGCTTGAGAGTTTAAAATTATCATCTTTACTTTCGTTCCGTTTTCTGCTATTTCGATAGCTTCTCGTATCCGTTTTGTATCGTTTGCATCTACTATTGAAATAGTTTCCGGTTTTACATTGAACATTGTTGCTATTTCTATAGATTCTTGTTGCAGCTCGTCTAAATATAAGAAGTTGTTTGCCCCTTCAACAATTTGAGTAATTTTCTGCGAATTAGATTGTTTGGTTCTTAACAGACTTACCTTCGTTACTCCTACTATTCCTTTTACCGCATCTGCTGAAACATCAACAACATCAGCTTGTTGAATTCTTTCTTCTTCCGTCATTATTACAACACCATCTTTTTCCACAAATAGATTAGCCTTTTCATCAACAACAATATTAATATTTTCCAAAATAATTCTATTATCGGAAATATCAAAATCATATTTTTTTAATATCTCCGGAGATATTATAATTTCTTTTTTTGAATTATTTATTACCGAAACAAAATCTCCCCTAAGTTCCAAATCTTCTAACTTAACCGCACCCTTTACGGTTAATTTCTTCAATGGACTTTTTGGATCAACGAAACAATTCGACATATTATTTTGTTGAAAACTGCTTCTTTCTCCTTCAACATCCATTTCCTCTATTGCTTGCAGGAATGAATAAAAATCGTCGCTGTTTTTCATTGCGCCAAAAAGTTCATCTTTTTCTTTTTCATTTAACACAACAAACTTTAATAAATGTTCACCATTTATTACATACATTAGATTACTTAATTCCATTAAAGCCGAACCGATTGCCCCCTCAAGTTGAATAAATTTTTCTTCTGTCTCATCATTCGTCTTAGTATTTACAATCAAATCTGCAAGAGCAAATTTTGTTTTAATAAAAGCTTTTAAATCTTCTTCCGTACTTAAACCATAAACTCTCTTAACTCTTTCTCTTATTTGAGAATTTTGAGAATCGTTTATATTTTTCTCGGCAAGTTTTATCTGTTTCATAAATGCTCTTTTCGATTCTACAATCATATTGGTATTATATAATGCATTGGGCGAATTATTGAATTTTTGCTTAAGTTCATCGTTTTCTTCCGCTTGTGCGGATTCTATAATTTTATAAAACAAGAATTCCTCTCCATTAATCGTTTCAGAAACTAACATTGGAATACCACCCTGATTCGTTCCTTTCTTTGTTACCAATATCGCTATGGGTGTTTTCGTTTTGGCAACCCATCCGATTATTTTGTTAAATAAATTACCTGCTTTCCAGTTGTCACTATTTGTTACAACATTTATCTCCTCTTCTTTATTAGACGAAGTTTCACTCATCAATTGTTCTCCCAATTCAACAGCATATCTCGAATGGCCCAAAGGATATTGTTCAGTATAAAAATTAAAAATTCCCGTATTTTCATCGTATTGAACTGAAGGATGCATTCTGTGTAAACTAATGCCGGTAATATTCCTACCTAATGTTGTTTGAATTATTTTTTTGTTCATTAAAACTTCTCTGTATTTCTTACCTGCGAAAGCTCCTTCTTCTATTATACTGTCAAGTAAAACATTTATTGCGGGAATAGATTGGTTATCCGTAAGTATATTTACGGCAAAATTATCTCCGATTTCTTGACTCTTTATTAACAAAGAATCAAGTATCATTTGTGCCAAAGATTTCATTCTCCAACCTTCACTTGTTTGTACTCTTAATTTTAAATCAATTGATTTTGTTTTTTGATTGGGATTAAGAATATTCCCTTCGTCATCAATTAACCCTTCTGTTTGTGATTCTTCAGCATATTGTCTCACATACGATTCATATTCTTCACTGTATCTTAAAAAATCTAAAGTTTTTACAGCTCGTTCCAATTCTTTTTCTGTTTTTTCTTTCAAAAACTCATTTTGTATCTTTTTTGTCTCTAAAAGTTTTTTATCTAATACGAATACAGCTTTTAAAAAGTCTGTTCTGTTCAATCTCGATCCTAATCCTGACAACATTAAACTAAAGACAACATATAAATTTTCAATTATATCTTTATCACCGTAACTATCCGGTATAGATTGTGCGGAGACTATCATATTCGGGAATTTTGACTGCATTCTATCTACGTCCAGATTATCATCAATCATATATTTTTCGGTTTGTGATTTAATATCATATTTTTTGTCCTTTAAAAATCTTTTTACCATGTTTAGCTGTTCAAAATATCCTTCAGGACTCATATTGTAATATCTTTGCATTATTGTAAATATTCTTTCCACAATATCGTACAATGTATCTAAAGACATATTTTTTACATCCAATTTTATATTGATAAAAGCTGCTTCTAATTTTTTCTTATTTTTTTCTGTTTTGTTTTGATTATAATTTTTCTCAGCAACTTCCAATTCATGTATAAGGTTATCTATTTCTTCTTCGGTAGTTAATTCTCTCTTTGTTCTGTCTCTTATTTCTATTAGTTGTTGTTCAAGTTCTTCATCATACGAGTATAACTCTATATCATCAAAATATAACTTAATACTATCCGTATTTTCAGGTAAAGCTGTTAAGTTATATAAAAGCAAGAGGTTACCGGTTATAAGACTTACTTCTTCTTCTATTTCGGCTAATCTCTCTAAATACAAATTCTCATAGGCAATAAGATTTACTTTCTTAGGCAAAGCACTTACATTATTTAAAAATAAATTGTTACCGGCGCTGAGAGTTACTCCTTCTCCTATTTCGGTTACATTTCTCAGTTCCAAATTTCCATCAACATTTAACTCTACTCCGTTCTCAACACTTTCTGCAGACAACAATGATAACGAATTAAATTTAAATTCATTTATTTTATCTGTAGCTTCTTTTGTCAGTTTTGCTAATCCTAAACTCAAAGTTCTGCCGGCACTAAGACTTATTCTTTCTCCTATTTCAGTTACTTTATCTAAATACAAATTTTCACCGGCACTGAGACTTACTCCTTCTCCTATTTCGGTTACTTTACTTAAAATCAAAGTTTCACCGGCACTGACAGTTACTCCTTCCCCGACTTCAATTAAATTTCGGAAATCTACATCTCCACCGGCTTTGAGACTTACTCCTTTTTTAAGAGATCTAACTCCCAATTTTAAATCTTGTCCGACATTTAAATCTTCTATATATTTGGCATAATTAGCACTTAAAATACTCACCGATAATTCTACATTCTTTATTGTCTTTAAAAATTTTTCTACTATAGATATATCGATTTCAGCCATTTCATCCAACATCGAATCAGTTACTTCATGAACGGTATTCCAATTCCCATACTCATCTTGTGTTATCACTACAGAAAAGGCTTCCACAAACATCTGCCTTATTGTCTCATCCGTATAATCCGTTAAATCCTTTGTCTTTTCAAAAAATTTTTTCTGCTTCTCTCTTTTTTCTCTCTTCTTATTTACTATATCTTGTAATGTTTTATATCCGTCTTCATCCTGATATTTGCCTGATTCTAATTCTTTTTGTAACTCCTTCACCGCTTCATCATATATTTCAGGAACTATATTGTTCTGCCCATTTCCCTGCTCAAACAATCCGTAATACCACGGATCTGTTTTTAAATCTTCTAAATCTTCCGCAGGAACAAATCCTAATGTAGATCTTATTTGACCATCCTCTATAAATACATAAAAATCACTGCCATGCCATTCTAATACTATATATTCTCCTCCTCTTCCTCTTGTACACCATTCCTCAGATGATACTGCAGATAATATTTGTTTATTTAATTCTAAATCTCCTTTACCTTCTGCCTCAATGCTCTTTTTCCCTTTTATCCGGATCCATTTCCCTTGTACCTCTGTTCCGTTATAGTTATAGCTCACTTCTTTTACTATCGGATTATTACCTCCTGCAGTTATCTGTTCAGTTATACATTTTAAATATTGTTCATATATGTTGAATCGTTCTACTTCTTCTATCTGTGTATTCTTAAAGTTTTCTATAAATTTGTCGAATGCTGTCTCTATATATTCTACGGGAATTGCGGATGTTTTTGCTTTTCTTAAATATTGTTTTATTCCTCTTGCTATTAAAACCCTCTCGGCATTTGTATACTTATCTTCTCTTAACATTCTTTTCCACTGTTTTAGTAATGTAGATTTTCTGTTGTTAATATAATTTTTAAATTCTTCTATTGCGGGCTTTCCTATAAAAGAACTAATTCTCTCATATTCCGCTCTGTCTGTTGCTCTTAATAAATGCATTTCTTCTTCATAGATTTTTTCTGCCTTCTCATAAGTTATATAAAAATCTTCTTCATTGAGTATTTGTTCATATTCCCCCTCCAATTTTTGTTCAAAAGCTTCCAGCAGATTTTTTTCTTTAAGTAAGCCGTTAATTAACCCGATATATTTATCTTCCCTAAATTTAACTAAAAAATTAAACAGCTCTTTATTTTCTATTCCTCGTCTCTTTAATTCTTTTATAATTCCGGGAATGTTAAAAGGTTTCTTTGTTTTTATCGGTAAAATATCTTTTATACCTGTCGCATCGGTTTTCTTATCCGAAGTGCCACCGGTTTGCAACATATAGTTGGTATGATTTATATTATGTTTATAATGGAGTACCCATTCCGTTACTAGAAAAGAAATGGTACTACATATTGTTGCAGCACTAACAATCACTACTAATCCTCCAAACAAAGAATTAGAAAATAATATTCCATATGCTAATCCCAGTATCATACCGAGTCTTATTCCATCCATTCCTGCTAATATACTTTGTTCTTTTATGTTTTTTAGTGCTTTTTCTTGCAAGATCGTCCAACTTTCATGCTGTTCGGCAAAATCTTTTCTCCATAAGCTAAATGTTTCCAAAAATGCACCCAAAGCTACTCCGAACGGATTTTTTCTGAATTCTTTCGGGTTTCTTAAACCGAAAAATTTTGCAACTCTTTCCAACCGGTCGATGGTTCCATTCGTCTGTAAAATAGGAGCAGAATTAGAAATTTTCTCACTAAAAGCATATTTCAAACTATTATCTGTTATTCCACTTATTAATTCTTGAGTTTTTTCTCTCAAATTAGAATTATCTAAAGGTGCAATTCCTGCTGTTTCTCTTCTCTTATTTTCTCGTTCTCTTTTTAAATATTCCTGTAAACTTATAAAAGCTTCTGCAGCAGTTTTTGCCTGTTTCTCACTTAATTTTGTTTGTAAAGAAGATTCTTTTTGAACATCTTTTCCAGTTATTACACCATCACGACCGACAAATATTTCTTTACCATCAACTGTTATTATTTTTACGACATTTTCAATTGCTTCTATTTTTTCTATTTTATTTGTATCATCCAATAAAGAAATGATATTCGATATCGGCATATTTGCAAATTTTTCTTTTACTATCTCATATTCTTCCGCAAACATATTTGCATATAATTTTTCACTCGTTACCGTCTCTTCCGTTACATTCGGTGTTATTACTATATAATTGATTTTCTCTTCTTCAAATAGTCTGCTTAAGCCTCCCGTGTGAAATCCGCCGGTTATAACAACATCTATCCCGGTTTTCGTTTTACTTAACTCTTCTATCGCTTTTGCATTATATTCCGCTCCGGCTTTTATAACTATCGCTTCTTTTTCTTTTGCCGGCTTTTTACCGGTAATATTTTCTATAAAACATCTGTTCCTTTCTACATTGTCTTTATAAAAGTCGTCAAACAAACTAAAATATTCATCTATGTTTATTATACCGTCAATATCTACGTATTTTGTCCATAACAGCTTAAACCTTTCTCTGTTGTTTTCAAAATATCTGTATTCGTCCGCCGTAATCTTGTTCATTAAGTAACTTTCTATCAACCTAAAATATTTCTTCAAAAATAATACTTCTTTCTCGTATCCGTTTTGTGCAAAACTTGTCTCTATATCGTCTATAAGTTCTTCTTCCTGCTCAACAAGTTCTATCGGATTTAACATCTCGTTATACGTCAAATATTCAAAAAATTTCTCCGCTTCTTTATATTTATTAAGTATTCCTTTCTGTTCGGCAAACTTCTTTATTTCCGAATAAAATTCGGTCTCGGTCTCTTTGTTATTTACTTTGTTTAAAAGCTCTCTATACTGTTGATAAGTTGATAATTCTTTTAATTCTGTTATTATTGTTCTGATTTCTTTATTTGCTCTTTTAAAATTTATTCTCTTTTGTTTTGCCATAACATATACATACTTGGAAATTTGTTCGTAATCAGACAACTTTAATCCGGCTTTTTTCATTGCTCTTAAAATATATGCAAAGTACTTGTCAGCTCTTATTTTACCTTCTTTATTCTTTTCCTGAAGACTATTTATCTTTCTGTTATTTATCGAAAAATAACCTTCTGTCTTTGCTTTAAGAATTGCTTTTATTTGCGGGAGGTATTCTTCTATTTCAACTTTCTTACTATATATTTCATTCAATCTGTTAAAGTTTTTTAAATATACTTCTTTATTTTCTATTCCTTTTAATATATCTGTTTTTCCGGATTTTATAGAAAACATTTCTGCTCCGGTAAGCATTCCTTTTTCTAAAAGTACCTTTACAACTTGTTCCCTTTCTGTTGTATCTTGAATTTTGGATATCCAACTTGTATCAAGATGTCCGCTTGCTCCTTCAAGCCAAATATTTTTTATTCCGTACTTGTTATCCAACACTTTTAATATACTGTTTATATTTTCTTGTGTTTGTTTATGACTGTGTAAATCTTGTATCAATACAAGTACTTGTCCGTCTCCGTTATAGGTTGTTTCAGTAACTCTTCCGATATTAAATGGAATAATGTTCGTACTAATTTGAGGCAACAAAGGTACTGTATTAACAGGTACCGACATAGAAAATGTCAAACCTTGCAAGCTTGTTATTATCAAACAGGTTGCAATTGTCACACTTGTAATTTTTTTTATCCAAAATTCCTTTAATTTTTTATTTAACATAGTTTTCTCCACAAAATAAAATCCGCCTTGTATTTCATTATGCAAGACGGACTTTTCTTTCTATATTTGTATTATTAATAATATCTTCCGTATCTCCTCTGGCAAGCATAATAGAACCATTGAATAATATAATAAACAGTAATATTTCCAAAACTATAACATCAATATTGCAATTATGCTTACTTATTTCCACATTATAAAAAGGCAATAAAACCGGGAAAAATAAACTTTTGACAAAATTAACCGAAGATATGTTATCATTGGCAACCGCATACTGAAAAAGATCGTTCAACCCATCTTTTTCCTGTTTTTTATTACCATTGTCTGAATTTTTTATCGGTGCAAGCATTCCAATACTATTTGAAACATCATCCTTGAAAAAATGACTCATAAGTTTCATCGGAATATCTACTGCGATATTACAATATTTTGCAATTGTATCTGTAGTATAGTTCTTTGACTCTTCTATACTTTCGGCATTGTATATAAGAACGACACTAAAAACATTTAATATTGTCATAACTGACAATATTAAAGAAATTATCTTTTTAGATGGTAACAAAAAAAGGCTCTTCTCCATATAATAGTATTGTACTCTTTTTTTTAAAATTTTTCTTGTGAAAATTTTGTAAAAAACTGATTTTTTATGATATAAATTTCCGAATAGACTGTTTCCAGTCTGGGATATTTATATTTAATTCTTTGGATATTTTTTTGTTTGACATTGCCGTAAACAAAGGTCTTTGCACCTTGGAATCAAAACTTGCCATTAAAACCGGCTTCAATTCATTATCAAGATTACTAAGTTTTACAAATTCTTTTGCGACTTCATATCTCGAGGCTTTACCGGAATTTGTAAGATGATATAATCCGGACAAATTTTCATCTAATGCTTTTATAATTACATTTACAATATCAAAAGTAAATGTCGGAACAGATATTTCATCTTCGGAAACACTGACTGTTTTATTATTCTTTAACCAGCCTGAAAGTTTATAAATAAAATTTTGTTGTCCATAACCGGTAACCCAACTCAATCTGCAAACTAAACTTTTATCATATTTTAATGCTTCTTTTTCTCCGGCAAGCTTGCTTTTACCATACTCGTTTAACGGATTGGGTTCATCCGTTTCTATATAAAAATCTTTCTTTTTGCCATCAAAAACATAATCACTGCTGAAATGAACTAATTTTGCTTTATATTTTTTAGTTTCTTCAACTAAATTTGTTACGGCAGTTTTATTTATTAAAAAAGCTTTAGTATTATCTTGTTCGGCTAATTCTACATTGTTATATGCAGCACAATTTATAACGACATCAGGATTAAATTGAGAAAAAACATCTGAAATCTTTTCTTTGTTTGTAATATCAAGTTCTTGTTCACTCGGAGCAATAAAATCAATGTTTAATTCCGTAAATTTCTTTATAAATTCTTTTGCTAATTGTCCCGAGCTTCCTGTAATAATATATTTCATAAATTTACCTTTGATTGTTAACAGTCTTTTAACTATAAAATATAAATTTATAGTTTATACTCAAAATTATGTTCCGCATACTCAAAAGTAGGGTATACCAAGTCTTTCTTTGAAAGTTTTGGATTTGATGTCTGCCATTCGATATTTAAAAAAGAATCGTTATACAAAATACCCCTTTCATGTTCCGGAGAATAAATATTGGAACAATAATATTCAAAATCAACTTCATCCGATAAAACTTCAAAACCATGAGCAAAGCCTTCGGGAATAAACAACATATTTTGTCCGTTTGAGGAAAGTTCTGCTCCTACCCATTTACCGAAAGTTTCCGATCCCAATCTTAAATCTACAGCAACATCAAAAATTTTTCCGTGTATAACTCTAACTAATTTTGCTTGAGCAAACGGAGCTAACTGATAATGTAATCCCCTCAACACACCTTTTGTTGAATGTGAAAAATTTATTTGTTTAACTGTTAAATCTATTCCAAAGTTTTTAAAATCCGGGATTTTAAAAACTTCTTCAAAGAAACCTCTGTCATCTTTAAACTTCACGGATTGTATTAAAACGACATCTTTTATTTTTAAAGAAGAAAACTTAAATGGCATAAGAACCGCCTATAAATTTATGTTTATATTTTTTGTCTGTTGTTAACTCAATTTCTTTTTCATTCTTTTTGAGTGTCGCATGTCCGTCTATAATTGCCAAAGTTACGGAATTATCTTTTGGCTCATAGTGCAAAGAAAAAATTGTATCGGCATCTATTTGTGCTATAGTTGTTGCATTGAAAGAAACTATGATAGGGCCGGATCTTGTATTTTCCACCTTAGAAAACATTAAAATATTTGTAATCGGATCTTTCGATATAAAAATTCCCTGCTGATTTTTTAAAACAATTCCCACCGAATGATAATTTAAAATTGACATTCCGTTTGCTATAATGGTTGACGCATAATCTATAGGCGGCACACTTCTCGGTTCCACATAAGTTTTTGTTTCTCCGTCCGGAGAAATTACATTCATTGATTTGATTATCACTCTTACATCTAAATTTTCCGAATATAAGTTTATACATGTAAAAACAAATACTACAAGTAATATTAATAGCTTTTTCATATTTTATCCCAATACTACCAAAACTTTATGAGTTCCGTTCTTAAACGGTTTTATAATGTTTCCTTCAATTTTTTTACCATCAACAATAATTTCCTTTGCCGTTGAGTTTTTCTTTAACTTCGGATTTTCAAAAGAAATATCGTAATTTGCATTTCTAAACTTTATAAACAATTTACAATTTTGAAAATCTTTGTTTGCAGGCAAATGCGGATCTATAGACAACCCTTCAAAAACACCTTTTACGCCGAAGAAAAAGTTTTGGAAAGCATATCTTGTCCAAGCACAAGAGCCTGTTAAAACAGGATATTCTCCTCTACCTGCAATGTTAGGATTATCGTTGGAAATATAATATTCCGGTATCCAAGGGCCGGTTCTTATTATTTCGTGTTCATGATTTAAAGGATTTATTCCGGAAAAAACTTTATATGCCAAATCCGGCATACCTTGTTTTATTAAAGCCCAAACAAAAAACAAGTTTGCATGAGAAAACAAAGCGTTGTTTTCTTTTGTTCCTGGAGCAAATCCTGTTATTCTTCCTATAGTTTTGTTAAATTTCGTATAAGCAGGATAATTTAATTTTAATGCACCGGTAGTTTTATCAAATAAATATTTAAATACCGAATCTATAACTTTTTGTTCTACACCGATCTTCTTTGCACCTCCGGAAACGAGTGACCAAGTTTGCGGCATTAACATCATTTCAAAATCATTTGATGTAGGATTCTTTTTATTTAATGCGGATTTATTCCAAATTGTATCTACAGGTTTACCGTCTGAAAAAATGTACCCGCTGTAATAATATCCGTTGAAAGCTTTTTTATTTGCATTATCTATAACAAATTGTGCTTTTGTTCTTAAATCTTTCAATATCTTTGAAATTTTTACTTTAACTTTTTTACCGGAAATTGCATCGTTAACTTTACTTAAATATTTTGCCAAAACCGCTTGTCTTTGTTTTGCAGGAATATCCTTTGCATTATCATCAAAATTTTGGATAAGTTCCGCCAACTCCGTAAAAACTTCTATCTCTTTAATGTTTAAATCGTTTGCTGTTTTTTCCAACAAATCTGCAATCTCGTTACAGTTTTGAGCAAGCGCGAAAGAAAATGTTACATTTTCACCTTTTACTTGGTCAACAGCATCATTCCAATCTGCTCTTTTTTGTTTTAAAAGATTATTGTTTCCTACATCATAAAACATTGTTTCTATTTGAACAAGCATATGTTCAATTACCGTTCCGGTATATTTTTTACCTGTTGTTGTCTTTTGATTTTCGATATAACCTTTTTTCCATTTATCGTTTTTACTCTCGCCTCTGTTTTGGTAACAATCTTTAAAATATCCTATTCCGTCTCTAAACAAGAATTTTTTATCACCTAAAAAGTTTGCAAGTATCATAACTGTTTGTGCCGTCCAATAAGGATGATCGCACCATAAACCGTTAACTTCATCACTGCCAAACTCTTTTGTCCTTGCAAAAAATCTTGTAGCATTTGTTCCGTCAAGCCTTATACCTTCAAGAGTTTTCATTGTTCTTTCTTCAAGACCTTTCGGATCAATTACCGTTGCAGCCATCATATCCTGCCAAAAATCTCTCCAACCCGCAAAATCTGAACCATAGTCTGTTTGAGGATGAGCTGTATTTCCAAACCAATATCTCATTGATAATTGATAGCACCACCAATTGTTCCATAAATTATCGAATTCTTTGTTTGCCGTTGTTATTTGCACTCTTGAAGCTCTTTCCAGCCAATATTTGTTTAAATCATCAAAAGCTTTAAGCGCTTTTTTATATGAATATTTCTTTATTAATTTGTCTGCATCTTTACTGCCGGTAAACGTTATGCCGTTTATTACAACAAAACTTACGGTTTTTCCTGCAGGAATTTTTATTTTTTTAAATTCTATTGCACCTACGGCTTCTTTACCGTAACATTGTTTTTGCGGAGCAATATCGTTCAATATTGAATCAGGTTTTAACCACATATTGTTTGGTCCGAGAAAAGTTTCTCTGTCAGAATAGAATCTGTTGCCCTTCTTACCGGTTTGAGTTTCTGCACTCATAAAGTAACAAATATCACTTGAATCCGTTGAACCTTCTATCCATTCAAGTCCGGGAAGAATTTTTATACTGTTTTTTACTTCGCTTTTATTATAAAGTCTTACAACATCTCTATGATATTCAACATAAGCTCTGCTACCGCCATAAATAGGAACCGTTGGTATAAAATCTATAACTTTATCCTTTTTAGAATTATTTGTGATATCTACAAGCCACAATTCTGCCATTTCTTCCAGCGGAACAAAAATTGTAGTTTTAACATCCAAATTTAATTTTTTAGAAGAGCCGTAAAAATTTACATAGCCTAGTCCCATTTCATATTTCGGGTTAGAAGTTTGAGTATCCGTTAAATCGTAATTGTTAACAAGCCAAGTTTGTTTTCCTTCTCTTATCCAAATAAATCTTGCCTGTCCTTTAGGAAAGTTCGGGCCGTCGAATTCTCCGAACATTCTCGTATAATCAAAGCCTGAGAATCCTCTTAAAAAATTATCACATATAGAAAAATATTTCGGACAATTTGCTATCATGTGAATTAAAGGTTGTTTTAAACTTCTTGCATCTTTTACAACACATTGACCTTGCTTGTCGTAAGACCATAAGTTTTTCATTTTTATCTCCGCAAATAAAATACATTTACATAGTTTTATATTTTACTTAAATATAACAAATTTGTCTATTTTATATTGATACAATAAAAGCATAAAAAAAGGCAATCTATAGTTTTTGTTTAACAATGTAACAATAAAATTAATTAATAAGAGATTAACATTAAAGAAAGTCACACCTGTAAAGCAGGATTGACAAAAAAATTTTAAAAATATAAAATATTTGAATATCATTTGAAATGAATCGCGGGGTGGAGCAGCCCGGTAGCTCGTCAGGCTCATAACCTGAAGGTCGTAGGTTCAAATCCTGCCCCCGCAACCACTTAAAAAAAGGCTCGTGCATTTAGCACAAGCCTTTTTTTATTTGTTTAATTGCAACTTATAAATTGTATATTATAATTCTCCGTTCAACATTTTTTCAGTTAAGTCTGCTGCATAAACAACAAATTTTTCACAAGGCCTTATTTTGTAGTATTGCGAAGTTCTTACTTCCGGCATGGAAACATCTTTTTTTATATTGGCCAGAGACAATAATAATTCTTTACAAATTATTGTGCCGAATTTATCGGTAAATTGTTTTGCCAAATTTTGTATTAATTTATAATGCCGGTTCTTCAAATTCATATCTTGGCTGTCTATATAACCGTATTTTAACCCTGCAATCATAAACATTGCGGTTACAGCTCCACAAACTTGTCTTAATCCCCCCATGCCGCCACCGAAAGAAGAAGTCAGTTTTAAACCTGTTTCAAGATCCATACCTAAATCTTGGCAAAATGTCACAAACACGGCCTGTGAGCAATTATATCCTTTCCTAAAATATTCTTGAGCTTGTTCCTGCTTTGTCATATCAAAACCCCGTTAAACTCAATTTAAGTTAAGTTTATATTATTTTTAATTTTTAATCTATAAAAAAAACAGAGTCTCTATCAAAAGACACTGTTTTTTAATTATAAATTGTTTTCTTGGAAATGCCGAGGGCGGGACTTGAACCCGCACGCCGCCTAAGCAACTTGAGATTTTGAGTCTCACGTGTCTGCCAATTCCACCACCTCGGCAATGTCCAATTATTTTACATTATAATTTTTTTTTAGTCAACAAATTTACTTTTGTACTTTTCCTTGATTTGCAACAGCTTCCATAGCTTTTTTTACCGCTTCGGGATCACCTACATAATAACTTTTTATAGGTTTTAAATTTTCGTCCAATTCATAAACTAAAGGCATTGCCGTAGGAATATTCAGATTAACGATATTTTCGTCGCTAATATTATCCAAATATTTTACTAATGCTCTTAAACTGTTACCGTGAGCAGCTATGATTATTTTTTTACCTTCTTTTATTTTAGGTGCAATTTCAGAATTCCAAAAAGGTATAACTCTTGCAACAGTATCTTTTAAACATTCCGTTAAAGGAATATCTTTTTTATCAACATTTTTATATCTTGGATCGTTACCTGCATATCTTTCATCGCTTGTTGAAAGCGGTTCCGGCGGAGTATCATAACTTCTTCTCCAAATTTTTACTTGAGCTTCACCGAACTTTGCAGCAGTTTCTGCTTTATTCAAGCCTTGCAAAGAGCCATAATGTCTTTCATTTAATCTCCAGGATTTTTCTACAGGTATCCACAATAAATCCATTTGTTCCAAAACATTATTTAATGTTTTTATTGCCCTTTTTAAAACAGATGTATATGCCAAATCAAAAGAAAAACCTTCTTTCTTTAAATCTTGACCGGCTTTCTTTGCTTCTTGAACACCTTTTTCAGACAAATCAACATCTGTCCATCCGGTAAATTTATTTTCTTTGTTCCAAACACTTTCACCGTGTCTTATCAATACCAACTTATACATCTTTACATCCTCCATATCCCATAATTTTTATTTAAAATATATTTTGTTATTATAGCATTTTATTAGCATTTTATTTTTGTATACATTGCCAAAAATCACTATTCCAAAGCCTTATTTATTTTTTCAATATTATTTTTTAGTGTGTTTATATATGAATTTCCAAGAACAAAATTGCTTATAATAATATATTTCATATTCAAATTTTCCGACAAAGATCTCCCCACATCCGTTCCGTCCTGTAAATTATCTGCAATATATTTAATTTTTTCTTTTTTTATCTTCTTTTTAAGCAACGATTTTTCGGAAGAAGACATATTGTTTTCTCTTCCATAAGTCATAACAACTTCAAAGCCCAACCATTCCATAAAAGAAGCTATTTTGGAATTACAAACAATTTTTTTATTATATTTGCCGTAATTATTTTTTATTATCTCATTCGATACAAAATTCACTTTAAAAGAATAATCCAAAAAATTTTGTTCATAAAAAGCTTTGTTATCTCTATCCCAAACGGACAACAAATCAAATAATTCTTGGGCAGCTTTTAAATTTATATACGGAATCATCAAATTTTCTCTTGTTTTCAATTCTCTGTAAACAAGGCCTATGTTAGTTAGTTCATACTTTAAATTTTTCACCCATGGTTGCCAATGATGATATAAAATAATGTTACATTTATTAACTTCTTTAATTGTTTTTTCATCTATAACATAACTTTCGGGACTTGTTGTCACAGGTATTATGGTAACAACTTCAATTTTGTCCTTACATATTTCGTTTAACAATGTTGCTATATTTGATGTTGTAGCAGCTATTTTGATTTTTTTATCCGGGAGCGGTGAATAAGCAAAAAGTAATTTTGGAATAAGAAACAATATTAGTGTAAATATTAATAATTTAAAAATATATTTCATTTTTCAGCATCCTGTTCAACATCATCCTCAAAAACATACACAACTTCATCTTCGGCAATAACACCATATTTATTTGTACCGGCTCCAAGTTTCAATGCTCTTTCAACTTCTCTTTGTTTATTATTAAATCTTTCGATATTCTTTTCAAGTTTTCTATTTTCGTTTATCATCTTTTCTTTTTTTATTTTAAGATCATGAAGAGTCCATAGTTTCACAAAAAAATCTCTTGTGGAAGAATTGATCATTATACTAAAAAAAGTAATAATAATTATTCCCCAAAATATATACTTATAAACTTTTTCGTTTTTTCCCATTTTATATTCCCTAAATTATAATTCCGCCACCTATAACATAAGAGCTGTCATAAAAAACCGCCGATTGACCTGGTGTAACGGAAGATTGCTCTTCGTCAAATAATACTATATCTTTTGAAATAAGAGCTGCAGCAGGTTGATGCATTCTCCTTATTTTAACTACAGCTTTAAAATCATTGCCTTTAAATTTGTCAGAAACAAATGTTATATCTTTGATTTTGGCAATTCTTGAAAATATGTCTTTTTTCGTACCTACAACCAATGTATTTGTAGCTATATCCATTTTTAAAACATATACAGGCTCCGGAGTAGTAATACCTAAACCGCTTCTTTGACCGATTGTATAAAATATTAAACCTTTATGTTTGCCGAGTTTTTTACCTTTAGTATCTACAATAAAACCTGGCAAAACTTTTTTATTAAAATCTTTTATGTTTTTTTTCAAGAACTCGTGGTAATTTGTTTCAATAAAACAAATTTCCTGACTATCAGGTTTGTTTGCTACCGGAAGGCCGGCTGAAATTGCGATATCTCTTATTTCGGATTTAGTATAATCCGCTAAAGGAAACAATAATCGTTTTAACTCTTTTTGAGTAAGTCTATACAAAAAATAAGTTTGATCTTTAGATTTATCTTTTCCTATTTTTAACTTATATTCATCGGATTGTTTTTCTATTTTTGCATAATGCCCCGTAGCTAAATAATCAAACCCTCCTTTTTTTGCGTATTCGAGTAACAAACCAAATTTTATTTTCTCGTTACAAAGAATGCACGGATTAGGAGTACTTGCCGATAGATAAGACGATATAAAATTATTTATAACTGTATCTTGAAATTCTTTTTGTAAGTCGAGGACATAATGTTTTATATTTAAAAAATCACAAACTTTTTTAGCATCTTCTATTGCCTGCAAAGAAACAGATGCTTTAGAGCGAGAATCGTATAATTTCAGTGTAAGAGCCGAAACATCAAAACCTTGTTGTTTCAATAAATAAGCAGTTGTAGACGAATCTACTCCGCCGGATAATGCGACTAAAACTTTTTTCATATTCTATTATAAACCATAAACTATTAATACTTTTGACGAAATTTATCATCAAGTGCGGAATGACATATGAGATATGTATTATTTTTTTATTTCTTCTAAATATTTCTGATAGCCGAACTTATTTAATTTTTCATCTTTACTTAAAATTTGCTTTTCCATCTCTTTTCTGTATTGTAATAATTTTTCCGAAATGGTTTTATCTTTTATTGCAAGAATTTCCATTGCAAAAATTGCCGCATTTTTTGCACCGGCTTTACCGATAGACATACATGCTACCGGAATTGAAGGCGGCATCTGTGCTATAGAAAAAAGAGCATCCGCTCCGGAAAGAGCTTTGCCGTCCATCGGAACACCTATTACAGGCAAAACAGTTTCAGAAGCAACTACTCCCGGAAGTGCCGCAGACATTCCCGCAACGGCTATAAAAGCTTTTGCACCGCTATTAACCGCATTATTTACACACTGTTTTACAAAATTTGCCGTTCTGTGGGCTGAAGCAATATTTACCGAATAATTTATACCGAATTTATCGAATATTTTTAATGTTTCGGCAACCGTAGGCAAATCCGAATCCGAACCCATTATTACTGCAATATCTATTTGTTTATCCATTTTAATGCCCTCTGTGCAATATCTTTTCTATAGTGCATCTTGTCGAAATTTACTTTAGGAATTACTCTGTAAACTTTATCTATTGCCGATTTTATATCGTCGGCAAGAGATGTTAATACCAAAACTCTTCCGCCTGAAGTTAAAATGTTTCCCTTATCATCTTTTTTTGTTCCGGCATGAAAAACTATAGCTTCATCTTCTTGAACCGCATCTAACCCGGAAATCTTAATATTTTTTTCATATTTTTCGGGATAACCGCCGGAAGCAAGAACCACACATACCGCCGATTTATCGGACCATTTTATACTTATTTCATTTAATGTCTGATTTATTGTATGTTCAACAATGTCTACCAAATCGGTTTCAAGTAGCGGTAAAATTACTTGCGTTTCCGGATCACCGAACCTGCAATTAAATTCCAAAACATAAGGGTTTCCGTTATCAACCATAAACCCTATATACAATATACCTTTATAATCTATATTTTCTTTTTGCAAACCTGCCATAATATTAGGCATTATTTGTTCTTTAACTTGTTTTAAAAGTTCTGATGTCGCTATAGGTGCAGGAGCATAAGCTCCCATACCGCCGGTATTTAAACCTTTATCTCCGTCGTCAACTCTCTTATGATCTTGTGCCGCAGGCATTATTGAAAAATGTTTTCCGTCAACAAAAACCAAAACAGATGTTTCCTGTCCTTCAAGCCATTGTTCAAAAATTATTTTGTCACCTGCTGTTCCGAAAGATTTATCCTGCATTATATCTTTTATTGCTTCAAGAGCTTGTTGCCTGTTTTGGCACATAACAACACCTTTACCTGCTGCAAGGCCGTCTGCTTTAACAACAATTTTTTTATTTTCTTTCCATTCTGTTTCAAGAAAACTTTTTGCTGAATTATAGTCCGTAAAAGTATGGTATTCCGCAGTCGGAACATTATATTTCAACATAAAATCTTTTGCAAAACTTTTACTTGCTTCAAGCAATGCACCTTTCTTTGAAGGGCCGAATATTTTTAAATTTTTAGAATTAAAATAATCAACTATTCCCAAAGCTAAAGGAACTTCCGGGCCTACGAACGTATAATCTATTTTATTTTCCAATGCGAAATTTGCAAGAGAATTAAAATCGTCAACTTTTATATTAATAATTTCCGCTTGTTTTGAAATACCCGCATTTCCTAAAGTACAATAAATTTTATCTACTTTCGGGCTTTGTGCAAGTTTCCAAATTATGGCATGTTCTCTTCCGCCATTACCTATAACCAAAAATTTCATTTTCTCTCCAAAAACTAAAAAATATATTTATCAAAGAATTTAACAACGATTAAAAATGTGAAAAATGCAATTATAAATGTCGCTATCATTATATACCAATTGGATTTTATTATAGAGGATATACTACTGTTGTTGCCGCTTTTTTGCATTGCATATTTACATCTTAATTCCTTACTTAAATCGGCATATTCGGTAAATTTCGGACAAGAATCCTGTTCTTTTTTCCACTTACAATCTACCATGCAAAAAACTTTGCCGTTACCTTCAACGTCAACATTATTATCTCCCTGAAAAAGACAAGTAATACAGCTTTTCATTTTATTACTCCTTTTTTATCTTAAATAATCAATTGCATTTTGGAATATTTTCTTTCCCCAACCGTATACTCCGTCGTAACCTTCTCTTGCCGGATGTTGTAAAGCATATATGTATCTTTCCGGATGAGGCATAAGACCAAAAACATTACCTTTTTTATTACAAATACCTGCTATAGCATTTAAAGAGCCGTTAGGATCTTGCGGATAGACGGTATTTTTGCCGTCTTTATCACAATATCTAAAGACTACCTGATTATTTTTCTCTATATCATCAAGAATTTTTTTATCGGCAACAAATTTTCCTTCACCATGTGCAACCGGAAGAGAAATTACATCCGGCAATTGTCTTGTCCATAAACACGAAGTATTACCGTTGATTTGTTTTTCTGTTTTCAAATGAACCCATCTGCATTCGAATTTATTTGAATCGTTATATGACAAAGTTGAAATCTGCTCGAAATTTTCCGGTTTAGGTAAAAGTCCCATTTTCACGAGAATTTGAAAACCGTTACAAATACCGATTATAGGTTTACCGGACAATGCAAATTTTTTCACATTGTCTCCCAATTTATATTTTATTTCGTTTGATAAAATTTTACCTGATGCGATATCGTCTCCGTAAGAAAATCCCCCCGGAACTGCTAAAATATCGTAAGATAAAATTTTGTTTTTGTTTGATATCAATTCGTTTATATGAACTCTGTCTACCGTTGCTCCGCAGAGTTCAAATGCGGACTTTAACTCATAATCACAATTTGTTCCTGCTGTTCTTATAATAATTACTTTTGTTTTTTTCATTTTATTTTACCATTGTAAAGTTTTTTGCCAAGCCTTTTGTAAATTTTTTATATTTTCCTTAACGAAAATTTTTGATTTTTTTGATTCCAATTTTAAATTTTTATCGTTAGAAACTTCACCGATTTTGGATATAATAATTCCTTTAAATAATTTTTCGAATTTTCCAACATTTTCAGGTGAAACTTCAACTATGAATCTTGTATTGCTTTCCGAAAATAATGTTTCGGAAACAGTCATTTTTTCGGAAGTTTTTATTGCATCAATATTTATATTTACTCCCTTATCTCCGGCAAAAGCCATTTCCGATATTGCCGTAACAAAACCGCCGTCGGAACAATCATGACAAGATTCAAACAAACCTTCATTTATTGCATTAAAAATCGTTTTCATTAACTTTTTTGAAACTTTTACATCAAGATCCGGAACAATACCGTTTTTAATATTTTTTATCTTAGAATATATTGAGCAACCCAATTCATTTTTTGTAACACCGATTAAATAAATGATGTTACCCGGATTTTTTAAATCCATGGTAATTGTTTTATTTACATCTTCCATTACCGACATTGAAGACACCAAAAATGCAGGCGGTATAGAATAAGTTTTTCCGTCTATACTATATTCGTTGTACAAACTATCTTTTCCGGAGATAAACGGAACACTGTAACCCAAAGATAAATCATAAGCTGCTTGTGCCGCTCTTACCAAACTACCTAAAATTTCCGGTTTATTAGGATTTCCCCAACAGAAATTGTCAAGCAAAGAAATTTTCTCCGGATTTGCTCCAACACAAACTGCATTTCTCATTGCCTCTTCTATTGCAGAAGCCGTCATTTTATAAGTATCAACTTTCCCGTATTCGGGATTTATTCCGTTAGACAAAACAATTCCTTTTTTTGTTCCCTTTACAATGGTATAAGGCCAAATAACTGCCGCATCCTGCGGACCTGAATTTGTTATGGAACTTCCCTGTAAAGGTTTTACTATAGTTTGACCTTGAACTTCGTGGTCGTACTGTCTTATTATCCAATCTCTTGAACAAACATTTATATCAGATAAAACCTTTTTAATATCTTCCTGCAAAGTCTTTGAAGAGTTTTTAATTGGTTTTTGTTTCTTTTGAATTTTTTCTTTCCAAACAGCTTTTCTTGTGGGTTTAGGAACTCCGCCATGTAAAAATTCCATTTCCATATCAGCAACTGTTTCTTTACCGTATTTCAACAAAAGTTTACCGGTATTGGTAAATTCACCTATAAATGTAGCTTCAACATTTTCTTTTTTAAACAAATTCAAAATCTTATTTTTATTTTTTGGAGGAACGGCAAAAACCATTCTTTCTTGAGCTTCGGAAATCCATATCTCCCAAGGAGCAAGCCCCTTATATTTTAAAGGAACTTTTTCAAGATCTATAACAAGACCTGTTTTTTCTCCTAGTTCACCGGCAGCACTTGAAAGGCCGCCTGCTCCGCAGTCTGTTACTGCTCTATACAAGTTAAGATCTCTTGCTTTAAGCATAGTATCTAAAACTTTCTTTTCAACAATAGGATTTCCTATTTGCACTGCACTTACATCTGATTCTTTATCGAGCTCAACGGAAGAAAAAGTTGCTCCGTGAATACCGTCTCTGCCTGTCCTACCGCCAACCACCAAAACTAAATCACCCGGTTTAACTTCTTTTTCTGATTTGTTTTTGGGAATTATACCCATTGTTCCGCAATATACCAACGGGTTTGCCATATATCCTTTATCAAAAAATACTCCGCCGTTAACTGTAGGAATTCCCATCCTATTGCCATAATCTCTAACTCCGGAAACAACACCTTTTGCTATTCTTTTCGGATGATGCATTCCTTCAGGTACTTCACTTGCTTTTGTATCGGGAAGACCAAAACAAAAAACATCGGTATTTGCCAAAGGTTTTGCACCAAGACCAACACCTAAAATATCTCTAATAACACCGCCTATACCGGTAGCAGAACCTCCGTAAGGTTCAAGCGCTGAAGGATGATTATGTGTTTCAACTTTAAATGCAACTCCGTTTGTTTTATCGAAATCTATAACACCGGCATTATCTTTGAACACAGAAATACACCAATCTTTATTCAACTTCATTGTTGCATTGAAGATTGTTTCTTTCAAAAGGTTTTTGTATTTTGTGATTTTTTTCTTACCGCCTTTTTCCTCACAATACTCAATGTTACCGGTAAGAGTTTTATGTTTACAATGCTCACTCCATGTTTGAGCTATCGTTTCAAGCTCAACATCTGTGGGATTTCTCTTTATATTGCGAAAATATTTTTGAACTTCTTTCATTTCCACAAGTGAAAGAGAAAGAACACTTTTTCTGCTCAATTCTACCAACTGTTTGTCATTTAAATTTAAAATTTCTATTGTGTTTACTTTCATTTTATTAAATATTCCTGAATTAAAGTATTTGCTAACAACCCCGTAGCTATTTTTTTCAATTTTTTATCGTCTATATTTTTACCTTTGAGACAATACTTTTTACCTGTCTTTACAGTCAATTCCTCTTTAATACCCAAATCTTTTATTGCTTTTACCACACTTTCACTAACAGTATCGGTTACCCCGTGCTTATACCAAACTTCAATGGAATTTTTTTCTAACTTTTTATCTTCCAATGAATTGTATTGTTTAATAACATACTCTTCGGTTATTTTGTCGCTAAGTAATTCTTGTCCGATAACATTAGCTTGTTTATTTGTAATATTTCCTGAAATTCTGTAAACGGCAACATAAGAAACATCGGTAATATCCTTTATACCTATTCCGGATATATCGGAAACGGTATGAAGACCTTGCGGATCAACAAAACCTTTTTTAGTTTTAATTTCAATTTCAAATATCATTTTAAAATGTCCTACCTGTTATTTTTTCATAAGCTTCTACATATTTTGCTTTTGTTTTATTTACAACTTCTTCCGGAAGAACCGGAACCGGCGGTTGTTTGTTCCACTTAATTTGTTCAAGATAATCTCTTACAAATTGTTTATCCAAACTGTCCTGAGATTTGCCTATAACATATTTTTCTTTTTCCCAAAATCTTGAAGAATCCGGTGTAAAGATTTCATCTATCAAAATAAGTTTGCCGTCATAAATACCAAATTCCAATTTAGTATCGGCCAAAATTATTCCTCTTGTTGCACAATACTCACTAACTTTTTTATAAAGAGTTATTGACATTTCACTTATTTGTGCAGCCAAATCCTCACCAACTATTTTTGCAGTTTGTTCAAAAGAAATATTTTCATCGTGTTCACCGTCTTCAGCTTTTGTTGACGGTGTAAATATAGGCTCCGGTAACTGTTGAGATTGCTGTAATCCCGCCGGAAGTTTTATGCCGCATACAGTTTGACTTTTTTGATATTCTTTCCACCCAGAACCGGCAAGATATCCTCTTACTATACATTCCACATCCAATCTTTTGGCTTTTTTTACTATCATAGCCCTGTCTCTCAAAAACTCATATTGTTTAAGCTCTTCGGGAAACTTTTCAAAATCTCCGGTAATAATATGGTTGGGAATTATGTTCTGAACAAAATCAAACCAAAACATTGATATTTTGTGTAAAATTTTTCCTTTATCTGTAACCAACGGAGTAAGGATGTAATCAAAAGCAGATATTCTGTCTGTTGCAACTATCAAAAGTTTGTCGCCTTGATATTGATACACATCTCTTACTTTGCCCGAATGCAACAATTTACAACCTGAAAGTTCCGGTGCTGTAACCATTTTGTAATATCTCCTAATAAATGTATTCTTTTATTTTATATTTTTTGTCATACAAATTCAATAAAAAATTAGTCCTGCACATCCTTTTCTTTCTTTGAAGACATCGGTAAAGTAATTGTAAACACCGTTCCTTCACCATATTTGGATTCAAAAGATATATCTCCGTTATGAGCCTCCACTATCATTCTTCTTGCAACATAAGAACCTATTCCCGAACCGGATTTACTTGAAGGTTTGGTAGTAAAAAATGCTGAAAATATTTTTGCCTTATTTTCAGGCTTAATACCTATACCATTATCTTTTATAATAATTTGACTTTTGTTTTTATCTTTCAAATATTTTAATGAAACTTTTATTTCCGGCACGAAACTTTTATCTTTCTCAATATCGGCAAACAACGGATTTTTTATATGTTGTTCTTTTTCCAAAATAGCTTCAAAAGCATTATCTATACAATTAAAACACACTTCCTGAATTTGATATTTTATACCGTAAATTTTATCTTCTTCAGGTAAATCAAGAACAACAGGAACTTTTTCCTTGTGATGTTTTACTCTAACCAACATTACAGACGGATTAATTATTTCTTTTAAAGAAAATATCTCTTTATGTATAACGGAACCTTTAGGTTTTGCAAAATCTAAAATTCCGGTTAATATGGCATTTGTTTTTTTTATATTTTCGTTAATGGAAACAATAAGTTCATCCATATTTTTTACCATTTCACCTACATCTAAATTTTTATTGATAAAATCTTCATATTTTTCGGAAAAATCATGGACGTCATATCTTAAAAGTTCTGCAGCGAAGCTGAAACTATTTAACCTGTTTCTTATTTGATGTGCCATACCATCGGCCATACCTCCGATGGAAGCAAGTTTTTCCGCTTCAAAAAGTCTTTTTTGTTGCCTTTGTGTTTTTTCCAAAAACATACAATTTTCAATGGCAAGTGCGGCTTGATTCGATAATACACCGAAAACCTCAACATCTCGCGGTGAATACAATGTTCTGTTTTCTTTATCTCCCAAAAACAAAAAACCTATAACTTTTTCTTTAAATATTGACGGAATTATTAAAGTTATTCCCGGATTTATTTTCATAAGTTCATTTTTATATTTCTCCGGAATAGCCGAAAGGAAGAAAGGTTTTTTTGTCTCTTTCATAAAATCTATAAATTCACTATCTTTCGGAAAATCTTTTAATTCCCTTTTTCCTTTACCTCTATAATCGATATTTACAAAAACATTTTTTGCTTCATCTAAAATATACAAACTCACAAAAACAATTTTTACGGATCTTTTTATTATTCTTACTATCAATTTCGATAATTTTGAAATATCATAGTCTTTTTCTATCATGCCTGTTGAAGCTTGCATTAACAATTGTTGATATTGTTCTTGTTCAGCTAACAAGAACCTTTCGGCTTTTCTCTGAAAATAATTTACTATAAGCTGTCCAAAAGATGAAAGTAATAACAGAGCAATACATGTTATTATCCATTGACCTGTTTTAAACCCGAAATAAATCGGCAATCCCAAAATAAAAACATATAATATGCCCCATATCAAAGTTTTTGTTAATACAATTCTTATATCCAACAAATTAAAATTTACAATAGTAATACAAATTGTAACAACAAATATCAAAATAAGTATATATCCAAACGGATATATTTGAATATTGCCAAATTTTGTTACATAATCTCCTACACCCAAAATAAGAATAGAAAAAGAAAAGAAAAGATACTTTATTTGTTGATGTCTTATAACCGGGAAATTTTTATTCCGGAGATTTTTGAACAACAAATACAAACCGAAAACAAATAACAAGCAAAATTCAATAAAGACAATCGAATATGCAATCCCCGCTTTAGGATAATATCCCCAAAAACAAATCTTTATTTTTTCATAAAATATAAAATAGTTATACTGCAAAATTGTAAGAGGGAGATTAAACAAGTATAAGAAGTATATAAACTTTTTATAATTGTATCCGAGAAAAGAAGATACGAAATGTAACATCGACACCGGAATTTGAAGAACACCGAAAAAAGCTATATTGGCAAACAAAAAAGCCATCTGTTCATTTTTTGACCAATACATTAAAGAAAAATTAACCAACCACCAAAAAATAGAAGAACAAAAAATCAAATAAGAAACGGTAACTTCGTTTTTCTTGGATTTAAAGAAAATAAACAGTCCAAAAATCAAAAACAATACGGATGTTATTGTAGGAAACAATGCATGATAATTCATATATCAATCTACTCCCTTGTTAAGCTTATACCTTGCATATGACTTGTTTTCAACCAAATATAATTCATTTCTCCGTATGGTCCACCTGTTTTACCTATTCCGCCATGACTCGATAAATATGTCGATACGCCTATATGCTTTGAATTTATTCTAAGCAATCCGCTTCTGTCTATAGACTGCATAAATTGTCTTGTATAAAAAGCTGACTTCACCCATACAGATGCTCTTAAACCATACTCATTACTATCTGCTATCTCCATCATCTTTGTAAATATTTCTTTATCTTTTTGTTGTTTATCCGTACTTTTTGATAAAACTTTAATAATAGGAATTACAGGGAAAAAATTTTCTTCACAAACACATTTTATTTTAAGCAAATTCGGATTATCACTTTCAAACAAAACAAGAGTAGGCTGAAAATAAACTCCGTTATTATCAATGTTTCCATTGTAATCAACTCTGTTTCCTCCGCACAAAACTTTACCGTTATTTTCTTTCGCATCTGCAAAAGATTTTATGCATTCATTTATTTTTACGACAGGCGTCAAAAAAGTTTCCGCACTCGACGGTAAACCATATTTCATACTTTTAACTTTTTTAAGCATTTTATCTACAAATTTATCACAAATATTCTCATGAACGATTAATGTTTTTGGTATCATACATATTTGTGTAGACCCCAAAAAACAATCTATTGCAGAATCTGTTGCTTTTTCCAAATCGCAATCGTCCCAAACAAAAAGGTTATCATTGCCTGATAATTCTAAAATAGGTTTCTTGTTATATTCACAAACTTGTCTGCCTATTTCTAATCCCTGAGCACTTCCACCGGAAAAGAAAATATCATTTACCTTAGGATTTTTTAACCATTCATCCAACATAACTTTTGAGTTTCCCATCACTATATTTATTATCCCGTCGGGAGCACCATTTTCTTTTAATGCTTCTCCCACGATTTTTTTCCAAACAAATATTGTTGCTACCGGAATTTTTAAAGGAGGTTTTACTATTATTGCATTGCCGGATAACAATGCATATGCACCTATAAGGGAATTACAAGCCGGAGCATTTTTAGGAGGTATTATAACAACAACACCGTCGGGTTTTCTTGCTAAATATATTCTTTCATTTTTTTCACAGCCTAACTCTGTCCACAATTCATCTTTATATAAGTCTATCGATTCTTTGCAAAAAACTTTTTGTAAACCGTTATATTCCCATTCCGCAAGTTTTTTAGTATGTCCTTCTATCGTCAATATTTTTAAAACCTCACTCTTATATTTGACAAGTTTATCACTTATAGAATAAAGAATCTTTTTCCTTTTAAGGACATTAAATTTTCTGTATTTTTTAGCGGCTTCGTACGCGGCATCTATTGCTTTTTTATTCAGTTCATTATCACCTACACAATATTTTGCATAAATATATTTATCGACATCTTCAGACATTTCACCTTTTTTTAATTTATTTATAACTTGATAAGTTTTTTTAAAATCTAGAATCGTTTGATCGGAGTAAGGAAAATATTCGTATTTCCCGGTATCTATATCTTTACCATTAACAAACAAAGAAAATTGTTTCATAAAACCTTTTCCTCCGCTTTAATTATTTTTTGTTTCCAATTTCCAATTAAGATACGCCGAAATAAAAGAATCTATATCTCCGTCCATAACTTTATCAACCTGTGAAGTTTCATAATCTGTTCTGTGATCTTTAACAAGCTGATAAGGCATAAAAACATAAGACCTTATTTGACTACCCCAAGCGATAAGACCTTTTTCATCATAATGTTTTTCGTAGGATTGTCTCAGTTTTTCCTGTTCGAATTCATAAAGCTTTGCTTTTAAAAGTTTCATAGCCGTAGCTTTGTTTTTTATTTGAGATCTTTCCGTTTGAGACTGCACGACTATGTTTGTAGGCAAATGTGTAATTCTAACGGCTGAATCCGTAGTATTAACATGTTGACCGCCGGCTCCCGTTGAACGATATGTGTCTATTCTCAAATCTTTTTCTTCTATAACGATATCTATATCGTCATCCACTTCCGGTATAACATCAACACTTGCAAAAGAAGTATGTCTTCTTTTATTTGCATCAAAAGGTGAAATTCTTACCAATCTGTGAACACCTATTTCGGACTGAAGTAAGCCATAAGCATATTTACCGTTTATAATAAATGTTATACTTTTAATACCAGCTTCGTCGCCATCTAAAATATCTATTGTATTAAATTCGAAACCTTTGTTTTCCGCCCATCTTGAATACATTCGAACAAGCATTTGTGCCCAATCGCAAGACTCCGTTCCACCTGCACCGGCATGTATTGAAACTATGGCATTATTTTTATCGTTTTTCCCGGAAAGTTTTGTCTTTACTTCAATATCTTCAACATCTTTTATAAGTTTAAGTTTGTTTTGTTCAAGTTCGTCAGACAAAGAATCATCTTGTTCCTGTTGTAAAAGTTCATCTATTTCAATTAAGTTATTTATCTGTTCTTTTAAATTTCTCCATGAATTAACCGTCTCTTTTAAGCCGTCGAGTTTAGACATTACCTTTTTTGCATTGTTTTGATCGTTCCAAAAGTCTACGGCGGAAATTTCTTTATCCAGAACTTCTATCTCTTTGATTTTGTTATCAACATCAAAGAGACCTCCTTAAGCCGTCTATTCTTTCTTTTAAATCGTTAAGCATAAAACTCATCCTTTATATTATAAAGACTATAACTACAACAAATAAAACCAGAAACATACAAACATAACAAAAAATATCGCCTATTCCGGTATAAACGGTTACCGCTGTATTTTGATATACTTCCGAAACAAATGCGGTATTTTCGTTCACTTTTGTTTTTTCGATTATATTACCGGCGGAATCTATAACCGCAGATATGCCGGTATTTGCCGATACAATAACATTTTTTCTGTTTTCTATTGCTCTAAAAATATTCATTATAAAATGTTGATGAGGTGCAAAGGAATCAAAAAACCATGCATCGTTGGTATGATTTGTTAAAATTCTTGCTCCATTCAAAATATATTTTCTCGATAAATCCGGAAAGAAATTTTCAGAACAAATAGTTGCACCGACAAACATATTGTCGACTTGTAAAACATTCATGTACCTTCCTTTCGAGAAATCGCCCAAATTATTCAAAATTCCGAAATATCTTGATAATACTTTTTTGAAAGGAATATATTCTCCGAAAACGACGAGATGATTTTTATCGTGCTTTTTTAAAATTTTTCTGTTTACCGTTATGGCAAAGATAGAATTGTAAATTTTATCGGAATCATCATAACTTGCTCCGCCGAGCAAATTCATTTTTGCATAAGAAGATACTGCGTCAACAAAATCAATAACATTGCCTTCATATTGTAAATATCCGGGCAAAACAGTTTCGGGATAAACAGTTAAATCCAAATTTTTATCTTTAAAAACACTGACCGTTTGTTTTATCGAATTTAATATTTCGTCTTCATATTTTTCATCCCATTTTTTATACTGGTCTATATTGGGTTGAACGACACCGGCTATTAATTTTTCTCCGTAAGGATTCGAATAATTTTTAACTTTAACATGACCGTAAAATAACAGAGCACCAAACAAACAAAACACATAAACGAGGAAAAACTTTCCCCTTACATCTCTTAGCCAATAATACAGCAACATATTAACCAAAACTATAATAAATGAAATTCCGTAAACTCCAAACAAGTCTGCGAACTGAATTACATGAATAAAACTATATTGACTATATCCTAACAAATTCCAACCGAATCCGGTAAGGAAATAAGTTCTTATATATTCCAACATCACCCATGAACTTGCTGCATATAAAGATGAAAATATCGGATGAAAATGTCTTCTTGAAAAGCTTAACAATCCCGTCCATAAAGAAAAGTATAATGAAAGATATATCCATAACAAACAAGAGGCCATTAAAGCCTGAATTATATTCGTGTTGTATTTCAAGAAAGGAAACATCCAAAATAAGGAAATTGCATAAAAAGAAAATCCGAATATAAAGCCGTATACTAAGGAATTTCTAACGGAATTTCTGAGTGAAGTATAAATAATCGGCAAAAAAGCTATCCAAACCAAATAGAAAGCATTTATCTTCGGAAAAGACAATGCTACAAGAAAACCGGATAATATAGCCAGAAAAAAATATTTTAATCTAAACTTTTTCACCTGTAATCCGACTATTTATTTTATTTATTTGCTCCGCAACATTTTTTATATTTTTTACCGCTGCCGCATGGGCAAGGATCGTTTCTTCCTATTTTTTTTATATCTTTTGCGGAAATTTGTTTCTTTTCTTTTTTATTATTAGCGTTACCTGCGTTTGTTTTTGTTGGATCTGTATTTCTGTTTTCCTGTCCTGCAGGCATAGGTTTTGCAGATACATTTACCTGAACTTTAAACACGTATTCTATTGTTGTTTCTCTTATTCTTTTCATCATACCGTCAAAAAGCATAAAAGATTCTTTTTGATATTCTATTTTAGGATCTTTTTGAGCATATGCTCTATAACCGATACCTTTTTTCAATTGGTCAAGTTCATACAAATTATCTTTCCAGGCAACATCTATCATTTGTAAAAGGACTACTCGTTCTATATGTTTTAATAGCGGTTCACCCAAAGTTTCTTTTCTTTTATCATATGCTTCTTGTATTTTGTCGAGCAGTATTGTTTTTAAAGCATCTCTTGTAAGATAACTTAATTCATCTTTATTTTCTACTTCAAAATTTATTCCGAAAGATCTCATCATCCAAGCATGAAAATGCGGCCATTCCCACTGTTCCGGATAAGTTTTTTCAGGTGCCCATTGTTCAATTTTTTCTTCTACGGATTCAAGCCACATATCTTGTATTGTGGTCGAAACATCTTCTCCTTCAAGAATTTCATTTCTTAATCTGTAGATGGCTTCTCTTTGTTTATTCATAACATTGTCGTAATCTATTAATTGTTTTCTTATATCAAAATCTCTTCCTTCAACTTTTCTTTGAGCATTTTCTACTGCTTTCGATATCCACGGATGCTCAATCGCATCACCTTCTTTAAGGCCTAATTTTTGCATAACCATTGCCATTCTGTCGGAACCGAAAAGTCTCATTAATTCATCTTGCATAGACAAATAAAATCTTGATGCTCCGGGATCTCCCTGTCTTCCTGCTCTACCTCTTAACTGATTGTCGATTCTTCTGGATTCGTGCCTTTCCGTTCCTATAATATACAATCCGCCGACTTCTCTTACGAATTTACCATTTTCCTCATCCCCTGCACCGAGAACAATATCGGTACCTCTACCTGCCATATTGGTTGCTATGGTTACGGCACTTTTTGCACCTGCCTGAGCAATAATTTGAGCTTCAAGTTCATGATATTTTGCATTTAAAACATTGTGAGGAATACCTTTTTTCCTTAACATATCCGAAATCAATTCCGATTTTTCAATCGATCTTGTACCTACAAGAACCGGTTGACCTTTTCTCCAACATTGTTCAATATCCTGAATAATTGCATTGTATTTTTCTTTTTCTGTTCTGTAAATTACATCCGGATAATCTTTTCTTATCATAGGATTATTTGTAGGAACTTCGACAACATCAAGTTTATAAATTTCCCAAAATTCGCTTGCTTCCGTAAGTGCGGTACCGGTCATACCTGCTATTTTGTTATACATTCTAAAAAAGTTCTGAAATGTTATCGTAGCAAGTGTTTGGTTTTCTTGTTCTATTTTTAAATTTTCTTTGGCTTCTATTGCCTGATGAAGTCCGTCGGACCATCTTCTGCCAGGCATAAGCCTTCCAGTGAATTCATCAACAATAATAACTTCTCCGTCTTTTACAACATAAGCAACATCTCTTTTGTAAAGTTCATGTGCTCTTATTGCTTGAGTTATATGATGTACCCATTCGGCTTGCATATCATCATAAATATTTTTTACACCTAAAAATCTTTCGGCTTTCTGTACACCTTGTTCCGTCAAAACAACAGTATGATTTTTTTCATCAACAAGATAATCATAACCTTTCGATAAATCTATTCCTTCATATTTAGCTTTTATTTCTTCATTTTCCGTTATATGCCTTCCTTTAAGCAAAGGAACTATTCTGTTTGCAATATAATATTTATCCGTAGATTCTTCACCGGGACCTGAAATAATTAACGGTGTTCTTGCTTCATCTATTAATATTGAATCGACTTCATCCACGATTGCATAATTCAATTCTCTCAAAACTCTGTGATCTTTCGATATCTTCATATTATCTCTAAGATAATCAAATCCCAATTCATTATTTGTTACATAAGTAATATCACAGGCATAAGCCTTTTTTCTGTCTTCATCGGATGTATCGTGGCAAATATTCCCTACCGTCATACCCAAAGCATTGTAAACAGGTTCCATCCATTCTTTGTCTCTTTTTGCAAGATAATCGTTGACGGTAACAACATGAACGCCTTTTCCCGTTAAAGAATTTAAATATACCGGTAAAGTTGCAACAAGGGTTTTACCTTCACCCGTTTTCATTTCCGCAATTTTGCCCTGATGTAAAATATATCCGCCTATCATTTGAACATCAAAATGTCTAAGACCTATTGTTCTTTTTGATGCTTCCCTGACACATGCAAATGCTTCCGGCAAAATACTGTCCAGTTTTTCACCGTTATTAATTCTTTCTTTAAACTCCAAAGATTTTGCTTTTAATTCTTCATCGGATAATTTTTGTATTTCTGGCTCTAAGGCATTTATTTTATCTACAACCGGCCTTATCTTTTTAATATCTCTTTCATTTTGTGAACCGAATATTGCCGCAAATATTTCTTTTATCATAACTTTTCCCTTTAAAATTTATTTATATGTCTATAAATTTTATCTTTTTTGCATATAAATTTCAATATAAATTCATATTGTTTTATTGTATTTATTGTTGTATTATATTCTTATGAAAAAATTAAATATCGTTGATTTTATTAAAGAAAACATAGATATCATTTGCAAAATTGATAAAACAAGTTCTTGTTACAATTGGACAAAGAATATGTTCTTAAACGAATTTGAAAACAAAAATTCTTTTTTTAAAATTTTGCTTTCGGATAATATTGTTGCAGGTTACATAATATATCATATTATTATTGACGAAGCCGAAATTTTAAATATTGTAATTGATGAAAAACTAAAAAAACAAAAATTAGGAAGTTTCCTTTTGGAACGAACCGTTAAGGATATTTTAAATAAAAACATAAAAACAATTTTTCTTGAAGTAGGTGAAAACAATATTCCCGCAATAAATTTGTACTTAAAGTTCGGTTTTGAACAATATAATATAAGAAAAAATTATTATAAAAACGGTGAAAATGCAATATTAATGAAAAGGCAAGTTAAAGAGTAAGCACGAATAAAGCACAGATCTTTTTATTGACTTTTATTATTTAAAATAATACAATACTCAAATATCAATTAACAGTTTGTTTGTTTTATGGCAACGTAGCTCAGGGGTAGAGCAGAGGACTCATAAGCCTTTGGTCGGTGGTTCAATTCCACCCGTTGCCAGTTTTTTTTTGTAACAACAAATTTGTAACAACAAAATAAAATGCAAAGTAATTTTCATTATAAATTTATTGGATAAAAATATTAAAATGTTTGAAAATATCCATAAGGAGAAATGATGAAAAGTAATATTTCACACACAAAATCTTTCTCTCCGAAAAAGATTTTGGTTACCGGTGCAACAGGTTTTGTAGGTAGCCACATAGTAGAAGAACTTATTTCAAAAAATCATGAAATTATTGCAACAGTTCGAAAATCATCTAATTTAAAGTGGATAAAAGATTACCCTATACAATTCGAATATTGTTCTTTAAACGATGAAGAACAATTATCAAAATTGCTTTCCGAAGTTGAAATTGTTGTTCATTGTGCCGGTGTTGTAAGAGCATTAAATTGGGACGAATATTATAAAACTAATGTAGAAGGAACAAGAAATCTTGTTCAAACAGCAATTAAAAACAAAAAAAATATTAAGAAATTTATTTATATATCTTCTCAAGCGGCAATGGGACCAAGCTCTACGGAAGTACCGAAACAACTAACGGAAAAAGAAAATCCGGTTTCGAATTACGGTAAAAGCAAATTGCTTGCCGAACAAGAAATAAAAAAGTTGAACGGAATTATTCCTTATACAATAATAAGACCGGCATCTGTTTACGGACCGAGAGACAAAGATATTTTTATTTTCTTTAATTTGGTTAAACATCATTTAAAATTAAACACTTATAATAAAAAATTCATTCAGCTTGTTTTCGTAAAAGATATAGCAAAAGTCATATCAAATGTAATAAACAACGAAAATACTGACAACAAAACATATTATCTTTGTGACGGCAATATTTACACTTGGGAATCCGTTGCAGCAACAATAGCAGATACAAACAACATAAAAACAATACCGATTATGTTGTTCGATTTTATTTTTAAATCGGTTGCTTTTTTTTATGAACTTGTTGCAAAAATCACGAAAAAGCCGCAAGTGTTAAGTAAAGAAAAAATTGTTGAAATGTTACAAACTTATTGGATAGCCGACAATTCAAATATAATAAAAGATACCGATTTTGAGTTTGTAAAACTTGAAAACGGAGCAAAAATAACATACAATTGGTATTTAAGTAACAAGTATTTTTAATATAGTTTACACAGTGGAGAGTTTTTATGTCAAACGATATTTTTGAAAAATGCACGAAATTTACGGCACCGAGAGATTTACAAAATGTAGGTATATATCCTTACTTTAAAAGAGTAGAAACAGTTCAAAGCCCGGTTGTTAAAATTGACGGCAAAGAAAAGATTGTTTTGTGCTCGAATAATTATTTAGGACTTGCAGATCATCCTAAGGTTATTGAAGGTTCTGTTTTGGCTGCAAAGCAATACGGGACATCTTGTACTGGTTCAAGATTCGTGAACGGAACGAATGATTTACATGAAAAAGTTGAAAGAAAATTTGCAAAATTCGTAGGCAAAGAATCCGCAATACTTTTTACAACAGGTCATCATTCAAATTTAGGAGCAATTTCTTCTTTGGTCGGTAAAGGCGAGTTTGTTATTACCGATAAATTAGATCATGCCTCAATTATAGATGGTTGCAGACTTTCTTTCGGTGGAGAAATGTTAAGATTTAGACATAATGATATGGGTGATTTGGAAAGGCAATTAATAAAAGTTCAAGCTAAAGGGACTTCCGCTTTAATAGTTGTAGACGGAATTTTCAGTATGGAAGGAGATATTGCAAAGTTTCCCGAAATTTCGGCACTTGCAAAAAAATACGGTGCAAGAGTTTATGTAGATGAAGCTCACTCCCTCGGAGTTCTCGGTAAAAACGGTAAAGGAACAGGTGAATATTTTAATATGGAACCGGAAGTGGATGTTTTAATGGCAACAGCTTCAAAATCACTCGCTTCAATAGGCGGTTTTATAGCCAGCAGAAGTGAAGTTATTTCATATATTAAACATACGGCAAGATCTTTAATTTTTACTGCAGCATTACCTCCCGCTTGTGTAGGTGCAATTGATGTTGCTCTTGATATTTTACAGGATGAGCCGGAAAGAAGAGCCAAGCTTTGGGAAAACACAAACAAAATGAAAGAAGGTTTCCAATCACTCGGTTTTGATACAAGAACATCAGAATCTCCGATTATACCTATAACCGTAGGTGAAGACATGAAAGCATTTCAAATGTGTGCAATGTTGTTCGAAGAAGGTGTTTTTGCATCACCTATAGTTAGTCCCGCCGTTCCTGAAGGACAAGCAATAATAAGAACAAGTTACATGGCAACACATACTGACGAGCATCTCGAAATTATACTTGATAAATTCGAAAAAGTTGCTAAACAACTCGGAATTATCCCCGGCGGAAATACAAGAACAAGAATGAAGAAAAAATCTTCAAACAATATAAATAATAAAAGATGGAATTTTTCATTTTCAAACAATAAATTCGCTGCCGCTACAAAAAGATGGCTTAAAAATTTGTGGAATAAATAAAATGTTTTCCGTAAAAGAAATAGGTTTTGATAAGATTAATGACTTTATAAAGCTACCTTATAAAATTTATAAAGACACACCTTATTGGATACCGCAGTTAGATTCGGAAAACAAGAAATTATTATCGAACAAAAATCCTTATTGGAAACATGCAAAAAAGCAATTGTTTCTAGCTTATGACGATAAAAACAACATTGTAGGAAGAATTGCCGGGATTATCGATTATAACTATATAAAATTTCAAGAGACGGAAATAGGTTTTTTCGGCTTTTTTGAATGTATAGATAATGTTGAAGTTGCAAAATTGTTGTTTGATGCGGCAAAACAATGGTTGGCAAAAAACAACTTAAATAAAATGATGGGACCAATGAACCCATCGACAAACGATGAAGTCGGTTTTTTATGTGAAGGCTTCGACAGTTATCCTAAAATATTGATGCCCTACACACACAAATATTATTTAAATTTGGCAGAAAAATGCGGATTACAAAAAATCAAGGAACTTTATGCATATAATATTCCGGTAGCATTAGATGACAGAATGCCAAGACTTAACAAAGCATTAAGAATTGTTCAAAAAAGAAATCCTAACATAACTTTAAAAACTTTTGATAAAAGATATTTCAAAAAAGAACTTGAAGATATAATAGATATATATAATTCCGCTTGGGAAAAGAATTGGGGATTTGTTCCTTGGACAAGAGAAGAATTCGAATCTATAGCAAACGATTTGGTAGATTTGGCAGATCCGAATATTATAATGCTTGCATGCGATGGAGATAAAACAATAGGTATGCTTATAGCTGTTCCCGACTACAATTATGTATTTAAAAAAATGAATGGCAAGTTGTTCCCTTTCGGTATTTTTAAATTTTTATATTACAGAAAAAAAGTTAAAGATTTAAGACTTATGATTATGGGTGTAAAAAAAGAGTACCGACATAAAGGCATTGAGGCCTATATGTCTTTAGAGGCCCTTATAAATTCCGTTAAAGGCGGATATCAAGAATGTGAACTCTCTTGGATTTTGGAAGATAACGTAATGACTCAAAGAACGGCGGAAATGATGGGCGGATCAATTTATAAAAGATATGCGGTTTACGGGAATTAAAGCTATGAAAAACATTTTGGTTACAGGTGGTGCAGGTTTTATAGGAAGTAACTTTGTAAGATATATGTTAAACAAATATAAAGATTATAAAATTGTTAATCTTGATTTGTTAACTTATGCCGGAAACATTGAAAGTTTAAACGACATAAAAGACAATTCTAACTATTTGTTCGTTAAAGGTGATATTGCAGATAATAAATTGGTAGACAAAATCGTTTCCGAAAACAAAACAGATGTAATAATAAATTTTGCTGCGGAATCTCATGTTGACAGAAGCATAACTAATCCGGACATATTCGTAAAAACAAATGTTTTGGGCACACAAAATCTTTTGGAAGTTGCAAAGAAGTATAAGCTGGAAAAATTCTTTCAAATATCTACGGATGAAGTGTATGGCTCACTGGGGAAAACAGGCTTTTTCACGGAAAAAACCCCCCTTTCACCGAATAGTCCTTATTCCGCAAGTAAGGCAAGTGCAGATTTATTGGTTATGGCATACCATCATACTTTCGGTTTAAACATTAACATTACAAGATGCTCAAATAATTACGGACCTTATCAATTTCCTGAAAAATTAATTCCTTTATTTATTACAAATGCTCTTGCTGATAAACAAGTCCCTTTGTACGGTGACGGTTTAAATATCAGAGATTGGCTTTTTGTAGAAGATCATTGTTCAGCAATCGATACAGTATTACATAAAGGTAAAGATGGTGAAATTTACAATGTCGGCGGAAACAACGAAAAAACAAACAAATATATTACCGATACTATTTTAAAATATTTAGGTAAAGATAACTCATTAATAAAGTATGTCGCAGACAGATTAGGGCACGACAGAAGATATGCAATAGATGCAACGAAAATAAAAGAGGAGTTGGGGTGGCAACCTCAATATAAATTCGAGCAAGCAATAGAAAAAACAATTCAATGGTATTTAAACAATAAACAATGGTGGCAACCTCTAAAAAACAATTTATAATGTACAACATATAGCTAACGTCAAAAATAAAAAAACAATTTATAATTCAAGAGGTAAGTAAATGAAAAAAGATACAGGGTTTATAATCGGTATTGCTATAATTATAATAATTGCTTTTATAGTACTTTCAAGTTTTTTTGTCGTTGAAGTAGGTTTTGTAGGTGTAAGAATAAATATTATTACCGGGCAAACACAAAGTTTTGCTCAAGGAACATATTTCAAAATTCCTTTTATTCACCAAGTAGTAAACTACGATGTAAAAACACAAAAACAAGAGATTGAAGCTGATTCAGCTTCAAAAGATTTACAAACGGTTAGAGCAAAAATAGTAGTAAATTTTAGACCGGTTTATGAAAAAGTAAACGATATTCATATAAAAATCGGTAAAGATTATTTTGTAAAAGTTATTTATCCGGCAATTCAAGAAGTTTCTAAAACAGCAATTTCAAAGTTGCCTGTTGAAAATATTATTGTAGAAAGAGAAAATTTAAGGGCTGCAATTGAAGAGAATTTAAGAAAAAAAATTGAAGAATATAACATAATCATAGAAAATGTAAACATTGTAGATATTCAATTTACAGCGGAATTTAACAGAGTTGTAGAAGAAAAACAAATAGAAGAACAGAAAGTTAAAAAAATACAGTATCAAAGAATGCAAGCAGAAGAAGAAAAGAAGAGAGTTATTTTACTTGCCGAAGCCGAAGCTCAAAAACAGAAATTACTTAGAGACTCTTCTAATCAAACCGTTATTAATTTAAAATGGATAGAAAAATGGGATGGGCATTTACCAAAATATATGTTAGGTGATAAGTCTAACTCAATGATAATGTTAAACGATAAAGATTAATTTCTATAGTTTTAAATTATTTCAATATCTACAAATATTTGATTACAAACACTATTCAAACATTGCTTTAAATATTTTTATACATTATGTATGGAAATATTTATTTATGCTCTTTGTATCTTAATTGCAAATTTATTTTTTTATTTCTTATATAACTTAATATCTTACATATCGGATAGTAATTTATATTTGTTTTCAGACAAAAATTAAATATAAAAAGTCTTAATTTTAAAAAAAAGTTTTGTGAATAACTGTACTCTAACTTATAACTATTATCATAAAAATTCTTTTTGAAATCAAAGAATACGGTTTTCCTTTTTTGTTTTTCCATTAATAACATCATTCCAAACGTAACATAATAATAAAAATTTTTATTATATATTTCATAAGCATTTATATCTTTAAGCATTTGTTTAAGTTTTTTATATGAGTATAAACGATATCCGTAAGGTTTTTTATTTATTATCATCATAAGTGAATCTTCCCTAACTACTCTATGATAATAATATAAATATTTATCAGAAAATAAAAAATTGTTACTCTTTATAATACTTTCCCATGTAAACAACACATCTTCCAACTTATTTACTCTAAACCATATATTATTTCTTATCAAGAAATCTCTCTTAATGATTCTGTTCCATACAGTAACTGTCGGAAGATTTGACAATATTTGTTGTTTATCTTTATCACTTGAAACTATAGTATTATAAAATTTTGACTTTACTTTATTACGAAAAAGAACTTTATCATTTTCATACACATGCATATAGTTAAAAGAAACAAAGTCAACATTTTTTTCCTCTATTAACTTATAAAGACTTTCCACAAAAGTTTCCGAAACCCAATCATCCGAATCAACAAATACTATATATTCACACTTTGCAACTTTCATTCCCTCATTTCTTGCAAAGCCAAGACCTACATTTTTATTTAAGTTTACCAAAACAATTCTTTTGTCTTTTTGTTGATATTCTTTTATTATCTGCAAAGAATTATCCGGAGAACAATCATTTATACAGATTATTTCAATTTCTTTAAATGTTTGGTTTATCACACTGTCCAAACATTGTCTTAAATATTTTTCTACCTTGTATACAGGGATTATTATTGATACTTTTGCGTTATTCATTTTTATTTTTTATATTCCCACATAATTAAATCGTTCTGCGAAATTTTATTGTTTTTCATAATAACAAATTTTACAATTGTAAGCAATATTTTTCTCGTTATTTTTAAATATAAACAAGAAAGCAAAAAGAACAAGAAGAAAAATCTTCTTGTTCTTTTATTATAAAATATAAATTATCTTTTTAGCTTCTGTAAGAGCCGTTAATTTTTACATAATCGTAGGAAAAATCGCAAGTATAATATCTTGCCCATTGTTTTCCGCCCGACTTCACATCTATGGTAATTTTACATTCTTTTTGCTCTAATATTTTTTTAGCTTTTTTTTCATCAAATTTTACAGCCATACCGTCTTTTGCAGTCATAACATCACCGATATAGATATCGACTTTATCCGGATTTACTTTTACTCCCGCTCTTCCGAGTGCGGCAAGAATTCTTCCCCAGTTTGCATCCGAACCGAATAATGCTGTTTTTACCAAAGGAGAAGTTGCAATTGTTGAAGCTATTTTTTCGGCATCCTCATGTTTTTTAGTATTCTTAACAAAAATTTCTATCATTCTTGTTGCACCTTCACCGTCACTTGCCATCATTTTTGCCAACTTTAAAGTAACTTCATTCAATGCTTCTTGAAATATTTCCAAATCTTTTGCATCAAGTTTTCCGGTTTCACTTTGACCGTTAGCCAAAACTAAAACTGTATCATTTGTTGATGTATCTCCGTCTACAGATATGCAGTTATAAGATTGTTTAACCGCAATCTCTGTAACTTTTTGTAATTGTTTTTGATATAACTGTGCATCCGTTAAAATAAAAGATAACATCGTTGCATGCAAACCTTGTAAATTCGGATGTATCATTCCCGATCCTTTAGTGCATGCCCAAATTTTTATTTCACCTTTTGAAACTTTAATTTTTTTTGAAATATATTTAGGATAAGTATCTGTTGTCATAATAGATGTTACCGCCGAAAGTTCATCTCTTTTTTTTATATTTTCTACGAGTTTAGGAACTGCATCTATCATTTTTTCTACAGGCAAGAAATCTCCTATAACACCTGTCGAAGCAACTAAAATATCTGTATCTGAAATTTTTAAAAATTTAGCAACTTCTTTACAGACCATTAAAGCATCTCTTTTACCTTGTTTACCCGTACAAGCATTTGCACATCCGGAATTTGCAACTATAGCTTGAAATAATCTATATTTTTTTATTCTGTCTATATCAATCAATACAGGTGCAGCCTTAACCAAACTTCCCGTAAACATTCCGGCAACAGTGCAAGGGCTATCCGAATAAAACAATGCAAAATCGTTTTTATCTTTATTTTTTGCTATACCGCAATGCAAACCGCCGCAATAAAAACCTTTGGGTAACATTTTATATCTCCTTAAAACTTAACAATTATTATAAATTTATTTTGCAGAATGTTTTACTTTATCTGCTTCTCTTATGGCAACTTTTCTTATTTTACCACTGATAGTTTTAGGTAACTCGTCAACAAATTCAACAACTCTCGGGTACTTATAAGGTGCCGTAACATTTTTAACATGGTTTTGTAATTCAACAACTAACGAATCACTTGCATGGTAACCTTTCGCTAAAACTATTGTTGCTTTAACAACTTGTCCTCTAACAGGGTCCGGAACTGCGGTAATTGCACATTCCAAAACCGCAGGATGTTCCATTAAAGCGCTTTCAACTTCGAAAGGCCCGATTCTATATCCGGAACTTTTTATAACGTCATCCGCCCTTCCTACGAACCAGAAATAACCGTCTTCATCTTTGTAAACAACATCCCCGGTAAAATACATATTATCATGCCATACTTCTTTTGTTTTATCCGGACTTTTGTAATATCCGCAGAATAAACCGGTAGGCTTTTTGCCGTCCGGCATTCTAACTATAAGATTACCTTCTTTACCATCTTCACAAGGATTTCCATCATCATCAACAATATCTATGTTAAATGTAGGTGACGGTTTTCCCATTGAGCCCGGTTTTGGTTTTATCCAAACAAAATTTCCTACCAAAATAGGTCCTTCACTTTGTCCGAATCCTTCCATAATTTTGTGACCGGTAAGTCTTTCCCATTGATTAAAAACTTCAGGGTTTAAAGCTTCACCTGCTACACAACAATATTTCAATTTTGAAAAATCATATTTGGATAAATCTTCCTTAATTAAAAATCTGTAGACAGTTGCAGGGCCACAGAACGATGTAATATTATGCTTTGATATAATATCCAAAACATCAGTAGGATGAAATTTGTCGAAATCGTAAACAAATACCGCACAGCCCGAAATCCATTGACCGTAAATTTTACCCCAAGCGGCTTTTGCCCAACCGGTATCCGCAAGTGTTAAGTGACATCCGTTTTCTTCAACATTTTGCCAAAATTTTGCCGTTAAAATATGACCTAACGGGTAAGTAAAATCGTGTAATGCCATCTTAGGTAAACTTGTTGTCCCGGATGTAAAATATATCAACATTTTATCATCGTTATGTGTTGCTTCTGCTCCTGTAGGTCTTTCAAATACATCAGACTGTTTTTCTACTTCATCGGTAAAACTATACCAACCGTCTCTTTTACCTGCTACTACAACTTTATATTTCAATGTAGGACAATCTTTTTGGCAATTATCTATTCTTTGTAACAAATCGGAAAAATCTACCGCAATTATCATCTTAACATCTGCAGCATTTACTCTGTAAGAAATATCTTTTTCTTTCAATAAATGTGTTGCGGGAATTGCTACAGCACCTAATTTATGTAATGCAACCAAACTTATCCAGTACTCAAATCTTCTCTTCAATATAAGCATAACAAAGTCACCTTTTTTAACACCTAAAGACTTAAAAAAGTTTACGGCTTTGTTTGTTTCTTTTTTCATATCCAAAAAAGTAAAGGTTCTGTTTTCACCGTGCTCGTTGCACCATACCAAAGCTTTTTTGTTAGGTTCTTCATCTGCAGTTGCATCAACTACATCAAAACCGAAATTAAAATTTTCCGGTACATTTATTTTAAAATTTTCAAAAAAATCTTCATAAGATTTAAAATCTCGTCTTGCATATTTATCTAATATCATT
>JAFXSD010000049.1 GCA_017525905.1 Elusimicrobiota bacterium | reverse complement strand
TTTTAAATTGTTTTAAATAAAATTATATACTTTGGCTCTTTTTTTATAAAATATATATAATAAATATAAATAAATATATATGGGGATTGGGGATTAGGGATTGGGCCCAATCCCCAATTTATCTATATAATTAATTTTAATTTAAATAAAATTTAATTAATAAGATTAATTAATTTTTGATAAACTATACTACCTGAATGATTTTGTATAAATAAATAAATTAATTTTTAATTATAAAAAATCCAAAAATGACCGATAAGACAAAATCATTACTTACAATGCAAACAAACCCGAATTTCCGTTACTCTCAATCTTCACTAAATTCTACTGAATCATCTGAAAATGATTATAATTTGTACTGTTTTAGCCAAGGATACAAAAATCACGAAAAAGGCTATTGGCGTGGGGTACTTAGGAATAAAAATGTAGATTTTGACCTCAGATTCAACAAAGATTGGAACAGACGTATAGAATTAGAAGGAGACGATTTTGAAAAAGGTGATTCATTATTACAAAGTTCGACTCAATTCTCAAATGAATTTATAAAATTTGTAAATGACAATGAAATAGCCTGGGACTTTGGCAGGTTCCAAAATTTCAAGAAAAAGCAAATGCAATCAGGTGTAAAAAAACAAAAAAATAAAGAATGGCTCTTATCCAATGGAGTTAAAAGGAATGCTGGTGCTGTTGATTTAAGAACACAAAATTATAAGCAATTCGAGGAAAATGAAAAAAATAAGGAATTAAAAAAAGCTGCTTTATATAACCAAGGAAAGCTATATGAAGTAAAAACAGGATATCTAGCTGGAAAACAATACCAATATTCTGATAATAAAGGAACTGCAGAAAAATTAATTAAAAGTCTAAAAACTGCTTCAGATACTTACAAAACTTTCAATACTCAAACAGAAAGTACAAATATTAACGAACAAAGAGGATCATATGGTACTTATGGTACGGCTGACAAAAATAAAAGAATTGAAATAAGCTTTACCGGAGACAAATCACCAAAAGATTTCCAAAAAGGAAATTTAGAAACAGAATATACTTCAAGTCAATACCAAAAACCTAAATTTGACAAAAATATCTCAGCTAGTGGAAAAGGCGCTAAAGATAAAAGTTATGATATATTTAAAAATCAAGGAATTCAAAGTAAATATCAAATACAATCAGATAAAAAACAATATACAAGAGGTACTATTGATCAAGGAGATAAAAAAGTTTCTCCTAAACCATTTGAGTTAAAAAGTAGTTATGGTACTGGTTATACTACAAGTAAAAAAAGTTTACAAGAGTTTAAATACGGACAAAAAGGTACTTATTCTGATCAGAAAGATAATTTATATGTAAAAAGATCATCAGATGTTGACAGACCAGCAAATCTTGGAAGACTTGAAATTAGTGTAGAAAAGAAGAAAAAAGAAAAAGAAGAAAGAGAACCAGGTTCAAGAACCTATGAAAAATTATATAGTAGTAAAAAAAGAAAATTAAGTTATGATAAAGATGGAAAACCATTAACTAATACAGCAAGATTGAATGTTAGTACTGAAAAGAAGAAACCACCAAGAGAAAGAATTGATAATTTCTCAAGATTAGAAGTAAGTATGGACCAAAATAATAGACCTACATTCCAAAGAAAAGGTTCTTCTGACTTTGTAAGGACTGAAAGTGCTAAATTAGGACCTAAAAAAGATTATGATACAACCGTTAGTAAACAAATAAAGACTGAAAAGAAACTACAAATAGATAAAAAATATGATATAACAAAACAAAAAACAGAACCATTTACATTTAATAAGACAGACTATAAAAAAACTAAGCCACAACAAACACTCCAAGCCATATCAACATATTCAAGAACAAAACTACAACAAACACCTCAACAAACCCATGAAATATCATACCTAAAAAAACAACCCCAAGGGCAATCACTATCCCAACAAAAATTACTCAAAACATCATATACTAGTAGAACAACTCAACAACAAATAAAACCAAGTCCTTATCATACCTCTAAGCCTAAAGACTATTCTAAGCAAGGATTATATGATAAAACTTCAAAACAAACAACTTATGCTACTTCTGGTCAAACCAAGCCACAAATTGATTATTCTAAATATACTAAATATCAAAGTTATACTGATCAAAAATTAAAAGGAATTTCTAAAATTGAAGATAAATATAAACAACAACAAAAACCAAGTTTAGTCAAAAAATTCGATTTCACTGATAAAAAAGAGAAACCAAAAGAATTTAGAAAACAACAAACTACGTATGATTTACAAAAACTAACTAAAAAAACACAAGTTGGTAAACCAGGACAATATACTATACAAGAAAGAAGATCAGATGATAGACCAGAAAATCTTGGAAGATTGGAAGTAAGTGTGGAAAAGAAAAAGAAAGAAAAAGTAGAAAGAAAACCAGGTTCAAGAACTCATGAAAGGTTATGCAGTAGTAAAAAAAGAAAATTAAGTTATGATAAAGATGGAAAACCATTAAAAAATACTGCTAGATTGAATGTAAGTACTGAGAAAAAGAAAGAAAAGAGAGAAAGATTAGATAATATTGGAAGATTAGAAATAAGTGCAGAAAAGAAAAAGAAAGAAAGAGTAGAAAGAAAGCCAGGTTCAAGAAAACATGATAGAATTCATAGTAGTAAGAAAAAGAGAAAGATAAGTTATGATAAAGATGGAAAACCATTAACTAATACAGCAAGATTGAATGTTAGTACTGAAAAGAAGAAACCACCAA
>JAFXSD010000048.1 GCA_017525905.1 Elusimicrobiota bacterium | reverse complement strand
TGCTACTGCTTTTGCTCTTCTTTCTGATAAGTTTTGATTATATTCTTTTGATCCGATATTATCAGTATGTCCTTCTACTTTTACTGATACATTTGGATTTTCTTTCAAGAAGTTTGCTACTATATTCAATCCTGAATAATTTTCTTCTTTTATTTTGTCTGAATCAAAGTCAAATAAACTTTGTTTCGTTATCTTTTCCAAGTCTATTGTAAATTCTTTTTTATCTGATGCTTCCTGTATTGCTGCTTGTACAGGTTCAGGTTCTGGTTCCGGTTCAGGTTCTGGTTCCGGTGCCGGTGCTACAACCGGTACTGGTTCACTTTCACATACACATCTGTCCGGTCTTGCATAATTTGTTCCGCAACTTGTTACACATACTGCTAACAACATCATCATTAACATACCTAACATCTTTTTCATTATATTTTTCCTCCGTTATTTCCTTTTTCATATAATTGTAAGGCGGCTTTTTATCCGCCTTACAATCTTTTATATCTTATAACTTTCTATTAGAACTTAAATTCTATTCCCGCATTTACCATATAACCGTCTCTGCCGCAGAATGTTTTATGTCCTTTTATATGTAATACTGTGTATCCCCATATCTTTTCTATTCCTATTCCGCAACTTGCATATTCTTTATAATATGTGTCGGGAGCATCCATTTCGTAATCAACTCTTTTATATCTAATATCTCCGTTATCGGAAACAAATACATATTTACCTTCTGCCGTAACTATCCAGCATCTTCCCAATGTTTTTGCTATCTTTAATCCCGGAGCAACTGCAAAATTGTAAACATCGTTTGATTCATATTTACCATCCTCCATGAAATCAAACCCAAGATCTTCAACCATCAAATAGTTTGAATTAAAAACTACGTTCGGTTGAATTGTAAAACTTTTTTCTGCAACTTCAAAATTGTAACCTGCCTTTGCAGAAAATCCTATACTTTGAATCTTGTAATCGTAATCATCTTCAGATTCAAAGCCTTCAATTTCTACTTTGTTCGACAAATAACCATAATCCAAAACTGCTCCGAAGAACAATTTTCCTATATACCAGTTTCCTCTTAAACCTGCAAAACCGTTTTTAGAAGAAATCTTGTTGCCTTCAAAATCTTCTTCTTTTAATTCGTTTTCGGCATAAGATACAAAAAGTCCGTATGTTGCATCGAAGTTATCACTATATTGTCTGTCCCAATCTAAACCTATAATTCCGCCGTAATATGTGTTTTCGAACTTTGTGTAATCTTTCATTTCGAACTTTTCCATAGTACCGAAACCTTTTATGTACATCGTTACACCGGTTCTGTCTTCTACATCTCCCGAACTGGAACCCTGTTTCTTAAAGAAAGTGTAATTCCCTGAATTGTCCAAAATAACATTGGCAACATCGTTTGCCAAAAGACTTGATGCGGCAACACTAACTCTTGGAAGTGCCACAGCAAAAAGCTGCCCTCTACTTGGTTCTCTTGGTTCTCTTGGTTCTACCATAGCAAAAGAAAAACCAACCATAGTCAACATCAACAACATAACAAGACTTCCTACTACTAACTTCTTCATTTCCTTCCTCCTTTGTTTTTTTTAAAACTTTTTTCTAAAATTTTTATTCCAAAAAATTAAAGCAAAATTTATATTTAAACAAAAAACCAACGGAGAGAAAGGGATTCGAACCCTTGTTACCGTCACCGATAAACAGTCTTTCCAGGACTGCGCCTTCAACCACTCGGCCATCTCTC
>JAFXSD010000047.1 GCA_017525905.1 Elusimicrobiota bacterium | reverse complement strand
CTTTTTGCTTTCAAGTTCGATTATAAAATTGAGTGGAAAGGGCGGTTACGTCACGCAAAAACGAAGTTCAAGAATTTTGTTGATGTGCGAAATACCCTGGTCCATTATGTTGCAAGGGACTATGACCTTGCGACTCCGGAAACTTGTCAAAAAGCCTATGCTGACTTGAAAAAGAAGTGCGAAATCATCAAGGATGCGTTTGAATTTTTTAACGTGGATTATGAAAGGATGAATAAGATGATGATGGTGCTTCGGGATAATGTGGTGAAAATGCTGCAAGATAAGGGTGATGCAATAGTTTAACTTCCAAAAACTGTTTTTATAGACGATAGAATAGTCAGGATTTCTTTTAGTGTTGATGAAAGGCCAGAATTATTGGTATTAATTTCAATTTTGTCCAATTTTTTTATGAGCATATCTAGTTTTTTGTTTATTTTCCCTAGATTAATCTCAGCAGCATCCTTCGTCTTTTCGTCTTCTTTTCTAACGAAAATGATATCCTTATTTTTCTTGAAGGAATCTTTCGCACGTTTGATATATTCTTTATCGACATTCGGTAGGCAAAGACGGTCGTAATCAAAATTTTCCGTGCTGTTCTTTTTGATGAATTCCACATCTTTTACTGTGGCACGAGAGGAATTGATTCTCTTGAATAGCGAAGATGTCGCCTTCATTTCCTTAATGATAATTCCGGCTTCTTCGGCAAGGCGAATGATAAGTGATGTCCCCTTGGGACCTTCGCCAGGATAACCCGAAGTCAATCCGCTTTTGATAAAGACAACGAGGTCCCGATTTTCAAAGCATAGCATTAAGGCGTGATATTTTTCGCAAGTCAGGATTGTCATATCCACAATTTTGCGACTTCCGTAGAGGAGCTTCATAAAGTCATCAATACAGTATTGGGTCGCCCTTGTTGAACCTTCGCATTTGATGTCAGTACTGTATAAACCGAGTGGATCGTTATCAAGAATCATTAAAACTGCCTTTGTTTAGAGTGATATTCGTAAAAAAATTAGTTTTTTAACCTAATTTTTTTCTATTTTTGTGAAAAAAGCTCAAATAAAATGTGATTTTTTCACAAAATGAAGCTATATTTTGATGGAAGTCTATGGAGGTTATATGCTAACGAGATTTACTGTGGGCAATTTTCGTTCCTTTGACAAAGTTCAATCTTTGTCTATGATTGCAGGAAGTATTCAAAAGCATAAAGAACGTTTGTTTAAGGCTCCTGATTTTAAAGTGTTGAAATTTGGCGCGTTATATGGAGCAAATGCTTCTGGAAAGTCAAATTTTGTAGATGCAATGCAATTTGCTTTGATGATTTTGCATTTTGGAACAAGAACATGTGATAAAGAATCATATTTTCGTTTAAATAGTGGAAATAAAAAGAAAAATTCGTACTTTGAGTTTGAGTTTGTTGTTGATGGGAAAAATTTTGCATATGGATTTGAAATCTTAATCAGCGAAGGAACTATAATTGAAGAATGGTTGATCGAATTAAAACCTCAAAAAAATAAACCTCTTTTTTCTCGTAATACGGAAACGCTTAAATACGATTTTAATAAAGATTTAATAGAAAAAAAATCTTATGAAAGATTGTCGATATATTTTGATGATTACAAATCTGTTCGTGATAAACTTTTTTTGGGAAATCTTGTATCGGAAAAGAATGATTTTATAAAAAATAATCCTGGCTTAGAAATTTTGAATGATATTTATCATTGGCTTTTTAATATTAATGTTTCGTCTCCCGAAACACCTGTTACAGGGTATGATTGTTTGACAAATAAAGACTCAGCAAAATTATTGCAGTCATTGAAATGTTTTGCAACGGGCATATCGGATATTAAATTTAACAATGTTAGTAAAGATCAGGTATTAAAGGATTTACCGCAAAAAGATCGTTCTAGAATAGAAGAACAGTTAACAAGGTTTTCCGCTTGCCCCCATTGTAGAAAAAAACATGCAAAATCAACATTAAAAATTAATGGAAATTTGTTTTTTGCGACTTCTAAATCTAAAGGATTGGAGTTTCAAGAAGTCCTTTTTGAGCATAATGACGTTAAAGATGTTTTATTTTCTCTTGGTGATGAATCTGATGGTACTCAGCGCTTGTTAGATTTGTTATCTGTTGTTTTATGCAAGGAAAAAAATACATTATTTGTTATAGATGAGATTGATAGATGCTTGCATCCTCAGTTAACAGTATATTTTGTGAAAAAATTTTTGAATTTTGCTAAAAAGAAAAATATTCAGCTTTTGATTTCTACGCACGAAAGTCATTTGCTTGATTTAGATATTTTGCGACAGGACGAGATATTCTTTGTTGAAAAACGTAATGATGGAAGTAGTGAGATATACCCATTTGATCGATTTAAAGAACGCTTTGACAAAAAAATAGAAAAGCCATATTTAGAAGGCCGTTATGGTGGTTCTCCTATATTTGATGACTTTTTCTCCTTTGATGACGAGGTCTAAAATGCGGATAGAGCAGCCATATGGAGAACGTTATTCTATAGAATCTTTTTCTGAGAACCCCAAAATAAAAATATTCTTCGCATGTGAAGGAAAAGAAACGGAATATCACTATTTAAATGGCGTAATGAGCATTAGGTCTAAATTAAAAATAGATCCTTTGATTGAAGTTATTCCTATAAAACATGAAAAGAATACCTCATCTAACCCATTGCGCTTGCTGAACGATGCTTTAGTTTGCTTGGAAAACACAACCTTTTCTGAAGACGATAAATTTGTACTTGTTGTCGATCGAGATAAAAAAAGTTTCACTGAGGAACAATATGATGAAGTCCTTACCAAAATAAGTGAAAATGACGCATACACATTAGTCGTTTCGAATCCCTGTTTTGAATTGTGGTTGCTTTTGCATCATGAAACGTTAGATAATTATGATTTGTCCTTTGTTTTAGAAAATAAAAAGGTGGATGTGGATAAAACAACAAAGACGAAGGAAAGAACTTATATAGAGAATTGCTTAAAGTTAAAACAAGGTGGAACCTATAGTAAAACGCATTTGCGGTTTAATCGCTTTTACAAAGATAAGGTCCAACAAGCAATAATAAATTCAAAAAAATATTGTTTAACCGTGGATAAATTAAAAAATAATGTTGGTACAAATTTTGGTGTTCTTTTGGAAGGAATGATTAAGTAATTTTTTCTCTACCTCCACACGATTTCTTCTTCGCCTTTTTTATAGACTTCCGCAAGATTTATCTCGTCAAGTCTTTTGACGTATAAATTGCGTCGATTTCGTTGCGGGATTCCGTTTTTACAAGGTTTGGACGTTCCGGCTGTTTGCTGCGGAGTGCTTAGGAATCGCGCAACTTGGCTTTTGGATACTCCTGAAAGAATTTCGATTTCGCGGACGGTAAAACCCTGTTCATGCAGGCGATGTAGATTGTCGGTGGTATCGCCTGTGAGTAATTCATAGATGCGACCTAAATAGTCGCCCT
>JAFXSD010000032.1 GCA_017525905.1 Elusimicrobiota bacterium | reverse complement strand
CCCAATCCCCAATCCCCAATCCCCAATTAAATTTGATTAAAATTTTTAAATAATAAAATTATAATATTAATAAAAAATTAAATTAATAATAAAATATTAATATTATTTAAACATTAAATTAATATTAAATATGATTTTAAATAAAATTAATCAAATAAATATTAAAATCTAATTAAAATAAATTTTTCTAATATATATATAAAATCATATTATATAAATTATAAATTTTAAATAATTATTACTATTTTAATTAAGCTCAATTAGAAAACAGTGTCACTTGATTTTCCTAGTAACAAATCGTCTTTATTTTCACCAGCGAAACTGATGCTTTCGACTTTTTGTCTCAATTCTGCGTTTGCTTTTTTCATTTTGAAATAAACAAAAGCAATTAGTCCAATAACACCAATTACAATGAAAATTAAAATAACAATTAAAGCAATAGTTCCTCCGCTCATTCCAGTAGATAATTTAACATTTAAAGGATTGTCAAGTAAACTATACGAATAATATTCTCTATTTTGTTCGTTGCTCATTGCAATTACGCTTAAAATATAAGGCAAATCTTTTTTATAATTATAAATCGAAATATGAACGTATTTATTTCCGTTTCTTTCGATATATTTTTTACTTTCTTCGTTCCAAATTCCATCTTTATAAACGACGAACGTTTTCGTTTCTGTGAAACCTATTGTGTTTAAGTTTTCTTTTAAATTATCTTCGGATTTTTTTATTATTTTCGTGAAATAAGTCGCTGGTATGAAATTATTTCCTTTTAGCAAAGGAGCAACAAATAAATGTAATGTATTTTCCTTGTCTAATTCGAATTCGATTTTATTGTTTTTGACGGAATAATCGGGCAAAGGATCAACACTCGAAACGTATTTGAAGATGTAATTTGAAAGTTTAACTTCTTTCACTTCGTGTTTTTTATTCGAAGGGAAAATTGATAAAATAAATCCGTCTTCATTTGAGGTTGATTTTTCTTCAGTCGAACACGAAAATTCAACAATGACTTTTCCCCCAACGAATTTTTGTGAAACGAAAGCGGTATTATTATTATACAATTCTTTTTCGTTGTCTTTGTTACTGTAAGGATTTACCGCAAAAGTAACATCACCGTTTGTCGAAAATTCTAAATTGACGATTTTATCTTCGAATTCATCTTTTTTAATCAAGAATTTATTCAAAGGTTTTTCTTTGGTCAAGCTTCCGAAAATGTATTGTTGAGTTGGAGCTGATTTCGTAACACTATTGGAAGAATAAATGCTGATTTCATTGATGATTTTTTTGTAAAGATTCGTGCTTCTTTTTGCAACGACGATGTATAAAAATTTGTCGTCGTTATGAGCGTCATATTCTTCGATTTGTTTGTAGTCGATGTGGACTTTTCCCACTCTCACAGATAAATCGTACTTTCCTAAAATTACATCACCTTTAAGACCCGGATTGATTCTTCGATTTCTTTTCTTTTCGAGAATTGTTGTTTTGTCCGTGATTAAAGCGCTTATTTGGAACAAATCGTTATCATCGGTGTCGTAGATGTCGTCGATATAAGAAAAGTTCTTGAAATTTACAATGATATCAACGTCGTTTTTATTTTCGATAATGTCCTTTGGAATTTCGCTATAAAAAATCAAAGGAAAATCAGTTTTTTCATAATACATCGTTTGTGTTTTCCCGAATTCAACCTTGTCGAAATTTTCCGTTGGTCGATTTTCGTAGTAAACATAAAATCCGAAACCTTCTTTTTCTGTTGTTGTGACGGAAACATCGAGTTCATCATTCAAAGCCAAAGCAAATTCGTCATGATTCGCTCGAATGTAATGGCTATAATCTTCGCCGATTTTGACGTAGCCATTATTGTCAACAGAAACAACATGAACTAAATAATTTTGATTGTTGGGGAAGGTGAAGTTGATTCTTTCTTGTCGGTCCAAATAAAACAAAGTATTCGTTGAGGGATTCGGGAAGATTTCCTTGACATAGGTATAAAAAGTGCTTAAAAACGTGACAATCGTGTCGACATCAGTTTCAACAGTGATGAGTAAATACTGGTCATTATGCGTTTCAATGAAAGGAACCAACAAATGGTCGGGTTCATATTCTTCGGCGTTGAATTGACCCTGTCCGGGTTTGGGAAGCAATTCCCTGATCGTCTCTGAGCTTTCCCACTTGTCGAAAACCTCGCCTTCGACCAAGTTCGCGGCCATCGCCTTGACTTTGCTTCCGTGCTCCCCGTAGGCGTGTAAATAAATGTTTTGGATTGTGTTCCAAACTCGAATGTCGATGACAAAGTAGCAAAGATTTGAATTGTCTTCTTTTTTCGAATAACACAATGTGTTTTGGTCACTGTTTGTTTGGATTATTTCAGGGAAATCCGCTTTTGGGGTTCGGAACTTCATCGTGTATAAAGAGGTGTAAATCGAGTCGAAGTCCTCCGCACCAACTGCGATTGTGAAATTAAGTCCTTTGAGGGACTGCAAATTACGACCGATGAAATGATCGTCGCTTATGTTTATTTCGAATATCGTGTTTTTTCCTCTTGACAAGAAAATGTAATCGTATTCTTCATCAGTTGGTTTCTTTTCTCCTTCGTTGACTAAAACATTGCACATTTGGCTTTGGAATTCTATCAGCAATTTTTTTGATGTTGCAGGAACGTAAAAAGAATAATAATTATAATAACTTTTGACACTATTAAAAGGAATGTTACCGACGATGTATTCATCAGCAGGAACGTTAATAACTTGCGTAACATCGTCTTTTTTATTTCTAATCATGACACTGACTTCATAGACGAAAAACTCTTGACTTCCAACGAGTTCTTTTAAATTATTTTTGACTCCAATGACCAAGTAGCAACCGATTTCACAAACCTGAGTTTGATCACTGGTATAGCTCAACATTTTCGTATAAGAGTCATAATATAAATTTTCTTCGTCGTCTTCCAAAGGAAGTTTATATTTTCCCATCCAAGCATATTGTTCTTCGCTTGATTCTTCGGTTTTTGGCAACAATTTCGCCCAAACTAATCCGCTTCCTCGGTTGAAGTTTACGTAAATGTCTCCTTTTTCGCCTTGTTTGATATCTGTGAAATAGTATTGAATTCTATCTCCTGTTACGATGTCTTCTCTTAACAATCCTTTTCGAACGTAGACCGGAATCGTTTCGTTTGATTTTATTGATAATTCTATGTCGATTCCTTCCGCAAGTCTCTCGTTGTCTTTTGAAGTGATTTCTATTATCACATTACAAACCTCTTTGTTGTTTGGGCAGGGCGCTTTTTCTTCAGTGGCGTTCGTTCGGAAATTGTTTTCGGGAATGACAATGTTTCGACTTCTTCCGATGTTGTATTTATGAATGGTCAAACTACTTTCAAAGGAAATCCAAACTTCTAAAGGATTTTCATCAGAAAGGTTGATATCTAATAAAATGTTTCCGGTTTTAGCTGAATGTGGGTAAAGATATTTAATTCCCCGAATTCGAGAATTCAAATTAACATTCATTTGAATGTTTTCCGGAACGACGATTTGTCTATCTTTGTAATCTTTGTGCTCAATGTCGCTGTCCATTTCGAGCGCGTTCACATAAAACAAACATTTTTCATCGTCGTCATAATACAATGAATCTATTTTCTGAACAGTCACCATGTAATGATAAATCAAATCTGAGTAAATATCATCTTCCGGGGTGATCGCATCCTGTAAATAATAAGCGTTTCTGGGAACGTCAATTACTCTATCGTTTTTATTTACTCTCAATACCGTGATTATGCAGTTCAATGAAAAGAAATTTGTTACCAATCCTTGAGTTTCATTCACTCTTTTGTTCTTTATGTAAATGTGTTTCACGCTGTCTTTGTATCGCATTGTTTCGAGCGTCATGATTCCTGAGTCTAAATAAACATCGTTTTGGAATGTGGTGTAGTCCACGACGTAATAGCTATTTAAAACTCCTTTTATAGAAAATTTATATTCTCCTTCTAAAGTGACTCCACTTTTTGCCGGATAGAATTCATAAATTTCTTTGTTGCTTGCGTAAAAAACTCTTTTTTTTATATTTTTAGGCATATCTTTATCATTCATAATAAATTCAGTGTCTCCTGAAAAAGTTTGTAAATTAATATAAATGCTGCTTTTTAATTTATCGGTTATTGTGAATTTGTATTGGTCTTCGTCACCTTCCATGGCATATTGATAGTATTTTGAGCTATCTTTTAAAAGTTGTACGTCATTGTCGGAAAAAATACTCGTTTCGAAAACGCAATCTTTATTACCATTGCAGGCGACTACCATTAAATATTGTTCATTATCAATGTATTTGAAGTTGGTTTCCAAATTGATCAAAGAATACGTGAACATTCCATTGACGTCATGTGGTCTTCCGATGACTTTGGTGTTTTTTTCGTCTTCAAGCAATTGTTTATTATAATTGCAATCGGGAAAACTGTTGCAATAAACAAAATACATTTTCGGTATTCCCGAAATTGTTTTCATGTTAAAGTTCAAATTTTTGAATTTCTCTCTTCGAGCATGAGTGAAATAGACAATTTTTCCTGCAGGAACATATCGAGTATATATGTATCCTCCCATTTGAGGACTATATATATCGGGTCGGTTGATTTGTCTGAAAAAATCAGTGACTTGAACATTGTACTTTACTTCCTCATTTTCGTTTATACTTGAAATGCAAAAATACCTTTTTGCTTCGTCTTTGTAAAACAATTTTATTGCAATTTCATCATAAATATTTCCTTGTTCGAAATCAGTGTCGATTTTTCCAGAATTTTGGTCAATGAAAAAATATTTAATGTTGTGGGTATATGAAATGATATTAATTATGAAATAATCTTTTTCGCTTTTACTCGATTCAAAAGGCTCGATATTAAAACATTCTCTTTTTAAATACTTGGGATTGATGTAGCCATCGACAGCTCTGCTGTTCGGAATGATTAAATTTACTCGATCAAATTGGAGTATTTTATCGCCAATGCTTCTTGAACCAAAAATTAAAAAGTCGCCGACCTTACTTTCAATAGTAACTAAATAATAATTATCTTCATCGTATTCATATTTTGTTTCATCGAAAGTGATGATTTTTCCATGAGGAGTATCAACAAATTTTTCCGAAAACGAAGATTCTTTTCCATTTTTAACATAAACAATACTCACATCGATATTATTATTACCATTAACAAAAAAAGTCATTATAGATTTCTCATCTCCAACACCGCCTGATTGACTATCAGTGTTATTTCTGCTGATTTTGAAGTAATTTTTAACGTTATTTTTATTAGTATAAAACGAATAACTTTCATCTCTTCCAATTTCGATGTAGTCAGTTTCTTCGATTTCGATAGAAAAAGGATTATAAGAGACATAGCAAGTGATATTTAAATAGGCCTTCTTATCAACGATTAATTCTTTTGGAATGTATAAAGCGATGTTACCATATTGTTTGTCTTCTAATAAAGTCGCATCTTCTTGTCGTGAAATTTTCGCTTTGTGAAACGCGATTATTGCTGGGTATAGTTGATCTGAAACGATTGTTGATATTTTTAAATATTTTTTCGAAATTTTAATGTTTGTTATTTCATAATAATTGTGCAAACCTTTTGCTGATATTGGTTTGTTATATTTGTTTAAATCTATTTCGGTGTAGTCAACATCGTATTCGTCACATTTTGTTATTGAAATAAAATATAAAAGAAATAATAATAATAATAGTTTTTTTGGAAGAACTTTTTTTAACATTTATTTTTTTCTATATTTTATATATTTTTTTTAGATATTTTTTAATTAAATAATTTTTTTTT
>JAFXSD010000003.1 GCA_017525905.1 Elusimicrobiota bacterium | reverse complement strand
AACAATGTTCCAAATGGACAATTTCGAAGTAAGAACAATAGCTTTAGGTTCTACCGACGGTTTAAAAAGAGGGGATAAAGTTTTAAGAACAAATGCTCCTATTTCGGTTCCCGTAGGAGAAAAAACTTTAGGCAGAATATTTAATGTTTTAGGCCAGGCTGTAGACGGATTGGGAGAAATAAGTAAAAAAGACAGTGATTTCGCACCTATACATAAACCATCACCAAAACTTTCCGAACAGAAAACAACACCTGAAATTCTCGAAACAGGTATAAAAGTTATAGATTTAATTTCGCCGTTTACAAAAGGCGGTAAAATCGGTATATTCGGTGGAGCGGGAGTAGGTAAAACCGTTGTTGTTAAAGAGCTTATAAGAAACATAGCTATGGAACACGACGGACATTCCGTATTTGCCGGAGTTGGAGAAAGAACAAGAGAAGGTACCGATTTGTGGATGGAAATGAAAGAATCCAATGTTTTGGATAAAACGGTTCTCGTTTTCGGTCAGATGAACGAACCTCCGGGAAGCAGAATGAGAGTTGCTTTAACCGGTCTTACAATGGCTGAATATTTCAGAGATCAAAAGAACGAAGATGTGCTTTTGTTTATAGATAACATTTACAGATTTGCACAGGCAGGCAGTGAAGTTTCCGCTTTGCTCGGCAGAATGTCATCAGCCGTAGGTTATCAACCTAACTTGGCACAGGATATGGGTGAATTGCAGGAAAGAATCGCATCAACAAATAAAGGTTCCGTTACATCGGTTCAGGCAATATATGTTCCTGCCGACGACTACACGGATCCCGCACCTGTAACGATTTTCTCTCATTTGGATGCAACAATCACATTGGACAGAGCAATCGTGGAACAAGGCCTTTACCCCGCGGTTAACCCGTTAACATCATCTTCAAGATTACTTGATCCTAACACGGTGGGAAAAGATCATTACGAAGTGGCAATGAATGTTAAAAAGATATTACAGAAATATAAAGACTTGCAGGATATTATCGCAATCTTGGGTATGGATGAATTATCCGATGAAGATAAATTAACCGTTGCAAGAGCAAGAAAAATACAAAAGTTCCTTACACAACCGATGTTTGTTGCGGAAACATTTACCGGTTTGGAAGGAAAATATGTTAAAATTGAAGATACGGTAAAAGGTTTTAAAGAAATTATCGAAGGTAAATATGACGATATTTCGGAACAGCATTTTTATATGGCTGGAACTATAGAAGATGTTTTAAAAAGGGCTAATAAATAATGGCTAATATTTATAAGTTGGATATTTTATCTCCGGAAGGAACTACTTTCAGCGGAAATGTTAAACAAGCTACATTTCCTACAACATCCGGTTTAATTACAATACTCGCGGGACACACCGCTTTAATAACCACGCTTGCACAAGGTGATATTGAAATAGAATCCGAAACCGGTGAAAAGAAAAGTATCGCCATATCCGGCGGATTTTTGGAAGTGTCCGAAAATATGGTAAGTGTAGTTGCCGATTTTGCGGTAAGAAGCGAAGATATCGACGATAATTTAATAGAAAAAGCAAAAAGATATGCGGATGAGCAGAAAAAGAAAAAAGACAATGTAAATACGGAAATGGCGGAAAGAGAATTACAAAAAGCAATAATGGCACTTAAGGTGCTTGAACATAATAAACTAAAAAGAAAGAGTAAAGGAGTAAAATATTGAAAAATATTTTTTCATTCTTAACCGTATTGTTTGTTTGCAGTATGTTTTTGTTTTCGTGTTCAACAGCAAAGAAAGATAAAGTTTCGTCCATGAAAGCAACCGAAGAAGGCGATCAGGTTGCAAAGGAAGAAATTATATACACCGAAAAGAAGGTTTTTGCCGTGTATAACGGAAAACCCACACAATACAGATACATTTTAAAGAATAAAGTTGTTGCCGTCGAAAATCTTAACGAAAACGGACAAGTTGTTTCTTTCAGAGGCGAACTTCCGAACGGCTTAATAAAAGAATACGATATGAAAAATAATCTTGTATCGGAAATGAATTATAACGCCGGAAAATTGGAAGGAGTTATAAAAACTTTTTATGCCGGCGGCAAAAATGTTGCTTCCGTTAAAAATTACAGAAACGGTATATTGGAAGGTAAAGCCATAGAATATTACGAGAACGGAAACAAAAAAACGGATTCCAATTATAAAGACGGTATTTTGAACGGTGTTGTAAAAAAATATTCAATGTCCGGTACACTTTTATCTTCGGCACAATATGTTGACGGGCAGTTGGAAGGATTATATAAAGAATATTTTGTTACCGGAACACCGAAGATAGAAACGGAATATTATAACGGTTTAAAAGAGGGTTTCAGTAAAGAATATTTTTCAGGCGGTATATTAAAATCCCAGCATAATTATTCTTTGGGAAAATTGGAAGGAGATTCTCAAATATATTATGAGGACGGCAGCATAAACAGAATAGAAAAATATAAGAATAACAAGTTAAACGGTGATACAAAAATTTACAGTAACAATAATTCGGAAATTCCGTTATACATAGATACTTATGTTAACGGTAAAAAAACTATGAGAAAAGCTTTTAGCAGTAAAGGTGAACAAATTTTTAAAATACAATATTAAAAATATGAGAGGGGTTTATTATGTCAGGTCATAATAAGTGGGCAAGTATTAAACACAAAAAAGCAGCTACGGATGCGAAAAGAGGGAAAATTTTTACAAAAATAATCAGAGAAATTGTTGTTGCAGCTAAGGAAGGCGGCGGAGTAATAGAAAATAATGCAAGATTAAGAAAAGCCGTTGACGACGCAAGAGAAGCAAATATGCCTCAGGATAACATTAAAAAAGCTATTCAAAGAGGAACGGGAGAACTTCCTGGTGCCGTTTATGAAGAAAACACATACGAAGGTTATGGTCCCGCAGGTGTAGCTTTGATTGTTGAAACAACTACCGACAATAAAAACAGAACAGCTTCCGAAATAAGAAAAATATTTTCAAAACATTCAGGAAGTATGGGCGAATCCGGTTGTGTAGGTTGGATGTTTTCCAAAAAAGGTTTTATTTCCATAGATAAATCTGCAGGTGACGAAGATACAATTATGACGATTGCTTTGGATGCAGGTGCCGAAGATTTTGTTGCCGAAGACGATTGTTATGAAATATATACCACCACGGGTGATTTTAATGCTGTATTGGATGCAATTAAAGCTAAAAATATACCTGTTGCCGAATCCGAAATAACAATGATACCTCAAACATATGTTAAACTTGAAGGCGACAATGCCGAACATATGTTGAAATTGTTGGACGAATTGGAAGAACACGACGATGTTAAAGATGTTTATTCCAACTTTGATATTTCCAAAGAAGATATGGAAAAATACGGAGCATAATGATAGTATTGGGAATAGATCCCGGTTTGGCAATGCCGGGCTGGGGAGTAGTATATAAGGGTAAAACCGATAAGCTTACATGTTTAGCTTACGGATGCATGAAAACATATCCTAAAGACACTTTAGCGGACAGACTAAAGTTTATATTTACGGAAACACAAAAAATCGTAGATACATATAAACCCGAAGTAGTTGCTATGGAAGATATCTTTTTTTTAAAAGGATCAAAAGTCATAGCAACTATCGGGCAGGCTCGGGGAGCTTTAATATCTGCCGTAGTAACAAAAGACCTTCCTTTATTTGAATATAATCCAAGAACGATAAAAATGGCCTTAACCGGTTACGGTTTGGCGGATAAATATCAAATGCAGCATATGGTAAAAACGATGTTGGGGTTAAAAGAAATACCGAAACCCGACGATGCAGCCGATGCTCTTGCCATGGCAATTTGTCATATTAATACCAACCGATTTACTTTAAAAAAGTAAATTTACAGTGACCTTAATAAATTGTAAATTATAAATTATAAATTGCCGTTTTGTCGTTGCCGTTAATTATAAATTGTAAATTATAAATTATAAATTGCCGTTTTTATCTCCACGGATAAAACTCTTCGTCAATTTCCTTGGAACCGTCTTTTTTCTTGAAGGTGGGAACATTTGTTTTCATGTCGAATTTAAAGAAGAATTCAAAATATTCTTCTCTGAGTCTGAAACTTGCTCCCAAATTGAAACAATGTAAGTCTCTGTAAATCTTTAATTCCTGATCTCTTTTAGACCACTCCATTGTTGTATATTGGCAGGTTATTCTTATAAGATAATCGAGTCTCCACTTTGAATTTAACCAAAAACCTATTCCTGAAACCAAATCAACTTCGTCAGGTCTTGTTTGATAATAAAAAGCGGAAAATTTAAAATAAAATCTTTCAAGTTTACCGAACATGGAATCCACTTGGAACGAATTAAATTTGAACGGATGTAAATCTTGTGTTTGTTTAAAAAACAAAGTAACTTTCGACGACGGAATATAAGTAATTTCAGTAATTAACGGATACCAATCAATATAACCTAAATTATCCAAATCTCTTAAATCGTAACCGGTGGTATTTCTTACTATAAGGTTGTAATTAGTGTATATGTAATTGTTAAAAAGTATTGCATTTTGTTCCACACCTTTGTCCGCGGCATCGGAATCTATATTTAATCTGTTGATATCCGACCTGATTTTTGCATTATAAGACAAGTTCCAATCCATCCAATAAGTAGGTCTGTATCTGGTATTGAAAGAGCCGTAATATCTTGTAATAAAGTTTTTGTCGTCATCTTCGGGATTTATGCTGTCACGAAAAGATTCGGTTATTCCCAAAGTTGGTTTAACAGTCATTTTTTTTGTTATTCTGTAATCTTTTGTTATGTTATAGTCGGCGGTTGCCGTTATTCTTCTGTAATCGTAAGTGTTGCTTGAAAAAGTCATTTCGTAGTTTGTTCTGTTTTCAAAATTGAAAGTAAAACTGCTTAATGCTCCCAAAGTTTTTGCAGGATATAAAGAATAATAAACCTGCGGCAAAAGCAAATAAGAACCGTTTTGAATTTTATCCGTTATCGGATTATAAATTTGGTACAGTTCGGAAACTACTCTTAAGTGTGATTTCTTGCTTTGTCTTGTAACAGATGCATAAGATCTTCTTTTATTTAAAACTCTGTTCCAATCGGAAAGAGAATATCTGTTGTTGAAATACGAATCGCTTACGAATTCCGCATGAGATTGTATCGTCCACAAATCGTTTATTTTTTGCCAATAAGACGGCCTTATCATCCACCTTTGAGAATCCTGTTTGTGATCCTGCGTACCGTAAGCATACAATGTTGCTTTCAAATTATTTTTATCATAATAGTTTGTTTCAATTCCTACACCTTCTCCGCGGGTACCCAAGTAATCCAACAAAAGGGCCGTATTGAACTTATCGGTAAATTTGTATTTCAGTTTTGCTTTTGCCGATATACCGCCGTCGTTGGTATAACCGGGCTCTATTTCGTAACTGAATTTACTGTCGGAACCGGCCAAATTTCTTGTATATTTCGGGAAATAAAATATCGGAACTTTACCGACATAATAAGTTGCTTTGTATATTGTTATTTTTTTATCTACTATAAAAAGACCTTTTTTAGCAAAAGCATAGTGGTGGGGATCATCCAAATCGCAATTGGAAATTTTTACATTTTCTATTTCATAAGTATCGGACGATACTTTTCTCATCTTTTCCGCTTTAAAAAATATAGACGAGCTTGTTCCGAAAGTATCTTCAAGGTAACCCTGTTCTTTTGCCAAATCGTACTGAATTTTGTCGGACATAAGAAGACTTTTTTCTTCCGAAACTTCCACATTGCCTTCGGCGTTAAGCTGTTGGGTTTTTATTTGCATTTCAATGTTGTCGGCTTTTACTATTTTGCCGGTCCATTCAAGTTCAACATTTCCCGAAGCGGTAATGATTTCATCGTCCTGTTGGTATGTTAAAGAATCCGCCTTTATATTAACTTCGTAAGCACAAAAAGATGTCGAAGCAAATATAAACAATAAAAATATGGATAATAAGAAGATTATCTTTTTATGAAACATTTGTCAGTTTTTCACAAGCATTGCGGCACCTACAACACCGAGATGACTTGTATATTTAGATACAACTATTTTACAAGCTTTTGCCGCTGTTTTAAAAGCTCTCTTTTTAATTTGTTCTTTTGCGGGCTTTATTATTAAGTCTCCGGCATTACTTATACCGCCGCACAATACAATATAGTCCGGATTAAAAAAGTCTATAATGTCGGAAAGTAATATTCCCAACTTTTCGCCGGCATTGTTCCAAACTTTTTTTGCAACGACATCTCCTTTTTCCGCTGCCTGCGATAATAATTTAGGAGTTATTTGTTCTATATCGTTGTTTGCCAATTTAAGTATATATTTGGATTTATTTGTTTTAAGTAAATCGATAGTTTCTTTTACTATGTGTCTTACACCTATGTAGGTTTCCGCACAACCGTAATTTCCGCAATTACATTTTCTTCCGTTGGGTTCCACCGTAATATGCCCTATTTCGCCGGCTGTTCCGCTGTTACCTCTGAACAATTTTTTATTTATTATTATTCCGCCGCCTACACCGGTACCCAGGGTAACACATATCATATTGTCTGCTTTAGCTTTAATATCAAGCCAATAAGCGCCGATTGCGGCAGTGTTGGCATCATTGTCTACATAAACCGTTTTGCCCGTTATTTTTTCGATATCACGCTTTAATTGAACTTTGTTCCATTTAGGCAAATTGGGGGAAAGTCTGACTATTCCCTGCCTGAAATCTATGTCACCGGCTATTCCTATCCCGATAGTTTTTACTTTGTTATAATTTTTAAATTTTTTAAATACTTCGGTAATGTTTTCTATAACGGATTTAGGGTTTGCATTTATGTCGGTATTTACCACCGCCTCTTCTATAACGGCAGCTTTATCGTCCACTATTGCTATTTTTATTAATGTTCCGCCCATATCTACACCGAGATAATAATTAGCCATTTGTTTCCTCTGTAAATTTTAATATGGTTCCCGCCAAATAAAAGGAACCTGTGCATATATAAACATCATTGTTTTTTATATCGTTAAAAAAATCTTCTTTGCAGTCGTAGCAATTGATATTTTTTTCGTCCGTATATTTTGAAAATTCTTCTTTTAAGATGTTTATATTTACAGCTCTTGAATTTTCAATTTTTAATAAATTTATGTTGCCGAATTCTTTTGCAACAGACTTTATTACCGACTTAAAATCTTTTTCCTGCATAACGGCAAAAAGCAATTTTGTCTTTTTGTTATAAAACGGAGATTTTTTGTATAAATACAAAAAGTTTTCCGTTGCCTGTATATTGTGTGCTCCGTCTATTATAAAAGAACATCTCTTATTGTTTATTTTTACTTTTCTATAATCAAATCTTGCGGCAAATTTTACATTTTTACAAGTTTTCTTTATTGTTTTAAAATTTATTTTCGGCAGTTTATCTTTCAATATTTCACAAATCGAAAGTACCGTCGCCAAATTATATACTTGAGCTTTTCCCAATAAACCGAAATTTAAAACCAAATCTTTGTTTATTCCGCAATAACTTATTTTCTGTGTAAAGTTTTTCCAATTATAACTTACGTTTTTTGCTTTAAAATGTTTATTAAAAATATAAATTTGCGCTTTGTTTTGTTCGGCAACTTTTTTTATTACCGAAAGAGCAACGGGTTTTATATTACCGCACACTACCGGAACATTTTTTTTAATGATACCCGCTTTTTCAAAAGCAATTTTTTGTATCGTGTTGCCCAAAATTTCGGTATGGTCCAAACCGATACTTGTAATTACCGAAACCAAAGGTGTAACGATATTTGTGGCATCCAATCTTCCGCCGAGCCCCGTTTCCAATACAACGATATCAACTTTATTTTTAACAAAATATATAAAAGCAACAGCCGTAATATATTCAAAGTATGTAAGTTTGTACTTTTTCGATATATGCGAATACTTTTTATCTAAAGCAGAAAGTTGTCTGTCTGTTATCGGTAAAGAATTTATTTGTATTCTTTCGTTTATTTTTATAAGGTGGGGAGATGTATATAATCCTGTTTTATATCCCGAACTTATTAAAATATCGGAAATCGTTTTTGCTGTTGAACCCTTACCGTTAGTTCCGGCAATATGAATATATTTTAGTTTGTTGTATTCTATGTTTTGGTCTGCCAGAAACTTTTTTATTCTGTCCAACCCCAACAACATTGATTTATATTCTTTTCCTGCTTCAACCGAAATCATTTTGTTTTAAATACAAAGAACTTTATTATTTTTATTATGGTATCTTTTAAATTTTTCCTTTCAACCACCATATCTACCATACCGTGTTTTAACAGGAATTCGGAAAGTTGAAATCCTTTCGGTAATTGTTGTCTTATTGTTTGTTCTATAACTCTGGGACCTGCAAATCCTATCAAAGCGTTAGGTTCTGCAATTATAACATCACCCAACATTGCAAAAGATGCTGCAACTCCGCCTGTAGTCGGATCCGTCAATACGGATATAAAAGGTAATCTCTTTTGTCCCAACTTGGCAAGAGCTGCGGATGTCTTTGCCATTTGCATTAAAGATATAATACCTTCCTGCATTCTTGCACCGCCGGAAGCGGAAACAATTATTACGGGCATTTTCTTCTCGATTGCTTTTTCTATTAATCTTACAATCTTTTCGCCTACCACGGATCCCATACTTCCGCCCATAAATTCAAAATCCATTACGCCTATTGCAACCGGATATCCGCCCATTTTTGCTTCACCCGTGCGGATGGCATCTTTAATTTTATAAGATTCTTTCTTTTCTTTATACCCGGGGAAATTGATAACATCCACGGGGAGCAAGTCTGCATTTAATTCTTTAAAAGAGTCTTTATCCGTTAAATATTTTATTCTTTCTAATGAATTTAATCTCACATAGTAGCCGCACTTCGGGCATACCATAAAGTTTTCTTCAAAATCTTTTTGGAATATTATTTGTTCGCATTTCTTACATTTTGTCCACAATCCTTCGGGCAAACCTTTTTTGTTGCTGACAGCTGTAACCACCATAATATATCCTCCGACATATAAATATATTTTTATATGTTTTTTTTAGTAATAAATTATCTTGTAAATTATACAAATTTTATAGATAATCTTCCAATTTTTAATATTTACGATATTTCGTTTTTACGGATTTTTTGTTGATATTTCCTGTTGTTTTCGGCTTTTAGGCGGCAGGCTTAAATACTTTGTGAAGGATCTATATCTTTTATTAAAGATATTATCACACAATTATAAATTAAATTTTCGTTCTTTTCCGTTCCTCTGCCTATTGCAGCCATAGTGTTTTCAATTTTATAAACATCTCTCAGAATGGAAGCAATAAACAAGGCATGTTCTTTTGAAACGGCAATGTTTTCTTTTTCCGTAAGTTCCGTATTTCTAAAACCTTCCACTATAACAATAGTGCGCGGATGTTTTTTTATTTCGTAAGCTATTGTTTGAAGTTTATCCACCCAGGTTTTAGTGTTTTTCAAGACAATTGTATTTAATTCTCTCGAGTATATTTTTTTGTATTTTAATAAATTATTGAATTCTTTTTTGTCTACTATATTTATTTCGTTTCTTGTAAGTGCCGTTCTGGAATCCAGAGCCAATATCGTCGGAAAAATAATTTCATAATTCTTTATTTTGGGAGCTCTGTTAATATCTCTGGTTGTATCTATCTTTGCGGCGAAACAAACAGAAAATATTGTTATTAAGAAAAATAAAAATACAATTTTTTTCATAAATATATTATACAAAAAAATAAATCTTCTATTTACAATTTATAAATTGTATAATAAAAAAAAATTATAAGCTCTGAATTCCAATATAAAAAATACGGAGTGTTTTTATGTTAAAAAAATTTTTGATGTTATCAATTTGTATATTGTTTCTTCCGTTAACGCTTTCTTTTGCACAAACAACAAAAGAAAACGGAATAAACCGTAATACGGTAAGAATATCTACGACGGATGTAACGATAGAAAATCCGGTTTCTTTAAATTACAGAAAAACCGCCGATAAAGTTATATATGAAGAAAATTTGCCGAAACAATTTAAAACGGAAGGTTATTGGATATCAAAAATAGCCGATCCCGATAAAGAGTTGTTGAGTATGTCGGAAATAGAGAAATTAAACGAGAATACTTATAACTTGAAAGTTGGAATTTCAAATTTGAAAGAGTATTCCGAGACGGTAACAAAAAAAAGATTGACCGAAACTTTTAAACAAACAAGTTCTTATATAGAAAAGAAAAAGTATTTGAACGAAAAAGGGGAAACTTTAACTTCTGACTTCTTTAAAACTTTAAGTGACAACATAGATATTCCCGAAGAAGATACAACGGATGTAAAATATGCAATAACAACAAGATATAACGATGTCAGGTTGCTTCCTACAAGCGAAAAAGCAATATCGGGCATGAATTCAAAAGATTTGGACAGATTACAGGAAGAAAGTATAGATATCGGAACACCGGTAATTGTTTTGTGCCAAACTAAAGATAAGATGTGGTCTTTTGTTGTAACACCCACGGAAGAAGGTTGGATACAAACCAAAAATTTGGCAATTGCCGACAAACATACTTTTGATAAATGGATAGAAATGAAAAAACCGGTTGTTGTTACGGATTCAAAAGCCGATATTTATACGGATAAAAACAAAACAAAATTTTTGGAATATGCAAGAATGGGCGCAAAACTTCCTTATGTCGGCAAAAAAGGAAAAACAACAATTTGTGTACATATTCCTACTTCGGATGAGTTCGGAAATTTAGTAATAGAAGCGGCTTATGTAAATGCCAAAGAAGTAAATATAGGTTATTTGCCGTATACACAGCGAAACGCTTTAACATTGGCTTTTAATCATTTACATTCTCCTTACGGATGGGGCGGAGCAAACGGCGAACAGGATTGTTCCGGATATTTAAGTCAGATATTTAATTGTTTCGGTATTTTGCTGCCGGAAACTTCCGTTCAAAAAATAAAGTGCGGTCAGGTTATAAAATTAAATAAAAAAGATAATGATACGATAAAAAATGAATCCATTATAAAAGACGGTGTAGCCGGAATGACATTTCTTTATTTAACCGGTCATATTATGTTGTATATAGGGGAAGAAAACAATGTTCCTTATGTTATACAATGTATTTGGGGTGTAACAAGTTTTACCGAAAAAAATGAAAAGACGGTAAATTATATAAATAAAATCATTGTTTCCGACTTGGATATCGGTTCACAAGTTGCAGGAAACTCTTTAATAGACAGAGTTTCAAAGTTTAATATAATTAAAATAGCGGAAGATTAAAAGTACAGCGGAGCTTTTTTTATGAACAATTATGATGTTGTTGTGGTGGGCGGCGGTAATGCAGGGTGCGAGGCGGCACTTGCTCCCGCAAGATTGGGACTGAAAACATTACTCATTACACAAAATATAGACTTAATAGCAAATATGCCGTGCAATCCTGCAATAGGCGGTATTGCAAAAGGACAAATCGTCAGAGAAATAGATGCTTTGGGCGGAGAAATGGGCTGGATTACCGATATGGCCGGTATTCAGTTTAAAATATTGAACAAATCAAGAGGACCTGCCGTTTGGTCTCCGAGAGCACAATGTGATAAAAAACTTTATTCCACATTTATGCAAAATTCAATAATATCCCAACAGAATTTGGATTTGCTTCAAGCAACGGTTACCGGACTTATAATAGAAAACGGTAAAGTTACCGGGGTTAAAACAAACTTGGACGAGAAAATATCCGCAAAAGCGGTTGTTATAACTACCGGAACATTTTTGAACGGTAAAATATTTGTCGGTAAAACTGTATTTAACGGGGGAAGATTCAGCGAAAAATCTTCCACGGATTTATCCGAATCGCTGAAAAAAGACTGCGGTTTTGAAATTTCAAGATTTACGACTTGTACTCCTCCCAGAGTTAACGGAAGTTCCGTGGATTATTCCAAAATGACTCCGCAACCGGGAGATAATCCTCCCATACCTTTTTCGCATTTTACCAACACAAAAGTTTGGCAACAAACAAAAAAACAAGTTCCCTGCTTTTTGGTATATTCAAATGCAACGACACACAAAATTATTCAGGATAACATAAAAGAATCTTCTTTGTATAACGGACTTGCCAATGCACACGGTCCGAGATATTGCCCGTCCATAGAAGATAAAATCGTAAGGTTTCCGGAAAGAGCAAGACATCAATTATTTTTGGAGCCGGAAAGTTTAAGCACACAGGAAATATATATAAACGGTTTATTTACGGGATTAGGGGAAAAAGTGCAACAGGAGTTGTTACATTCCATCGAAGGTTTGGAAAATGTTAAAATAATAAGATACGGTTACGCCATAGAATACGATTATATTCCTCCGACACAAACGAAACATACTCTTGAAACAAAAAATATAGAAAATCTCTATCTTGCGGGACAAATTAACGGAACAACCGGTTACGAAGAAGCGGCGGGTCAGGGGATCGTTGCCGGTATAAATGCCGCTTTGAAAATATTGCAAAGAGATCCTCTTATTTTGCACAGACAGGAATCTTATATTGGTATATTGATAGACGATTTGGTAACTAAAAATGTTGATGAACCTTACAGAATGTTCACTTCAAGAGCAGAATACAGATTAAGTATAAGAAACGATAATGCGGATTTAAGACTTATGGAATTAGGTCATAATATCGGTTTAATTTCGGATGCAATGTATAAGAAATTTACATTGTACAGACAAACATTGGTGGATTTATATGAAAAAACAGGCGCACCGTTACCTACCGACGAAGATCTTTCTCCCTGGTCTATGGATAAAGTAAACGAAGAACTTGAAATAACAAAAAAATATGAAGGATATATTCATATACAGGAACAATCCGCAAAAAAACTGGCTAAGTATGAAAACAAACATATACCTAAAGATTTTGATTATGATTCTATTTCCACGTTATCTGCGGAAACCAAAGAAAAATTAAAAAAAGTTTTGCCTTTAACATTGGGACAGGCAAACAGAATACCGGGAATAAAACCGAGTGATATTTTATTCTTAAATATAGCAATTGAGAAAGCCAAACAACTCACAAAGTGAGTTGTTTGAGGGATAGAAGTATAGAGGGATAGAGGTATAGAAACGGCAACGACGAACGACAGAGTATGGAAATATAGAGGTATAGAAAAAAATGAACAGGGAAATAAATATATATGTTTTTTCGGGAACGGGCAACACTCTTTTAGTTGCAAACAAAATTTCCGAAACTTTTAATTTGAACGGTTTTAACTCAACCGTTTTGAAGATGGAATCCGTTGAACCTGAAGATATAGATTTATCCCGTTCCGTAGGAATAGGTTTTACGACGGCATTTTGGAATACATACCCGTTTGTAAGAAGTTGGATACAAAATCTTCCCGACGGTAACGGAACGGAAACTTTTTTGTTCACTACGATGGGCGACAGTTCCTGCGGAATGATTGCTCATATTGCAAAAATATTGGAAAAGAAAAATTATAAGATTGTCGGTGCAAAAGGTTTTATAATGCCGAACAATTTTCTGCTTGTTTTAAAAGATAAGAAAAACAAGGAAAGAATAGAAAAAACATTGGCAACAGCGCAGGAGTATGCAAAAGGAATAATAAATTCCAACGGATACATAAAAAAAACCAACTTTTTTTCATCCGTTGCATTTTGCTTTTCAAGTTTTGTTACCACTAAATTGTGGAACACAAAACTTGCAAAAAGGATAATGAAATTTAAAACAGATAAAAACAAGTGCAACAAGTGCGGGTTATGTGCAACTTTGTGTCCTACCGAAAATATCGAGATAAAAGATATACCGCAATTTAAAGATAAATGTATATTTTGTTTAAGATGTGTATCTTACTGTCCGCAACAGGCAATGAGCAACAAAATATTGTTAAAAACTTACAGAGGTTCAACTGCAGGAGAAATGAAATGGAAAAAATAATGACAGATATTTTAGGATATATATCGGCAACACTTACAACAATAGCTTTCTTGCCGCAAATAATAAAAACAGTTCAAACAAAGTCCGCAAAAGATGTGTCTATGGGAATGTTTGTTTTGTTCACTATAGGCGTGTTTTTATGGATTATTTACGGTATTTTAACAAAAACTTATCCCGTGCTTATAGCAAATGCCGTAATATTTTGTTTGGCTCTTGCACAAATTATTTTAAAAATCAAATACGACAGAACCGTAAAATAATTTTGCGTTTCATAAATAAAAATCATTAACATATTCTATTGTTTTAATCCCCAATATTTAATATAATATATTTTCACTTTAATAAGGGGGGTAAAATATAATGTTAGTATACAACAAAGAGAAAAAAATGCTTGAACCTGAAGAATATAAGTTCGAACTTCAGGATGTCAAGGAGCCCAACTTATTAAGAGAAACTTTTTCTTATTCCGATATTCCGAAAATCGCTTTTAATAATACCGTTGTTCCGATGAATCCTCCGGAAAACATCTGGATGACGGATACAACATTCAGAGACGGTCAACAGGCTTTTCCGCCTTTTACCGTAGATCAAATTTCTCATTTGTTCGATTTAATGCACCGTTTGGGCGGTCCCAACGGTATGATAAGACAAACGGAATTTTTCTTGTATTCCGACAAAGATAAAGAAGCCGTAAGAAAATGTCAGGAAAAAGGATACGAATTTCCTAAAATTACTTCCTGGATAAGAGCAAACAAAAACGATTTTAAATTAGTTAAGGAAATGGGAATAAAAGAAACGGGTATTTTAACATCCTGTTCCGATTATCACATATTTTTAAAATTAAAGAAAACAAGAAGAGAAGCTCTTGATATGTATTTGGATATCGTCAGATCGGCTTTGGAAGAAGGTATCGTTCCGAGATGTCATTTTGAAGATATTACAAGAGCCGATTTTTACGGTTTTGTTATACCTTTTGCAAAAGAATTAATGAAACTTTCAAAACAGGCAAATATGCCTGTAAAAATAAGAGCCTGTGATACATTAGGGTTCGGAGTTGCATATCCCGGTGTTGCATTGCCGAGAAATGTTAACGGTATAATGTACGGATTAAATCACCATGCGGGAGTTCCTTCGGAATGGCTCGAATGGCACGGACATAACGATTTCTACAGGGCGTTAACAAATTCCACGTTTGCTTGGCTTTACGGATGTTCCGGAATTAACGGAACATTGCTCGGTATAGGGGAAAGAACAGGAAACACTCCTATAGAAGCATTAGCTATAGAATATGTTGCTTTCAGAGGCGATCATAACGGAATGGATTTGTCCGCAATAACGGAAATAGCAAAATATTTCAAACATGAATTAAAGTATGATATTCCGAATATGCAGCCGTTTGTTGGTGCACATTTTAATTCCACGAGAGCAGGTATTCATGCGGACGGATTATTAAAAGAACAGGAAATTTATAATGTGTTCGACACAAAAGCTATATTGAACAGACCTCCGGAAGTTGCAATAACCGACAGAGCAGGTCTTGCAGGTATTGCTTATTGGATAAACACACAACATCCTGAATTTAAAGATAACGATAAAAAGTTAGACAAAAACAATCCGGGAGTCGTAAAAATAAAAGAATATATCGACGAACTTTTTAAAGGAGACAGAAGAAATCCTTTAACAAAAGAAGAGTTAAACTCCCTGGTGGAAAAATATATCATCAACGGTTAAATTTAACAAAAATTTGATACACAAAAAATCTCAAACAGAAAATGTTTGAGATTTTTTTTATTTATTGTTGCCGTTTAGTCGTTAATTATACATTGTAAATTGTAAATTATAAATTGCTGTTTGTTGTTGCCGTTTCCATGCATCCATACATCTATGCATCCATACCTCTCTCGTTCTTTGTTTCCAATATATGACAAGTGTTTTTAACCGGTAATATAAATCTGAAAGGCCTTACATTAATATACTTTTTTACTACTTTAAAATCTTTATCCAAACAATAAACGTCTATATTGAATCTCATAAAACAAGTGTGTATTGAATTGCAATTTTTGATAAGCAGGTTAAAAGCTTTTTGTTCGGGTACGAACATTAAACCTTTAAATCTTTCCGTGAAAGATTGTGCAACATAAACATCTTTAAATATATTATCGCCGATGCTCAAATCAATTTTTTTCAAAAATCCTCTATCCTTCTGCCATTCCGTCGTTAATTATAAATTATAAATTGTAAATTATAAATTGCCGTTCTGCCGTTGCCGTTAATTATAAATTATAAATTGTAAATTATAAATTGCCGTTCCTATACATCTATACTTCAAAATTGCTTTCGGCAATTTTAAAGGTCTCTTCCGCAAAATAAGAACTTCTTACATATTTGCCGGAAACACATATTTTTATACCGATATCCAATGCTTTTTGTTTTAAATGTTCAAATTCTTCGTCGGTATATTCTTTTACCATTTCGGCATTATCTTTTAACGGTTTCAAATATTGGCCTATCGTTAAAATATCACAATTTATTTTCTTTAAATCTTTAAATACTTCAATAAGTTGGTCTTCAGTCTCACCCAGTCCCAACATTATTCCCGTTTTTATAATAAAACCTTTTTGTTTTGCATAACTTAAAACATCCAACGATCTGTTATAATCCGCCCATTTTCTGAATTTATATAAAGATGGGACTGTTTCTATATTATGTCCGAAAACATCCGGCTTTGAAGATAATACAATATCTATGCTTTTTGTATCGCCTTTAAAATCCGGAACAAGCAATTCTATTTTTATGTCTTTTATTTCTTCTCTTATTACATTAACAACATTTTTAAAATGTTCGGCACCGCCGTCGGGCAAATCGTCTCTTGTAACTGAAGTTATAACGACATATTTTAATCCTAAATTTTTTATTGTGTTTGCCAACTTAACAGGTTCTTCTTTATCTGTTTCCAAAGGTTTACCGTGTGTCGTTGCACAAAAAGCACAGTTTCTTGAACAAACATCACCCAATATCATAAAAGTTGCTGTTTTATGCTTAAAACATTCACCTATATTGGGACATTTTGCAGCTTGGCATACGGTATGCAATCCGCTTTGCTTAAAACTTTTTTTCAGCAAATCCAAGTCCGCTAAACTTATTCTCTTCTTTTCCACAACAAAAATCCTCCGGATTTTTCCATCCTTTCTACATCAGGTAGTAAATAAACGGGATATCCACCGGTTCTTCAAATTTATCCGAAACTTCAAAATCTTTCATAAATAAATCTTTAATTAACTTATTAACAGTTTTTTCGTCGTAAAAAGCAACATTTATTTCTCTGTTTTTAAATAAACTCAATTTGTTAAAATTTGCACTTCCCAAACATGCCCAATTGTCGTAAACCGCGGCTTTAACATGTGTCATTTTCGGATAAAAGTAAACATCAATATCTTTTTCTATAAAATAGTTTGCCATTTTTAAGTTTGTTTTATCGTACATAACCAAATCGTTTACGCCGGGGAAAATTATTTTTACATCAACACCTCTTTCTTTTGCCGCAATCAGTTCTTCCACCAAAGATTTTTCGGTAAAGTAAGGGTTTTCTATATATATTCTTTTTTTTGCCCGTCGTATAGCTTCAATTTGAGCATCGTATATTTGATAATCTGTCGAATCCGTATATAACAGTCTCACATCTATCATATCTTCCGTTTCTTTGTTTTCTTTTCTTGTTGACTTGGTAAACAAACTTCTGTAAGCAACGGCAAAATCGCCTCCAAGCCCCGCAAATGACCAAGATTTGTAAAAAATCTTTACTATGGGGGAAACAACAGGCCCTTCCAAAGAAACCATTAAATCGTGCCATGTGTATCTGTATTCGCTTGCAATGTTCATTCCGCCTATATATGCTTTTTTTCTGTCCACCAGGAAAATTTTTCTGTGATCGGAAACAAGCCAAGTGTCCGGATGCATTCTTACTTTTATCTTTGAATCTTCTTTTAAAGTTTTAACAATATTTTTAGGTTCTTTATAATCTTTTATTATCGGATCCTGATTTGATTTTGAGTTTGTAAGACTGCCGATATAATCTATTAACACTCTTACATCAATGTTTTTCGAAAGTTCTTTTAACATGGATATTATTTCCATGGAAAAAGAATCCGTTTTAAAGATATATGTTTGAATAAAAACGGAATGTGTTGCGGATTTTGCCGATTCTATAAAATCGTTAAAAAAACTTTCACCGTCAATAAGAATTTTTAAGTTTGCCTTATATTCCTTTGTTCCCAAATCGTCATCCAAAAACTTATTGAAATCGTCCATATCCATCATATCGTCTTTATTTTCGTTATTCAAATAAAAATCATAAGACGACATAGTCGGTGCAAAAGTCATAAGAGACGAAGATGCCGTTGAAAATAATCTGTAGACGGATGTAAAAGGGGATTTTATTATCGGTATTAAATGATTTGTAATTACAAACGAATATAAAAATTTGCCGCCCGAAACCAAAAAGTTTCCGCTTTTATCGTTATCCGCTTGATACGGCGGCAAAATTAAAGGTACGATACAATTTTTTTTCGTATCCGCATAAAAATAAACTATATCATTAATGTTTCTAGCACAAACAAATAACTTTGTTTTATCGGGATAGCGCTTTTTTAATATCCTTACAAGACTTTCTCTTATATCTTTGGATTTTTGTTTGTCCGTCTCTTTTTCCTGCTTTAATTCTTTATTTAATGTATGTTTGTCATTGTCGTTGCTGTCATTGTAGAAGTAAAATTCCGATTTTACCTCTTTTTTTGTTCCCAGTCCCGTCTCGTATTCGTAGTTCAAAATAGTTGTGTTGCTGTTTATACCTGTTTCAACGGCTATTTCGTTTAATATTTGCTGATAAACCTGATCCGGTAAAATTTCAACAAGCTCTATATCTTTTTCTTTTTTTCCTATTTTTTCGGCATCGAGTTCCACTCTTTTAATTTCGTTTCTTCTGTTACTGTGCCTCGGTAACTTCACCGTAAGGTAAAGATTGTTTGCTTCAAAATCCAAAAAAAGTTTGTTTTTAATAACAAAAACTTTCGACGGTAACAAAGAATAGTCGGCTATAGCGGCTAAATTTATTTGTTCTTCTATCGAACAAAAACATACCGATACGAAAAATATGGTAAAAAACAACGATAAACAGTATTTAAACAAAACCTCTATCCCTCAATATTTTTGTTTCGCAAAAATATTAATGTTTAAAATGTCTCATAGATGTAAATATCATTGCAATGTTTTTCTCGTTGCACAAATCGATAGAAAGATTATCTCTTATTGAACCTCCGGGTTGAATAATTGCCGTAACATTTTCTTTTGCGGCCCCTTCAACAACATCCGGGAATGGGAAAAAAGCATCGGATGCAAGTACTAAAGGATTTTTACTTTCGTCTATTTCAAACTTTGCTTCTTTCATTTTCTTTATTGCAATATTTAAAGAATCTATTCTGCTCATTTGTCCCGCACCTACACCAACAGTCTGTTTACCTCTTACAAGAATAATTGCATTGGATTTTACATGTTTGCAAATTTTCCATGCAAATTCCAAAGATTCTTTTTCCTGTTGAGTAGGTTCTCTTTTGGTTATCGTTTTTGTTTCGTTTAAAAGTTGTTCGTCTCTGTCTTGAACAAGCATACCGTCTGCCATCATTCTGTATTCTGTCGACGGTTTCTTTATATATTGGTTGGGTTGTCTTAAAATTCTTATATTTTTCTTTGCGGTAAGAACATCCAAAGCATCCTGACAATAGTCCGGAGCTATAACACATTCAACAAAAAGTTTTGCTATTTCTTCCGCTACGGCTTTATCTACAACCATATTAAAAGCTATTATTCCGCCGAATGCACTTACCGGGTCACATGCAAGAGCTTTTAAATAAGCGTCTTTAACATCAGTTCCTTCCGCACATCCGCAGGGATTGTTATGTTTAATTATTGCACAAGCGGGATTATCGAACTCGTGAACAAGTCTCCAGGAAGCTTCCAAATCCAAATAATTATTATAAGAAAGTTCTTTACCGTGAAGTTGTTTTGCCGAAATTGCCGCACAGGAATTTTCTTCGTTGCCGAAACTGTATAAAGCTGCTCTTTGATGAGGATTTTCACCGTATCTTAAAGAAGCAAGTTTTTTTAACGGAATTGCCTGCTGTGCGGGAAAATCTTCATAAGATAAATAATTTGATATTAAAGAATCATAATAAGCGGTATGCCTGAAAGCCGTTCCGGCAAGTTTTAGTCTTAAATCGTTATTTACCGTTTTATTCTTTAAATTTTCTATTATTACGGAATAATCTGCAGGGGAACAAACTATTAAAACATCTTTATAATTTTTTGCGGCAGCTCTTATAAGAGTTACCCCGCCGATATCTATATTCTCGATAATATCTTGAGATATGTTTTTATCTGCGGGTTTTGCTATCTTTTTTGCGGTTTCTTCAAAAGGATATAAGTTTACGGCTACAATATCTATTGTGTTTATACCCAGCTTTTTTAATTCTTCCATATGTTTCGGAATATCTCTTCTTGCAAGTATTCCGCCGTGAATTTTAGGGTTCAAAGTCTTTACTCTGCCGTCGAGCATTTCAGGAAAGCCGGTAACATCGGATATTTCCGTACATTCTATGGAGTTTTCTTTTAATTTCTTTGCGGTTCCTCCGCTGGATATAATATCATAACCTAAAGATTTTAGTTCTTTAGCGAATTCTACTATTCCTGTTTTATCACAAACACTTAACAATGCTGTTGCCATTTTTGATCTCCTTATATTTAAGTATTTTTTTTGTTAATATTATGTATTAAATAATATACGCTTGTTTGATATTATGTGTTTTATAATATACATTATATGTTTTCTTCGTTTCTGCCTTTCCACCGTTTCATCGTTAATTATAAATTATAAATTGTAAATTATAAATTATAAATTGCCGTTTCTGCCTTTCCGCCGTTCGCCGTTGCCGTTAATTATAAATTATAAATTGTAAATTATAAATTATAAATTGTCGTTTTGCCGTTGCCGTTAATTATAAATTATACATTATAAATTATAAATTGCCGTTCTCAAAGTTCCTAAATGCTTTTGCTATATCTTCGGAAGAAAAACCTCTTCTTTGGAAAAACATAGCCGTTTTTCTTACTTCGTTCTTATCATTACCGTTAAATTTCGAAAATTTCTTT
>JAFXSD010000021.1 GCA_017525905.1 Elusimicrobiota bacterium | reverse complement strand
TTATAAATTTATTTTGCAGAATGTTTTACTTTATCTGCTTCTCTTATGGCAACTTTTCTTATTTTACCACTGATAGTTTTAGGTAACTCGTCAACAAATTCAACAACTCTCGGGTACTTATAAGGTGCCGTAACATTTTTAACATGGTTTTGTAATTCAACAACTAACGAATCACTTGCATGGTAACCTTTCGCTAAAACTATTGTTGCTTTAACAACTTGTCCTCTAACAGGGTCCGGAACTGCGGTAATTGCACATTCCAAAACCGCAGGATGTTCCATTAAAGCGCTTTCAACTTCGAAAGGCCCGATTCTATATCCGGAACTTTTTATAACGTCATCCGCCCTTCCTACGAACCAGAAATAACCGTCTTCATCTTTGTAAACAACATCCCCGGTAAAATACATATTGTCATGCCATACTTCTTTTGTTTTATCCGGACTTTTGTAATATCCGCAGAATAAACCGGTAGGCTTTTTGCCGTCCGGCATTCTAACTATAAGATTACCTTCTTTACCATCTTCACAAGGATTTCCATCATCATCAACAATATCTATGTTAAATGTAGGTGACGGTTTTCCCATTGAGCCCGGTTTTGGTTTTATCCAAACAAAATTTCCTACCAAAATAGGTCCTTCACTTTGTCCGAATCCTTCCATAATTTTGTGACCGGTAAGTCTTTCCCATTGATTAAAAACTTCAGGGTTTAAAGCTTCACCTGCTACACAACAATATTTCAATTTTGAAAAATCATATTTGGATAAATCTTCCTTAATTAAAAATCTGTAGACAGTTGCAGGGCCACAGAACGATGTAATATTATGCTTTGATATAATATCCAAAACATCAGTAGGATGAAATTTGTCGAAATCGTAAACAAATACCGCACAGCCCGAAATCCATTGACCGTAAATTTTACCCCAAGCGGCTTTTGCCCAACCGGTATCCGCAAGTGTTAAGTGACATCCGTTTTCTTCAACATTTTGCCAAAATTTTGCCGTTAAAATATGACCTAACGGGTAAGTAAAATCGTGTAATGCCATCTTAGGTAAACTTGTTGTCCCGGATGTAAAATATATCAACATTTTATCATCGTTATGTGTTGCTTCTGCTCCTGTAGGTCTTTCAAATACATCAGACTGTTTTTCTACTTCATCGGTAAAACTATACCAACCGTCTCTTTTACCTGCTACTACAACTTTATATTTCAATGTAGGACAATCTTTTTGGCAATTATCTATTCTTTGTAACAAATCGGAAAAATCTACCGCAATTATCATCTTAACATCTGCAGCATTTACTCTGTAAGAAATATCTTTTTCTTTCAATAAATGTGTTGCGGGAATTGCTACAGCACCTAATTTATGTAATGCAACCAAACTTATCCAGTACTCAAATCTTCTCTTCAATATAAGCATAACAAAGTCACCTTTTTTAACACCTAAAGACTTAAAAAAGTTTACGGCTTTGTTTGTTTCTTTTTTCATATCCAAAAAAGTAAAGGTTCTGTTTTCACCGTGCTCGTTGCACCATACCAAAGCTTTTTTGTTAGGTTCTTCATCTGCAGTTGCATCAACTACATCAAAACCGAAATTAAAATTTTCCGGTACATTTATTTTAAAATTTTCAAAAAAATCTTCATAAGATTTAAAATCTCGTCTTGCATATTTATCTAATATCATTGTTGTTCCCTCTATTCTTCTAATCTTCTAAAATACTATCGCTATAAATTTTGTTGTTTTACCGCCGACTGCAGTCATATAATGCTTACAATTTGAATCAAAATATAAACAATCCCCTTCTTCCAACACGACAGATTTCCCGTCTAAATATACTTTCAATGTGCCTTCCAAAACATAATCAAATTCGTGCCCGTCATGTGAGTAAGGTTTAAGTTCTTTTTCGTTTGTTCTATCTTTTGCGGTTACCAAAAATATTTGAGCTTTTTTATTTGTAAAACCGTAAGCAATATCTTGATAATCATACTCTTTTCTTCTTTCTACAGCCACTCCTTTACCTTTTCTCACGACACTATATCTGTTCAAATGAGGTTCTTGTCCTGTAATAAGGGTTATGAACTCAACTTTAAATTTTTCCGCAATTTTTTTTATTATTCCTATAGGAATATCTGTTTGGCCCGATTCATATTGCTCGTATGTTTCAACGTCAATATTTAAAGCTTTAGCTAAACTTTCCTGTGAAATGTTAGCTATATCTCTTAAATCTCTTATTCTCATTGCAATATCTTTTATATCGTCATTCATAAATACCCCCATTTTTGTAGTATTATATTATATCTTTATTATTATATAATAAATACGTATAAAAAACAAAGGAACCAAAGATTTTTATTATCTTTGGTTCCTATTTAATTTGTATATAGTTATTACAACTCTTATTCTTTACCTGCAAGTTCCATTTGTTTAAAGAAATCTTTATTTGACTTTGATGCTTTCATCCTTTTTGTAAGTTCTTCCATAACTTCTATCGGATTCATATTACTGAAAAGACTTCTCATAATCCACATTTTGTTTTTTTCGTCTTCACTTATTAACATTTCTTCTTTTCTTGTTCCGGATCTTAAAAGATCTATTGCAGGATAAATTCTTCTGTCTGCAAGTTTTCTGTCTAAATAAATTTCACAGTTACCTGTTCCTTTAAACTCTTCAAATATAACATCATCCATTCTGCTGCCTGTATCTATTAATGCGGTTGCAATTATTGTTAAGCTTCCGCCTTCTTCAATGTTCCTTGCAGCGCCGAAAAATCTTTTTGGTCTTTGTAATGCATTTGAATCCAAACCACCGGAAAGGACCCTTCCGCTTGAAGGTATAACAGCATTATAGGCTCTTGCAAGTCTTGTAATGGAATCAAGTAAAATAACAACATCTTTACCGTGTTCAACCATTCTTTTAGCTTTTTCAAGTACCATTTCTGCAACTTGAATATGTCTGTCGGCAGGTTCATCAAATGTGGAAGATACAACTTCACCTTTAACCGACCTTTGCATATCGGTAACTTCTTCAGGCCTTTCATCTATCAGTAAAACCATCAAAACTATTTCCGGATTATTCGTTGTAATTGCATTTGCTATTTTTTGTAACAAAACAGTTTTTCCCGTTCTCGGAGGTGCATTTAACAATACTCTTTGTCCCTTACCTATAGGAATAAACATATCTATTATTCTTGTAGATATTTCGTTCGTTTTAGTCTCTAAAACAAGTTTTTCATTAGGATACAATGGTGTTAAATTATCGAAAAGAGGTCTTTCTCTGATATTATCTAAATTTGTCTCACCGTTAATTTGAGTTACTTTTAAAAGTGCAAAATATTTTTCATGGTTTTGAGGAGGTCTTACATATCCGCCGACGGTATCGCCTTTTCTTAAAGCAAACTTTTTAATTTGCGGAGGTGCGATATAAATATCGTCCGGACCGGACAAATAATTATAGTCGGTTGATCTTAAAAAGCCGAAACCATCATGCTTAATTTCCAAAACACCTTCATCGTAGGCTTGTCCCTGTTCTTTCATTTGAGCTTCAAGAATTTTTGCAATAAGTTCCTGCTTTCTTAAACCTGTAATAGTTTCAAGTTTCATTTCTTTAGCAATTTTCGTAAGCTCTACCATTGTCTTTTTAGACAATACGGTTAAATCTTTATCAGACATTAAGTCCCCCTGATTAGAAAAATACTACAATTTTATTTATGTTTTCTGATTTATTTATTTTGATTTGCATATAAAAAGATTTTTTATTTTGGTACTTTTAATTCAACTGTTATTTAGGATTTTTTTTAGCTTAAGATTTATTTTCTATGATTATATACTTTTAAAACAAAAAATGCAAGAGAAATTTTTGTATAAGTAATTTATAATTAACCGCATAATGTAGTTTCTCATTGCATATTGTCGTCGAAGTTTTAACTCTTTAACCAACAGAAATATAAAACAACTTTACAGAACATCCTTTCAATTACCGTTATGCCAAAGAAATTTCCTGTTGCTGCTGGGTTTTCATATCTTTTACAACGATATTGCCTTTATCAAATTCGGTTTTACCGAACAATATTGTTTTTGAAGCATTAAGTTTATCGGCAAGTTTAAATTGAGATTTTAAACTTTTATTTACAAAAGGTCCTTCAACCGTAACATTGTTATCCAAATTTAATTTTTGTCTGATATTATCTTTATTTAATATTAAATTGTTTGCAAATTTGAATGCTTCATTAAAAAGTTCGTTATCTGCAAGTGCGATAAATACAAGCTCATTTTTAGGTAATTTGTCAAAAAAGCCTGTATTTTGTGCTGCCATTAAAACTCTTTCGGAACCTAAAGCAAACCCTACACTCGGTATTTGTTGACCGCCCAACTCTTTTACCAAATTATCGTATCTTCCGCCGGCACAAATTGCATCTTGTGAACCTACGGCTGAAGAACGAACTTCAAAAACCGTTCTTGTATAATAATCCAAACCTCTTACCAACTTATCATCTATCATATACTTGCAATCTACCGATTTCAATAACGATTGTACTTGTTCAAAATGATTTTTACAATCATCACATAAACATTCTTGCATTGTAGGAACATTTTGGAACTTTTGTGAATCTATTTTACAATCCAACAATCTTAACGGATTTTTTTCCAATCTTCTTTTACAATCTTCACATAAATCCTGTATAGAAGAAAAATAATCTACCAACTTTTTTCTGAATATCGGCCTGCAATTTGCACAACCTAACGAATTTATATGTATTACAACATCATTTATATTTAAAGTGGAAAGAATTTCTTTTGCAAGAAGAATTATCTCAACATCGGCATTCGGGTTAGGGTTACCTAAATATTCGGCTCCCATCTGTAAAAATTCTCTGTATCTTCCGGCTTGCGGCCTTTCATATCTAAACATATCACCGCAATAAAAGAATTTACCTATAGGTTCTTCCATATCAAGTCTGTGTTCAATATAAGCTCTCACCAAAGATGCCGTCCCTTCCGGCCTTAAAGCAAGTTTTCTCCCCTTTCTATCTTCAAAGACATACATTTCTTTTTCCACAATATCTGTAGCTTCACCTATGGATCTTGTAAACAAAGAAACATCTTCAAACATAGGTGTTTTTATTTCTTTAAAATTATGTTTCCTGAAAACATTTCTTGAAATTTTATCTAATTCTTCCAAGGCAAGTGCCGTTTGGCCGTATATATCGTGTGTACCTCTCGGTGCTTTATATTGAGTCATTTTTTTCTCCTAATTGTTTCTGCCCGTTTTTCTGTTTCAAATTGGGTTGAACTATACCTGCAGATATTATGAATTGTATTGCTTCTTCTATTGTATATTCACTTTCAATAACATCTTCCGCTTTTACCAACATTAAAAAACCCGTTGTAGGATTAGGTGTACTCGGCATAAAACTGGAAATATATTTTTGACCGTTAATTATTTTTTCACCGGTAGAAAAAGCTACACAATAAGAGTCTTTTGTAGGAAAAGGCACAAAAATAACTTTTTGAAAATTATTTGTTGTATCTTCACTTGTAGCAAAAAATGAAAACAATTTTTTTAAAGCAGAATAAATGCTTCCTATCAAAGGAATTTTTGTCAAAATATTTTCAAAAAAATTGTATAACTTTTTACCAAACCATATATTGGTAAAAAATCCCACAAAGAAAATTATTATTAATGTTAAAAAGAAACTTGCTATCTTTGCTAATATATCTATCCATTGAGAATCCGATGTAAAAATATTTAAAAAAGGAGACAATATCGGCATAGAAAGGCTGCTGATCCATTTGAAAACATACCAAATGATTAATATAGTTAACCATACCGGTAATATAACCAACAAACCTGCTATAAAAGATTTCTTTATAACGCTTTTTTTCTTTTTGTCATTTTTTCCGGAAGTTTTTAAACTATCCTTATTTGCCATTTATGAATTTTTCTCCCGCAGATACCAATTTTTTTAATTTTTCGTTTGTTGTACTTTCGGCATATAATCTTACTATAGGTTCCGTACCGGACAACCTAAATCCTATCCAAGTATCTTCATCTATTATAAACTTATAACCGTCTAAAGTAACAACTTTTTGTATTTTCATTCCTGCAATTTTTTCCGGAGCTTTTTTCTGCAATGATTGTCTGAACTTTTCCATTGCTTCTTTAGGCAATCTGAAATTTTCTCTTGCCGTTACAACCGGTCCCGTAAGTTTTACAATATCTTTTAATATTGCACCTAAAGATTTCTTGTTCATGGCAACAGCTTCCGCCATAAGCAAACATGCGATTATACCATCTTTTTCAGGAACATGACCTCTTATCGTAAGTCCGCCGGATTCTTCTCCGCCTATAATAAAATCTTTAGGTCTTTGTGTTAAAATATCTCCTATATATTTAAAACCTACAGGAGTTTCGGCTACTTCTATACCAAGCTTTGCTGCAAGTTTATCTATCATGTGACTTGTCATAACACTTCTAACAACAACACCTTTCCAACCTCTTGTTTTATTTAAATGATACAACAATATCGGAATAACCTGGTTAGGTGTAATAAATGTTCCATCTGAATCCACAATACCGAATCTATCCGCATCACCGTCAACCGAAAGACCGATTTTGTAAGATTCTTTTTTTATTATTGATTTTAATTCTTTTAAATTTGCTTCACACGGCTCAGGTGAATGGCCATCAAATAACGGATCTCTTTTTTTGTTTAACACTTTCAATCTCATTCCTGCAGATTCAAGTAATGTATCCAAATAATCATCACCTGTTCCGTGCAAAATATCCGCTACGACTTTTAAATTCGATTTTTTTAACAATTTGAAATTAACAAGCTGTTTTATTCTCTTCAAATATGCAGGTCTTGGATCATAATATTTTATAATACCTGATTTTAAACCTTCAGCCAAGCTTAAACTTTTAACGTCACCTATTTTTATTTGAGCACAATATTTTTCAATTTTTTGCGTTGTTTCCGGTAATGCAGGACCGCCCCAAGACGGAGAAAACTTTATACCGTTATATTCCGGAGGATTATGACTTGCCGTAAAGTTTATACCACCTGCAAGTTTATTATTAACTATGTCATAAGCTATAACCGGTGTAGGAGTATTTCTTTTGCACAATAAAACTTTTATTTTATTTCCGGCTAACACTTCAGCAGAAATGTCCGCATATTTGTCGGATAAAAACCTTGTATCATATCCTATTATAACAGCTTTATCTTTTTTATATTTTGCATCATCGTTAATAAGATAATTTGCTATTGCTTGTGTAACAATTTTTACATTATCAAAAGTAAAATCGTCTGCTATAATTCCTCTCCAACCAGATGTTCCAAATTTAATCATTTTTTTTACTCCTTTTTAAAATCGTTTGCGATTTTAATTATAAATTATAAATTGATAAATAAATTTTATTTTATAATTTTATTTATTATTGCTCCTTCAGCAGCAGAACTTACCTGCGCTGAATATCTTGCAAGAACTCCGCTGATATCGGTTTTCTTTTTTATCCGCATTGTTTGTTTTCTTTTTTCTATTTCTTCATTTGAAACTTTTAATTCAATTTTATATTCGGGAATATTTATAGAAATAATGTCCCCGTCTTTAACATAAGCTATAAGGCCGCCCGATGCAGCTTCAGGAGAAACATGACCTAACGATGCACCTCTTGTAGCTCCGGAAAATCTGCCATCGGTAATAAGAGCAACATCTTTATCCAATCCCATACCGGCAATTGCGGATGTAGGGCTTAACATTTCTCTCATTCCCGGTCCTCCGGCAGGACCTTCATATCTTATAACCACAACATCACCTTTAACTATTTTCCCTGCATAAATTGCAGAAATAGCTTCTTCTTCGCTGTCATAAACTTTTGCAGGACCTTCATGTTTTAACATTTCCGGTGCAACAGCACTTCTTTTTACTACACAACCATCCGGTGCAAGATTGCCTTTTAGTACTGCTATTCCACCTGTTTTACTATAAGGGTTATCAACGGTTCTTATAGTTTCATTATCTAAATTTATTGACTGTTCAATGTTTTCACCCAATGTTTTACCCGTGCATGTCATAACTGATGTATCTATTAAGTTAAGTTTTGTTAATTCTTTTAAAACGGCATATACTCCGCCCGCCTCATTCAAATCTTCCATATATGTGTGTCCTGCAGGAGCCAAATGACAAAGATTAGGAGTGTGTTGACTTATCTCGTTTGCCATATCCAAATTAAATTCTACTTTACATTCATTGGCAATTGCGGGAAGATGTAACATACTATTTGTTGAACAACCGAGTGCCATATCTGCAGTTAAAGCATTCTTTATTGATTGCTTTGTCATAATATCACGAGGGCAAATATTTTTTTTAACAAGTTCAATTATTTGCATACCTGCATGTTTTGCAAGTTCTATTCTTGCCGAATATACGGCTGGAATTGTTCCGTTCCCTTTTAATCCCATACCTAAAACTTCCGTTAAACAATTCATGGAATTTGCCGTGTACATACCTGAACAAGAACCGCATGTAGGACAAGTTTTTTCTTCATAAGCGGAAAGTTGTTCTTTGTTAATTTTGCCGGCTTTATATGCACCTACAGCTTCAAACATTGCGGATAAACTTGCTTTTTTACCGTTAACTCTACCTGCAAGCATAGGACCGCCGCTAACAAAAATTGTAGGAATGTTTACTCTTGCGGCAGCCATTAAAAGACCCGGAACATTTTTATCACAATTAGGTACCATAACAAGTCCATCAAAGCCGTGAGCAAGTACCATAGCTTCCGTAGAATCTGCAATTATATCTCTTGTAATAAGAGAATATTTCATCCCGTTATGCCCCATGGCAATACCGTCACAAACGGCAATTGCAGGGAATACTATCGGTGTCCCGCCTGCCATAGCCACACCCATTTTAACGGCTTCAACGATTTTATCTATATTCATGTGTCCCGGAACAATTTCGTTATAAGAACTTACAATACCTATGAAAGGTTTAGATTGTTCTTCTTTTGTTATTCCTAAAGCATGATATAAACTTCTGTGAGGCGCATTATGTGAACCGTCTATAATCTTTTCTTTAATCATCTTTTCTCCAAAACATTGCAAAAATTAAACTAATCTTCTACTTTTGCCATTCGGATATTTTATCCGTATAAATATCTATAAAACCTTTGGCAGTTGTTTTATCTCTTGCCTCAGCCCAAATATGGAAATAAGCTTCATCCGGATCAGGAAGCAATAATACCCAACCATTATTCAAAAATATTTTTACACCGTCTATAAGTTCGGTTTTTTTGCCTTTTGCATACTCTATCGCATTTCTCATAACTTGTCCTTTCTTATCCCAAGAACAAGGTATTGCTTTATGGAATACTTCAAAAGAAGGGATTTCTCTTCTTATCATACTGATTGTAAATTCCGTTTGGGATAACATTTTTATTAAATTTCCTACAGCATACATTGCATCAAACGAGTTTTGGAATTCCGGGAATATAAATCCTCCGTTACAATCGGCAACAAAAATAACATCTTTTTCTTTTGAAGCTTTCATTATATTTCTGGGACTTGTTCCGGTTCTTATAATATTGAAATCAAACTGTTTTGCAAGTTCGTCTATAACGGATGAAACCGTAACCGGAACGGCAATAGTTCCTTTTTTGTATGTAGACATAACCAAATATGCCATAACAAGCATTGCTGTATCATTATCTATAATTTTTCCTCTTTCATCGACAAGGAAAACTTTTTCGGCACCATTATCCAACAAGAAACCGACATCTGCTTTAAGAGTTGTTACAATATCTGACAACTGATTTAATGAATGATCGAACTCTTCTTTTGATTTCGTTATTTTTTTAGCATCTATATAAGCATTTAATGCAACAACATCTACTCCCAATTCACCCAAAATCGTAGGAAATACGAGTGATGCGGTAGAATGTGCATAATCTACAACTATTTTCATTCCTTTTTTTGTTTCGGTTGACTTTTTTTGAATGGTATTCAAATATCCGGTTTTATAAAACTCATTTGCTCTCGGCGGAACGGTAATCATACCTACGTTATCCATATCCGCTCTTTTAAAATCCTCTCTAAAAAACAATTGTTCTATGGATTTTTCTTGACTTATGGATATATCGCTACCAAATTTATCGAAAAATTTTATATCTATAAGCTTTGCATCATAAGGAGATTGTCTTATATGAATACCTCCGATTTCTCCGTCGTTACCGATTTCGTATCTTGCTACGGGAATTGGTGCATTCAACATATCACCGACATTTACGCCGGCAGACAAAATACCTGAAATTATACCCCTTTTTATCATTCTCGTTGTTCTATGGTCGTCTCTTGAAATTACTACATAAGCTCCGTTACCGACATAAGCACCGTAAGCCGAACCAATCTTAGCTGCAAATTCGGGAGTTATTTCTATATTTCCCAATCCTGAAATACTTCCGTAAGCATTGAACAACGCTTTATTCCACTTTGCGCCCCATACCAAACTCGAAGAAAGGATTGCTCCTTTTTCAACAATTTTATGAGGCCATATTCTTAAATTTGCCTTTATTGTTGCTTTCTCGCCGATAAGACATTCATCTGCAATTATAGTACCGACTTGAACAGATACACCTTTTTCTATTTTTGTAGATGTTCCTATAACAACTTCTTTCAAACTTGCTTTAGGTCCGATGTTTACATCATTCCATATAACAGAACCTAAAATCAATGCATTTTCTTCTATAGTAACATTTGAGCCGATAACGGATTTCCCTATTTTTGCACCTTTCTTTATTGTAGTATTGTCACCTATAATTACATTATCGTCAACAATTACTCCGTCTTCAATCGTTGAATTTTTACCGAGTATAACTGTTTTTCCGTTAATCTTTTTTTTAGATCCCAAAACATTAATTTTTACTTTTTCATCCAATATGTCATAATGAGCAAATCTGTACTCGTCGTGATTACCGATATCTTTCCAATATCCGTCGGCAATATATCCGTATAACGGTTTCCCTTCTTTTAATAATTTAGGAAATAAATTTTTGGAGAAATCAACATCCGTGTTTTCCGGAATATAGTCAAACACTTCCGGTTCCAATATATATATTCCGGTATTTATAGTATCGGAAAAAACTTCTCCCCACGAAGGTTTTTCCAAAAATCTTTCGACTTTACCGTCTTTATCGGTAATAACAACACCGAATTGTAAAGGATTTTCTACTCTTGTTAAAACCATAGTTGCTATTGCTTTTTTCTTTTTATGAAATTCTATTGCTTTTGAAATATCAAAATCTGTTAATACATCTCCGGAAATAACCAAGAAAGTATCTTTTATATTTTCTCTCGCAAAGCCCACGCTTCCTGCTGTTCCAAGATCTGCTTCAGGTCTTAAATATTTTATTGATACACCTAAATCTTTACCGTTTTTAAAGTAGTTTTTTATAATCTCGGGCTGATAATAAAGCATCATTGTTAAATCGTTAAAATTGTGTTGCTTCAACAATTCGATAATGTGACTCAACATAGGTCTGTTCGCTACTAAAGCCATAGGCTTAGGAACACTACAAGTGATGGGCCTTAATCTTGTACCAAAACCGCCTGCCATAATTACAGCTTGCATTTTGCACCTCTCAATTTTATATTTTTTGTTTAAAATTCAATGAAGATTTAGATTTTATAATTCTATCAGTTTTTTGTAGTTTTATCAAGAATAACGGAAGATTTTATGATTGAAAGTTTTTAACGGCAACTATACATACAACAATAAAACAACAAACTTTTTGAATATCCGATGAATTAAAAATTTCTAATTTATTGAAAAATGTTGAGAGTTTTCATATAATTTGCAAATCATGTACAGTTTATATCAATTTTTCATATGCTTATCCGTTATCGTAGTAATTTTTTTAACGATTTTTGTTTTTTTTAGGAATAAGGCAACAACAAATTCATATCTTTTTTGTGCTTTAAGTTCATCTTTTTTATTATGGTTGATATCTTATGCCGTAATATATTCAACGGAAAAAGAACAAATAGCATATTGGTTGGGACATCTAGGTTTTATAGGAATTATTCTTATACCTTTTTTTGCGGCTCACTTTTTATTTAACTTCATGAATATAAAAATAAAAAAACATATTAATATTTTAATATCAATAACAGTCTTAACCTTTATTATCTTAACAGTTTGTTCGAATTTAATTATTTCTTCCACCGAAGCCAATCAATGGGGAGTATATCCGGTTGCAGGAAAATTTCATTTTTTATTTCTTGCTTTTTCTGCAGTTCTTTTTTTGTATCCGATATATAATGCATATAAATATATACATCGTGATGATATAACTTCCATTCAAAAACAAAGAATCATATATTTAATTTTGGTTTATGCGATATATTTCCTGCTTTTTATATTCGATAACTTATTTTTCTATGACATATTTAGTTTTGAACCTGTTTTCTACCTTACTGCAATATTTTTTATGACAACAACAACAATAATAATATCAAGCTATAAATTTACAAATATTAAAATAGCATCAATAAAAATGCTCATATTTTTATTTATGTTGTTCTTGGTTTTAGTTCTTTCAAATTATATTTTAATTTATTCAACGAACATACACATATCAAACTTTATAACTTTTATGCTAACCATTGGCTGTTTTATTATTTATAAAAAAATAATATCAAAAACGGAAGATTTGCTTTTTGCACAAAACAAACATTATCAAAATCTTTTAATTCATGCAGCAAGCGGTATGGCAAAAGAACACGACATAGACAGATTAATGAAACTTATATCTATGATTATTTTAAAAACGGTAAAAGTTTCTTTCGTAGCAATTTTTTTGGAAAACAAAAACAAAGAAAACTTTGAGATAAAAATTATTCGTTCTTTTAAACGCTCAAATAATGAGTTACTTTTTTCTTATGAATACGAACATCCGTTTATAAATTTTATAAAGCATAAAGAAGATCCTTTTCTTTTTGATGAAATGCCTCAATTTATTGCAAATTCAGTTGTCTTACCATTTAGGTCGGCACTTATAATTCCTGCTTTTTATGACGGCGTAAACGGCTTTATGGTAGTAGGTGAAAAAAACAATAACGACATTTTCACCAAAGAAGATATCAGTGTTTTTAAAATGCTTGCAAGACAAACTTCACTTGCAATGGAAAATTGCCTTTTCTTTGATGAATACAAACAAGCTCAAGAAAAAATTTTTGCAGCTGAAAAACTTGCCTCTATCGGAGGTCTTGCCGAAGGAGTGGCGCATCAAATAAGAAACAGATTAAATCAATTTGCACTCATTACGGGAGAATTAAAATTTGAAATTAAAGATTTTGAAAAAAACAACGAAACTTATTTAAAAAACAATAAACATCTTCAAGATTCTTTTAAATATATTGATGAACTTGCGGAATCTTTAAAAAACAATACCGTTAAAACGGATGAAGTAATAAGAGGAATTTTAGATTTTGCAAAAATGAATGAAAAGCATAGAATGTTTGAAACTTTTTTGTTTAAAGATGTTGTTGATTTAGCTTATGATATGTTAAAAGTAAAACATCATCTGCCTGATAAATTGATTATAGATAAAGATTTCAAAGAAACAGATACCATTTTCGGTGTTAAGTCTCAAATGACTGAAGTTATTTACAACCTTATTGATAATGCCTTCGAAGCAACGGAAGAAAAGCAAAAAATATTGGAGCAAGAAGAACAAAAGCAATATGTTCCAACGATAAATATAACATTAACAACTAAAAAAGACAAAGCTATAATTAAAATTTCAGATAATGGTATAGGTATAAAAGATAAACATACAGACAAAATTTTTATTCCTTTTTTTACAACAAAGTCATCGACTAAATCCGGAACGGGTATAGGAATGTATATCGTAAAACGAATGATTGAAGAAAATCACAAAGGGAAAATTTGGTTTGAATCGAAATACAAAGCGGGAACAGATATTATTATTGAGTTGCCAAATTTATAAGCATTTGTTATACTTATGTAGTTAACAAGAGGTGTTTACTTTGAATAAAAAAGTTTTGATTGTTGATGATGAAGAAGAAATAGTCGCTTTTATGGGAAGATTCTTAAAAAGGCTTAACATAGATAGTGTATTGGCTGTTTCCGGGGAAGAAGCTTTGGAAAAATATTCCAAAGATTTTTTTGATTGCGTTTTTTTAGATGTTCATTTAGGCGGCATAAGCGGAATCGAAGTTTTGAAAAGAATCAAGAATGTTAATCCTGAAGCAAAAGTCGTAATTATAACCGGAAGTATAAGCTCCGACAATCAAGAAAAAGTTCTTGAATATGGTGCTATAGATTATTTACAAAAGCCGATAGATCTTACAAACTTTAAAAAGAAAGTTTTGACCTACATATAACATGGAACAAAAAAAAGATTATAAAAGTTACCTGCTAAAAACAGCGAAACAAATGATTTTGATTCACGACACTACTCTTTTGTCGAAATTGGTAATAAGAACTCTTACAAGAAATATCGGTATAAAACATGCAGGCCTGTTCATATATGACAAAATCAAAAAAGAATATATAATAAATGTCTCCCGCGGGAAAAAAGGGTTAAAAATTCCGGTAGGCTTTACGAAAATAACCGCAAACAATTCTATAATTCAGTTCTTCCTAAACAAAGATATAAAACAAGAAGACAAAGATTTTCTTCTCGTTTCTAATATAAAAAATCTAAAAGAAAAATATAAAGATAATGACAAAGTTCAAAATTTGCTTAATGAACTCGAGGAAGAAACTTCAATGTATAAAGCTCAACTTGTTGTCCCGGGTTTTTACAGAAAAGAATTAAATATAGTTTTTTTTATAGGAAACAAAATAGACGGCACTACTTTTAACAATGAAGATATGGATTTCTTAATGGTATTATCTTCCGACATAGTAATGGCAATTCAAAATGCAAAACTATTCGACGACATAAAACAACAATTGGATGTAAACAAGCAGTTATTACTAAATACGGTTGAAACACTCGCAACCGCAATAGATATAAAAAATTCCTACACTCACGGGCATACAGAAAGGGTTATGAAATATTCTATGTCTTTATTGAAATATATTCCTCAAGATTTAACAAAAGATTATGAAGAATTTGAAAACTCTTTACGCTTTTCCGCATTGCTGCATGATATCGGCAAAATAGGTATTCCGGAAAGTATATTAAATAAGGCAGGGCACTTATTACCGGAAGAAACAAAACTTATCGAAAAACATCCTACGTTGGGGGCTGATATTTTAGAACCTATAAAAGAATTTAAAAATATATCTTTGGGCGTAAAATATCATCATGAAAGGTATGACGGATCCGGGTACCCGTGTGGATTATCCGGAACAGACATTCCCCTTATTGCCACAATAATTTCCGTTGCCGATGCTTATGATGCAATGACTTCCGACAGGCCTTACAGAAAAGGTTTGTCTAAAGAAGACGCCGTTAAAGAAATAGTTGCAAACAAAAATAAACAGTTCAGCCCGATAGTTGTGGATGCTTTTCTTAAAGCAATTTCAAATAAAGAATTATAAGAAAGAGAACGTATAATGAATAATATATATGCTGTAATTGATATTGCAAGGGATTGCCAAACAAACATAGCTTTAGACGAAGTTTTTTTTACGGAAAAAGAATTTAAACCGATACTAAGATTTTACACTTGGACAAAGCCCGCTTACACTATAGGATATTTTCAGAAATATTCAGAGCTTGAAAACAAAAACAATTATGATATAGTTCGAAGATTGACAGGCGGGTTATCCGTACTACATAATACGGATTTATCTTATTCTTTTATAGTTTCCGATAAAGAGTGGGACTATATTTACAATCAGGAAGAAACTTACAAAATAATTCACGAACAAATGAAAAAAGCTTTATTGAGTATAGGAATAAATTGTGACGCTAAACAATCCGAGAATTTAAGCCCCAATAATTTTTCATGTGTTAATACTTTTTATAAAGATGATGTCTTTTTTAAAGGAAAAAAATTGATAGGATCTTGTCAAAGAAGAAGAGGTAAGATTTTGTTGGTTGAAGGGTCCATTCATTTAAAAATGTCAAATGAACAAATAAATATTTTTGCAAAAAACTTTTTTAATAATATATCTTTCTTTTTAAAAGGAAACATTATTGAAACAAATTTGGATAAAAGATATATAACCGAAGCAAATATTTTGATAAAAAATAAGTATAATAATGAAAAATGGATTAAACTTTTTTAAAAATGAATAATGAAATTTTATATTTAATTACTTTTCTTATAGCATTCATTGTGTCTTTAGTTTTGACACCATGTTTTAGATTTATTGCAAAGAAATTCGATATTTACGACAGACCTACAAGCGCCGTAAAAACGCATAAAGAAAGTGTCCCCTATTTAGGCGGGATTGCAATATGGAGCGGATGGGTTATAAGTTTGATAGCAATAAGATTTATAACGGATTTCCCCACCGGCACTTTAAACAATTTACGTTCGGTAATAGTCGGTTCGTTTTTGTTATTACTTCTTGGTCTGTGTGATGACATAAAAAAAGGCGGACTTGGCTTTAAATTCAAATTTTTAATACAAATCATAGCTTGTGTTATAGTTGTTGTATTGTTTGATATTAGAATAAATTTTATTGAAAACTATACTTTATCGGTATTACTGAGTATTTTTTGGATAATAGGCTTATCTAATGCTTTTAACTTAATAGATATTATGGATGGGCTCTCTTGCGGAACTGCTGCAATTTCTGCTTTTTTCTTTTTTATAATAGCATTACCGAGTGAGATGATTTATGTTAATTTTTGTGCAATTGCACTTTGTGCAGCTTGTTTGGGATTTATTCCTTTTAACTTGTCAAAAAGCAAAAAAATATTTATGGGTGATACAGGAAGTCTTTCAATAGGTTTCATTCTTGCAACAATTGCGATGGGCACATCTTACACAAAAATAAATCCGATAGCCGTTTTTGCTCCTTTGCTTATTTTGGCCGTTCCCATATATGAAACAACTTTTGTGAGTATTATTAGAATATTAAAAGGTAAAAATCCGTTTTTGGGCAGCAAAGATCATTTTCCTTTAAGACTTGAAAAGATGGGATATTCCAGAAAGCAAATTTTAGTGTTCGTTTATATTCTATCTTTTATATTAGGTATATTCTCTTATACACTGGTTAATCTTAACGACAACATTTCTTACTTAATTTTTTCGTTGGTTATAATATTACTTATTATTTTTTCCATAAAATTATCTAAGGTAAAAGTAGATTAATTATGACAAATAATATTGTTATAGGTGCAGGAATTTCAGGATTATCTTTCGGATATTTTTCAAAAAAACCGTTTATTGTTTTTGAAAAAGAAAACATTGTCGGCGGGTTATGTAAGTCCGTAAAAGATAACGGATTTACATTTGATTATTCCGGACATTTTATTCATATAAAAGAAAAAAAAATAAAAAGTTTAATAGAAAAGCTTATCGGCAAAAAACTTTTAAAAGTTAACAGAAACTCCGTTATTTTATTCGACAATAAAATTATACCGTTTCCTTTTCAAGCAAATTTGTATTATCTTAACGAACGGCAAAAACAAAAATGTATCGACGGAATAAAGAAAAGAAAGAATATAAAAATATATAATAATATGCCTTTTATAGATTGGGCAAAAGCAATGTTCGGTGACGGCATAACGAATTATTTTATGCAACCGTACAATAAAAAATTATGGAATTGCAGTTTGAAAAAATTAACTGCAGAGTGGACTGCTCCGTTCGTACCAAAACCTTCTCAAGAGGAAATAATAAAATCCGCTTATAATAAAAATGAACAAAATTATGGTTATAACAGTGTTTTCTATTATCCTCAAAAAAACGGTTGTCAGGAAATGATAAACGGATTTTATAAAAAAATAAAATCGAATGTTATTAAAAGCACTAAAGTTTATTCAATAGATATACAAAACAAAAGAATTCTTGCGGGTAATAAATATTATTTTTATGATAATATAATATCAACCCAACCTTTAAAAGAACTTTTGTCGAGTATAAAAAACTTACCGAAAGAAATTTCTTCTCTTATAAAAAAGTTGGAATGTACTTCGACAAGATGCATAAATTTGGGAATAAAATATAAAAAAAATTTACCGGAAAGAATTAAAGATGTTCATTGGATATATGTCCCTGAAAAAAAATATCCTTTTTACAGAGTAGGAATTTATTCTAATGTATCAAAGAGTTTAGCCCCTAAAAATTGTTATAGCCTATATATTGAACTCTCTAACAAACAAAATTGCGAAAATATTATTCCCCTGCTTAAAAAAACAGGCATAATGAATGACACGGACGAAGTAATAAGTATAAATGTGATAGATATGAAATATGCTTATGTTTTATTTAATAAAGAAAGAACTGCATTATTGAACAAAATTTTTAAATTTCTGAAAGACAACAATATTTATTGTATAGGAAGATACGGAAGTTGGGAATATTCTTTCATAGAAAAAAATATAATTGATGCAAAAAATTTAGCTGAAATTTTAAATAAAACAAAATGAACAAAATAAAAATTGCAGTTATTATTACAAAACTTGAGCTCGGTGGAGCACAAAAAGTTGCCATATCAATTTGCGAAAAACTTGACAAAACGAAATTTGAAACGGTTTTAATATGCGGTTGCGGCGGAATACTTGACGAAGAAACAAAAAGAAAAGTACGGGTTATATTTGTAAAAGATTTGGTTAGACAAATAAACCCCATAAAAGATTTAAAGGCGCTTTTCAAAATATATAAAATATTAAAGCAAGAAAAACCCGATGTTGTTCATACTCATTCTTCAAAAGCGGGAATTACCGGACGAGTTGCGGCAAAACTTGCCGGAATAAAGAATATAATTCATACAATTCATGGTTTCAGTTTTAATGATACTCAAAGTTTTTTCAAAAGAAATCTGTTTATCTTTTTAGAAAAATTTTGTGCAAAATTATCTTCAAAACTCATACCTGTAAGTACGGAGAACATAAAAAAAGGTTTAGAAAATAATATCGGCAAAAAAGAACAATATCATTATATAAGATTAGGCGTTGATATAAATAATTTTAAAAACTTCAATCAAATACCGAGTTTAAAAAAAGAATTAAAAATTGATAACAATGATATTTTAGTGACCACTATAGGCCCCTTTAAACCTCAAAAGAACTTGCATGACTTTATAAAAATAGCAAGAAACATTTCTAAAAAACATACAAACTTTAAGTTTGTGATTGTCGGAGACGGGATATTAAGGCCTGCTTTCGAAAAGTTAATAAAAGATTATGATATTTCGAAAAATATTTTTCTTATCGGATGGAGAAGAGACATTTCAAATATATTAAATTCCACCGATATTTTTGTTATGACTTCTTTATGGGAAGGTTTGCCGATTTCAACAATAGAAGCAATGTGTTGCAAACTTGCACCGGTTGTTAATGATGTTGACGGACAAAGAGAAATCGTAAAAAATAATATCACCGGATTTTTAATAAAGCCTCATGATACGGATTCTTCGGAAGAAAAAATTTTATTGCTGGCAAACAATGAAAATTTAAGATTAACTATGGGGCAAGCCGCCCAAGATACAATAGACGAGACTTTTTCAATAGACTATATGATAAAACAACATGAAGAACTTTACATAAAAGTTATTAAAGAATAAGTGTGAGAAAATTCTAATTTTCTATAAAAATTTTATCTATAAACAAAAAAATCTTAAATATTAACGGAGCTAAAACAATATTTACAATTATATTAAAAATCATTAAGTAAGATAATTCAAAACTTTGAACAAAAACTGTCTCGGATTCAGGCAATATCAAATATACAACATTTAAAATTAAGTGGGTAATTATTAAACCTATAGCCATCACTATAATTTGTGTAAGCGGCTGATTTTTATTTAATTTTTTATTAAAACTTCCCGCTAAATATCCGGCTATAGTAAAACTTAATGTTCGCACACCAAATATATCAGTGGATAAAACATCCCATGTTAAACCATAAAAAAAGCCTGTTAATTGTCCTTTCATTATTCCTTTATTTAAAGCCGTATAAACAACAAACATTAAAATAAAATTCGGATACAGCATCCAAATATTAAAAGGCATATATTTCGGAATAACGAATTGTAAAATTATAAGAAAGAAATAAACAATTATTGAAATAATAATATTTATCATTTTATTTTTTTCACTAATGCGGCAACTTCATAAATTGATTGAGTTTGAAAATACGGTTCAACCAAAACTTCTTGATAATCACCGAAATTTGTCTTTTTTATCTCTGTGATTCTCCCCACATTTATACCTTCTTCAAAAATATTGCTTAATGAACTTGTAACAAGTTGATTATCGACTTGTAAATTTGCTGATTGCGGTATAAAGGATAATTTTAAAACAGGCGAATCACAGCCGTTACAAACACAATCAATTTTTAAATCTTTTATTTGAACAGGTATCGAAAACAACGGATTTGTAAGTAAGGCAACTTTTGCCGTAGACGGATATACTTCTGATATTCTGCCAAAAACACAAGTTTGTCCGTCCGATAACACCGCTACAACCGGAGTATCAACTTCTATTTCATTATTTAAGCCCTTATCTATTATGACAAACTTATACCACTGTGTAGGTTCTCTAACTATAACATTTGCAAAAACGGGTTTTATATCTTTAGTTTCTTTTATATTTAGCAAGTTTTTTAGTCTTATATTTTCTTCCAAAATAATTTGAGAATCAGCCAGTTGTTGTGTTAACTCAAAATTTTCATTTTTAAGTTCAGCATTTTCTTGATTGACTTTTATTATGTTGTATAAATTGAGTAAAAAATTTCCTGTTTTGCTAAACAGATTGGAAGATATTTCCACATCCGGAATCAAGACCGAATATGCAAGTTGTTTTAAAGCTTGAACAGTTGGAGTAAGTCTTAATACAATTAAAATTACAGAAACTATTAATAAACTAAAAAAAACTTTGGTTTCTTTTTTATTTGTATTTGTCATGATATGAAAAGATTTAAACTATATTTCTTTTTTGTGCAAGTTTTATATTATCCAATTCTTCCAAATAAACTCCGGTTCCTCTAACGACACATGTTAAAGGATCGTCTGCAATATTTATTGGAAGTTCCGTTTCCTGTTTTAACAGTTCGGGCAATCCTCTTAATAATGCACCTCCGCCGGCAAGAACTATTCCTCTATCAACCAAATCGGCAGAAAGTTCCGCGGGAGTTTCTTCAAGGGTTTGCTTGATAACTTCAACTATTGATTTTATAGGTTCCGACAATGCAGATCTTATTTCTTCGGAAGTAACGGTTATTGTTTTAGGAAGACCGGTAACCTGATCTCTTCCTTTTACTTCCATATTTAATTCTTGTTGCATAGGAAAAACAGATCCTATCTGAATTTTAACTATTTCGGCAGTATTTTCTCCGATAAGCAAATTATATTTTCTTCTGAAATACTGAACTATTGCTTCATCCATCTTATCACCGGCAACATCTATTGCTTTTGATACAACCATACCACCTAAAGAAATAACGGCAACATCGGTTGTTCCGCCTCCGATATCGACTATCATATTTCCTTCCGGTTCTTGTATTGGTATTCCCGCACCGATTGCGGCCGCCATAGGTTCTTCTATTATATGAACTTCTCTTGCACCTGCTTGTTCTGCAGCTTCTCTTACGGATCTTCTTTCAACATCAGTTATTCCGGACGGAACACCGATAACGATTCTGGGATGCAATAATCTTCTAGATTTGTTTGCTTTATAAATAAAGTATCTTATCATTTTTTGTGTTGCTTCAAAATCCGCAATAACTCCGTCTCTTAAAGGTCTTACCGCAACAATATTTGCGGGAGTTTTACCTAACATCTTCTTTGCTTCTTTTCCTATAGACAAAACATTTTTGGTCTCTTTATCCATAGCTACAACAGACGGTTCGGTTAAAACTATACCTTGACCTTTTACATAAACCAAAACAACAGCTGTTCCTAAATCTATACCTAAATCATTTGAAAATAATTTAAAAAGATAATTAAACATTTTTATTTCTCTCTTACTATAAAATATTACAACTTAATATCTTATGATTATACAAAATATAAAATAAAAAAACACAAAATTTATTCTTTGTTAATCCAATTTATTTTCTCCCAAAACGGCAATTTTTGTATTAACAAAACCTTTTTGTTTATATAAAGCTTTTGCTTTTTCCAATATATTTCTTTCTCCGTGAACCAAATAAAAATTAGTGGACGAATCTTGATTTGAATTCCATCTCATAAGTTCATCTATATCCGGATGATCCGAAAAGATATCAAAAACATGAACTTTTGCCGCAACTTTTGCATTTCCGTATTTTGTTCTAATGTTCTTAGCTCCGTGTTTTATTTTACCTGCCGGAGTTTTCGGTCCTACATAACTTACCAAACAAACATCAACCGTATCCAACGGTAAAAGCTTATTTACCAAACTTAAAGAAACTCCCTGATCCATCATGCCGCTTGCAGAAATTATTATGGAAGGTTTTGGAAATTCTTTCGGTTTATTCGTTATATACTTTTCCGGCAAAAAAGAGCCCGTCATATAAACTTCATTTTTGAACCATCTGTCTCTTGAAGGATGTTTTACCTCCCTTTCGTATTGTTCCGTAATGCCGTTGGAAGAAGGTGACAAACTGTATATCGGAACATCATCAAAAATAAGTCCGTTGAGTTGTGCTTGCTTAATTTCGTATAAAACTTTTTGTGTTCTGTGCAAAGATAAAGACGGTATCCAAACTATTCTATTATCTTTTATTGCAGCAGAAATTGTTTCTTGGAATTTTTTATAATCGGCATTACTTACATTTTTTTTAGCTCCGCCGTAAGTCGTTTCAACAAAAACATAATCGGCTTTGGGAATTATATCCTTGTCAGGAGTTATTTTGGAATATCCGCTCCCCAAATCTCCGGAAAAAGCTACAGTTCTTATCTTTTTATCATCATATACATAAAAAAACACACTTGCCGAACCCGTAATATGACCGGCATCATATAAACTGAAATTTATTTTATCTGTTATATCTATATTGTTTTTATATTCTACGGATATAAATCTGTCTTGAAGATCTTCCAAATCTTTTTGCAAACAATTCCTGCAAACTCTGAAGTTTATACCATATTTGTTTTTTAATTGTACAAGAGAAACTGCGGATTTGCTTTCCTCCTTATTTTTAACAGCGGCTTTACAAATAGCATGCCAATGTAATGTTACCATTTCCGAACTTTCTCTCAGTTGAATTCTTTCTCTTTTATTTTTAGACCAAAAATATTTCTTTTTAACATCCGCATAATTCCAACCATCGTCATACATTTCAAAAAGTATTTTTTTTGTAGCATCGGTACAATAAATATTTCCTTTAAAGCCTTCGTTTATAAGTTGTAATATTCTGCCTGAATGGTCATTATGCGCATGTGTTAATACCATTGCATCCGCAGATATTAATTTCTTATCTATTACGGAATTGTTTGACGGCAAATTTCCCTCATCATAAAAACTGCCGCAGTCTATAATAACGGAATTATCTCCGACCTTCAACAATGCACAAGAACCGGAAACTCTTTCGGCACCGCCAAAATATTCTACGGATATTTGAGCGAAAGAAAGAACAGGAAACAACAAAAAAAGCAGAAACACAAAAGATTTATAAACCATGTTTTTTATCATAATGCCACCATGTAAATATTAAAAATTTCAAAAACAAAATAAATATTATTGATTTTTTTATTCCCAACACGGGAATAACAAATGCCCCGCCGACATAACATGCAAAAGCTGCACCTAAAGCATCCGCAAAAAATATTTGGACATTACTTTTGTTTTCTTTCATTATACCAAACATTTTTATAAGTTGTGCGAATTCAAGGCCGGTAATAGTTCCGACACCAAAAGACAAAAGATATATATTATACATATTCAACAATTTATGTTTTAGAACTATCATAAAACATATTATCAGTAACAAATACATAATTTCGCTATAAAAAAAACTTTTATTCAGCGGCATATTTCTTTGATAATATCCGGAACATATTGAGCCGATAACAAAGCCCAACATAAAAGCAGCTATAAGCATTCCAAACCACTGATAAATTTGCCCCACATATATTTGAAACCCCCAAAAACAAACAAATTGTAACCACATTGCACTTGCTCCGGAAACAAAAGCCGTAGCCGAATATTTATATCTAATAAAAAAGAATATTATTATTGCTAAAAAAATAACGAAATAAGAATACTTCATTATTATTCTGAAAAATCTCATTAAAAAAGGTGAAAACTTTGATTGCCAATATAGTGTAGACAACAACATTGCTTTTTGATTTGAATCTTTATTTAAATTTTTCTTTGTACTATGTTTTTTTATTTGGGAATTTAACCAATTTGTCCTTTGAGTATCCATTTTTTCATCTACATAATATTTTGATAATACAAAAGTTTCTTCTTCAACTTTTTTCAATCTTTTCTTTATATGTAATCTAAAAGGCATTTTAGATTGCGACGAAATTATTATATTTTGTTTACCGGGAATAATTTGGACATAAGGAAAATTTTTTCTTAAACTTCCGTATATTGATGCATTTAATTCAAACATTAATGAAGGAGAATACACCGGTGACCCGGGAAAATTTAAGGCTAAAAAACCATTTTCGGTTAATTTGTTTTTTATTATTTTAAAAAATTCATAAGTATAGAACTTATTTATTGTAGTATTTAACGGTATATCCAAACCTATAAGAATAACATCATATTTATATTCATTATTTTGCAAAAATAATCTTGCGTCTTCTGTATATACATTTATTCTTTCATCTTTAAAAATAGAATTTAACTTGTTTATATTTTTTCTCAATATATGTATCATATTCAAATCTTGTTCGATGAAATCTATTTTTTCCAAATCGTATTTTATAATTGAAGAAAGATATCTGATTCCCCCTATAAGCAACAAATTTTTCGGATCGGTATGATGCAGTATGGCTAAATGTGCAAAATCTTCTTCATCGAATATTTCCGGACTGGGCAAAGCAAATTCACAGTTACCGTTTTTATAAAAATAATATTCTCCGTTTTTTTCAATTAATATATTTTGTATATTTTTATAATAAGAAAAGTCTATGATATTTATATTTGAATTGTTGTCGAATGTAATATTTTTTTCAATATCAAAAGTATGATATCCGATTAAATAAACAGAAACACATAATAGAACAACATAAAACACTTTTACAATTATACTTTCACAAAGATATATAAGATTACAAAAAATAAGTATTATTGTTATCAACAACAAAGCTGTTGTGGATATGGATGACATAAACAAAGAAAAAACGGTTCCACCTATAACAAATCCTGCGGCTTCACAAACATACCTTTTAATTTTTTTTTGATAAAGCACGGTAGAAAAACTTTGTTTTAAAAAATTAAGAAGCAAATTCAATATAAAACTTATGGGAAAGACTGCAAAAAAAGAATAGCATAGCAAACTTTTTAAAGATATACCTACAGCTAAATTTGTAGCTGAAACAGCATTTATATTTCGGATAAATATAAATACCAATACCATAAAAATTATTAATGTACTAAACAAATTTACGGATTTATTGAAAAAGTCTCTTGTTCTTTTTAAATATTGATATAAGAAATTTGCAATTGCGGCAGACAGTAACCAATGTCCCAACACTATACCTATAACAAATTCGCTACCATGAAATAAAGGAACAAATTCCCTGATAAAAAAGATTTGTAAAAATATTGAAATTATTCCGTATATTATAAAAACTATATATGACATAAAAAAATATTACCATTTTTCAGATTTTTATAAAAGATAAAAAAAACAGGTAGATTTTTTCTACCTGTTTTGATATTCAAAAACACACCTAAAACTGCATATAATGAAGAATATCGTGAGCAAGTTCAAGAGCATCCCTTCCCTGTTCACCGGATACCAAAGGTTTTTTCCCTTCAATTACACAATTTAAGAAATGTGTTAATTCATAAGCTAACGGTTCACCCGTTTGAACTTTCGGTTTTATAACATCTATATCCAACAAACTTTTCACAACCGACACATTAGGTTTCTTTTGATATATTTTCAAACTTTTTCCGGCATAATCTACGGAAATATAACTATCCTTTTGAAATATTCTTATTTTTCTGTATTTATCTATTGTTACCCTGCTTGTTGAAACGTCTGCAATGCAACCATTAGCAAATTTTATTCTTACTTTAGCAATATCTTCATGTTCGGAAAGGATCTTTGCACCTACCGCCTCAAAACTTACAACTTTACTTTTTACAAAATTTAAAAGCATATCCAAATCGTGTATCATCAAATCAAGAACTACACCGATATGGCTTGTTCTGGGATCATAAGGGCCGAGACGATTAACCTCTATAAATTTAGGTTCTTTTACATAAGGATATGCAGCAATAATTGCAGGATTAAATCTTTCAACATGTCCTACTTGCAGAACAAGATTTTTATCTCTTGCTATCCTTATAAGTTCGGTAGATTGTTCAACCGTTTCGGTAAAAGGTTTTTCCACCAAACAATGTACTCCGTTTTGTAATAATTGTTTTGCTATATCATAATGATACGGAGTAGGAACAGAAATAACCGCCGCCTGAACTTTACCTATGATATCTTTAACGTCGGTAAAATTAACGGTATTGCACTTTTTTGCAATTGTTTCTCCCCTTTTAGCGTCTGCATCAACAACCCCGATAAGCTCGGCATTTTCATGTGTTGATAAAATTCTTGCATGATGTTGTCCTAAAGAACCTACACCTATAACAGCTATTTTTATTTTGCTCATTTTTTAAAACCTTTTATAACTTTTATAATTGTATTTATATCCTTTGCTGATAAAGACGGATGTACAGGTAAAGAAATAACTTCTTTTACCGCTTGTTCCGCAACGGGGCAAAGTCCTTTTTTATATCCTAATTTTTGGTATAACGGTTGTTTATTTATAACTTCCGGATAATGTATTCCGCATCCTATACCGTTATCTTTTAAATACTGCATAAACTTATCTCTCAAACCGTCTTTAATTCTAACAGTATATTGATGATAAACGTGAGTATAACCTTTAGGAACAAAAGGTGTTTCCATGAAGTTTAAACCTTTTAGACCGTCGGACAATTTCTTTGCATTTGCAATTCTTTGTTTTGTCCATTTTTCTATTTTTTCACACTGTGCTATACCAATCGCCGCACAAACATTTGTCAATCTGAAATTATATCCCAACATATCATGCCCGTAATGAGCCATCCTTCCATGGTTAATAATTTTTCTTGACAATTTATCTATTTGAGAATTGTTTGTTAAAACTGCTCCGCCTTCACCGGTAGTCATATTTTTTGTTGCATAAAAAGAAAAACAGCCTGCATCACCTATGGAACCTACTGTTTTATTTTTATACTTTGCCAAATGCGCCTGACATGCATCCTCAATTAAAGCAAACTTATATTTTTTCTTAAGTTTTAAAAGTTCACCCATATCAGAAGGCAAACCATATAAATGAACACATATAACGGCTTTAACATTCTTTTCTTTTTTAAGTATCTTTTCAACTGATTTGGGATCTATATTAAAAGTTTTTTCATCGATATCGGCAAATATCGGTTTTGCTCCGCAATAAAGAACAGAATTTGCGGTTGCAATAAAAGTAAACGGAGTTGTAATAACTTTATCTCCGGGCTTTATTCCGCATGCAAGAAGAGCGGTATGCAATGCTGTTGTTCCGCTCGAACAAACAACGCCATATTTTGCTTTGGAAAGCTTTGTAAACTTTTGTTCAAATTGTTCAACATATTTTCCGCTTGCTATAATGCCTGAATCGATAACTTCGTTAATTAACTGTTTTTCTCTTTTACCGAGTATAGGTTTTACTAAAGGAATCATTTTATTTCCTCTTTTTATTATAAAAATTTATAACTTATATCAAATCTACCTAAATTAACTTCATATTTGTATGTTATGCCATTGTAACTAACAGGATTTGTAAAAGAATGTGTTAACGATAAACCTACTTTCAAAGCATCTGTAAATTTATATTCTGCACCTATTGTTAAATATTTCATATTATACATATCAAGATTTGTTAAACCATATCCTCTAACAGGATCATCTTTATAATCATCTTTTATTAAGTTAGGATCAGAGAAGAAACCAAGATGTAATGCCAACTTTTCTGTTGCTCTGTATTCCGTTCCGACTCTGTATTGGAATATATCCTGATATGCAACAGAAGTCCAAGAAGTTTTATTTTCAGAAATTGATGCTGCAAAAGTAAAATCTTCAAATAAATCATATGCAAAACCGATTTCCCATGTTAAAGGATAACATACATTTTCTCTAAATGCCTGATTTGAAGAATCTTCTTCATTCGGAACATTAACATAAGAACCGCTTCTTAAAACAAATGCTGTTGAAAGTTTTTCTGTAGGTTTATACATTAAACCTATATTTCCCTGAAAGCCGAAAGCACTTCTGTTATAATCAACATTCATACCATAAGCAGGAACTTTTGCAACTAATTTATCTTGAAATTGGATAGCATCAAAGCCCAAGCCGACAGAAAAATTATCGGTAATTTGCTTCGCTAAAGATATATTATAAACCATGTAACTTTGTTGGCCTTCAATTTTAAAACCTTCAGGCAAACCTTCTACTTTTCCTCCGCCTCCACCGAGAACATAAATACCTGCTGCTATAGTTGTATCATAATAAAACTTTGTAGAAAAACCTAAAAAAGGAACTACAGCATTTGTAGAATATTTGTCACTTCCGTATGTAGGATCTAATTTATCTGAAGTTGCAGGATAATTAATATAAAAAAGTGATGCCATAACTTGAGTATCTTTTTGATAAGCAAGACCTGCAGGGTTGTAATAAATTGCAGTTAAATCATCTGCAATCGCAACAAATGCGGTTCCAAAACCACCTGCTCTTGCACCCGGTGTAATAAAATGACTTTTTGCATAAGACACAGTTGCAATACCTAATACTAAAACTAATGCCAACAACATTTTAAATTTCATTTTTTGTTTCTCCTACCTCTTGTTTTTATTTTTCTGTATTTTTAATATTTTCATCAGTTTGTTCAAGAACTTCGTTATTATCTTGTTCTTGTGATTTCAATATTATAATATTTACTCTTCTGTTTTGAGCTCTTCCTTTAGCAGTCTCATTTGAAGCAACAGGACTGTCTTGCCCGTATCCGACTGCATTTAATCTTTCCGCAGGGATTCCGTTCTGAACGAAATAAAGATATACCGCCTGAGCTCTGTCGTAAGACAACTTAAGATTTTTTTCTTTGTTCCCTGTAGAATCGGTATATCCCTCTATTAATACCTTATTTGCCGGATAAGCATTTAAAAGTTTAACAGTTTCATCAAGAGAAGATTTCGCTTCTGATTTTAAAACGCTGTCCCCTGACGAAAATAAAACATTGCTCGACAAATTAACGACAAGGCCTCTCGGCTCTTCTTTTACTACGATTTCTGAAATTTTTCCTGCAACCTGCTCGAATATTGTTATATTTGCATACATGGATGCTTTATTATTTACTACATCACTTACCGTTAAAACAACTTTATATTCTCCGGCAGGAATAAGATTATCATAAATATCGTCTTTACCATCCCATGTAATTGATTGCGGAATACCTTCAAATATTGAAAAATCCCATTCTTTTATAACTTTATTTTTAAAATTGTATATCTCCAATTTTGTTTTTGATTTGTCTATTTCACTTTCATCACCGATATCAAACTTAAATATAATATCATTAACAAAACTATTATTTTTTTTATCCAACAGGATGGTGTCTGCCGATGATGATAAAGACACATAAGGTTCCGTAATATCAGAAACAAACTCATCACTCTGTTCTATTTTTATATTTTTTTTGTTTATTAATGCGGTAAAAATATATTTAAAAGTTCCTTCAATAAAATTATCTTTTTGATCTTTGCCGTACCACACTAATTTTTTTGGAATTTCTTCTTTACCGGAAAAAGAATACACAATTTTATTCGACTGTGTATTTACAATATCAAATTGCCAATTCTTTATTTTTAATTTTTCCTGTAAAAGAGAAATTTCAAAAGTTATTGTATCAAAAAAGCTGTCATTATTCGGAGAGAACAAATTTGTGTCTAAAGAAATTGACACATAATCTTTGCCGTCTATAAAAGAAGGCTCTTGTTTCTTAGCAGAATACAAATGTGTGCTTATAACTACGGAAATAAGTAATCCTAATATTAAATTAAATATTTTTTTCATTTTCTTAAATAATCGGGTTGGTAGGATTGCTACCAACCCGATTTTTATTAGATTATCAAATACCTGTTTATCTTATTTCTTTTTTGCTGTTTTTTCTTTTGCAACTGCTTGTGCTGCTGCAAGTCTTGCTATAGGTACTCTGAAAGGTGAGCAAGAAACATATGTCATTCCGATAGCATTGCAGAATTCTACGGATTTAGGTTCTCCGCCGTGTTCTCCGCAAATACCGATTTTCATACCTTTTCTTACACTTCTTCCTTTTTCAAGACCCATCTTAATCAATTGACCAACACCTTCCTGGTCTATTGTTTGGAAAGGATCTGCAGGAATAATTTTCTTTTCTTGATAATCACCTAAGAAAGCACCAACATCATCTCTTGAGAATCCGAAACTCATCTGTGTTAAATCGTTTGTGCCGAATGAGAAGAATTCTGCAACATTTGCTAATTTGTCTGCTGTCAATGCTGCTCTCGGGATTTCTATCATTGTACCGAAAGAGTAATCCAATTTTTTAACTTTATATTTTTTCAAAACTTCAGCATGAACTTTTTCAACTATAGCTTTTTGAAGTTTCAATTCGTTTTCCGTACATACAACAGGAACCATTATTTCAGGATGAACTTTTTTACCTTTCTTTAAAAGTTCAACTGCAACTTCAAATATTGCTCTAACTTGATATTCGGTTATTTCAGGATATGTAACACCGAGTCTTACTCCTCTGTGACCCATCATCGGGTTAGATTCGTGAAGAGCAGCGGCTCTTGCTTTGAATTCATCCAAAGAAATCTTTAAGCTCTTGGCAATTATTTCCTGTTGAGCTTTTTCTCTCGGAATAAATTCATGTAACGGAGGATCCAACAATCTGATTGTTACTGCATATCCGTCCATAGCTTCCATTGTTCCCTTAATACTTGATTTCATAAACGGGAACATTTCGTCCAAAGCTTTCTTTCTTTCTTCGGTTGTTGCCGAAGCAATCATTTTTCTTAATGCAAATAAAGGTTTTTCTGAATTTTCACCATAGAACATATGTTCTGTTCTGAAAAGGCCGATACCTTCCGCACCGAATTCTCTTGCTTTCTTTGCGTCTGAAGGGTTATCTGCATTTGTTCTGATTTTCAATCTTCTTATAGAATCACAAACTTTTAAGAAATCGTTCAAGATTTTGTTCTTGGTACCATCAACCATTGCCAATGCTCCGTCATAAACAAAACCTTTTGTTCCGTTAAGAGTTATATAATCGCCTTCTTTAAATTTCTTAGCACCGATTGTCATTGTTTTCTTTGCTAAATCAACACTAATTGCATCACAACCTACTATACAGCATTTTCCCCATCCTCTTGCAACGAGTGCAGCGTGCGAGGTCATACCGCCTCTTGCTGTAAGAACAGCTTGAGCGGCTCTCATACCTTCAACATCTTCAGGGTTTGTTTCTTCTCTAACGAGAATGACTTTTTTACCTTTTTTTGCCCATGCTACCGCATCTTCAGCCGAGAATACGATTTGACCGTTTGCTCCTCCAGGACCTGCCGGAAGACCTTTTGCCAAAACTTTTGCACCTTTTTCAGCTTTAGGATCTATAATAGGATGTAATAATTCATCTAATTGTGCAGGAGAAACTCTCAATACAGCTTCTTCTTTTGTAATGAGTTTTTCTTTTACCATGTCCATTGCCATTTTAACTGCAGCAGGACCGTTTCTCTTTCCAACTCTGCATTGTAACATCCACAATTTACCTTCTTGAATTGTGAATTCTATATCAAGCATATCTCTATAATGTTTTTCAAGTTTTTTCTGTATTCCGTCAAGTTCTTTGTAAACTTTAGGCATAAACTTTTCAAGAGATATTTCACCTTTGTTCTGTTCTGTTTTTGTTGCTTCGTTAATAGAAGCCGGAGTTCTTATACCTGCAACAACGTCTTCACCTTGTGCATTTATAAGGTATTCACCATAGAAATGTGCATCTCCGTTTCCGGGGTTTCTTGTGAAAGCAACACCTGTTGCGGAAGTATCACCCATGTTACCGAATACCATGGTTTGAACATTTACTGCTGTTCCCCAATCTTCAGGAATTCCTTCGATTTTTCTGTAAGCAATAGCTCTTTTTCCGTTCCATGATGCAAATACTGCTCCGATTCCACCCCAAAGTTGTTTCATCGGATCATCAGGGAATTCTTTACCTAAAACTTTTTTAACTACTTTTTTGAACTCTTCGCAAAGTTTTTTCAAATCGTTTGCATCGAGTTCCGTATCTTTTGTTACACCTTTAGCTTTTTTAGCTTTGTCCATAACTCTTTCAAGTTGTTTTCTGATGCCCATATCGTCTGCCGGTTCAATACCTGCAGATTTTTCCATAACAACATCGGAATACATCATGATAAGTCTTCTATATGCATCATAAGCGAATCTTTCGTTTTTAGTTTTTGCAATTAAACCTGGGAGTGTTTTTGAGGTAAGACCAACATTCAAAACTGTT
>JAFXSD010000046.1 GCA_017525905.1 Elusimicrobiota bacterium | reverse complement strand
TTCAGTACGTCGTGAGACAGTACGGTCTCTATCTACCGTGGGCGCAGGAAATTTGAGGGGGCTCGTTCTTAGTACGAGAGGACCGGAATGAACATACCTCTGGTGTTTCTGTTGTTCTGCCAAGAGCATTGCAGAGTAGCCAAGTATGGTTAAGATAAACACTGAAAGCATATAAGTGTGAAACTTGCCCCAAGATAAGATTTCCCCGAAGACCACCCGTAGACTACGGGTTTGATAGGCAAGAAGTGTAAGTACAGTAATGTATTCAGCTAACTTGTACTAATCGGTCGTTTGGCTTGGTCACATTCTCTAATCTGGTAATTGACTTTTTTATAAAAAAGTTGTAGAATTTGTCTATTAAGTTAAGTTGTTCTTTATAAGTAGTTTTTGAAATTGAAAAATTTCTGGTGACTATACCTGTGAGGTCACACCCGATCCCATTCCGAACTCGGAAGTTAAGCTCATATGGGCCAATGGTACTTGGACCGCAGGGTCCCGGGAGAGTAGGTCGTTGCCAGATTCTTTATACAAAATAGACATACAAGAAATTGTATGTCTATTTTTTTGTCAAAAAATATCCATACAATTCTTTTTTTTTATAGCGACCGTATATTTTGGACTACACTTTTGTGTTTTAAAATCTTATGTACCGCTTCGCTTATGTACACCGCAATTTTAAAACACTTCAGTTCGTCTCAAACTATACGGTCTTTAACGACAACGGCAAATACTTCGTTTTAGCTCAAAAATTGAAAGTTTTGTGTTGCAAAAAATAAGAATTTTTATATTTCAATTGCTTCATTCTAACATAAAATCTTAAAGCATAGAAAAATTAATATTTAATTTTAAAGATAAATTTGATAAAGAAACGAATAGCTTTTATAGGCTTTTTTATAAAATCAGGACATAGTTGAAAAAAAATAAATTTATTTAGTGATAGCATTTGTAATAAATATTTATATACTTTTGAGTCTTTTCTTATTTTATCAATAGGCGTTCCGCCATTTATAATCCATTGTTTATAATATTTATAAAATTCATCAAAATAATAATAATTCCAAGGTTTTCTGTGTCCTGTAAAATGTATAATATTTGCTTCTTTTAATATCTTTGTAGATAATGATGCAGGTGTGTTGAATAACATAGGTATTTCATTTGGAATGATATTAAAATGTTTTATTGCTAAATTTAAAATTGCTTGATCTGGAAGATATAACTTTTCGCAAAGTTCGGCTGTTTTTATATAACAGTAATTGGTTATTTCGTTAAAATTTAATTTAAATTTTCTCGTTAATATAAAAAAACCAGAATTGAACATCTGTTTGCTTAAATCAAAACCTTCTATTTTGTTTTTTTTACAGACTTCAACTTTCACTTTTTCTTTTATTAGTCCAAATCCGGTATCTTTTACTAAATCAAATACATCTGATAATTCTTTTTGAACTAAAATGTCACTATCAAGATATATAACATTTTCGTAATTGTTAAGTAAATTAAAACATTCATATCTTGCAAAGCTTGCTAAAGAAAAAGCTTTAATTTCTTTTGTCTGTTTTATTGATAATGGAAAATTATAGTTAATAATTTTAACATTTAAAGTGTTTAGTGCTTTTTTGTTGGTATCGGTCATATCGCATACATAAATCAATATGTCGGATTGTTGAACGAGTTTGGGAGAATGTTTTTTTAGAGAACATATTGAGGCATACGAACAGAAAGCATAAGTATCGTTAAGTGCAAAAACTATTGCCGTTTTTTTATTTTGATTATTCATTTGTTATCTCCCTATTTAATAATTTAGTTACTTTTGAGAGGTGAGGATAAACTTATAATCAAAATAAAACGGCTGTATTATTTTACGGGATTTGAAACACATAAAATAAACAGCCGTAGTTCTTTGCCCCAAAGGGCAAAGAACATTTGATAAATATCATTAAGGGGATCAGCCAAAATGATATTTACCTATGACGACTGTTTTTGTTTTCAAATCCCTTTTGCATAAGCAAAAGTGTATCCTTTCGGATCCCAAAAACACTCAATATTAAGTTTTTAAAGACAACTAATTTTAATATAAAATTTAAACATTATCAAGTATAATATAGGAAGGATATATTTAATGGAAAAGAT
>JAFXSD010000045.1 GCA_017525905.1 Elusimicrobiota bacterium | reverse complement strand
TTCCTTTATATGTTTCCTTATTGCTTCAGGAATTTTTGTCCCAATAGCCTCACCCTTCTCATTACGAACAATCATGTCCTCTGTTATTACATAACCTAATATAGGTGTGTCCTTGAGAAAATCATAAGTCTCCGGATTCATACTGCTTATCCTGTCTTTTATCTCTTGTCGACTTATTACCCCAGCCTCAGTTTTTGTTTCTTCGAGTTTTCTCGAGAAAACTTCTTTTAAGGTTTCATCCGATATATCAGCAATTTCTTTCTCTATTTTTGTTTTTAAATTTTCCGGATTATTTTTTGCGCCTCTATTATTTTCTCTGACAGATTTAAAATATTTCTGCATATCTAAAAATGTTTGTGCGGCAATTTTTGCCTGGCTTAAATCTATTCCTTTTTCTTTTACTTCATCTTCCATTTCGGCAGCATTACCGATTTGAATCACATCTTTATTCACACCGTTATCGTAAAGAATTTCCAAAATTCCGGTATCATCGTTCACTCTTATTCCCGTAATATTGTCAATTCTTTTTATAGCATTTTTTATCACTTCACTTGTAGGCATTAAAGCAAACTTCTCTTTAGTTATTTCATATTCTTCTCTATACATATTTTCATACATTTTTTCGCTTGTCATTGTTTCTTCGGTTATGTTCGGAGTTATTACCACATAATTTATTTTTTCTTCTTCCATCAATCTGCTTAAACCTTGTGTATGAAAACCTCCGGTTATTATTACATCTATGCCGTCTTGCATTTCTAGTTGTTCGGAAGCTTTTCCTTTATGATCTATAGCGGATTTTATCACTACAGCATTCTTTTCTTTTCCGAAATCTTTTCCGGTTATCTTTTTTAAGAAAATTCTGTTTCGTTCTACATTGTCTTTATAAAAATCATCGAACACATCAAAATATTTGTTTATTTCAACTATACCGTCGATATCTACATATTTAGCCCACAATTCTTTAAATCTTTCTCTGTTATTTTCAAAATATCTGTATTCGCTTGCAGTTATCTTATTGTTTAAATAGCTTTCTATTAATCTGAAATATTTTTCCAAGAAAATTACATCTTTTTCATAACCGGTTTTCGCAAATCTCTGTTCGGTTTCTTCTATCAGTTCTTCTTCCTCTTGTGTCAGTTCTATAGGATTTAAACTTTCAGTAATACTTATATATTCAAAAAACTTTTCAGCTTCTTTGTATTTACCGCTTAAACCTTTTTCTTTAACATAAGTTTTTATATCTTGATAGAATTCAGTTTCGGTTTCTTTTTTATTTACTTTTTCTAAAAGATCTTTATATTGCTTATAATTCAAACTATCTTTTAGTTCACTTATAATATTGCTTATTTGCTTATTTACTTTTTTTAAATTTAAGTTTTTTTGATATTCAAGCAAATACAAATATTTAACTATCTGTTTATAGTTTTTTAAATCTACACCTGCTTTTATACTTGCTCTTACAACTCTTAAAAGATATTTTGCTGGATTTATTTCTTCGTCTTTATTCTTTCTTCTTAAATTGTGTATTTTTCTGTTTTCCAAAGAATAATACTGTTGAATTTTTGCTTCAAGTATTGCTCTTATGTTAGGTAAATATTTGGCAATTTCTTCTCTTTTGTTATATATTTCGTTTAATCTTTCGAAATTTTTCATGTAAACATCTTTGTTTTCTATACCTTTTAAAATTTTCGTTTTACCGGTTTGAATGGAATAAAGTTCTCCTCCGGTTAATCTTCCGTTATTTAACAAAGTGCTCATTACTTTTTCTTTTAAATTCTCGTCTTTTATGTTAGCAAGCCAACTTGTATCAAGATCTCCGCTGACACCTTCGAGCCAAATATTTCTTATGCCATATTTATTATCCAATATTTTTAATATACTATTTATGTTTTCCTGTGTTTGCTTGTGCGAATGAAGATCTTGTATTGTTACCAATACTCTACCTTCACCATTATAATCCGCATCAGTTACTCTGCCCACATTAAAAGGAATAATATTTGCACTTATATCCAGTGAAGATATCATTCCCATATTAGGCAAAACAGTTCCCGATACCATAGGCATTGCAAATGCCAATTCACTTATACTTGTTAATACCAAACTTACTGTTATTAACACGCTTAGCAATTTTGTAAACAAAATTCTTTTTTCTTTTTTCTTTAATATCATATTTTTACCTCCGCAAATAAAATCCGCCTTGTATATTTTTTATACAAGACGGACATTATTTTCTATATTTATTTTTTTAATAATATTATCTTCCGTATCTCCTCGGGCTAATATCATACTGCCTTTAAAGGACACTATAAATATTAACATAAAAGTCACAACAAAACTTAAAATCGATAAAACAGGTATGTAAGAAGTATCTTGATTTATACCAACACTTGCCGTTAAACTGTTGGAAAATTGTATTTTTGAAAAATCTTTTTCAAAAATCGCAAAATGAAAAAAACTCTTACCTTCATTTTTTTTATTTGATTTTTCAGCTTCTCTATTAGCACGATTTTTCGTATACCCGAAATTAACATCCAAGTTTAATTTATCTTTAAAGAAACTGCTAACTACATTTATAGGTAAAAAAACAACTATATTACAATAGTGTGTTAATGTATTCGTAGCACAATTGTTTGAAATATCTACGTCGTTTATATTGTTTATTATGGTAAAACTAAAAATATTGGATAATATCATTAATGATATTACCAAAGGAAAGACTTTTTTTATTAATATTGTAAAAATTTTATTATTCATTATTGTAATTATAGCCCATTTCAAACAAAAAAACAATCAGAAAATTGTAAAAAAAATGTGAAGATTTTTTAGCGAATTTATTAATTAAATTTAACTTTTCTAAATTTCAAATTATAATAAAAACTTATTGTAAATTAAGCTTTTTTCTCAAATTTGTTCTAATCTCTTCAGCAACAAAAGTCAAATTCTCTTCCGTAGAGCACTTAATTATAATAGCAATTTTCGGATAAGTGCTTGTAGAAACGGTTGTGTCCGCAAAGCGTCGTCCGTAATAATTGGTATATATACTTGTTTCCGTTTTTGAATTATCGTTTAGATTTACAATATCAAATGTTTTGTAACCGTTTTCAATACAAACTTCTGCTGCTCTTAATAAAGTATAATCTTGTGCGGTTGTGGTTGATGTATCTGCATTTCCGTTAAAAGTTATTTCATACATACCTTGTTGTAAAAGAGTATCGTAATATCCCGTACCTGTAGGAGATTTTGCTTGTTTATATGCTGTAGCGCAAGATGTAATTAATATAGTGCACAAAAACATAAAAATTAATTTAAATATATTCATTATTCCTCCCACACTATTTTGTCTAAGTAATTATTTTACTAAATTAAGTTGTTAATTACTATTATTTTAAGCATTAACGGGTTAATAAAAATTTAATTAACACCTTTCAAATTTGACAAAAACTGTTGTTTGTTTTTGCTTAACATCATACTTTCACCTATTAATGCACCTTTAAATCCTGACTGTTTTAAAATTTTTATATCTTCGGCGGTTTTAATTCCGCTTTCCGAAATTATTATTTTGTCTTCTGGAATATATTTCTTTAATTTTAAAGATGTGTTAATATCTACTTTAAAATTTTTTAAATCTCTGTTATTTATCCCGATAATTTTTGCACCGAAATTTAATGCTTTTTTTATTTCATCTTCATTATGAGTTTCTACAAGACAACTTAATTTAAGTTTTGTTGCTGTATTAAAAAATGTTTTTAATGTTTCTTCGTCAAGAATTGCACAAATCAACAAAATCGCATCAGCGCCTATACTTTTTGCCTGATATATTTGATATTCATCTATAATAAAATCTTTTCTTAAAACGGGAATATTTACGATTTCCGCAACATCATTTAAGAATTTATCGTTTCCTTTAAAAAAGTGCGGTTCGGTAAGAACGGAAATTGCGGCTGCTCCGGCTTTTTCATATTCTTGTGCAATGTCTGTATAAGGAAAATCGTCAACTATTATTCCTTTTGATGGTGATGCTTTTTTTATTTCACAAATAAAAGCAAAATCTTTACTCTTCAAAGATTCTTCAAAAAAGAAATTTTTTGATATAGGAAGATTCTCTGCTTCTTGTTTTAAAATATCAAAACTTTTTATATCTTTTTCTTTTTTTATTCTTTCTTTTTGTTTTGCAATTATATCATCAAGTATCATTTTAACTCCTTAAAAATCACTTCTGTCCGTCTTGTAATTATTCTTCATTTGATAATTTAATATAACTTTCCAATTGGTTAAGAGCTTTCTTACTTTCAATAATATCTTTAGCAATATCAATTGCCTGTTTTATTGAAATTTCCGGCTTGGCGATATGTATTGCAGCTGCTGAATTTAAAATTACGGCATCCGTTTTTGCACCTTGCGCACCGGAAAGAATATCTCTTGTTATTTGTGCGTTTTCTTTAGGAGTTCCGCCCAACAAATCTTCTTTTTTACATTTTTTCATGCCGAAAAGTTCCGGCTCGATTTCATAAGTTTTATAATTTCCGTTTATAACTTCACAAACTTTTGTCAGTGAACTTGCCGAAATTTCATCAAGTCCGTCCGTTCCGTAAACTACCATAGCACTTTTAACACCTAAATTAGATAACACTTTTGCCATAGGTTCTATTAAATCTTCGTCGTATACTCCCAACAACTGCATGCTTGCACCGGCAGGATTTACCAAAGGTCCCAATATATTAAATATTGTTCTTATACCGAGCTCTTTTCTAACGGGAGCAACATATTTCATTGCTATATGATAATTTTGTGCAAACAAAAAACAAAAATTTATTTTATCTAAAATTTCCTTGCTTTTTTCCGGTGATATAGTTATTTTTGCTCCTAATGCTTCCAATACATCTGCAGCACCGCATTTGCTTGATGCGGCTCTGTTACCGTGTTTTGCTACCGGAATTCCTGCGGCGGATACTACAAATGCGGATGTTGTTGAAATGTTAAAAGAATTTGATTTATCCCCTCCCGTTCCGACAATTTCCAAAATATCCATATCGTTAAGAAGTTTTACACAATGCTTTCTCATACCTGCTGCAGCACCCGTAATTTCTTCAATAGTTTCTTTTTTTACGGACATTGCCGTTAGAAATGCAGACATTTGTATTTGGCTTGCTTGTCCGCTCATTATTTCATCTATTACCGTCTGGGATTCTTCAAAAGTTAAATTTTGTTTTGCTACTGCTTTTACTATTGCTTCTTTAATCATCTTTTTTCTCCTAAATTTTGCTAAGCAAAAAATTTTTTATTATTTGGTGCCCGTTAGGAGTAAGTACAGATTCCGGATGAAATTGAACACCAAAAACATTTTTTTCTTTATTGTAAACAGCCATAATTTCTTTATCATTATCGATGGTTTGAGCAACAATATCCAATTCTTTCGGTAATGTTTCTTCTAAAACCGCAAGAGAATGATATCTTCCCACGATAATTGTTTTGTCAAGTCCGTAAAAAATCGGACAATTCGTATCTACTTTTATTTCCGATTGTTTACCGTGCATTAAAGTTTTGGCATAAGATACAGTCGCACCGAAAGCTTCACATATTGCTTGATGGCCTAAACAAACACCGAGAATAGGAATCTTTCCCGCAAAAAATTTAATTAAATCTATACAAATTCCCGCGTCGGAAGGTTTCCCCGGTCCGGGCGATAAAATTATTCTTTCCGGATTTAACTTTTCTATTTCCGAAAGAGAAATTTCATCGTTCCTTTTAACCGATATATCGGATTTTATTGAACCGATATATTGATAAAGGTTATAAACAAAACTATCGTAATTATCTATTAATAAAATCAACTTTGCCTCCTGAAAAGTTCTTCTCTGCGGAAAGTTTAAGAGCATTCACAACCGCTTGTGCTTTATTTACGCATTCCTGGTATTCTTTCTCGGGAACACTGTCTGCAACAATTCCCGCACCGGAACGGATAAACACTTTGTTGTTTTTCTTAAAAGCTATTCTTATAGAGATACAAGTATCCATGTTTCCTGAAAAATCTATATATCCTATTGCTCCGCCGTAAATACCTCTTTTATTTTGTTCCAATTCATTTATGATTTGGCAAGCTCTTATTTTTGGTGCACCTGAAAGTGTTCCAGCCGGAAGAACGGTATCTATACCGTCAATAGCGGATTTTTCATCTTTTATTTCGCCCCTTACCGTTGAACCTATATGCATAACATGAGAAAATCTTTCTATGCTCATATATTTTTCTACGGTTACCGAACCGAATTTGCTTATTTTGCCCAAATCGTTTCTTCCCAAATCTACAAGCATATTATGTTCGGCAAGCTCTTTTTTGTCCGAAAGAAGATCTTTTTCAAGTTGTAAATCTTCTTCTTGAGTTTTTCCTCTCGGTCTTGTTCCCGCTAAAGGGAAAGTATGTAAAATCCCGTTATCAAGTTTTACCAATGTTTCCGGAGAAGAACCGGCAATTTCTATATCTTTACTGCAAAAATAAAACATATAGGGAGAAGGATTAGTCGTTCTTAATATTCTGTATGTATCAAGTAAACTGCCTTCAACATCAACGTCAATTCTGTTCGATAAAACAGCCTGAAAGATATCACCGTTTTTAATGTAAGTTTTCGTTTTGTTTACCATATCACAATATTGTTGTTTAGTGAACAAATATCTGAATTCGGATTTTATTTTTAATGGTTCTTGTTTTGCCAAAACTCCGTTTTGTATAATGTCTGCCATTTTTTTAAGTTCCGAAACGGCAGTATCATAATTTTGCTTTAAATTATCGGTCTTAATATTTATTATTAAGAATATTTTTTGTTTTAAATTATCAAAAGCTATAACTTTATCAAAAAGCATTAAATCAACATCGTTGAAATTTTCGTCGTCATTTGCAACCAATTTTAAAGACGGTTCGTTATATTTTATGTAATCGTAAGAAAAATAGCCTACCAGTCCGCCGGTAAAAGTAGGGAGATAATCAAGTTTCGGACTTTTGTTTTCTTCAATAATGTTTTTTATATACTTTTTCGGATTATCGTTTTTTGCGATGGTTTCTCCGTTTATTTTTATTACACCGTTTAAGCATGTAAATTCAAGTTTAGGATCATAACCTAAAAAAGTGTATCTTCCCCACTTTGAAGAATCTTCCAAACTTTCAAGCATATAACAATGACTGCTTATAGCCTTTAAACTTCTTAAAACTTGTATCGGAGTTTTTATATCACTCAAAATTTGGCAACTTACGGGAATTGTCTTATATCCTTTTGCCAAACTTAATATTTCTTCATAAGTTGAAATATTCATTTTATACCTCTTAAATCTCTCTGTTCAATGCTTTTGCCAAAACTTTAAGTTCAGACACAAGCTTTTTGTATTGATCGGTTAACAAACTTTGTGCACCGTCCGATAATGCTTCTTCCGGTCTTGGATGTATTTCCAATGCTATTGCATCTGCTCCTACCGCCAAACAACCTTTTGCCATTGTAGGAACATGTTCTCTTATTCCTATTCCGTGCGAAGGATCCAATACCACCGGCAAATGTGTAAGTTTTTTTACCACCGGTATTGCATTTAAATCCAATGTAAATCTTGTTGCCGTTTCAAATGTTCTT
>JAFXSD010000044.1 GCA_017525905.1 Elusimicrobiota bacterium | reverse complement strand
TTCAAGCTCATAGTATTTTTCATATTCTTGTTTCAATTCTTCGGAAGGAAATTTCCCTAATATCGCCATCTTCAAAACATCCGACAGCGTATAATCCCCGGCATCTTTCGAAGCTAACCAATCTGTTATTATATGTGCATTTATAAATTTCTCTTGGTACGGAACAAACACTTGTTTATAATATATTCCAAGCGTAATTATACCTAATGGAATTGTTATAAAAGGGCTGAACGGTAAAGATATTATTATCGAAGATATTATTACGGACACTGCTGTCGGTGCCGTCCTGAAAACCAATTCTTCCCAAATATGTGCATAATCGGCTAACTTTGATTCCAACGATTTTAATTTTGATTTCACCGGCTTTAAAATCGATGCTTCCAAAACATCTGCAGTTAAAGGTGAAATATCTTCCAAGGCTTTTTCTTTTACTTTCACTTCCGTTTCTTTATCTTTTTCAAATAAATATCTTACGGAGTTTCTTACGTCCTTTATATTTTTTTTGAATTCGGAATTACGATAGGAAGCAAACATTGTAATATTTGATTCATGTATTTGAAATTCCGATGTTGCTAACATATCAAGGGTATATTCTTCTATCTTGCCGTTTCTTAAAGTATTTATAACAGCATCATGGAAATTATTAATAGTTTGAGTAAATACAGTATATGTTAATTCTGTTTCCAAACCGGTTGCCGTTATTATTGTAGGGTATGTTCCATTAAAATCTTCGTGAGTTTGGGTATATTCGCTATATTTTTTATCCAACAAATCATATACTGTTCGTGCAAACTCATATGAATGACAAGAACTTAAATCTATAGTTATATTTCTTAAATCTACTTTTTTATAATCTCTTACAGCCAACTCAAATAAAGCATCCGATAACTCTTCAACGGTAATAAATTCAGATTTGGAATTTAGATCCGATTTAATTATTTTACCTTTGAATATTTTATCGTACCTGGGAGAAACAGATTGCAAGTGTATTGTTCCGCCATGTCCCATAAACACAAAATATCCTTTTTCATTCATGGGATTATCCGAATCCAAGCCGAATTTTCTGAAAGAGTCTAACCAATCACGATTTGCATTCTCGTTTTCCGCTCTATCGAAATTGGTAACGTTCGGAACATCTTGAAAATAACCAAGGATTCTATTAAACACCCTGGCATCAAATCTTCTAATCCCGTTAGGCAAAATTTCATTATTGCAAACAACATATACTTTGGTAACTTTACTGAATATGGATATTTCCTTCATTTCATTTAGAAGCTCTGCATATATATCCATAATTAATGTCAATCTATCCTGAAAATCTTGTGAAGATATGTCATAATTGAACACTTCATATTGCAAACTATCGTATATAAATCTTGACACGAAAATAGCAATAAAATATTTTGATATTATGTTATCTGTACCGATTAAATCTTTCATTTTCTGAGTTGATACAATATCGTTAAAACCTTCATTAACCAAAAGTTTTAATGCCAAATAATTATTTTCTACTGCAATATTTCTATAATTCAAATCTTTTATTTTTGATAAAAACTCAGAATACACTTCAAAATAAGTTTTGTTCCCACAATATTTATCTTCATTAAATAAATATTCTTTTATAAATTCGGAATCAGGAACGCTATCTACAACAATTCTTAATGTTTGTTTATCTAAGGAGAATAATTTCTTAAAGAATTTTTCGTCGCCTAAATCAATATATTGAATAACGGCTTTATACCTTACATCTTCAAAATCTTTTTTGTTTAGTTTTACATCGAATGTTTTCGGAGATAAATTAAACTCATCTGCATATTTAAAAATTTTTGTTATTTCTTCACCGGTTGAAACTGCTGTCAAAATAAAATTAATTGCGGCATAATCAAGTGACAGCAGTTTCTGAAAATCCTGTTTGGAAAGATTTTTTATTTTGTCGAACTGTTCTATAAACAATGTAAATTTATCCATATCTATATCATTTAAACTCAAATTAAATTTATCAAAATATAAAGATCTGAAACCGTTGAGTTTTTCATTTAAATTATCTATATCCAGCAACAAAATTTCCAAACCCTCTAAGTTTTGCTTATAAACGTCTTTGGCTCCGTAATATATATCATCCAAAAGATGTATATTTGTATCATCCAAAGAAAAAAGGTTGTCTATAGCATCTAAATTATCAAAAACACTAATGTGAGTAAGCAATATTTCAAATTGAAAATCCGTATTGATAGAATATTTTCTGGCAAAACGAATTATTTCGTAAAGAGTTTCTTTAGGATAGTAGATATTTTCAGCCAACACATTTATCAACTCTGCTTCCGAACTCAAGTCTATATCATATTCATTTACTATATCTGTAAGTTTGGTATATGAATATGCATTGTTATGTACTAAACCCATCAAAAATTCTTCCGTATTTTGCCCTGAAACCAATCTATATTGGGTTGTTTGTTCTTTATCTCTTCTTTCTTTTCTCTTTTTTCTGGCACTCATTTTTCCTTTTGCGGATAAAGAAGGGGCAGACACACTGTGAGCCGTTTCTTCCTCCGAGAAAACAGATGCTATGATAGGAACAAATCTAACTAATATTCTGTTAACGTTCACAAATATTTTATGTAAAGAATATGCTAAATTTTCCATATATATGATAAAACGATTCTTTCTTTTATTGTTCAATCTGGCCGCTATAGCATTATTTACACTGATATCCTCTCCCCTGAAATAAAATTCCAAGAATGCTTTTATAACTTCAGTATCAAACTCAAATACCGAACTATCAACCAAACTCATACATTTATCTACAGTTTCTTTCGGATTATCTTTAAAATCGTTCATGAATTCGTCTTCACTTTTCCCGAGTTCTTTAAAAATATCTTTAGGATATTTTGTAAATATTATTTTAAAGGCATTTTTTCTAACTTGTTCATAGTTTGTTTCCCTGATATATTTTATAACTGCGCTCCTGCTATGGTCATATAATACTTTCTTTATAAAATTCCGCTCCATTGCCTGTTTTTTTATTGCATCATTTTCGCTGTCTATTTGTGCTATTTCAGATAACAAAATAATCCTTTCTTTATTTTGAGATTCGGTTAATTTTACATTCATATCTATATCTTCCAATATCTTGGAAATATCCTTTATTCTTCTTGAAAATTGATATGTTCTTTCCGAATCAAAAGACAGCTTCGGGCTTACCGCTTCAAAAACATCCGCAAGTCCAACTATCTTTGAAATCAGTATTTCGTCTTCTATTTGTTCTATTTCCTGTAACCAACTGTCAATCAGTTCTTGTTGAGAGACAGTTAATTTTATTTTTATATTTTCCAATATCCGTTCAATATCGTTCAAACTTTTTGGATATTGATATTGATCTTCATCGGAATCAAAAAATAATTCAGGATTTAATTTTTCTAAAAAATCAATTATGTTTTCGATTAACGTTACCTTTTCTTCATGAATAGAAGGAAATGTTCTGCTATACAAAAATTCTGTCCTTCCTTCTTCTTTTGCCCTTTTTAAAAATTCTTCCACTTTTGTTTCGAAAGTATAACGATGATGATTTTCCGCCGTATAAGACAACCTTCTTAATATGGAACTCCTTAATATATGACCGCCAAAAACGACATGAAGTTCCATTATATCTCTTTCAAGCTCGTCAAAAGAACCTTGTTTATTAAGAATTGTTCCCGGAACTAAATTTTTACCTATATCGTGCAACATGGAAGAAAGCATTAGTCTGTAAATTTTTCTCACATTATTATTGAAAGGCATTGCCTTCCCCAAGAAAGTAGAAAAACCTACTGTTCTGTCCACATGTATTCCGGTAACTTTTGTATCATATAAAGACATCAATTCTTTCGTAAAGGTATGTTCCACAAAATCTAAAAAGTCTCTTTCTAATATTCCTATTTCGTCGTTAGCATCACTGTTTTCATATTTGAATTTTTCTATCATATTCAAAATAATCTCTATCTCTTCAAATACAGGTAAAAGCTCATCTATCTTTTTTATTGTTGCATCAGCCTTTTGGATATCATCATGACCTAACTCCGATCTTATTTGCATATATTCCGGTTCTATTGTTTCCAACTTTTCTTTTAATGTTCTTATTCTGTCTCTGTCTTCCTTGCTGATCGTTTCTTTGTTTCTCAGATTTTCTATCTCTGCTTTTGTATCTATTACTTCTTTTTCAAGTCTGTAAATAAAAGACATTCTTATCTTGTCAAAATCCATCAAATATTCTTTTATTCTTTTATCTTTGTTCTCCAATCCGAATTTGAATAAAAAAGAGCCCTCTTTAATTTCCGGAAAATATTTTTTTTCTTGAGGATTTTCAATATGACGTTTTATATTTTTTATTCTTCTTTGAATATCTTTAAAATCAATATCTTTTTTCTTTTTTTGCAATAATCCTTTGTCTTTGATTACTTTTGCCGCTATATTATTTATATAGTGCAAAATTATCGATACTATAGTTGCTGTGACATAGCTCAAAATCGTCGATACTATAGTTGCTGTGACACCGGCCGGCATTAAATTAAATAAAAGCATTGCTATTACATACGGTATGGTAAAAAATATTGTAGATATGGTAAGACCTTCTTTGATTTCGGCCGCTGCTTTATCTCTTTCATAAAAGATATCAAATTCCTCTTTTTGGGAACGGTTTGGGAATATTACAAATATTCTGTTTTTTATTACTTCGATAGTTTTTTCTATTTTCTGATTCGGAGTTAAATCGTTATCTGTCCAAATCTTGTAAAAACCGGCATCTGTGCTTTGACCTTTCTTTTCCAATTGTTTAGTTAGTACATGTGCCTTTATAAATGTTTTTTGAAAATAAGAAAAAAGGCCTATAGCAACCATTTTCACGGCATCTGTTAGAGTTAGTGATAACCCCAATACCGATATTGGCGGAATGAATATTGTTGCTGCAAGTATTAAACTGCCAAACAATAATGCGGGGATGAATCTATAAACGATTTCTTCCCATATCGGAGCAGTTTTATCTCCTTCAAAAACAGAAGCTTCATATAAATATTTTTGCATACCGTCAGGCATTCTTGAATAAACTTCCACGGGAATACCTTTTAAATCTTTACCGTTTAAAGTCGAATTTTCAATATCAAAAATAACTCCGTCACTTAAGAATATTCCCATATTAATCAACTGCTCGGATATATCCAACAGCAACTTATCAATATTCGGGGATAATATTTTTTTGCCGCCTTCTTTAGGCAAAACATTTAATAAGCTTTCTGCTTCTATTTCTAAAATTTTAGTTATATCGGATATCTTATTTTGAATTTGAGCGTTTTCTTGCAGATTCTGTAACAAATTATCAAGTTCAGTTAAATCGACATCTCCCAAAATTTCTCTTATTCTTGCACTGTTATTTCCCACTAAAGATTTTAATGCTCCGTACATAACAGCTTTTTGAGCAGGAGTTTCCGCACAAGATAGAATTTTATATGCCAATGCCTGATATTGGAATTGTTTGCTTTGTTCTTTTATTATTCCTTTATATTGCTTTGTTGCTTTTTCTATTCCTTCAAATATCGACGGGGTTATTACTATCGTATTTACTTTTTTTGCCTGTAAAATATCTTCTAATGCATTACTGTGGAATCCGCCGGTTACCGCTATTATCACTTCTTTTGATTGTTTTAATATTTCTTCATCTTGTCTTAATTTTGATTGTTCCACAGTACAAGGCTGTCCGTCTTGTAAAAGGTTGTCCACAAATATTTCGTTTCTTATATCATTAATTTCGTAATATTTGTTAAATTCCGAAAAATCGTTTTCTATTTCTTTTATTCTGTCTATTGATGCATATTTGGCATACAATTGTCTAAATTGTTCATACCCGCTTTCAAAATATTTCCAATCCGCATCGGTCAATTTATATTCCAAATAATCTTTAAAATATCTGCTGAAATCCGATACAAACGTTATCTCGTATTCTTCGTTATTATAAGAAAGAGCTTTTCTTATTTCCGTTATCAGTTGTCTTTCTTCGTAAACCAATTCCACGGTGTTTAATTCTCTGTTTAGTTCATTACTTTTTAAAAATTCACTTAAAGCTTTATAGTTGTTATCTAAATCTATCCCTTCTTTTTCACATAATAAACTTATCAGTTCTACAACTTTTTGACTGTCACTAAAATTTTCGGTTTCTTTCAATAACTTTGTATATACATTATACGGCAATCTGCTTTTTAATTCGGTTATAACTACTTGTAATTGACGGGTAACATCCATTACATTTATATTCTTGGATGTTTTTCGCAATGTCATAAATTTAGAAATATTCGGATAATCTTGTAATCTTATTGCGGTAATGTTGTTATATTTGTCAGGGTTGGCATTTATATCTTTAACATATTTTATTAGTTTTCTGTAAAATCTTTTGGTGTCTGTTTTACCTGATATATAATCTTCTATATCACCGTTAAACCTTTCGTTTCTACCGTTTACATATATCTTTTCCAAAACATTTATTTCTCTTTCTACTTTTTTTATTACATCTCTATATTTATTCTGATTATCTATAATCCATGATAATCTCCTTATGTTCTCTCTATGAAGCAATTCTTCATCTATACCTTTCAATTCAACTTCATTGTTGTTTGTTAACTTATAATATTCACTTCCGGTTAAAATTCCATCTTCCAACAACTTTTCTATTACTTGTTTCCTTATATTTTCATCTTTTATGGAACTTAACCAACTTACATCTATGTCTCCGTATCCGCCTTCGACATAAACTCTTTTTAAATTGTATTTATCCGATATTTGACCGATTATTTTAGCTATATTTCTTTGGGTTTGAGGATGGCAATGTAAATCCTGTATGTTTATTACCGTTATATCGCTTTGTGCATCTTTACTTGATGTTATTTTCCCGTATTCGTTGCTTATGCTGCTTGCTTTATTGAATATATCTTCATACTTTTGATTTGTATTTTCGGCCATAGGTATTGCGTAAAGGTTTGCACCCAATGTAGATATCAAAAAACATACGGTGGTAAAAACGGCACATATTTTTATTGAATTAAAATTTTTCTTCAATAAATTTTTTATCA
>JAFXSD010000020.1 GCA_017525905.1 Elusimicrobiota bacterium | reverse complement strand
CCTACTCCCTCTCCGCTCCCGGTCTTCATCGCTTCCTGCGCACTTACCAATCCCACCTCACTCGTGTCTGTCTTCCCTGTTTCCATTACCTGTTCGTTCTTCTCTTTGTTATCTTTGGCTCTCCTTTCATTCTTTGCATATACAGGTAAGTTCGCTATGTTCAATACAAAACATAACACCACCAATATGCTCACCACTTTCCTAAACACGTGGTCGCTGTATGTCTCCTTAAAATATTTCCTTATCCCTACAAATATCTTTGTTATGATATTCATATTCCCCTCCTGTTTTTCTTCTATATTTTTATTTATTTTTTCTTCTTTTTTCATCTTTTCTCTCCGTTGTTACTCTGCTTTTTTGCTCATACAAAAAACAAAACTAACCTGTGCCTTATCAGCACAAGTTAGTGTTGTTCTCTATATTCTTACTGTTTATCCTTATCCCGTCTTCCTTCCTGTTCCTTATTGCTATCACAAACACAATGAAGAACAAAAGTCCTATGTTTGTACTTACTCTACAATACACCTTTACATTGTTGTACAACCTGTATAGTCGTTCCGATATTTTTCCTACCGCTATCGTTACTATTCCATCTTCTTCATTATATACTACAAGTTCCTTATATTGTCTGCTGCCTGTCTCTATTCCGCTGTCACTACTCGTGTTTACAGGCGTTTCTTCCTTTTCTTGTCCGTTACTTATCGGTGCCTGTGTTCCTGTTTCTCCCAACCTTAAATATTTATACAGATCTTTTGTTACTTTGTTACTCATTACAGTCAATGTATCCGTACAACTCTTAAATGTCTCTACTATAACATTGTTTACCACCGCTCCGATTATCGCCGCTACGCTCTCTCTGCTCTCTATCGATTTCGGCATAAATCCGTTTATTATCATGCTGAAAAATATCACAACCGCAAGAGTTACCCTTACTACTCTTGTAGACAATAAACTCTTAATTGATTTTTTATTAATCAATTTTGCCATTTATCCTCGGATTTATTTTCTTTACACCTACTCTAAACTATAGTTTGTTTCCCCTGTTTTTTCAATACTTTTTTAAATATTGCTTCTTCACTATTTTAATTATAATCTTTTTATGAAAATCTTTATTGAAATCCTTGTGAAATTTTTGTGAAACTTTATTTACCGGCTCCTTCTTTTGCCAACTTATCTGCCAAATCGTTCTTTTTGTTCCCTGTATGACTATCTATCTTTCGCCATAATATATCAACGTTACAATTTGTTACAATTTCTTTGTATTCTTGTGCCAAAACATTTTTTGGGTTCCACTTACCTGTAGCAAAATATTCTATACCCAAATAATCGTAATTTATCCTTATTTTTTTTATATTGTTCAATTCGCACCATTTCAAAACCAATGTAGCAGAATAAAGTTCCCCGCCGAATTGTCTTGTGGATGTATCATCAAGCCTTCCGGAAAATTTTTGAACTTCTTTATCACCAAAAAAAATCACTGCTCCATACCCGGTTTTGCCGTCTATATAAGAACCATCAACAAAAGCTTCGTATATACCGCTATCTTGTGTGAAACTTTTAAAACCGTTAGCTTCGTCCCAACATTTATTTATTATATCTATGGCTTGATTATCTTTTATGTTTGTAGTTGTAAGAGAATAAGATTTTTTTGATGGTTTATAATAAACGTTTATTTTGCCTAACTTTATCAACTTATTTCTGATATTTATTTGAAGCAAGTAATCTCTGAAACAAGAGTCGTCAAAACTTGCAATAAGTTCATTATTGTTTAGTATACTTACAAATTTATTCCCAAATTTTTCCAACTCACTTTTGCACATTGTCATTTTTTGACACCCCGAAACTTGCAAAGTAATTTTTACCTCATTTTCCACAGCTTATGTAACTGTGGCAATATTCGAACATCTTTTATTTTTGATGTTGCCATAGAATAAAATTTCAAAACTTTTCTATTTACTGTAACATCAAAGCTTGAAGGTTGAATAACAAGCGGAATATTTTTTGATGCAGTCGAAATAACTTTTATTGCTTTATCAAATTCTTTTTCGGTAGTATCTTTTGTTATTACCGTTTTAATAAAAACTTTATTTTTACAATTTTCTATAAAAATTTTATGTTCTTTAAATAAATTTTTGCCGCATGCCGAAGGAAATTTTATATCCATGGAAACAACATCACAATATCTGTAAAGTTTTTTCATTTGTGTCGGCATACTTCCGTTGGTTTCAATATAAATTGAAAATTTATCTTTAAGATATTTTTTTATTAACTCTAAAATAAAATCCGCATACACCAACGGCTCTCCGCCGGTGAAAGAAACGGAAGGCGTTTTTTTATAAAAATTGTTTTTGTTTTTTTCAAAAACTTCTTTTATATATTCAAACAATGTTTGTGTTTCAAAATATTCTGTTTCAGAATTTATTTTTAAAGATTTAGGTGTATCGCAATAATTGCACCTTAAATTACAACCGGAGAACCGAACAAAGATTTGAGGTATTCCCGCATAAATTCCTTCCCCTTGATAAGAAAAAAACACTTCATCTATTGGGGCTAATTTATCGGAAGGTTTGAAACGACAAGATTTCTTTTTATTTAAATGCGGGATCATCTATACCTGCCTCTTTAAAACCTTTTGCTCTTAATTTACAAGAATCACATTTTCCGCATGGTTTATTTTTCCCGTTATAGCAGCTCCAAGTTTTTTCGTAAGGAACTTTTAATTTGGTCCCCAGTTTTATTATTTGAGCTTTTGAATATTTTTCTATGGGAGCAACAATTTCTATTCCGTTTCCCAACGATTTCATAACCTGTTGCATAGCTTTCAAATATTTTGGAGTACAATCTGGATAAGAAGAAAAATCTACCGCATTTATACCCAAAAACACTTTTTTAGCTTTTATTGTTTCCGCATAAGAAATTGCATAAGATAAAAATATTGTATTTCTTCCGGGAACATAAGTGGAAGGAACAAAACCTTTTTTTATTTTTTTATGTTCCGGAATTTTTTTATTTTTGTCTGTTAATGAACTTGTATCCCACGGAATAGAAGTTTTTACTATATGATAATTCAATTTCAAACTTTTAGCAAAACTTGCGGCATTTTGAACTTCTTTGTTATGCTTTTGTCCGTAATCGAATATTAAGCAATGGCATTCATAACCTTTGCTTAATGCATAATATAAAACCGTCGTGGAATCAAGTCCGCTTGAAAATAATATTATTGCTTTTTGTTTCATAAAGATACCACTGCCGAAGATGTCTCGCTTTCCCAAACTTCAACCTCATAAACCTTTATATCTTCCGTTTCAAAAATTTTCATTTCATTAAATATAAACGTTGCAATATTTTCCGCCGTGGGATTTATTTTATCGAAAGGTGCCGTTTCATTTAAAAACTTATGGTCCAACTTTGCCATAATTTTATCAAGATGTTTTTTCATATCGGTAAAATCCACAAGCATACCTATCTCATCAAGTTTTGTTCCGCAAAGGCAAACTCTTACTTTCCAATTATGTCCATGCAGGTTTTCGCATTTGCCTTTATATCCTCTTAAAGCATGTGCGGAAGAAAAATGTTTAAACACGGATAATTTATATTTCATTATAATTCCACCTTTACAACTTTATCAATTTTATTATTAAAAAATTTGCTGCCCAACGTTTTAAATTTTTCCGGATCGTCACTAACATAAAAACAATATTTTCCTGCACCTTTGTTTCTTAAAAGATTTTTGTTTTCCAATAAATCTTTTACCGCCATTGCCACCGCCGTTGCGGAATCTATTATTTTTATTTTTTTACCTATAATTTTTTGAATGGAATTTTTCAATAAAGGATAATGTGTACATCCGAGAATTAATGTATCTATTTTTTTATTAACCAAATCTTTTAAATAAACATTTATAATTTCTTCGGTAATTTTGCCCTTGTTCCAACCCTCTTCTACCAACGGAACAAACAGCGGACAAGCTTTTGAAAAACAGTTTATTTTATTATCATGTTTTTTTATTTCCGCTGCATAAGCATTACTTTTAATCGTTCCTTCCGTTCCTATAACACCAACTCTTTTATTTGAAGTATTTCTTGCTGCTGTTACGGAACCGGCTTCTATTACACCTATTATCGGAACTTTTATTACTTTTTTTAAAGTATCCAAACTGAAAGCCGAAGCTGTGTTACAAGCAACAACTATAAGTTTTACATCTTTGGATTCCAAAAATTTTGAAATATTAACGGTAAAATTTGTGACCGCTTTTTTTGATTTTGAACCGTAGGGAACATGTGCACTGTCGCCGAAATAAATTAAATTTTCTTTCGGTAAAAGTTTGGATATTGCAGACATTACCGTAAGCCCGCCAAAACCGGAATCGAATATTCCTATAGGTCTGTTATTTTTTTCTTGCTTTCTTTGCATAATATTTTTTTACACCTTCATATATCGAATCGGCAACCGCCTTTTGAAAACTTCCGGTCTTTAATTTTGCTTCTTCCGTATAGTTGCTTATGTATGCCGTTTCCACAAGAATTGACGGCATTTGTGTCCCTCTTAACACATAGAAATTTGCTTGTTTTAATCCCCTGTTAAGAACTTTTAATCTTCCGGATGCTTCAGCCGTAACAAAACTCGAAAGTTCAGAAGATTCGTTTATATATTCGTTAACAACCATAGACCATAACATGTTTTGAAGAATAGTTTTTTTCTCATCGGTTTTATCTTCCAATGCCAAAACGGAGTTTTCCAATGTTTCTGCAGAGAAAGATTCTTTATCTGATGCTTTTTCCGATAAGAAATAAACTTCAAATCCGGATGCGTTTCTGTTTAAATTCGCATTACAATGAACCGATATAAAAAGGTCTGCTTTATTTTTGTTTGCTATATCCGCTCTTTCAACAAGAGGTATAAAAATATCATCTTCTCTTGTAAGAATAACTTTATAATTCTTATCTTTTTTAAACACTTTTTCAAGCTGTAATACTATAGCCAAATTTATATCTTTTTCTTTTGTTCCGTGAGGTCCGGTAGCTCCGGAATCTTTGCCTCCGTGTCCGGCATCAAGCACAATAACTTTTGCGTCTTTTGCAATTTCTTTTTCTTTAGGAATAATATCTTTAAATGTTTCCGTGTCGTCAACTATCGTGTAACTGTCATCTATAATTTGCTCATCAGTTACATTAACAACCTTTACTTTCGCAAGAGCTTCGGAATCGTCTTCTTTGTCCTCTGAAACAGGTTTTTCATACATTTGAGAATCGTTTGCAATAATTCTTGAATCTATTGTAGGGACATCCGTATCAAGTTCTTCTTCCGGAGTTTTTTGTTCTTCTTTTTGTTCGGTTGCGACTTCAATTTGATTTTCTTTTTGCTTTGTTACAACTTCAACTTTTTCGTCTTTTTGTTTTGTTTCGTCTTCAACAACTTGTTTATCTTTTACTTTATCCTTATCTTCAACAATTATAATTTCTTCAACTTGTTCCTTTTCCGGAACATTTTTTTCAATTTTATCTGTTTCCGGTTTCTCGGCTGTCACAACTTCTTCATCTTTTACAATATCTTTTTTTATATCAACTACGGTATCAGGTATATATATGTCTGCAGGTTTTGACATATCTACAGCTTTTGTATGTTCTATATCAATAACTAATTTTAAAGGTTTACTGAATTTTTTTACATTTACGGATTTGGGTGTTTGTGCCAAGTTTATTTTGAATACGGCTTCTCTTCCAACCGTTTCATAAGAAATATCTTTTATTGCTCCGTTATTTGCTATTATACTGTCTTTTACTATCTTCCCTCTCTGAAAAGCAACTACTATTGAATTTTTAGCTTTTTTAATGGTATGCGTCATTTTTTCTTCAAGTTCGATTACAATCTCCGTATCGTTTTCTCTCGTATAATATCTTACGGCGGAAATATTGGATTTTGATGTAACGCTAAGTACTCTATGCTTTAAATTTAAATCGGAGACTGTTTCGGAAACATCGGAAAAGTTTTCCTTTTCCAAAAATTCTACCGGTACATAAACTTCTTTCTTCAACATAATCGAAGGTATTCTTAACTTTTCTTTATCTTTACCGAAAGAAACTTTTTTTGAATCATAATATATATCTATTACTTTGTTCTTTAATTTCATTGAAACTTTTTTACTTACGGAATACCATTCAAGTCTTGCCTGATAAAATGCCGCCAGTTCTTTTAAAGAAAAGAAATAATTTTCCGATATTTTATACAAACTCATACCGTCATAACTTTTTCCGTCAAGAACAACATTTAATTTTTGCCTTTCAACCTTCATATCAAGTGTTTTTGTTTTACTTTTAGCAAAGCAGTATGTAGAAATAAAAAAACACATACACAACAAAAATAAAATAAATTTTTTCATAATAGAACCTTATTTATATTTATACATGTTTATTTGCAAAGGAGAAACTTTAAATTTTTTACCTTTTTCTCTTTTGTTTTCTATAAAATCAACAACCTTTTCGTCCTTTATTGCAACGGCTTGATAATTCCAATTATACGGATTCCCCGTTAAAACATTTCCCGATACTTTTGCAACAGCATATCCTTCATCGTTTTCAAATTCATCAACCAAGTCAATATTTGCATTTAAATATTTATAGATATAAATTTTTTCTTTCGTTATTCTGATAGCAAACTCCCAACTGTTTTCCGGAACAAAAAAACTATTTACCGGGTTCAACATTTTTTGTGACCCCGTATAAGCCATTCCGTTCATATCTATATAAATATCCAAACTGTCAATATCGTCTAAATTTGCATCCGTTTCAAAAACAACATTTTCCCCTGTGTCAGAAACAGAAAACCAATCAAAAAATTCTCCCTCATTGTTAATCGATATTGAATTATTTTCTTTTTTAAATTTAATATTTGTACTTGTTTGAGAATCGGTAAAGTTATTGTCAGAAAGATTCTTTTGGTATTCTTTTATATTCGGTTCTTTTTTATTTAATACCCTAAAAATATTCATAAAATATATATCGAATAATTTTTCGGATTCATAATTACCTTTTAAAATTCCGTTTATAACGGAATAACTATACATATTGGAAAGTTCTTCAAATAAAATACCATACACTTCTTTGCTTTCTTTTTTATTTGCATAATTATTGACTTCTTTGTTTGCCAAACATAACTTTAAAAATTTTTCTTTGGGAATGGCAGATGAAATTTCCAAAGAAAGATTGTTTTTTATGGTTTTGTAATTATACTCATAAAAAGCAGCATCCAAAGGCAACTTAACATCTATATCCGATTTTTTTTCAACAAAATTTATGAGAGCCGTCATAAAGCTCTCGTTTTTAGTATGTACTGATGTCAATATTACAGGGATAACATTTGCTTTACAAGAATTAAACCACTGTTCTATTTTGGCGGCATCGGTCGTAAAATTTTTATAGGGGACAAACAAAGCAACACCGTTTTTTAAAAACAAACCTTTTTGGTTATCGTTTTCGGATTTTGCCATAGTCCACAAAATATTATATTTATAAAACATGTCCAAAACCGTATCATCTAAAGCTGCTCCTCTTAAATAAAGGCCGTGTTTATATATTTTGAAAGCTTTTCTGTATTTTGTTTTATAGCTTTTTATGATATTCTCGCAATCGGTTGTTCTATTAAAAACAAGTTCATCCCCCAATTGTTTCTCGGAACCGATTAAGGAGAAATAAGGCTCTGCGATATCCAACATCGGTTCTATTTTTCTGCAAAAAATTAATTTTTTAATTCCTTTTTTTATATTTTTCTCTTCCGTAAAAGATGCAGCGAAACAGAAATTGTCCGTTCCTTCGATTTTCTGAACAACTTTTGCGGGAAGTCCTTCAATGCTTTCTGCAAAAAACACAACCGTTTTATTTTGTGCAAAAACGACAGTCGATAAAAACAATATTGAAAATAATGTTAAAATTTTTCTTGTGATCATATTCTTAGATTATACCATATTTGAAAATATAAAAGTTATATAATGTCTTAAATTATTTTAATTGAAAACATATTCTTTGTTTTTTGATTATCATTATCAACGGTTGAATCGATTTTCCGGAATTTTCTTTTTTCGAATGTTTTATATTTGACTTGTTTAATTTAAGTAAAGTTTCTTTACAAACAATAAAAAACTTTGTTGTTACGAGTATTTGTTTTTATCCTTTGTAATATCCGTAAATAGTCCACAATCCTATCAATACAAAACAGATTCCGCTTATTAACTTTAAAGGTATTTGTTGTAAATAATTTTTTGCAATCGTTCCCGCCGCAACAGCTATTGCCGATGCAAAAACAAGTGCACAAGCGGAAGCTAAAAATACAAAAAAAGGGGATACTTTTGAATCGGTAGCAAACAACAATGTAGCTATTTGAGTTTTATCGCCCAATTCTGCCAACAAAACAGAAAAAAATATAATAAATATTGCTGACATACAATGCCACTCCCGAAATATTTATTCTTCTATTCTGTATTTAACGGTTTTTGCTTTTACTATTGAAAGTTTATCTATTTGTTTAAGTGCGTCCGAAAGATTTTCGCTTTTTGTTCTGTGAGTCGTAATTATAATAGAAACTTTTTTGTCTTTGTTTCTGTCATCTTGATATAAACTTGCTATAGATACTCCATGTTCTCCCAAAATACCTGAAATTTTTGAAAGAACTCCGGGTCTGTTAACTACAGAGAATCTTAAATAATAATCGCTTTTGCTGTCTCCGTGGGGCAAAAATTTAACTATTTTTTTCTTCGAATAAACAACATTTTGAACTTCACCCGCAGTACCGTTTGAAATATATTTCGATAAATCTATGATATCGGAAACAACTGCTGAAGCGGCAGGTAATTGCCCTGCACCTTTCCCGTAAAACATAACATCGTCGGCCGCATCGCCTTTTATCATAATTGCATTGTATTCGTTATGAACATTTGCAAAAGAATGGTGATGATCTATTAAACATGGTTCCACCCACAAATCCACACCTTTATCGGTTTTTATTGCGGAACCTATAAGTTTAAACACATAACCGAAATCTCTTGTTATGTTCACATCTTCTATATCAAGCTGATCAATTCCTTTAACTCTTATATCTCCGACTTTTATCCAACTTCCCCAAGCAAGTGAGGATAAAATTGCAAGTTTATTGGCAGTATCCAACCCCTTAACATCCGCCGTAGGATTAGCTTCGGCAAAACCTGACTCTTGTGCATTTTTTAATGCATCCGCATAAGTTATACCCTCGTTTGTCATTTTACTCAATATAAAATTAGTTGTTCCGTTTAAAATACCCTTTATACTTTTTATTTCGTTACCGGCAAGACCTTCGTTCAAACCTTGTATTACCGGAATAACTCCGCCGACCGAAGCTTCGAAATAAACCATTTTTTTGTTTTCTTGTGCCAACGAAAAAATTTCGTCCCAATACTTTGCTAATGCCGCCTTATTTGCTGTAACAACACTTTTACCGTTTTTAAGAGCCTCGGTGATAACCGTTCTTGCCGGCTCATATCCGCCGATAAGTTCTACAACAATATCTATCTCGGGATCTTTTATTACATCCATAAAATTTTTAACATATAATTTCGGTCTGTCGATAGGATTCAAATCGCAAATGGATTTAACGTTTATTTTAACACCTGCTTTTCTCAAAGCTATAGCATTGTTTTTCTCTAAAATTTTTACTACACCTTTACCTACTGTTCCGTAACCTACTAATCCGATATTTAAAATTTTTTTCATAAATTTATTTTCCGTTTAATGTAAATTTTTTAATTCTTAATAATGCATCGTGAAACCTTTTATCGTGAGTAACTAACGATATTCTCACATAGCCTTCACCGCATTTTCCGAATCCTGCCCCCGGAGATACCGCAACTCCCGTTTCTTTAAGAAGCCTTTCGGCAACCGATAAAGAACCTTCTTTTTTCAAGTTTTCAGGAAGTCCCGCCCAAACATACATCGTTCCTTTTGTTTTCCTTACGTTCCAACCTATTTTGTTTAATCCGTCAACCATTTTATTCATTCTTCTTTCGTAAATTGCCGCCTGTTCTTTAACACATTGTTGAGAACCGTTTAATGCAGCAACAGCCGCAAGCTGAATAAAAGTGGGGACTCCGTAATCTAAAAACGATTTAAATTTTTCAAGAGGATATAACAGTTGTTTTGCTCCGCAAGCCCAACCTACTCTCCAACCTGCCATATTAAATGTTTTAGAAAAAGAATGAAACTCCAGTGCAACATCTTTAGCACCGGCAAACTCAAATATTGAAGGAGAAGTGTTATCTCCAAAAACAATTTCGGAATACGCATTATCCGAAATTAAAAGTATTTTATATTTTTTACAAAATCTTATTGCTTCTTTCCAAAAAGCCGGATCGTCCGCAAAAGCCGCAGTCGGATTATTCGGATAATTTAAAATCATCATCTTGGCTTTTTTTGCTATATTTTCCGGGATTTTTGTGAAATCGGGAAGAAAATTATTTTCTTCAAGAAGCGGCATTGAATAAGTCTTAGCTCCCGCCAACACCGCAGCATTAAAATGAACCGGGTATGCAGGATCACAAACCAAAATATAATCTCCTACATTAAGGTATGCCATACATAAATGAGCAATACCTTCCTTTGAACCAATAAGAGACATTATTTCGGAATTATAATCTAAGTCTACACCAAATCTTCTGCCCATCCATTCGGCAACAGCCTTTCTGAATTTGGGCATACCTTTTGCCTGGGGATATCTGTGAGTATTTTTATGATGCTTAACCGTATCGCACAAACAGTCTACAATATGTGCAGGTGTAGGCATATCAGGATTTCCCATAGCCAAATCTATAACATCAAGTTTTTTGGCATAGCATTCCAACTTTAGTTTATTTATTTTTGCAAATAAATATGGGGGTAACGAATCTAAATTATTAGATGGTTTTATCTTTAATATTGCCATTATTTTTGTATCAGTTTTCTTAATGTAGTCGTAGGTTTGAAAGAAACTTTTTTACCTGCAGGAACAGGAACAAGATCTCCCGTTTTCGGATTTCTGCCTTGTCTTGCTTTTCTGTCTTTAGACTTAAATGAACCTAAACCGGATAAAGAAACCGTCTCCCCTTTAATTAAATTATCTTGAATAACCTTCACCAATGCTTTTATGGCTGCATTTACTTGACCTTGTGTAAGCCCCGAAATTTCAGCAACCTGTTTAATAACATCAGGTTTTTTCATGAGTTCCCCCAAATTTACAAAACTCTCCGCCTTGTGAATATAACAACTATAATAAAAATATATTAAAAAGTCAATAAGTTTTTTATTTTGCACTATTAAAAAACAATCAAATTTTGTATAATTATGCTTGTTTAATAATTGTAATTTTAAAAGTTTATATTAATTTAACAAATGAAAAAAGAAACAATTATAACTTTTATAGTATTTTGTATGTTGTTTGTTATGGTGGTTATATCCATAAAACTGACATACGGAAGTTATCAATTATCGAAACAACTGTTCAACGGTAATATTTTATGTTCTCAGATAATGAATGCCAGTATAAAATATTATAAGGAACATGGTGTATATTTGCAAAACGATAAAGTTTCGGTAAACGAAGAATACCTTCTCGATGCAAGAACAAATCCTTATTTTTCGGTTTTTTCAACTTATCCGGTAGATGAAAATACCCAGGGAATATCCGTATTCGGAACAATAAACAATAAGAATTATGAAATGAGAGTAGTATTCAATAAAGACGATGAAATAAAATCGATAAGAAATATAAAAGTTAAAACAATAAAGTTAAACTAACACCTGGTTTTCCTTATCTTCTTGAAAAAATATCATCCAGAACATTGTATATATCCGTATTGTCGATAATTCCGTTTTCATTGATATATCTGTTAAAAACATTTTCTTTTGCTCCGATACAATAACAACTTACCAATTCATTGGTATTATTTTTTGCTTTATAACTGATATCGGTATCCGTTTTCAACAACATATTTTCATCATACATTTTGGGTTTAGGGAGTCTTCCTTTCGACAAATAATTGTTGAATCTTAACATACCTGCCGAATACGGAGAAACTAAAATAATAAGTGTATTATCAAAATTCATTTCTGTTTCTTCGGAATTTACCAACTCATGAATTTCCGTTATTGTTTCATTAACATTCTGTACTGCACCCAACATTCCGTTATAATCATTTTCACAGTTTGCTTTAGCAATATCCGAAAAGTTTATAAACATGAAAAATGGTCTTCTTTTTTTTAACAATATTTTTGTTGCATATAAAACCATATCCGAAATTTTAGTGGCACCGTATCCGCACTCAAAACTTTCCGAAATAAAATTTTCGTTAGGTTCCAAAGTTGAATACTTTTTCACTTTTACAAATATCGGTTTATTAACCAAATTACCGACTTGAGTTTTATTTATCTCCGAGTTTTCCAAAATGTAATAACCGTTTGATTCCGCAACTTTATGTATATCGAAAATTTCATATGTACCTGCAACAATTTCCGGTTTTGTTTCGGACAAAATTTCTTCCGCTATTCTTTTATGGTCAAAAATCGTTTTGTTATGTGCAAAAAAACATGCAGAAGAACCGGAATAAAAATTGTCTGTTGTTATAAGTGCCGTATTGTATATTTTATCTTTATTTATTTTATCGACTATATTCGGTATGATTTTATCGTTTTGTTTATCATAGCAAACAGAATTGCTATAAACTTTTTGTCCGGTTGACATTGCTGTTGCCGAAGCTGCGGAATCTGTAAAATTTGAACTTTTAAAATATCTTTCTGAGTCTTCCGTAAAAAAATACGGATAAGGTTTTGTTCCGGCAATTTCAATATTGTATCCTTTATTAGAATCAAAATTATCTTTGGAATATACACCGTTATACGAACTTATACTCCAGGTAGTCATGTATGCTTGTATCGGGAAACTGCTCCACATCAACATATTTTTTTTGCCGTATAAAAAATTACTCAAAGCTATCTCGTTAGATACGGACATACCTTCGGCAACAATAAAAAAAATATATTTCGCATTGGCAGCATAAATGTTCGTAAAACAAATAAAAAATAAAGCAATAATTAAAAAAATTTTTTTCATTTTAACCTTCTCTCAAAATTAAATTTGTTTTTTGAATTTATATAAACACCGATATTAAATGCTTTTACTATTTGCATAAAATAATTTATGTTTGGTTCTATATAAGACAAATCTATTCCAAACGTTTTTATGCCGCATTTCAACAAATTGTTTTTAAATCCCAACAAATTTATCGGATATTTCGGAATAACAATATTATCGTCAGCATTTGATACTACTTTAAATTCGTCCATACCTGATTTTATGTTTTTGTTTTTTACTTCGTCCGCAAATTTCATTTTGGAAATTACAACTTCGGGGAATCCCGACAAATAAACAATCAAATTGTTTTTTAAATTCTTTGCCAAATCTTTTATGTTATATAAATCATCTTCCCAGGATGTAACAAAAGCATCCACTTTTCTATTAAATAAAAATTCCGCACTATAGTCATTTAACACATAAAGATTCTGCCCGGCAAAAAGTTTAACTTTTTTATTATTAAAAAATTCAAAATGAGAAATATTGTTTATAAAAAAATTTCTGCACCCTTTATCAAACAAAAAATTTATTGTTTGTTGAAATAAGTTTATATCTTGTTCATCTATGTACGGACAAATTTCAAAATAATAATCTTTTAAATTGTTTAAAGATTTTATGTTTAAAATATTATTTTTGTTCAATTTTATTACTATGGCAAATTTATTTTTTAAAATATTTAACCATTTAAAATTGTTTATTCTCACAAATAAATCCGGCAACATAAATTTGATCGGCGGACGGATGAACGGTTTATTTACCACAGTTGAAGGTTTATGAAGTTGAAAACTAAAACCTTCATTGTTGGCATCTTTTGTTTCCTGCTGACAATCGTCCAACCTTATCTTCTTCCAATCTTGCGCGGTTTTTCCGTCGGCAATTTTATAAACTTCAAATCCGTTTTCAATATATAAATTTTCATAAAATATTTTATTATCTTTTATTTCTTTAACCGTAAGTGTCTGACTTTTATCTTTTTGTAAATCCACAATTCTTAAAGTATCGTCCACAAAAATTTTATCGGTACAATTTAAGCAGAAATATGTATCGGTTTTGTTTTCTGTTTTCCCCAAATATAATCCCAAATTTTTGGATTTTTGCGGCTCAAAAATATTTTCGCTTTTAACATTAAAATTAAAAGTTGTTTTTTGTCTTGCATAATCAAGAGCCAAAATTTCTTTTGCCTGCTTTAAATTCTGCTCGTAATTTTTTTCATCACTATCTATCAGTAATCTGTATGCTTTAACTGTTTTGGTTACATAATCCGCGGATTTCAGTCTGCCTTCTATCTTTAACGATGTTATCCCGATATTTTTTATTTGTTTAATATAATCTGCCAATTGAAAATCTTTGGGAGATAAAAAGTATCCGTTTTTACCGTCTGCTGTCCATAATCTTCTGCACGGTTGTGTACAATAACCTCTGTTGCCGCTGTATCCTCCTATAAAACTCGAAAACAAACAAAGCCCCGACACACAAAAACACAGCGCCCCATGGCAAAATATTTCAAGTTCAATATTGGAATTATTCTTTATTTTTTTTATATCGTCAAAAGAAAGTTCTCTTGCTAAAACCGCTCTTTTAAAACCTGCTTTTTCCGCTTGTTTTGCACCGTAACTGTTATGTATTACAAGTTGGGTACTTGCATGAAGAGCTATCTTGGGAAAATATTTCTTTGATAAATTTGCCACACCTAAATCTTGCACTATAATTGCATCAGCCTGTGCAAAACTTATCTGTTCCAGACTTTTTATTATATTTTTTATTTCGGAATCTTTTACAAGTGTATTTAGTGCAACAAATACTTTTACATTTTTATTTTTTGCATAATTACAAATTTCATTAAGTTGCTTATACGAAAAATTTTTAGCTTTTGCTCTTGCACTGAAATCTTTTAAACCTACATAAACCGCATCTGCTCCGGCAGATACCGCTGCCATAAAAGATTCTTCATTACCGCACGGGGCAAGCAATTCTATTTTGTTCATATCAAATATTTTAGCATAAAAACCGTTAACAATGTTAGTATCATAAAAAAGCATTACATTTTGCTATATAAAAGTTTATAAAAATATACTATAATTTATGAATAAATATCATTACTGAAATGGTATATAATTTTATCGGAGGTAAAAAATGGAAAAATACAAATGCAACATATGCGGTTATGAATATGACCCTGCAAAAGGAGATCCGGATAACGGAATACCTGCCGGCACACCTTTTGATAAATTGCCCGAAGATTGGGTATGCCCTGTTTGCCAAGTAGGCAAAGATTCTTTTGAAAAAATATAATGTAAGAATGAAATTTAATATTCAGGTATGGAGTTAAAAATTTTTAACTCTATACCTTCTAAAAAAAGGAGGAAAAACCATTGAAAAAAGCAATTCATAATGTCTTTTTTTGTATAGAAATAGTATTAATAGCAATTATTTATTTAATATTTGCAAAAGAACATGTCCATTTTACTCCTTATGTAACATACCCTTTAGCAATAATCCTTGCATTATTACCCATAGGCCTTCTTGCTGCTGTCGCATTTGTGGTTTGCTCGTTTTTTTATAACATACACCCTGACATTGTTACCCTTTCATATGTTTTTATAGTAGTATATTTATTGGGTATTTTTATTACAAGCTTATTTAAAAAGTGATTTCTGACTAATACTGTTTGTCGATAATTTGAGTTTAACAACAGATAAAATTGTGTAAATTTTAAAAACAAAAAAATGTTAGGAGATATTTATGCAAAAAGCATTAGTTTGTTCTGCATGCAATTATATACACTTAAAAGATGCTGCTCCGGAAAAATGTCCTGTTTGCGGCGCATACTCAAAATCTTTCACCTTAAAAGATGATGTTTTAAAAACAAAGGAAGATATTGTAACAACAGGTGAAAGCCACAAAAAGCATCTTCCGGTAATAACAATTAACAACACAACCGAAAATCTTCAGGAAATAAAAGTAGCCGTCGGTGAACTTGAACATCCTATGATACCGGAACATTATATTACAAGCATAATATTTTATGCAGATAATGACTATATCGGAAGAATATCTTTATCTCACAATTTAAAACCTAAAGGTTCAATTTTGTTAAACACAAATGCTAAAAAAATATCTGTTATAGAAAATTGCAATATTCATGGAAATTGGATAACCGAACAAGACATTTAAAAACCTGAATTTATTTGAAAAATATGTGTTTTTTTGATAAAGTAAACAGAGCTGTTAAACTACGCAAAAGGGGTCAACTATGAAAAGTTTAAAGGGCACAAAAACAGAAAAAAATTTATTGCAGTCTTTTGCCGGTGAATCACAAGCAAGAAACAAATATACTTTTTTTGCTTCGGTAGCTAAAAAAGAAGGCTACGAACAAATAGCAGCAATATTTACCGAGACGGCAGATAACGAAAAAGAACATGCTAAAAGATTTTTTAAATTTTTGGAAGGCGGAACAGCAGAAATTACAGCAAGTTTTCCTGCAGGAATAATAGGTACAACCGTTCAAAATCTCCAAGCAGCAGCAGAAGGTGAAAATGAAGAGTGGACAAAAGCATATCCGGAATTTGCAAGAATAGCTGAAGAGGAAGGCTTTAATGAAATTGCGGATTGTTTTAAATATATAGCGAAAGTAGAACAAGCTCATGAACAAAGATACAGAAAACTTTTAGATAACATCAAATATGAAAAAATATTTTGTAAAGACGGTGTAGTCAGATGGAAATGCAGAAACTGCGGTTATATTTACGAATCAAAAGAAGCTGCGGAAAAATGTCCTGCATGTAATCATCCAAGATCATATCAGGAACTTTTTGTAGAAAACTATTAAAAATTTAAGAACAAAAGAATAGAAAATCAGACAAAAGCGGAGGAAGTAATATGAAGTATGTATGCAAAGTATGCGGTTGGGTAAGTGAAGACGGTGCAAAGCCGGACAAATGTCCTATTTGCGGAGCACCTGCAGAAAAACTTGAACCTGTAGAAGATGGTGAAAAAACTTATGCTACCGAACATAAAGTTGGCGATGGTCAGGTAGAAGACAAGGAAATAGTTGAAGGTTTAAGAGCTAATTTTAACGGAGAATGTTCCGAAGTAGGTATGTATTTGGCAATGTCACGAGTAGCAGAAAGAGAAGGATATCCTGAAATTGCGGACGCATTTAAGAGATATGCTTTTGAAGAAGCTGAACACGCCGCAAAGTTTGCCGAACTTTTAGGCGAAGTTATCACGGATTCTACCAAGAAAAATCTTGAACTCAGAGCTCAAGCCGAACATGGCGCTTGTGCGGGAAAAATGGAAATAGCATTAAAAGCTAAAAAATTAGGTTATGATGCTATTCACGATACCGTTCATGAAATGGCAAAAGATGAAGCAAGACACGGTAAAGGTTTCGATGGTTTGTTAAAAAGATATTTTAAAAAATAGTTATTTGTAAACGAAAAACATTTTAAGGCATTGAATAAAAAATTCAATGCCTTATTCATTTAAAAACAATATCGTTATGGAAAACAATTCAACAAACAAAAGAGATAACAATAAAGAATTTATTATGCATCTTACGGACTTAAAAAACAGGGGAATTATAAGACTGTTTTTCAGTAGATTTGCATTGATAGTTTTACTTTTATTGTTACAAATACTTTTGTTTATTTCGTTATTTATTTGGCTTGAAAAATATTTGCCGTATTTCACCCTTTTACAAGCAATCTTTGTTTTGTCCATTTCGATATATCTTTTCAACAGCGACATGGACTCATCCGCAAAACTTACATGGCTTGCCGTTATTGCGGTTATGCCTTTTATAGGAACGCTTTTCTTAATATTTACAAAATCAAATATCGGACACCGAAAAACAACAAAAAGAGCATTGGAATTAATAAACCAATCAAAAAATTTAATATCTCAGGATGAAAAACCGTTAAAACAATTACAAAACAGTTCGAGTTCAGTAGTTCATTTAAATCAATATGTGTGTAACAGCGGAAACTTCCCGATATTTGATAACACAACCGTAAAATATTTTTCTTCCGGAGAAGAAAAATTTGCTTCAATTATAGAAGAATTGGAAACGGCACAAAATTTTATTTTCATGGAATATTTTATAATTGAAGAAGGTTATATGTGGGGCAGGATACTTGATATTTTATCAAGAAAAGCAAAAGAAGGAGTAGATGTTCGTGTTATGTATGACGGCATGTGCGAACTTGCTTTATTGCCGCACGATTATCCTTTAAGACTTCAACAGCTTGGAATAAAAGCAAAAATGTTTGCCCCTCTTACACCATTTGTATCAACACATTATAACTACAGAGATCATCGTAAAATTCTGGTTATAGACGGTTCCGTAGCATTTAACGGCGGTGTAAATCTTGCCGACGAATATATCAACAAAAAAAATAAATACGGCCATTGGAAAGATGCAGCCGTAATGTTAAAAGGGAAAGCCGTTAAAAGTTTTACTTTAATGTTTTTACAGATGTGGAATCTTATGGAAGAAGAACCGAACTTTGAACAGAAATTTTTGCAAAGCCCCGATATACAAAATTCACAAGGATTTGTTATGCCGTTTGCGGATTGTCCTTTAGATAAAGATAAAGTGGGTGAAAATGTATATATGGATATTTTGTATAGAGCAAAGAGATATGTTCATATTATGACGCCGTATCTTATTCTCGACGGGGAATTGGAAACAGCGTTGAAATATGCCGCACAAAGAGGCATTGATATTAAAATTATTCTTCCAGGAATTCCGGATAAAAAGTCTGCTTATGCTTTAGCAAAATCTCATTACAAATCTCTTACTGAAGCGGGAATAAAAATTTATGAATATACACCCGGCTTTGTTCATTCCAAAGTTTTTGTAAGCGACAGTTTCAGAGCCGTAGTTGGAACAATAAATTTGGATTACAGAAGTCTTTATCACCATTTTGAATGTGCAACATATCTTTACAAAACACCGTGCATAAAAGATATTGAAGAAGATTTCGAAAATACATTAAAAAAATGTAAGCCCGTTACTGCCGAAAGTATAAAAAATGAAAAATTGTTTTATAAAATTTTAGGAAAAATATTAAAGCTCGTCGCTCCGTTAATGTAACTTTAACGGAAAACAAATTATGCACAAGATAGCAATGCTCTTGTTTGATTAATACCCATTTTCATATCTTCACTTAAAATATTTCTTTTCTTTTCGGTTCTGTCGATAATTTTCGGTATTATGAATGATGCTCCGGTAATAACACCGACAGCAGCGGATATAATAACATTATTTGAAAGCCCTATTGCAAGTAATCCGCTAATGGAAAGTTGTGTTACGGTAGAAATTATCATACCGAACATAGATTTAAATCCCAACCATTTTGATCTCATGTTATCATCTAAAGTTTTATATACCGCGGAAACTTCCGTCAATGAAGATGTTCCCTGCCAAAAATTCATTAAAACATATACCAAAATTAAAAATATCGGATGTCCAGTTATTACAAATAATGCAAACAGTCCCGCAGATACTGCAAAAGTTATTGTTCTTACAGTCTTGTTTTCTGCAATAAAACTTACTTTGCTTATCAAATGAGATGCTAAAGATTGCATTATATTTCCCGCAAAATAAACAGGCGCCAAAAGTCCCACATTTATACCGGTTGCCATTAATGCAGGTTGCAGGAAAAAGCACAATACGACAAAAAACATGTTGTTTACAACAATGTTTAATGCAGCAAGGGAGAAAGTCTTTTTGTCCGATGACAATTTCTTTACGGGAGCAAAGAATTCTTTAACAAAGTCTTTTATTTTTTTCTTTTCTTTAGTTACTGTTTTTGTTTCGGCCGTTTTTTCTTTTGAAATATTTATATTCTCGTCATGTGTGAATAAGAGTGCTCCCGCTGCAATAATAATATCAGGAATTGCTGCTATTGCAATTACGGTCGCTTGGCTTGTTAATGCAGCCAATATTCCGCCGAATAACGAAGATACCGACATTATTATCCAAAATAGTGCCAAGTTAGAACCGTAAATTTCTTTAAATGAATCTTTTTGTCCAAGATTATCCAAAGATTTATACAAAAACGGACTTAAAGTCAACGACAATAATGAGATTCCTATTGTAGGTAATATTTGAGATGCTATAAGTAATACAGGTGAAAACCCGGACAACGTAAATGCTATTGTTCCCAGAGCATGAACGGTTATTGCAGCAATAATTATTGTTCTCTTTGAGAATTTGTCTCCTATAAAACCTCCAATACCGGACACTATAAACGATATCGGGGCAAGCAAACTTATCACTAAAGAAATAAACGGTAAACCATAACCGTTGGACTGCATAAATATTGTTGAAAACGAGCCGTACAGATCAAATCCCAACATGAATTGTATTAACGGGAAGTATTTTATATTTGATTCCATATCTTTTATAGTTTTGTTATCGAGATTGTTAGAATTGTCTCCATTATATTTATAGTTAAATATTGTTTTAAATTTGGATAGATCTTCCTTTAAGAAGTCTCTTGTTTTTAAGAACCGGCCTTTTAAACTGAACTTATTTTGTTTTAAAACCGTTTCGGTAACATCTATCTCTTTTGTATCTTTTTTTTTGTTGATGTCAGAATAAAAAAATTCTTTATGTTTGTTAGCCCAAGTATTTATAATCGAAATTATTTCAAGATCTTTAAATCCCTGCTCTTTAAGTTCTGTTATCCAGGAAATTAAGAATTGTTCTTGTTTTTGTTGAGATAAACCGGAGACCAAAAGTCCGTCGGACAGGGAATTTGATAAACTTTTGTTTATAAGTTTTTCATTTTGTATATATTGATTTACTTGAAAATTTTGAGCAAGAGCAGAAACGGTAATTCCCCGAGGAATTACCGTAATAATAAAAAAACAAATTGATAATATTAAAGATAAAAATTTTTTAAATAAAAACATCTTCCTTAATGTAAAATCACCGGATTGCACTTTTGTACTTTATAATGTGTATCAACATTAAGAAAATCGGTAACTTTTTGTATATCTTTATCGAACAATTTTGATTTATCGTAAGTTGTCCTGAATAAAAAGTCTATGCCGGAATTTTTAATTAAACCGATACTTAACTTTATATCGTCAATATTTACGGGTACACAACAAACTAAATTGTATTTATCGAAAGTTGCTTTTATATCCATAGCAATAAAATCCACCAACTTTTGATTTATAATTTGTTCCAACACTTGCGGATTGGAACCGTTAGTATCAAGTTTTACCAAAAAGCCCATAGATTTAACTTTTTTTATAAAATCAATCAAGTCCGGTTGCAAAGTAGGTTCCCCTCCGGTTATTACAATGGCATCCAACTGATTTTTTCTGCTTTCAAGAAAAGCAAATACTTGTTCTTCAGGCATTGGAACCTGATACATGTTAGGATACACAAGTTCCGGATTATGACAATATGCACATTTAAAGTTGCAACCTTGAGTAAAAATAATGGCTGATGTTTTATTGGGAAAATCTATAAACGAAAATTTTTGTAATCCGCCTATTCTCATAAAAAAATACTCCGTGTTTTGATGTATAGATGTATGGAAGTATGGATATATGGATCAAAATCGTTTTGTAATTTTGAGATACGGAAGAAAAGAGTTCGTTATTTCCGTGCCTCTATTCTTCTGTATCTCCATACCTCTAAATTGCCGAAGGCAATTTTTTACATGCTTGCTACTTTTCTTATTTTGAATTCTTCTTGTTTACCGTCGTTCCATTGAGAAACAGGTCTTAAATAGCCAACAACTCTTGAATATACTTCGCAAGTTGATCCGCAATGCGGACAAGTTTTTACTTCACCGTTTAAATACCCGTCATTCGGACAAACACTGAATGTAGGAGTGATAGACATATATGGTAACTTATAATTTGTAAATGCTTTCTTAATAAAGTTTTTCATGGATTCGGTATTTGTAATTTGTTCACCGATAAACATATGTTGAACTGTTCCGCCAGTATATAAAGATTGTATTTCATGTTGCAATTCCAAAACTTCAAACAAATCGTCTGTATAATTTACAGGTAATTGTGTAGAGTTTGTATAGAAAGGCGGATGATTTTGTTTAACTGCATCCATATTTGCAAATATAATATCCGAATATTTTTTTCTGTCTATCTTTGCAAGTCTGTAAGAAGTACCTTCTGCAGGTGTTGCTTCCAAATTATAAATGTTTCCTGTTTCTTCCTGATATTTCTGTAATGTATTTCTCATGAATGTTAATACTTTTATTGCAAAATCTTTACCTTTTTGGCTTGCAATATTTTCTTTCAAGAAATTCAAGCAACATTCGTTCATACCTACAACGCCGATGGTTGAAAAATGGTTTTTCCAGTAACAACCGAATCTCTGTTTAATATTTCTTAAATAGAAACTCATATACGGATAAAGGTTTTGATCGGTAAGCTTTTCCAAAACTTTTCTTTTTGTTTCCAAGCTGTTTTTAGCAATTGTCATTAATTTATCTAATTTTTGGAAAAATTCTTCTTCGGTTTTTGCTTCGTAACCAAGTCTCGGCATATTTAATGTAACAACTCCTATCGAACCTGTTAAAGGAGATGCTCCGAAAAGTCCGCCGCCTCTTCTTCTTAATTCTCTGTTATCGATTCTTAATCTGCAGCACATACTTCTTGCATCATCCGGATCCATATCGGAATTAATAAAGTTTGCAAAATAAGGAATACCGTATTTTGCTGTTGCATCCCATAATAATTTTAATTCGGGATTATCCCAATCGAAATCTTTACTTATATTATATGTAGGTATAGGGAAACTGAATACTCTGCCTTTTGCATCACCTTCCAACATAACTTCCAAAAATGCTTTGTTTAACATATCCATTTCTTTTTGGAAATCGCCGTAAGTTTTAGGCTGAGGTTTTCCGCCGATAATTACCGCTTCGTCTTTATAATGTTTAGGAACTTTTAAATCAAGAGTTAAGTTTGTAAACGGCGATTGGAATCCTACTCTTGTAGGAACGTTCAAATTGAACAAGAATTCCTGCAATGCCTGCTTTACTTCTTTGTATGATAAATTGTCGTATGCGATAAAAGGTGCAAGTAATGTATCAAAACTTGAAAAAGCTTGTGCTCCCGCAGCTTCACCCTGTAATGTAAAAAAGAAATTTATTATTTGGCCCAATGCCGTTTTAAAATGTTTTGCCGGGCGGGATTCAACTTTACCTGCAACACCTTTAAAACCGGTAACTAACAAATCATGTAAATCCCAACCTACGCAATATACACCTAAAATTCCCAAATCGTGAATATGTAAATCGCCTTCCGTGTGAGCTTTCTTTATATCTTCGGTATAAATTTTGTTTAACCAATATGCCTTACTTACTTCCGAGGATATATAATTGTTTAAACCTTGAAGAGAATAACACATATTACTGTTTTCTTTTACCTGCCAATCTGCTTTAGACAAATATTGGTCAACTAAATCAACATTAAAATTTGAAATAATATCTCTTATTTTTGAATGTTGATCTCTGTATATGATATATGCTTTTGCTGAAGATTTATAAGGAGAATTTAATAATACTTCTTCAACTATATCTTGTATTTGTTCTACTGTAGGATGTCCGTCGGTAATTGTTTCTTGTGCTATACTTAAAACTTTTACCGTTAATTTTGAAGCTATTTTGTCGTCGAACTCATTTGTTGCCTGACCTGCTTTTAAAATTGCTTGTTGAATTTTTTGCGAATTGAATTTTTCTTGTTTACCGTCTCTTTTTACGATACAATCAAAAACCGAAAGTTGTTCCATTTAAATTTCTCCTCTTTTTTTAAATTTTATTTTTATACTTCTGTTAATTTTGAACATAATTATGGAAAGGCACCCTGGTTTTCTTATTTCCATTTGAATTATAAATAGTCATTCCTCGACAACATTTATAAGCAGTATGTATTTATCGGCAGGTCTTCTGGCTTAAGGGTAATAACCTACTCAACTTTATCTTCCCGCCTAAACTTAAGCAGTGATTTTTTATTAAAAGTTTTTCGTTCCCTATCACAGCACCGGGAGTGCTTCCGATTCCAACGGAATTTCCTATTAAGTTTTATGTGAAAACACCGACAAAAGATTTCAAAAATTATAGATTGATTATATGTTTTAATTTAAAACTTGTCAATACCTAAACCACAATATATTGATTTTTTATATACACTTTGGAACTATATGTAGTATAAACTGCCAATATAGAATCTTTGGGTTAACCTTGACAAATAAAGTTTAAAATGTTAGACTAATATAACTTTTTAAAGATAAAACTAAAAAAGTTTAAAAAACCTTTAATGGAGAAGATTTATGGAAAAAAAACTTACGGAATCTTTAGAGAATTATCTTGAAACTATAGGTATGCTTATAAGAAAAAATAAAATCGCCCGAGTTAAAGACATAAGTAAAGAATTGGATGTAAAAAACTCAAGTGTAAATATCGCTTTAAATGTTCTTGCGGATAAAGGCCTTATTATCCATGAAAAATACGGGTATATTGAACTTACTCCCGAAGGAAAAAAGATTGCCGATGATATTCAACATAAAGAAGATGTGTTATTTCACTTCTTTACCGATATTTTAGGCGTTGAAAAAGAAATTGCTTTAGAAGATGCTTGCAGAATAGAGCATACAATAAGTGACGAAACATTGGCAAAACTTATATTTTTTATAGGAAAGATCGGAAAGAAAAAAAACGGTTAAAGGTTTCAAAAGTTTAAAGGAAAAAACAAAATGTCAGTAATAAATGAAATATTTAGAGTAATTTTTTCAATATTTAATGAAATGTCTTTTTACTTGTTGCTCGGTTTTTTATTTGCGGGAATTTTGCATGTTCTTGTCCCTCAACAATTATTTTCAAAATATTTATCAAAGAATAATTGGTTATCTGTTTTATATGCCACATTGTTCGGTATTCCGTTACCGCTGTGTTCCTGCGGAGTAATACCTACGGCAATGGCATTATACAAAGAAGGTGCATCTAAAGGTTCGGTTATTTCTTTTCTTATAGCAACCCCGCAAACAGGTGTAGATTCTATAATTGCAACATATTCTCTCTTAGGGTTACCGTTTGCGATTATTCGTCCGATAGCAGCATTTTTTACTTCGATTTTTGCCGGACTTGTAACTAATGTTTTCACTTCAGACGAACAACCTGTTAAAGTTCACATTCAAAAAAACATGGAAGAACAAAAACTTTCTTTCGGCCGGAAAATTAAAAAAGTTTTTCAATATGGTTATGTTGAAATGATGGAAGATATAGGTAAAATGCTTTTGTTCGGTTTAATACTTGCCGGACTGATTGCGTATTTTGTTCCGGACAACTTTTTTACGATATTTGAAGGTAACACAATATTAACAATGTTATTAATACTTGTGGTTGCGATTCCCATGTATGTTTGTGCTACCGGTTCAATACCTATAGCTATTGCATTGATGATGAAAGGGATGAGTCCCGGAACGGCACTCGTTTTACTTATGGCAGGTCCTGCCGCAAACATTGCTTCAATGATGGTTATAGGTAAAGTGTTGGGCAAAAAAACATTTATTATTTATTTAATAACACTAATTATCGGTGCAATAGGGTTCGGACTTTTTATGGATAATTTTTTGCCGGCAGGTTGGTTTGATGTTTCTAATTTCGGTATGGCTGCACATAATCATCATGGCGGTTTTTATTATTTTAAAGTTGTTTGTTCATTCATATTGTTTATACTTTTAGCAAATTCAATATTATTTAAAAAACACAGAGAAGAGGCAGAAGTTATGGAAAACAATGTCAGTAAAAATGCAATTGCATTTAAAATCAATGGTATGACCTGCAACCATTGTAAAGCTAATGTAACAAAAGTAATAAGTAACTTAAAATCCGTAAAAGAAGTTACCGTAAATTTAAGTGACGGTATTGCTTATGTTGACGGTAACCCTACAGATGAAGAAATAAAATCCGCAGTGGAAGCAATAGGATTTGAATTTAAAGGAAGAATTTAAACAACAATTTAAATTAATGTTTCTTCTAAAATTTATAGACAAATTTAAAAAATAAAAATAGTGGACCGGTTTTCCGATCCACTATTTAAATCATACATTATTAAAATATTTTATTCGGCCGGTTCTTTTGTTTCGGTTATATTTATGAAATATGCTAATTTACCTTCATAAGTAAATAATATATCATATTTACCTTCCGAATAATCCTGATGAACATACCCGTTTCCAACATATTTATAGTTATCTTCTTCCGGTGTTTTATAATCTATAATAAATCCGCCGTTTTCTATTGCTAATTCTTCCAGCTCGGATAATGACAATGTTTCCAGTTCTTCAACTGTTTTATGCGGTGTTACCAAAATCTTAACATCACTATCAACTCCCGCATATTTTGTATCGATATACATTTCAATCCACTCACCTAAATAAAATGACGAATTAATGCCTTCTTTTTTATACCCTTGTGATGCTAATTTTGCAATAATTTCACCGGTATCGGTAAGCTCGGAATAATCGTGTCTGTTACCTACAAGAATTATTCCGTCTATAACAAAATCAGTTTGTTTTGGATTTCCTTCTTCATCAACAATTTGTGTTAAAACTCCGTCCGTATATGTATATTCATGTTTTTCATTGTTTGTTGTTTCTGTACTTGTATTCTCATTTTCCTGTGCGGTTTGAGCAACATTTTCTTCTCTTTTATTACCGCAACTTGTTATTACAAACAATCCTATTACTAATACCAAACCGATTACTAAAAATATTTTATTTTTCACATTTTTCTCCTAAAAATATTATTTTTCCGGATCAACGGTTATACGATAGCTCTCTAAATAAGAGTCATCTCCATAATTAAGCGGAGCATGTCCGCCGAAATATATTTTGCATTTTTCACCGTTAATTGTTGCTCTTATCCAAATTCCTGATTGTTCCGTATCTGCTTTATCATATTCTTCATCCAAATATAAATTATAAACCTTGCCGTCATCAGCTATAGTTTTAAAATAATCCACTAAAGAATTATGAAGATTAATCTTTCCGTCTTTATCGTATTCTTCATTTAAGTACACTCTTAATTCTAAATGTTTGTTTTCGTCTTGATAATAACCGTCAATAACTTCATACTCCACGCCCATATTTTCAGGTTCTATTTTATAATTTGATGCACTTGATTTTGCTATATCGGTTACTTCTTTTTTTAAACTGACTTCATTTTCGTCTGATAAATTGGTTTCTATACTTTGATTGTTATCACTTGATAAATTGGTTTCCTCTTCTTTATTACCGCAACTTGTCAGAACAACCAATCCTACTGCCAATACTAAACATAACATTAAAAATACTTTCTTTTTCATACTTCCTCCAATTTTTATTTTTTTTATTTATATGCAGAATATTCTATCATAAAATACAAAATTATACAATTTGATACATCGGTCACATACATATATTTGACATTTTTTATAAAATATGTTATATTTGTCTAACATTTAAATATACAACTAAAAAAGTTTTGTTTATTTAAATTATGTTTTTTATTAAAAAAGCACTTGGTGCTTTATTATTTTTTTAATTTTGAAGTTAGATGAAACTAATATTTATAATATAAACTAAAAAATATAAATTAGACTAATAAATAGAATTCCAGGAGGAGAAAGAAGAAAATGGAGATGGTTTTAAGCAGTTTAAAATTGAATCAACCTGCTAAAGTAAAAAAAATTACGGCATCAGATTCTGTTTTAACAAAAAAATTGCTTTCTATGGGTATCTTGAAAGGTGAACAGGTTGTTGTTACAAAAAAGTCTGTTTTGGGAGATCCTATAGAAGTAACAATAAGAGGTTACAACTTAAGTCTCAGAAAAGACGAAGCTTCACAAATTTTAGTGGAGGTTTAATGATGACTTTATTAAACGGAAAAGAAAATACATTGCTTAGATTTTTGGCTTTTGACAATATAGCTGTAGATGAAAGAAAAAAGTTGATAGATTTAGGTTTTGTTCCCGGAGAAGAATTAAAAATTTTAAGAGATATGAAATCAGGATTTATAACAGTATTATTAAAAGGCGGAAAAATCGCACTCGATAACAGCAGTGCATCAAAAATTTTAGTAAAAGAGGTATAAAACAAAGTGGAAAGTTTAAAGAAAGTAAAAATATGTTTGGCCGGTAACCCAAACTGCGGAAAATCAAGTTTGTTTAACAATATAACGGGATTAAGACAACATGTAGGAAACTATCCCGGTGTTACCGTAGAAAAAAAAGAAGCTTTTGTAACAAAAAACGGATATGAACTTCAAATTATAGATTTGCCCGGAATTTACGGTTTGTCCGCAAGTTCCGAAGATGAAATTGTCGCAAGAAATGTTTTAATCGAAGAAAAACCAGAACTTGTAATAGATGTTGTAGATTCTTCTAACCTTGAAAGAAATCTTTACTTATATGCACAATTATCGGAATTAAAAATTCCGGTTATAATTGCTATGAATATGACCGATATTTTGGAAAATAAAGGTCAAAAAATAGATTATAAAAAGTTGGAAGAAAAATATAATGTTATAGCCGTTCCCATCGTAGCAAGCAAAAATAAAGGAGCCGAAGAATTATTAAAAGTTGTAACAGATGTTTTGAGTAAGAAAAAAGCAGTTAAACCTGTTTCCATAGATTACGGTGAAGAAATTAACAAAGAAAAAGATTCTATTTGTCAGCTTATATCGGAAGATTTAAATCTTGTATTAAAGTATCCCGTTAATTTTTTGGCTGTAGAGTTAATAAAAAAAGAAAGTTATGCTTTAGATAAAATTAAAACAGCTAAAAATTCTTCAGCAATAATCGAACATGTAGAAAAAAGCAATAAAAGAATATTTGCTTTACACAACGAAAATCTTGAGGCTGTTTTTGCAGACAAAATTTATGATTGGATAAAGATAGTTGTCAGTGACGTTTTATCAAAATCAAAAGCAGCAAAAAAAGATTTTTCCGAAACTATAGACAAAATTGTTTTGAATAAAATTTGGTCTGTACCTATATTTTTGCTCGTAATGTATATTATTTTTAAATTTGCATTTACGGTATCGGAACCTATTGTAGGTTGGTTTGAGGCCGGTATTGAATGGTTATCAAATTTTGCGACGAGTATAATTCCGGAAGGTATTTTCCAGTCTTTGATAGTAGATGGTATAATTGCCGGTGTGGGAGGGGTTTTAGGGTTCTTCCCTCAAATTATATGTATGTTCTTTGCTATAGCATTTTTTGAAGATACGGGTTATATGGCAAGAGCAGTGTTTATTATGGACAGGGTTATGAGAAAGTTCGGATTGCACGGAAAATCGTTTGCATCTTTGTTAATTGCAACTAACGGTTGTGCGGTTCCCGCCATGATGGCATCAAGAACAATAGATAATCCTAAAGACAGAATTATTACATTGCTTGTTACACCGTTTATGATTTGCGGTGCAAAACTTCCTATTTTTGCACTTTTTATAGCGGCATTTTTCAGTAAAAATTCAACACAAGCGGCAAATACAATGTTTATATTTTATGCACTAAGTGTTGTTATAGCACTTTTTTCCGCATGGGTATTTAAGAAAACATTGTTTAAAGGAGAACCGGGCTATTTTGTTATGGAACTTCCTCCATACAGAATTCCTACAATAAAAGGTCTTTTGCTTAAAATGTGGGAAAGAGGTTGGTTATATATTAAAAAAGCTGGTACCATAATACTTTTAATGTCTGTTCTTATTTGGGCAGGTTTGACCTTCCCTAAAGTAAACGAAGAAGCTTTGGGAGAAGTTTCGGAAGAAGAAGTTGCAGCAGCTCAAATGGACCAAAGTTATATCGGAAGATTAGGACACTTTATAGAACCTATAATAAAACCTATCGGTTTTGACGGTAAAATGGGTATTGCTTTGATAGCAGGTCTTGCGGCAAAAGAAGTTGTAGTAAGTACACTCGGAACAATTTATTCCATGGGCGAAACAGATGTTGAAGATGATGAAGCGGTAAATTCTTTGGCGGATAAAATTGCTTCCGATCCGGATTGGAGTCCTTTAAAATCCGTGGCTTTTTTGATGTTCTGCTTAATTTATGTTCCTTGTATAGTTGCAATAGTGGTATTTTACAGAGAAGCAGGGTCAAGACTAAAATGGCTGATAATACTTTTTGCCTGGACAACAGTTTTGGGATATTTATTATCGTTCATTGTTTATCAGGGCGGCAAGTTGTTAGGCTTTTAGCCTAACAACGAGGTATAGAAAGATAGAAGTATAGAGGGATAGAGAAGGGAAATATTATCTTTTGTTGTTTCCATACATCTATACCTCCATACATCCATACCTCAAGAAAAAGTTGTCGGAGGTTGTAAAATGGAAACTTTATTTGTTATTCTTATTGTGGCTCTTTGTGCATTTGTTTTGATAAAAAAAATATATAAGCAAGTAAAAGGCGGTAAATGCGATTGCGGATGCGGATGTGACAATAATTGCGGAAGTTGTTCCAAAAAAGACAGTTGTATGACACAACTTATGAGAAAATCAAAAAATAAAAAATAGATAAATAAAAAAATAAAAGCTTCTTGATTATTTTTTAACAAACTTATAGAATTTAAGCAGTTAAATAATTAATGTTAGCAAAGGGGCTTTTAGATTTGAATCTAAAAGTCCCTTTTTTATTTAAGTTTCATAAAAAATAAAAAAGGAGGCTTGTTTTTAAAAGTGTAAATAAAGTTGGCAAAAATAAAAAATGGAGGAAAAAATGAGAAAAGCAGTATTAAGTATGTTGTGCTTGGCAGTAACGATGTGTTTATCAGGGTCCGTTTATGCGGAAGGAATTAAATTTTTGGAAGGATTAACTATCGGCGGTGGAATTACATTAAACTTGCAAAATTTACAAAATGCAAATATGGCACCAAGTGAAGAAGATGAAAACAAAACACCTACCGTTGGTCAATATTCCGTAGATTTAACAATTGAAAAGAAATTTGACGATAAAAACACCGCATTTATTCATTTGGAAACAGGTAAAGGTGATATAAATAAATATTTAGATTCTTATGCAAGTATTAACAGAGATGCGGATGACAGCGGAGTTGTAAGTGTAACCGAAGCATGGTTTGAACATAAGTTTACAGATCAATTTGCAGTTACGGCAGGTATTATAGATCCAACATCATCATTAGATGATAATGCTTATGCAAACGATGAAACAACACAATTTATAGGTTCGATGTTTAGAAATGCAGTAAATATCGGTTTTCCGGACAATGCTTTCGGTGTAAAAGCAACTTATGAAACAGATATTGCGGATTTTGCAGTTCAATACATTGATGCAAGCTCGGATGCAGACGAAAGCCCTGCAGATATAACAAGAAACGGTTTTGCATCGGCACAAGTAAATTTCAAACCCGGATTTATAGATAATATGGAAGGTAACTACAGAATTTATGGTTGGACAAATACCAACGATTACAGTAAATGGAAAGATGCATCGGAAAATGAAAAGAATTATGGATTCGGTTTAAGTTTGGATCAACAATTTACCGATATTTTCGGAGCTTTTGCAAGATATAGCTGGCAAAATAAGAATATATGTTGCGGAGAACATACTTGGAGTTTAGGATTGCAAGCAAACATAAAAGGTATTGGAGAAGAAGATGTAGTAGCCATTGCTTACGGACAAGTAATACCTTCTTCAGAATATAAAGACTACGACAATGAAAATGCAAAAAGCGAAAACCATTTAGAAGTTTATTACAGTTGGAATGTAACTGACTATTTATCAATAAGTCCGGATTTCCAAATGGTGGAAAACCCTTGGTTTAATGAAGATGAAGATACAGCTTATGTAGGTTCATTAAGAATGCAAATCAGCTTCTAAAAATTGCCGCAGGCAATTTTCGAGGTATAGAAGTATAGAAAACTATGAGATGGATATCATCCCGGACTTGATCCGGGATCCCGTAGTTGCAGATATTTCAAATCTTGACGAGAATTTACTTTCTCCACAGAAGAAAACGGATGCAGTTTTATGCCAACAAACTCTGCATCCGTTTTCCTTTTTGATTTTAAAATTGATAGAATATACATATTATGAAACAAGAAATAAATTATTCGGAATATTTTAAAACAAAAGTATTGGAAGAAATTTGCAGATTGTTTTTTGAGAACAATCTTGATGATATAAATCATTTACCTTTTAATATTATACCTAAAGGCAGCGATGCTCAGGTTCGTTGTTGTGTATATAAAGAAAGAGCAATTTTAAAATTAAGAACTCTTGCGGCATTGGGATATTCCATAAACGATGTTGATGAAGCATTACCTTTATCGGATTATCTTAAACCTGAAAACGAAAAAAAATATAAAACGAACAACAAACTTTTAACTGTTCTTGAATCCGCATGTTCCGCATGTGTTAAAAGCAGATTTATGGTTAGCGAAATATGTAAAGAATGTTTATCGAGAAAATGTATAAATGCTTGTAATTTCGGCGCAATATCTTTTGAAGATCATAAAGCACATATAGATACGGACAAATGTAAAAACTGCGGTAAATGCAAAGAAGCTTGCCCGTATAATGCAATTTTAAAACTTGTTGTTCCCTGTGAAGAAGCCTGCCCCGTAAATGCAATAAAAAAAGACGGTAAAGGCAGAGCAAATATTGATCACAGCTTGTGTATAAGTTGCGGTAAATGTATAGGCGCTTGTCCGTTTGGTGCCATAATGGTAAGAAGACAACTTCTTGACGTGTTAAAACTTTTACATACAAAAAAACTTGTGGCATTAATAGCACCGTCTATTACGGGACAGTTCGGTGCATCTGTCGGCAAAATTACAACGGCTCTTAAACAAATAGGATTTGAACATATTTTCGAAGTTGCTTTAGGCGCGGATATAACAGCAAAAAAAGAAGCGGAAGAATTTGAAAATAAGTTGGTGGTTAACAAGCAACAGTTTATGACAACCTCTTGTTGTCATGCTTATATTAGGTTGGTAAAAAAACATCTTGAAAAATTAAAACCGTTTGTCTCCGATACTTATACCCCCATGCACTACACCGCGGAAATCGCAAAACAAAAGTACCCAGACTCTATTACGGTATTTATAGGGCCTTGCTTATCGAAAAGAAAAGAAGCTCAGGAAGATTCTTTGGTAGATTATGTTTTAACTTTTCAAGAATTACAAGCAATATTTAATACAAAACATATAAATGTAGATCTGTGTCAAGAAACCTCCTCTGAAGAAGTTCCTACAAAATACGCAAGAGAATTTGCCGTTACCGGCGGTGTATCTCAAGCATTAAAACATTATTTAAGAATTGATACAAAATTTATAAAAGATGAGCTTATTACCGATTTAGACAAAAAAAACGTTCTGAAACTTTCCGCTTATGCCGACGGACATTGCAACTCAAATTTGATAGAAGTTATGGTATGTAAAGGCGGTTGTGTCGGCGGCTGTGAAACAATAAAGCCAATAAAACAGGCAAATGAAGATGTTAAGAAATATTCTTTATAAAATTTTACAACATATTTCTTTTTTAATATAATGTTAACTTAATCATAAATTTCCGTAAGGAGATATCATGGGATATACTAAACAAGATGTAATAAAAATCATTAAAGAACAAGATGTAAAATTTATCAGATTACAATTTACCGATATTTTCGGTCAACTCAAAAATGTTGCAATAACCGCAAATCAAATTGAAAAAGCATTGGACAACAAATGTATGTTTGACGGTTCTTCAATTGAAGGTTTTGCAAGAATTGAAGAAAGCGACATGTATTTATATCCCGATCCCGACACATTCGTAATATTTCCTTGGAAACAAAACGAAGGTAAAGTAGCAAGATTAATTTGTGATATTTATACTCCCGACGGAAAACCGTTTGAAGGTTGTCCCAGAAACATATTAAAAAGAAGTTTAAAAAATGCAGCGGATTTAGGATATACTTTTAATGTAGGTTCGGAACTTGAATTCTTCTTGTTCTTAACCGACGAACAGGGAAAACCTACAACGAAAACTCACGATGCTGCCGGATATTTTGATTTAGCACCTATAGATTTAGGTGAAAGTGCAAGAAAAGAAATGTGTTTGACTCTTGAAGAGATGGGATTTGAAATTGAAGCAGCACACCATGAAGTAGCAAGAGGTCAACACGAAATAGATTTTAAATATGCAGATGCTTTAAAAACTGCAGATAACATAAATACTTTTAAATTGGTAGTTAAAACAATTGCTCAAAAACACGGACTGCACGCAACATTTATGCCGAAACCCATATTCGGTATTTGCGGTTCGGGTATGCACATAAATCAGTCGTTATTTAAGAAAGGCAAAAATGCTTTTTATGATGAGAAAGATAAGTTGGGCCTTTCGAAAATCGCATACAAGTATATTGCCGGTTTAATGTATCACATAAAATCTTTCTCCGCAATTTCCAACCCGCTTGTAAACTCATATAAAAGATTAGTTCCGGGATATGAAGCTCCCGTTTATATCGCATGGTCTGCAAGAAACAGAAGTCCGTTGGTAAGAATACCTGCAGCAAGAGGTGCTTCCACCAGAATAGAATTAAGAAATCCTGATCCTTCGGCAAATCCGTACTTTTTGTTGGCATCCTGTTTAGCTGCCGGAATTGACGGAATTAAAAAGAATATGAAAATAAAACCTGCCGTCGACAGAAACATTTATCAAATGACAAAAGAAGAAAGAGAAAAAGCAGGTATAGAAAATTTACCTCACAATTTAATAAATGCGGTCAGAGCAATGCAAAAGAGTGACTTAATAAAAGAAACTCTCGGCAATCATGCTTTTAATCTCTATACCAAATCCAAAACTGATGAGTGGGATGCTTACAGAACCAAAGTTCATCAATGGGAAATTGATGAATATCTTGTAAACTATTAAATATTTGAATAACAAACTGCCACAAGTTAATTTTGTCTGCATTTGTTTTCGGTTATAAATGTCACCGTGAGTTTTTTCTCAACAAAAAATATAGACAAAAACTTTTAATTTAAGTAGAATATATCCGTTACAAAAATCGGGGCGTGGCGCAGGTGGCTAGCGCACTCCCTTGGGGTGGGAGAGGTCGCTGGTTCAAATCCAGTCGCCCCGATTTTAAAAAGCAGCAAACAAAAATGGGGAAGAGTTATCTCTGCCTCTTTTTTTTATTTCCGTTTCAAAATCGCTTCAAATTTTAAATTTTTACCAAAGTAATTTTTACAATTTCCGATTTGGAAAAAAGTCTCATGGGCGGTCCCCACCATCTTGTTCCGGTAGTTACATAAATATAAGAATTGTTATCTTTATAAAGTCCGCAAAAATATTTGTATAAAAAATACTCTATAATATCAAAAGGCGGAATTTGTCCTGCATGAGTATGACCGGAAAGTTGTATTGTTATAGGATATTTTTGGCTTTCAAAAAACGGGTTTGGTTGGTGAGATAAAAATATTACCGGTCTATTAAAATCTATTTTGTCCAAAGATTTCTCAATATTTAAAGGTTTATAATTAAATGCTATCGATGTTTTATCGGTAATACCCGCAACATAAAATTTGTCGTCCACCAAAATATTTTCATTATTTAAAAGTTTGAAATTTATTTTATCACAAACATATTCATATTTTGTTATACCTCTATAATATTCGTGATTACCGCTGACGGCAAAAGTTCCGTATTTAGATTTAAAATTTAAAAGCCCGTATTTATCGTAAGTTTTCGTTATATCCGTATCGGCTAAATCTCCGACAAAAGCTATAATATCCGGATTTAACGAATTTGTTATTTCAACAATTTTCTTGACCGTATCATATTTTGTTGTCACATCTATATGAATATCTGCCAATTGAACAATTGTAAGTTTATCCATCGGTAAATTAGGAACTTTTATTTCATATTCTCTGACTTTCGGATCGCCGCAAGTGTTAATTATAGAATAAATCGAAGAAATAACAATTAAAATTACGGTTATTAATGTTGTGTTGTACCTGAATTTCGGAGTATGTCCGAAAATAAACAATAAATGAGATATTAACAGATATGTAAGCGATATGGAAAATATTCCAAGCCAAATATATCCTATTTCCGTTAAAATTTTTGTCGATATTGTCGGGTTGCTAAACCTTGATATTCTAAAAGAATATACACTTAAAAAGGTTATAATAAGGTAAAATGCCACAAAAATTGTAAGAGCAATACCGTGAAGTTTTAAATCGTGTATAACTCTGTAAATAATGTAAGCATTTCCTAATATGTAAATTGACAGAAAAACGATAAAAAACATAGTTATTACCCCTGTTTCTTTAAGAGACATTGCCTTGCTTTTAGTATGAATTCCGTCGCTGTGGGACACAAATAATCGGGGTATGTCCAAGGAAGTTTTGTAAACCCTTCTTTTCTGTATATTGTTGTCACTTCGGCATAAATGCCTTTAGACAAATATATTCTGTGACTAAAATCTTTCGTTGAAGCAAGGATAACATTTGCCGGAGTTATATAACCCGGATCAATATTTACAATTCTGTTTTTATCGTTAGCAAAAGAGTCTTCAATATTGTTGGTTTCAATTTTCATATCCGCCAAGTTATCCGGCATCTTGGGAGTTTCAAAAGAAATCCATTGCCTTTTTAATTTTTCTCCCATCTCTTTGTTGTAATATTTTGTAAATGTAAAATCTATTGCCGGACTGAAAATATCTATTTTATTATTAAATTTTTGTTCCAATATTTTATACACTTCTTCAATATTGAAATTTTCGTTAAAGATGAGTCCGAAAAAAAATTTTACCAAGTTCGGTTGATTAATGTTTCCCATAATGGAATTATTTTACAAAATTTAACAACGAAAATGCTATAAACTTTTTCATAAAAAAATAATATAATTAATATATATTTTTTAAAGGGGAACAAAATGTTAAAGCCTAAAGTTTCAATTATTGGTTGCGGTAATGTAGGTATAAGGTATGCATACTCTTTAATGATTAACGGTTGTGCAAGAGAAATTACACTTGTTGATTATTTTAAAGATAAAGCGGAAGGAGAGGCAATAGATTTATCGCACGGTGCGCCGTTTGCACCGGCAGTAAATGTAAATGCCGGCGATTATTCCGATATAAAAGGTTCCGATTTGGTTGTGATAACTGCAGGGAAAAAACAAAAACCGGGACAAACAAGAATAGATTTGTTAAAAGACAATGTAAATTTATTTAAATCTATAATTCCTGAAATTATGAAATATGCTCCCGATGCAATACTTTTAATTGCATCCAACCCTGTAGATGTTCTAACTTATGCGGCATACAAAATATCAGGAAAACCCGCATCAAAAGTTATAGGTTCGGGAACATTACTTGACTCTGCAAGGTTCAGATACGAAATAGCAAAACATTGTAACATTGATGCAAGAAGTGTTCACGGGTACATTTTAGGTGAACATGGTGACAGCGAGTTTCCTGTATGGAGTAAAGCAACCGTCGGCGGAGTAAACATAGAAAATCATTGTATGTTGTGCGACAAAAAACAAAATTGTAATCATAAAGCCATACTAAACGAAATTTTCAGTAATGTAAAAAATTCAGCATATAAAATAATAGAAAAAAAAGGTGAAACCTCTTACGGTATAGGTCTTGCTCTTACAAGAATTACCGAAGCAATTTTGCTTAACGAAAATTCGGTATTACCTGTATCGGTATTGGTAAACGATTTGTATAACGTTAACGATGTATATTTAAGTCTTCCCGCAGTAGTAAACAGAGAAGGAATCAGACAGGTTCAACAAATAGAATTTAATGAAAAAGAGCAGCAATCTTTTGTTAATTCTGCAACAGTGTTAAAGGATTTATTAAAAGAGATAGGAATATAAAAGGCAATTTATAATTTATAATGTACAATGTATAATTAACGGCAACAACTGAACGGCAATTTATATAAATAAGGAGTAAAGAATCATGAACGGTAAGTCAGCATCAATTTTGGCAGCAGGATTGGTTATTGCAGCTTTTGTTTGGGGAGCATTTTTTATTTCGGCAAGAAATGAACAATCTATCAGAGTTGTAGGTCAAGGTGTAAAAACGGTAAACTCGGATATTATAAAATGGAACATGTCAATAAACAGAACAACAAATGTTGCTTATAAAAGCGAAGGCCCTTCTTGGATACAGGAAGATTTAAATAAAGTAAAAAAATATTTGGCAGATAACGGTATAGAAGAAAAAGATATTTTGATTGAACCTGTAAGCTCTTATGCAAATTATGGAAACAATGGTGTTACCGGCTATTCTTTCAGCCAAAGAATAGAAGTAAGATCTACCGATATAGAAAAACTTGAAAAATTAGCACTTGATAACAAATCTCTTGCAAAACAAGATATATATTTGGAAGAGTCCAATTTGGAATATTTTGTTTCTAACCTTGCGGAATTAAAAGCGGAAATGTTGGCTCTTGCAACAGCTGATGCAAAAGCAAGAGCATTAGAAATTGCAAAAAGTTCCGGAAATAAAGTTTGCGCACTTTTATCTGCAAGATCCGGTGTATTTCAAATAAGAAAACCGTTATCTACGGACGTTTCGGATTACGGCATATATAACACTTCTTCTAAAGAAAAAGAAATAGCTGTTACGGTAACGGCAACATTTGAAATTAAGTAATATCAAATAATAAGAAAAAAGCAGAGGTTTTTGTTTTACCTCTGCTTTTTTTTAATAAATTTAATTTATTTTTTCTTCTTTAATGTTCTTTTAATTTTTTTAGTTTTGTTTGAAAGTTCTTTTATTAACGGAATTTCACCGCAATCCGGAAACAAATGACAATTTATACATTCACTCCAAATTTTTTGCGGTAAAATTTCTCTGGATATTACTTCGTAACCCATTTTTTGAAAAAATGCGGGTTTAAAACTTAATGCAAATGTTGCATATATACCTAAATCCAAAGCATTCTGTTCAAGAGTTTTTACTATTTTTGTACCTATACCTTGCCTTGCATAAGTTTTTTCTACCGCAAGAGCTTTTACTTCGGCAAGATCGTCCCAACTTACATGCAAAGCTCCGCAAGCTATAATCTTACCTTTTATTTCGGCAACAACATATTCTTGTATGTTTTCATATATAGAATTCAACGATCTGTGCAACATTTCTTTGTTGTCAGCATAAAACTCTATTATTCTGTGCATTTGTTTAACATCTTGAACTTTTGCTGGCCTGATCTTCATATTGTTTTTCTTTTTATACCTCTATACTTCCATACAGTAAATTTGGTTTTGCAAATTTTACTTTGTCCAATTATATCCGGCATCAACAGCTTTTATGTTTAAAGGAATAACCTTAGGTCTTGCAGCAAAAGCAGTTTCCAATGCCTTTTTTACATGATCCAAACTCGGGGCTTGTATTCTTTTTACCAAAGCGCCTACGGCAACCATGTTAGCTGTTCTGATATTGCCCACCTGTTTATCCGCAATTTCCGTTATAGGAATAAATGTTATTCTTTTATCATTATAATCTGCTTCATTTATCAATGAAGAATTTGCAATAACTACTGCATCGGCTTTCATTCTGGGCAAAAATTTATCTAATGAAGGCTTGTTTAATGCTATTAAAGCAGTAGGTGCAAATGCTACAGGTGATCCGATTTCTTCATCGGAAATTATAACCGTAGAGTTTGCCGTTCCTCCTCTCATTTCTGCTCCATATGAAGGAAACCATGTTGTTTTTAAATCTTGTTCCAATGCTGATTGTGCAAGAAGAGTTCCTGCAAGTAAAACACCTTGTCCGCCAAAACCTGCTGAAATTATTTCTTCGTAAATTTTCATATTATTTTGTCTCATCCTTTATAACGCCCAAAGGGAAAGTTTTAAACATTTCTTCTTTTACCCACTTTGTCGCTTCCAACGGAGTTTTTCCCCAATCTACAGGACAATGTGATACAACTTCGATAAATGAATAACCTTTTCCTTCAACTTGATTTTGGAAAGCTTTTTTTATTGCTTTTCCCGCTTGTATTACATGAGGAGCATCACAAACAGATACTCTTTCAATATATTTTGTTCCTTTTAAACCTGCAAGCAACTCACAAACATTTATAGGGTAACCTTCCCTTTGCGGATCTCTGCCGAAAGGTGTCGTTTCCGTTACTTGTCCCAACAATGTTGTAGGTGCCATTTGGCCACCCGTCATACCGTAATTTGCATTGTTTATAAATATTACGGTTATGTTTTCGCCTCTGTTTGCACAGTGAATTGTTTCAGCGGTTCCTATAGCCGCCAAATCACCGTCTCCCTGATAAGTGAAAACAATTTTGTCAGGATTTGTTCTTTTGATACCTGTTGCAACCGCGGGAGGTCTTCCGTGAGGAGCTTCCGTAGTATCAAAATTAAAATAATTGTATGCAAACACCGCACAACCTACAGGTGCTACGGCAATTGTTCTTTCTCTTATTCCCAAATCATCTATTGCTTGTGCAACAAGTCTGTGCACGATACCATGTCCGCATCCCGGACAATATGATAAAGGAAAATCTTTTAATGCTTTTGGTCTTGATAATATTTTTTCCATGTCTTTTTTCCTACATTAACTTTTCAAGTCTATTTTTTTGCAAGTTCTTCGATCTTATCCAATACTTGCTTATCTGAAACTATTCCGCCGCCGGCTCTGCCCAAGAAATCTACAGGACATTTACCGTTAACGGCAAGTTTTACATCTTCTACCATTTGACCCAACGAAAATTCCACCGAGAAGAATTTTACTCCCGGTTTAGCATAACTTTCAATTATTTTGCTTGGGAAAGGCCACAAAGTTATAGGTCTTATTAAACCTGCCTTTATACCTTTAGCTCTTGCCTGTTTAATTGCATTTTTAGATATTCTTGAAGATATACCGAAAGCCACTATTATAACTTCTGCATCTTCAACTTGATAAAGTTCTGCTTTAACTTCGTTTTCTTCTATTGTTTTATACTTTTTCTGTAAATCTAAATTGTGCTGTTCCAACACACCGTCCTGCATAAGCAAAGATTTTAATGATCTCGGTTCTCTGCCTTTGCAACCGTCCAAAATCCAATCTCTGTCTTCAAATTTTGTTTTTGGTTTCTTGTTGAAATCAACAGGTTCCATCATTTGTCCTACTATACCGTCGCATAACAACATTACCGGATTTCTGTATTTTTGTGCAACATCAAATGCATTGTATGCTATTTCATACATTTCTTGCGCATTTGCAGGAGCATAAACTATTAAGTGGTAATCTCCGTGACCGCCGCCTTTAACTGCCTGAAAATAGTCTGCTTGAGAACCTGCAATATTGCCAAGTCCCGGTCCGCCTCTTTGAACATTAACAATAACACCGGGGATTTCCATACCGGCCATATACGATATTGCTTCCTGTTTTAAAGATATTCCGGGAGATGACGATGACGTCATTGCTCTTTTACCTGATGCACATGCCCCAAGCACCATATTGGCAGCTGCCAATTCTGATTCTGCTTGAATAAAAACCTTTTTCAACTCGACCATTCTTCTGGACATGTAAGCAGGAACTTCATTTTGCGGAGTAATAGGATAGCCGAAATAAGCATCCAGGCCTGCCGCTATTGCTCCTTCACACAAAGCCACATTACCTTT
>JAFXSD010000019.1 GCA_017525905.1 Elusimicrobiota bacterium | reverse complement strand
GTATCTCCCGCCTGAAGCAATGCCATAAATGTTGCCATGTTGGCTTGTGCTCCGGAATGCGGTTGAACATTTACGAATTGGCATCCGAACAATTGTTTTGCTCTTTCTATAGCTAAAGTTTCAACTTTATCTACAAATTCGCAGCCTCCGTAATATCTTCTTCCCGGATATCCTTCGGCATATTTATTTGTTAAAACAGAACCCTGCGCCTGCATTACGGCTTTTGATGTATGGTTTTCAGAAGCAATAAGTTCAATATTGGTTTCTTGTCTTTGATGTTCTTCTTCAATAATGTTTGCAATTTCCAAATCAACTTTCTTTAAATCTTCCATGGTATACTCCTATATCAAAAATTTTATTATAAATTATCTTATGATTATATAATATTTTATAGTTTTTTTATAGTAAAAGAAGTAACTTTTTTATTGTTTTGTGATAATTGTATCTTTTAACGTTTTCAGCTTTTTCGGATAGTCGCTGTTGTAGTGAGCACCGCGACTTTCTTTTCTTGCCATAGCGGATTTTACTATGATTTCGGCAACGTCCACGAGATTTTTTACTTCCAAAAGTTCCATACTTACTTTAAAATCTCTGAAATGGTTTTCAACTTCCTTTTTCACTATTTTCAATCTTTTTAAAGCCATTTTTAATCTTTCTTTTGTTCTTACTATACCTACATAGTTGGACATTAATCTTCTGACTTCTTCCCAATGTTGCAACATGATTGTGGGATCTCCGTTACCCGTACTTTCGTTAACGAAATCTTTAACATTATCGTTAAATTTTATGTTGGGTAAAAGTTCCTGAGTTTTTTTGTAAGCATAATGAGCAAAAACAAGTCCGTCAAGCAACGAATTGGAAGCAAGACGATTTGCTCCCTGTAAACCGTTACAAGCATTTTCACCTATGGCAAAAAGATTTTGTATTGATGTTTGTCCGTCTTTATCTACAGCTATTCCTCCGCAACAATAGTGTGCTGCGGGAACAACGGGTATCATGTCCCTTGCCATATCTATACCGTAAAACAAACATTTTTCGTATATATTAGGGAACCTTTTTACTATAAAATCTTCGCCTCTGTGCCTTATATCAAGATAAACATATTTCTCGCCGTTTTTTTTCAGTTCGGTATCTATCGCTCTTGAAACTATATCTCTCGGTGCCAAATCTTTCAACGGATGATACTTTTGCATAAAAGCTTCACCTTTTTGATTTTTCAAGACCGCACCTTCACCTCTGACGGCTTCGGAAATTAAAAACGATTTTGCTATCGGATTATATAAACATGTAGGATGGAACTGTATAAATTCCATATTGGCAATTTTTGCTCCGGCTCTGTATGCCATAGCAATACCGTCGCCGGTTGCAACATCCGGATTGGAAGTATATAAGAAAACTTTGCCTACTCCCCCGCATGCCAAAATAACCGTCTTGGCCAAAAATGTTTCCACTTTGGAATTTTTTACATCGTATATATATGCACCGCAACATTTCTTGTTCTCATCAACAATCAAATCTATCGCCATGTGATCTTCGTATATGTTTACATTGTTTGCTTTCTTTATGTTATCAACCAACACTTTTTCTATTTCTTCACCGGTAATATCTCCGGCATGAAGAATTCTTCTTTTGCTGTGACCGCCTTCAAGTCCCAGCTCAAATTCGGAACTTCCGTAATCTTTTTTTGCGAATTTCATTCCTATATCAATAAGTTCTTTAATTCTTTCCGGTGCTGATTTAACGGCTATTTCAACAATTTCTTTATTGCAAAGTCCGTCACCCGCCACAAGAGTATCTTGTATGTGCGACTCAAAAGTATCGTTTTTGTCGGTAACACAAGCAACTCCGCCCTGCGCTTTACCCGTGGAGGAATCAAACAATTTCTTTTTCGTGACAACAGCAACATCGTTGGTTTTGCATGCTTTGAGTGCAAAACTAAGACCTGCTATACCGCTGCCGATAACCAAATAATCTGTTTTTATCATTTTATTGCTGCTCTATTTTAAACCATTGTGTAAGTTCGCTAAGCAAATGTTTAGCTTTATCCGTTTCGCCGCTGTCTATCGCAACTTTTATGGAATCTATTTTTTTTCTGTCTTCAGCCACCGCCGTTCTGACATTGGCAACGGCTTCATTCATACTGTTTGCAAGCTCTATTGTTTCATCTTTGTGTCTGTGATGAACTGTCACAGAAAAGTCACCTTCTTTTAACTTTGCCATAACTTTTTCAAAGAAAAATATAGGACCTATCAACCTGTGAAAATAAAATATACTTTCTATTAAAACTATAGCCATAAAAATAAGTGTCACCCAAAAGAAACCGCTTGTGTATGATCTTACAAAATTTTTAACTGCACCGGCACTTAATTGGTCCATTCCCGGGGAATTTAACAAAGAATCCAAAAACATATAATAAATCAGTATTGACGAAATAATTATAATGGTAGCCAAAATAAGCAAATACTTTATTTGCAGTTTCGGTTTAACAATATATTTTCTTCTTTTTATTGTCATGTTTTCCCCCAAAGAAAAATTTATTTTTTACAAACTATATTATCAATCAATCTTACATTACCCACTTTAACGGCAACGGCTATAACTACGGATTTATCTTTGTCGGCAGCCAAATCCAAATTTTCTGAATTTCTTAATTCTATATAATCAATTTTACTTTCCGCAACAGCCAAAATATTTTTTTCAAGTTTTTTCTTAATATCTTTTAATTTTTTACCTTCACAAAACTGTTGTTTTGCAAGGCACAAAGATTTATATATTCCGGCGGCATCCTGTTTTGCCTGTTGTGACAAATACGTATTTCTGCTCGACATTGCAAGACCGGATTTTTCTCTTACTATAGCACATCCGATAACTTTTATATTAAAGTTTAAATCTTTTGCCATTTGTTTAACTATTACATACTGCTGATAATCTTTTAATCCGAAATACGCTCTTGTGGGCATAGCAATATTAAAAAGTTTTGATACCACGGTACAAACACCCTGAAAGTGTATAGGTCTTGTAACTCCGCACATTATTTTTGCCAATTTATTGTTATAAATATACGTTGAAAAATTATCGTTATATAATGTTTCATTCGTAGGCAAAAACAAAAAATCCACTTTGTTTTCTTTACAAACTTTAATATCGTGTTCCACGGGTCTGGGATACCTTTCATAATCTTCATTAGGCCCGAACTGTATAGGATTCACATATACGGACACAACGGTTATATCGTTTTGAGAGACGGACTTTTTCATCAACGATATGTGCCCGGCATGCAATGCTCCCATCGTGGGAACAAGACCGACTGTTTTACCTTTTTTCTTTAATGCTTCAATTGCTTTTTGTAATTCTTCCGGTTTTTTTATAATTTTCATTTGTAAGTGTTAACCTCTTGCGGAAATTTTCCTTCTTTAACTTCTTTACTGTATTGTTTTGTTGCTTCATTTATAATTTGTGCTAAATTTGCATACTTTTTTACAAACTTCGGCGTAAAATCGGTAAACATTCCGAGCAAATCGTCACTAACCAACACTTGCCCGTCACAATATTTTCCCGCACCGATACCTATCGTGGGTATATCCAACTTTTCTGTTACGTTTTTTGCAACAATTTCCGGAATACCTTCAAAAACTATCATTGATACTCCGACTTTTTGTAACAACAAAGAATCTTCCAACAATTTTTTTTGAGACTCTTCATCGCGACACTGAACTTTATAACCGCCCATCTTTTCTATCGATTGCGGCATAAGTCCCAAATGCCCGACTATTTTTATACCTGCATTAATTATAGCTTTTATTGATTCTATAATTTCAATTCCGCCTTCAAGTTTTACCATATCGGCTCCGGCGGAAATAAGTTTTTTTGCATTTTCCACGGCCAAATCCGGATTATCTTCATAAGATTTGTACGGCATATCCGAAACTAAAACAACTTTTTCTTTGTTTGTTCCTCTTGCCACCGCTTTTGTATGGTGTATCATATCGTCCATTGTGACGGACAACGTATTCTCGTAACCGAGTTTTGTCATACCTACGGAATCTCCCACCAAAAACATATCCACATTTGAATCGGACATTATTTTTGCCATCGTGGCATCATAACAAGTTACCATTACTATTTTTTCTTTGTTTTGTTTCATTTTTAAAATTTTTTCTAACATTGTTTCTTCCTGTCGATCTAATTATTAAAAAGTTTATACTTTATATTTTCCGTATCAAAATCCAACGGATTAAATGCCGATGTCGCTATTAAATACCATCCTGTCGATGACGACGACGAAACCCATGTTCCGTTTTTTCCTCTCGGTATTTCCCACTCGTTTGCAAAGGTTGTATATATTTGTTTATCTTTGGGCCTTTTGGATGTGTAAGGTAACGATTTATCTATCAAGTTTATCAAATTAGCCGCTTTTTCCACATTGCTTAAAATTTCTATCGCTTGTTCTTTATATTGGTTCGATAACTCTGTTTCTCCGACTTTCTTTGCATAAACGGACATTATTTGCAATGCAACAATATGAAAACCGGTTCCTTCAAACCATACCATTCTGTAATTTTTTCTTCTTCCCTGCTGATTGGTAAAATCGTACCCTTTTATTTCAACATCGTCAATTTTATCCGTAACCAAATAATTATCTTCCGCAAATTGCATCATATCAAAAGGACTTATTCCCAACTCTTCCAACCTTTTGGGAGTAATTGCAGGTATCGCCCAAGAAACCGTATCCAAAGCATCCGTCCTGTCCACCCCGTTGGCATTGTAACCCATATTAAAAGTTTGTTTCTTTTTATCGAAAATAAGTCTTACAAGCCATCTTTCGATATTGGCCATTTCTTCATTTATATCTTTTAAAGTAAGATTCCCTTTTTCAAAATAAGAAACAACTTTTTTATTGGAATTTTTATAAATATATTTTAACATTCTTAAAACAGCATAATAATCTATAACATTTTCCGTGGAATATACCGTGGACCAATCCGGCGGCTGCCAACCGTACCCCATGCTCGGAGCACCTTTTTTACCGTCGGAAAAATTGTAATGTTTTATTTCTTTTGCCCATTTAACCATATCTATAAGAAACGGTACAAAATCTGTTTTGCCCGTTATTGCGGTATATTGTAAAACTGCAATTGCAATCCACATATTCGGTCCCAAATGAACTCTGTTACCGTCTATTCCGTGTTTTAATCCCCACCTTGTTCTTTGCAAATCGGTTCTATAAACATTACACAATCCGATATTGTCACCTTTTGAAGCATAAAATTCTCTTTGGAAAATAGTAAACAATTTTTCCGCTTTTTTATACTGTCCCGACAATATATAACTTATTGAAGCGATTGAACTGTCGTAAACAAAAGCTTGTGCATCAAGCACACCTTTTGAACCGATTATAAAAGATCTTGAAAACAAATCGTAAGAATAATGTGATGTTCCTCTAAAACTTTCCACAAGTCCGTTAACAGACGATGTTTGTCTGTCGTAAAAACTTGCGGTTCTCATTTGATGTCTGTAAAAATCTTCATTTAATGTCTTTGTTGAAAATTGTTCCCTGTAAGACTTATCGACAATATCAACGCCGTAAGCTGCGGAAAAAATAAAAAGTAATGTTGAAATTAAAAAAAATATTTTTCTCATGATTTTAAAAAAAAGACACTATCCCTAAAAAAAGAGATTGTGTCTATTATATCATTTATAAATACAAAAAACTAATTGATTGTAAGATTTGCGGAAACAACCTTACCCTGACAAGATAAAGAAATTGTTCCTGTTCCGCTTGATTCCGCGGTAAATGTTGTATCTTTAGTCGTTGTCGAAGAAAAACTTCCCATGTTTGAATCGGAAACAGACCATCTTACAGGTTCGTCAACATCTTCCATCTTTATATTTTTTACAATTGCTTTTAATTCTTTTATTTCACCGATACCAAGTTCTATATCGCCTGCCGGTTCAATTTGCAAAATCATAGAATTGTCGATCAATTTATCTCTTTTGGTACAAGCCCCAAAAGAAACAGTCAAACAAATAAGTAAAGATAACAATAATATTTTTTTCATATTTTTTTCTTCCGTACTAGATAGAGAATCTTGTTTTATATCTTAACATAACACCGTCTTTCCCGTAGGTGTCAATATTAAATTTTTCAAAAGCATATTTTTTAGTTTCTTTTTTTGCAACAAAATAAGCATCTGCAACAGCAAATATCCATACTGCAGCAGCAACACAACCGAAAATTCTTGAAGTATTTAAATCGTTTTCATAATCATCATAATATGAAGAATTTCTTGCACCTAATCTTTCATAAGTAATATAATCTCCTTCCGACTTATTAAGATAATAAAATGCTCCGAAAACAGAAACAGCAAACAAACCGAAAACTATCCAACCTTTAGTTTTCTGTCCGTTCCAACCCTGCCCCCAACCGGGCATAACAGCAGAACGAAGAGCCGCATTCATTTCCGTATATTCGGAAAAATCACAGGTAAGAGTACATGCACCTGCATTTGTACAATTTAATAACATAACAGAGATAATAACTACAATAAATTTTTTAATCATATTTAATCTTTTGTAAACCTTATATCATCTAAATAAATTGTTCCGCCGTTAGTTGTTCCGCTTGTTTTCAACGATATTGCTATATCATATTCAACTGATTTCATAAGTGCACTATCTATTTTAAAAACTACTTCCTGCCAACTTGGAGTAACAGTAAACTCATCGGCGCTTGAAATCTCAATAAATCCGGGAATCTCAATGCAAAGTTCACAATTTTCATACAAAGTCCCTCTTACATAAAACTTCAAGGACTTGTACCCGCTTGAAGACATATCGATAGTACCGCCTTCCCATTCTCTTGCTCTTAATCCGAATCCGAAGAAATACTTCCCCGGATCATTAACATTTCCAACCCAAGTTAACTGCACACATTTTCTTCCTCTTTTTGGATTATCTGTACAGGCAAAATCAAGTTTTGCTTTGTTCCAATCTGCACAAGTAGGCTCATCTTCCCACCTATACGGCGCTAAAGAACCTTTTGTATTTATTTCATCATCATAAATATACCAGGGATCCGGCCAACTGTCTATCGGATCCGAAAGGCCCAACAATGCCTTTACCGGATATCTTTCACACGAAATGAAAAACATCATACAAAGCAAACAAAATGATAATAATTTAATAATTTTTTTATTCATATCTTATATCATCCAAAAAAACAGTACATCCTTTAGGATTATCTTTTTTAGAAAAAACTATACAAAAACCACCGGAAATAGAACTTAAATCAGACTTCGATAAGTTTATGGTATATTTTTTCCAACTGCCTGTCAATTTTATTCCTTTAAGCCAAGCAACATCCGAATCAGCAAAACTTCCGGAAATTCCGCCTATCTTAACTTCCGATATAATTTCATATCCGTTTAATCCTTTCGCCCAAAAAGTAAGTTTTGTTGCTCCTGATATATTATAACCGCCTTTTTGATCGCCCCAATTATTTGCAGGATGTTGCCAATAAATTCCAGCCCACTGTTTCAATCCGTCGGCATTATATCTCATTTTTATGCAGGTTTTACCACTGTGAACATTCTGGCTGCAAGACTGATCAAACTCCAAATTTGCTACATCACCCATCCAACCTGAAGGTGCATAATGGTTTTTTGAAGACATAAAATCTTCATATACATAAAACGGTTCAAAAGAACTTTTTTCAACTTCAACAGCAGCCTTATTTGTATCTGTACTTTCATCTTTTGCAACTTTAGAAGAAGCACATGCACAAATAAAACAACTTGTTAACAACAATAATGTGAAAAATTTTATTTCTTTTATCATTTTTTACTCTTAATCCGGGGCAGAGAAAAACTCTGCCCCGAAAAAAATTAATTATTCATAAATAATATCATCTAAATAGATTATAAATCCGTTAGGATTATCATCTTTAGATGCTGCAAAGCAGAAACCGCCGATAATGTGGCTCAAATCTTTGCCTGTTAAATCGATAGAATATTTCTGCCAATTCTTTGTCAATTCGATAGGTCCGATTTGTGATGAATCTGAATCAGGATATTCTCCGGTGATTCCGCCCATCTTGAATTCTGCTATCTTCTCACCGCCGTTTGCTCCTCTTGCCCAGAATGTCAATTTCTTTGCGCCGGTTAAATCATATCCGCCTTTCTTTTCTCCCCAGTTGTTTGCCGGTTGTTGCCAGAATATACCTGTCCAACCTGCTCCTTGGGTCATCTTTGCACTGTAAGTAATCTTGATGCAGTTGTTTCCGCTTCTTGGTGTTTCTGTGCATGCTTGATTCAATTTCAAATCTCCAAAATCTCCC
>JAFXSD010000018.1 GCA_017525905.1 Elusimicrobiota bacterium | reverse complement strand
TATCAAATGTTTCTATTATATTGCTTATATTTTTTTGAACTTTAGGATGGCAATGTAAATCTTGTATATTTATTATTACTCTATCTGTTCCTGCATAATGCGCACTCGTTATTTGTCCATAGTTGTAAGGCAACATGAAATTTTTGAATATTTGTTTATATTTTGCTGTTGCTTCTTCGTTTGTCATAGCATTTGCCACAGTAGGGCCTATAACAAAAGATATCAACAAACAAGTTGCAGTTATAATACTTATAAACTTTTTAGTTTTTATAAAAATTTTCATATTGCCTCCAATAAAAAAAGCTTGTATTGTTTTTACACAATACAAGCCCTTTCTATATACATTTTATTATAATCAACTGATATAGATCTCGGTAAAACATTAAACAATATTTTGGTTAATAACAGCAGAAAGACACTTAATAACCAAAATGGTATTTTCAATGGATATTCTATCTCTTTACTAAAATAATTTGTTATGAACAAAATACCATTGTTAATATTATTAAAATTAAAACTTGAATTTAATGTCGTTTTATATACTGTTGAAGGCACCAAAAATTCGGTTATTTTATTAAAATCTTTTTTATCGGTATTTTTCTTACTGCGTTGTTGTTTATTACCGTTCATTTTTTGTGAAAGCATGTTGGCTACTATATCGTCGGAAAAAGTTTTTACGGCAAAAAAATGTTCAACCATGCTTGACTTAACAATATCAGTATTTTTGATGTTTGTTATAGTCAAAGACGCAAAACTAAACATCAAAAAAAGCATAATAAAAAGAGATAATGCTTTATTTTTTAAAGACACTTTCATATGATAATTATAGTCTATATATACTGATTTTTCAACAAGAAATTGTAAAAAAGATGTAAAAACTCAATTTTCTGAAATATTTTCTACTGAATTTGTTTGTGCCGGATTTACTAAAACGATGAATTCACCGAGAATCTCTCTGTTTGACATAATATCAAAAACTTCCTTTATTGTTCCTCTTATAAATTCTTCAAATTTTTTTGTGAGTTCTCTTGCCAATACAATTTTTGTTTGTTCCCCGAAAACTTCTTTGCAAATTTCCAATGTTTTTAAAATTCTGTGCGGAGATTCATAAAACACGATAGTTTTTTCAACTTGTTTGGCTTGTTCCAATTCCTTTTTCATTTTCCCCGCCTTTTTCTTTAAAAAGCCCAAGAAAACAAAAGAATCCGTTGTAAGGCCCGATCCGACTAAAGCAGTTATTAAAGCACATGCTCCGGGCAAGGGAACAACCGTTATATTTTTATCCAATGCTTCTTTTATAAGATAATATCCGGGATCCGAAATTGCAGGAGTTCCGCAATCCGAAACAAGTGCAATATTTTTACCGTTTTCAAGCATAGATACTATTTGCGGTATTCGTTTTAATTGGTTTTGTGTATAAAAGCTGATTAACGGTTTTGATATTTTTAAATGAGACAACAATTTTATTGTCTGTCTTGTATCTTCACAAACGACAGTGTCAACTTCCTGCAATATTCTTATTGCTCTTAAAGTGATATCTTCTAAATTTCCTATCGGTGTAGGGACAACAAATAAAGTTCCGTTATTGATATTTTTGTTCATTTTTTATATTTTTTTCTTCCTTTAGAATATCTATAAATATGTCAACTATTTTCGGATCAAATTGTATTCCCGATCCTTTTTTCAACTCTTCAACGGCAACTTTAACAGGCAATGCTTTTCTGTAAGGTCTGTCGGAAGTCATTGCATCGTAAGCATCTATTACGGCAACGATTCTTGCACCCAAAGGAATTTCTTCTTTTTCAAGACCTTCCGGATAACCTGAACCGTCATACCATTCCTGATGATACAAAACCATCGGAGCAACCGACGATAAAAATTTAACCGGTGCCAAAATTTTATTGCCGATTATAGGATGAGTTTTCAAAATATCCAATTCTTTTTCCGTCAACTTATCTTTCTTTAACAAAATGTTATCCGCGATTCCTATTTTGCCTATATCGTGCATGAGTGCCGCATATTCTATATTTCTTACAATCGTATGCGGCAAATTCATTTTAACGGCAATTTCTTTAGCATACTTTCTTGCTCTGTCCGCATGGTCGTGAGTATATTCATCTTTTGCATCTATTGCTCGTGCCAAAGTTTGAACCATCTCAAAATAGAATGCTTGTAAGTTATTAAATAACTCTATATTATCCAATCTCAGTGCGGCCTGATCCGCCAAAATAGTAATTAATTTTAAGTCTCTGTCCGTAAACTGCTTTTTATTTGTCGGAGAATTTATATTCAATACACCCACGACTTTACTTTTAACTTTCAACGGAACAGAAATGAAAGATTTTGAAACATATCTGTCATTGTCATTCGGTCTTAAAAATCTTACATCGGTCTCAATATTTTCAACAAAAATATATCTTCCCGTACTTGCAACTCTTCCCGCAATTCCATCTCCCATTTTTATTTTTGTTTCTTTTTTTATGGTTTCGGATAACCCTTTTGAAGAAACAATATAAAGTTCGTTTTCGGAATTTATAAGCATTAACGAAGCGGCATCGGAATGAATAATTGAACAAGCGGTATCAACAACAATTTTAGAAACTTCTTCTTTAGATAAAAGTCCGGTAGCTGCAACACCAAACTCGTGGATACTTGCCAACATCATTATTAAATTATCTATATCCATTGTATGAAGTTGCAATTTTTCTTCTGCGGAATTTATCTGCTGCTTTAACTCACCGATTTTGGAATATAATTTTCTGTTTTTTATAAAAAAATAAATTATCAATGCTAAAGCAAAGATAAAACATATACTTATCAAAATATTCGTCGTATTTAATAACATTTTATTTATTTATGTATACCTTATAATCAATATCGGAAAAGATATTGTTCAAATACTCTAAATTTGAAAGGAATCCTTCATCGATGAAATTGCTTTTTATTTGATTATATAATGTTGTGAAATTATATATATGCTCTTTTGTTCTCTTTTCCGCATATTCAACCATTGTTCCGGTTGTCATAATAAAAGCCCAATCGGAAGATTGCGCGAGCAACAATTCTCTTGCAGCCTGATTTAATGCTCTTAACAATATGCCTTGTGCGTTCTGATTTGCCGTTGCAATTTCCACCATTCTGTCTGCAGCCATATTTAAATGTTTATATATCCAATCATTTTTAGGATTTAACCATACTTTATAATATCCTTCATCTCCCCACGAAGACGGAGAAGGTTGACAAACCTGATTTATCGGATATTTATCCAAATACTGAACGGGTGTAACAGGTTTAAACGAAGCATTTTTTTCTTGAATTGTTCTGAATATATGATTTATAAAATTCGGTCCTTCAAACCACCAATGTCCGAAAAGTTCCGCATCATACATTGAAACCACCAACGGTTCTTTTTGCATAATGCCTTGTAAGTGTTCTATTTGCTTTGTTCTGTTAAACACAAAATTTTCGGCATGCATTTTAGCTTTATTATTTGCCCATTCCGGATTATAAGGTTGCTTTTCGTTTAAAGGAACTTTGCCAGTTATTCTGCAATATTTTACTCCGATATTTCTTCTTACTCCATCGGAATGCAAATAAGGTTTTATATAATCATAGTCCAAATCATAAGCCAAATCTCTGTAAAATTCTCTGTAGTCAACATCTCCCGGATAACCGCATTCCGCACTCCAAACCTGGTGAGCTGTTTCCATATCTCTGCTGAAAGCCGCTACACCGTTTTTACAATATATCGGAGCAAAAACTCCGTATTTAGGTCTTGGAGTAGCATACAAAATTCCATGCGATTCCATAAAGAAAAATCTTATTTGTGCTTCTTTTAAAAATTTTTCTACACCATAATTATACGCACATTCCGCAAGCCATATTCCGTTGGGATTTCGGCCGAAATGTTTTTTATAATCTTTAACCGCAACCTGTATCTGTGCTCTTTGTGCAGTTTCGTTTGTCATTAAAGGTAAAAAACCGTGAGTTGCGCAACAAGTGATAATTTCTATTTTACCGGCATCCTGAAGATTTTTAAAACCGGTTAAAATATTGCCGTGATATCTTTCCCAAATTGTTCTGCAATTTTTAAAATTTTTTTCATACATCAAGGCAACCGAATGGTATTCGGGAACATTTATAGTTCTTAAAACTTCTTTTTCGGCAAGTTCTATAAGTTTATTTAATTTTGCATAATATCTTGATTGTAATAAAGGGTCCGCCAACATATTTGCAAGAGACGGTGTAATTGTCATTGTTACGGCAAAATTTATGTTATCTCTTACAAAATTTTCAAAAACGGACAAAAGAGGAATATATGTTTCGGTTATAGCTTCATATAACCAATCCTCTTCTAAAAAATCAGGATAGTTTGGATGACGAACGAAAGGCAAATGAGCATGTAATTGAAGACACCAATAACCTTTATTATCCATTTAGCTCCCAAAATGTTTCAAATAATTCGAATTTATTTAGTATCTTTTGTTACTTCAAATGTTATGGATTTCTTCATTGTCCCGTCGGCTGAAACAGCTTCAATCGTGTATTTATCTTCGCCGTTAGGTAAATAAAATCTAACTGAAAAAGAACCATCTGCAGACAATCTTATCGGTTGTCCTTTCAATGTTAAACTTGCGTCCGGTTCTGTTGCCCCGTTAATTATTATTTCGGTATCGGCTCTTAACCAAAAACTCTTTTCTTTATTTACTGTTTGATTATTTTCAGGCACATAAGAAGGATGAGTTTTTAACGAGCTTGAACTGCTGCTGATATGAGAATGTGAACTCGGCAAAGAAATAGATACTATTTCTTCCCATCTTTCTCTCATAAGTTTTGCTATATCGAAAGAACTCATACCGACTTTGTTTACACCTGAAATTCTTAACAATTTTTCAAATTCTATTTGTAATAAAGCCCATTGTTCATCTGTAATACTTGATACACCATATCTGGGCATACTTACTTTATTGGATCTTGCAACCGAAATAAATTTTCCGTCTTTTGTTAAATATCCTAAATCTGCACACCAACTTCTGTTAAACTCGCCTACATTTATATACCAACTGTTTGAATCAGGAGTAACAAAAACATCAAAATATCTGTTTGCATTACTGCCGTCAAAACTTATATCGGTAGTATCATAAACTCTTATAACCAATTTCGAATCTACAAACAAAGATTCTCCGTATTGTTGTTTTAATTTATCAAAATATTTTTCCGAAATTGACCAATATGCAAATATACAAATCGGATCTCTCGGCAAAATTGTAATTTTAGTGTCACCATAATCTAATGGCAACCCTGCTTTGTTTACGGGTTTTTCTTGTCCACCAATTTTAGAACTTAAATTTTCAGACATAATAAAATACCTTCTTTTAGAGTTTATAATATATATTTGGTATATTTTATAAATAATACATTAAATAGTCAACTGAATTTTCAGACACTAAAATACTAAATTGACAACGAATATTTAAAATAATATAATTTTTAGCAAATTTTTATATTTTTTGTATATATTATATATATAGATATATAAGAAAATAAAAAAAAGGAGAGTAGCAAAGATGTTAGCCAAAGTAAGAAGTTTGTTGTTAGCAGTATTTGCAGTGGCTATGGCAAGTGTTCCGAGTTTTGCCAGTGAAGCAAATCTTGTATTACCTGACTTGTCATCAGTTAATTTTTTGGGAGGAATCAGCGGTTCCGCATTATTAACCGCAGGTCTCTTGGTATGTGTATTCGGTTTGATTTTCGGTTTCGTTCAGTACAAATCAATCAAAAATTTACCGGTTCACAAATCCATGTTGGAAGTTTCTGAATTAATATATGAAACTTGCAAAACATATCTTATAACACAAGGTAAATTCATTATTATATTGGAAGTTTTACTTGCAATAATAATAGCAGTTTATTTTGCAAACACAGGTTTTGCTTTATATAAAATAGCGATTATTATCCTTTGCAGTATTATAGGTATTTTGGGAAGTTATACAGTTGCTTGGTTCGGTATGAGAATTAACACATTCGCAAACTCAAGAGCAGCTTTTGCAAGTTTGAAAGGAAAACCTTTTCCGACATTTGCAATTCCTTTAAAATCAGGTATGTCTATCGGTATGTTACTTATAAGTATTGAACTTTTGGTTATGCTTATAATTTTGGTGTTCATACCAAGAGAACTTGCAGGTCCTTGCTTCATCGGTTTTGCAATCGGTGAATCTTTAGGTGCTTCCGTTCTTAGAATTGCAGGCGGTATTTTCACAAAAATTGCTGATATCGGTTCAGATTTGATGAAAATCGTTTTCAATATTAAAGAAGATGATGCAAGAAACCCCGGAGTTATCGCAGATTGTACAGGTGATAATGCCGGTGATTCCGTTGGGCCTACAGCTGACGGTTTTGAAACTTATGGTGTTACCGGTGTTGCTTTGGTAACATTTGTTATACTTGCAGTTAAAGATCCTGTAAATCAAGTTAAGCTTCTTGTTTGGATATTCGTAATGAGACTTATAATGTTGATAGCAAGTGCCGTTTCTTATTGGATAAACGGTGCATTGGCAAAATCGAAATACGGTAATGCAGACAAGATGAACTTTGAAGCTCCTTTAACTTCTTTGGTATGGATTACATCTTTTGTTTCTATAGCATTAACATTTGTAGTTTCCAACCTTATAATCGGTGATTTGGCAAACGGACTTTGGTGGAAACTTTCTATAATTATTACCTGCGGAACAATAGCAGGTGCAGTAATTCCTGAAGTTGTAAAAATATTCACATCAACAGCAAGTTCTTTTGTTAAGAATGTTGTTAATTCTTCAAAGAACGGCGGTGCTTCTTTGAATATTTTGGCAGGTTTAACATCAGGTAACTTCAGCGGTTATTGGATGGGACTTGTTATCATCACTCTTATGGCAATAGCTTACGGAATAAGTTCTTTGTCCGGTTTTGATATTATGGGTCACCCTGCAGTATTTGCTTTCGGTCTTGTAGCTTTCGGATTCTTAGGTATGGGACCTGTAACAATAGCTGTTGACTCTTACGGACCTGTTACGGATAATGCACAATCAGTATATGAATTATCATTGATTGAAAATGTTCCTAACATTAAAGAAGAAATAAAAAAAGTTTTCGGATTTGAACCTAACTTTGATAAATCCAAAATAACTTTGGAAGAAAATGACGGTGCAGGAAACACATTTAAAGCAACAGCAAAACCTGTCTTAATAGGTACTGCAGTTGTTGGTGCAACCACCATGATATTCTCCATTATATTCACATTGATGGCAGCAAACGGAGAAAGTGCAGTTGCTTCTTCATTATCATTATTACATGCTCCTTTCTTGTTAGGTTTGATTGCCGGCGGTGCAGTAATTTACTGGTTTACCGGTGCATCCAACCATGCTGTTACAAGCGGTGCTTATAAAGCTGTTGAATATATTAAAGGTAACATTAAACTTGACGGTGTAACAAAAGCTTCTACTGAACAAAGTAAAGAAGTTGTTAAGATTTGTACACAGTATGCTCAAAAAGGTATGTGGAACTTGTTCTTGGTTATATTCTTCTCAACAATAGCTTTTGCATTTATCGAACCATACTTTTTCATAGGTTATTTAATATCTATCGCATTGTTCGGTTTATTCCAAGCAATATTTATGGCAAATGCCGGTGGTGCATGGGATAATGCAAAGAAAATCGTTGAAGTTGATATGAAAGAAAAAGGTTCTGAACTTCACAAAGCAACAGTTGTAGGTGATACTGTTGGAGATCCTTTCAAAGATACATCTTCGGTAGCTTTGAACCCGATTATTAAGTTCACAACATTGTTTGGTTTGTTAGCATTGGAACTTGCATTAACTTTAACAAACCCTGTAGCACATATAGTTTGTGCAGCAATATTCTTTATAATTTCAGTAATATTTGTAGTTAGATCATTTACAAGTATGTTGATAAAATAATAAAGATATTTTAATAAAAAACAGCAGGTATGAGAAATACCTGCTGTTTTTTTGTTTATAGTTTATTGTTTATTGTTAATTATAAATTGACGTTCTAAATTCTTTTAAAGAATTTTTCTAAATCGGATAATGTCAATGTGTAAACGGTAGGCCTTCCATGAGGACACGTCCACGGCATTTTACATGAAAAGAGTTCCCTCAACAAAGTTTTTGCCTGTTGTTCATAAACTTTATCTCCGGCTTTAATACTTGTTCTGCAAGAGGCTCTTATAATTTTTTCTTTTATTTGTTCAACATCGGTTGATTTTTCTTCTTCTAAAAAGCTAACCAAAACATCGATTATTTCAATAAAGTTAACATTGTTTCCTAAAAGTGCAGGATATGCCGTTAATCTAAAACTGTTATCACCAAACTCTTCAACATCAAAGCCTAAATTTTTAAATGTTCCCAGATTGTTTTTTAACAACATAGCTTTTGATTTTTGCAATTCAAAAACATCCGGTATTAAAAGTTGCTGTATCTTTAAAGATTTTTGTTCCAACTGATTTGAAAACATTTCGTATCTTACTCTTTCTTGTGCGGCATGCTGATCTATAATATAAAAAGATTTATCTTTTTCCACCAAAATATATGTTTCAAAAATTTGTCCTACAAATTTAAAATTGTCTTGTTGTAATAAATCCGTTTGAGTAAGTTTTACCGGTTCCGTATTTGGAATTGCAGCGGATTCTTCTTTGTTTATTACAGGGGTTTGATAAACATTTTGATAATCTTTAACACTGAATTGTCTTGACGGATACTTTGTTCCCCCGTAACCGCCGCTGTGCTTGTATTCGGACGGGACATAAGAATTATTTACATTATTCATTTTAGTTTGCGAAGAGACATCATTTTGAACATTTATTATATTCGCGGGAGCATCCGATTCAAGAGAATTTTTTATAAACGAATAAAACAATTCATACATTTGGTTTTCTTGAACAAACTTTATTTCTCTTTTTGTAGGATGTACATTTATGTCTATATCCGACGGATTGGTTTTTAAAAACAATATTATTCCGGGATGTCTTCCTATAGGTATTGCTTCTTTTGAAGCCTGGTATATTGCATGTATTAACCATTTAGGATAATTCACACATCTCCCGTTAACAAAAAGATACTGCATATTTTTTTGCGGGAAAGAGTTTTGTCTTGTTGTAATATATCCGTCTATTTCAACTTTTGGATGTCCAAAAGAAATATGTTTTAATTTTTGTGAAATATTCTTACCTAAAACCGCTTCTATTCTTTGCAGTTTCGAATCGGTTTTGTGATAATCCGATACAACTTTACCATCGGAAACCACTTTCAAATTTATATCATTTCTTACAAGTGCTATTTCATCCAAACAACTTATTATTTTGGCTTTTTCTGTTATATCACTTTTTAAAAATTTTTCTCTTGCCGGTGTATTAAAAAATAAATTTCTTACTTCAACCGTTGTTCCGTTTGCTCCGGCCCAAGGTTCAATTTCCGGTTCTGTTTCCCCGCTCATAGACAATTGCCATCCGGAATTTTGCCCTTGCTGTTGAGTTTTTATACTAAACATTGAAACGGAAGCAATAGACGGTAACGCTTCACCTCTAAAGCCTAACGAGAATATATTTGAAAGGTCATCGAAAGATGTTATTTTATTTGTTGCATGTCTTAGAATTGAAAGTTTTAAATCCTCTTTATTCATGCCGCAACCGTTATCGCAAACGGAAATGAGTTTTTTGCCTGATTTCTCTATTTCCACAGATATGGTTGTAGCACCGGAATCAAGAGAATTTTCAACCAACTCTTTTACTACATTTAAAGGTCTTTCCACCACTTCTCCGGCAGAAATTTTATTTATTGTTTTTTCATCTAATATTTTTATTGCCATTTTATTTTATCTTTAATTTTTTTTCACAAAGGTTGTAATAACTGCACTCTTTTCTGCAAACGTCCAATGCACCAAGCATTATTTTATTTTCGCAATCGGTATAATCTATAGCTAATCTGTTTATTCTTTTTGAATCCAATGTGCTTATATTTGTAAATTTTATTGCAACTTCCCTGACAAGAGCTTTTGTTTTTGCAGATCTTATAACTTCACCGAAAATAGTATCTGTTTCCAACGGAGGATAATCAAACAAAAGACAAACTTTTGTTCCAACCGGCAAATCAACATACATAAGTAAAAGTAAACCGCCGGAAGATAAATTTATTATCAGACCTTGAAAAAAGCCTTTATCCGTAGAAATAAATATTTCTTTTGCCACATTTTTTATTACCGGTAATCTTGTTTGTTTTCTTCTGTTTATCATAAAACCCTCCGGCCGGCATTTTATTTTTTATATTTTTCTTTCCATTCAGATAATAACTTCAATGCATCTATAGGTCTTAGGCTGTCAATATCGGTGTTATTTAATTCTATCAAAATTTCAGGCTCAATTGAAGTAAAAAGATTCGGTTGTTGAATTTCATCTTCAAATTTGGAAAAGTTTTTATGAAGATTTTTTTCCAAGCCGTTTAATATTTCGTAAGCCCTTTTTGTTACTTTGTACGGAAGCCCGGCAATTTTTGCAACATGTATTCCGTAAGACTTATCTGCCGCGCCGTCAACTATTTTGTGTAAGAAAACAACATTTCCGTTCCATTCTTTTACATCTATACTTTTGTTTATTATACCGTTTTTATTTGCCAAAGATGTAAGTTCAAAATAATGTGTTGCAAATAAAACTTTTGCGCCTGTATTTTTTTTGTCCGAAAGATCGGAAAAAGATTCTATTATTGCCCAAGCAATAGACATACCGTCATAAGTGGATGTTCCCCTTCCAACCTCGTCAAGAATTATTAAGCTTCTGTCCGTGTATTGATTTAAAATATTTGCGGTTTCGGACATTTCAACCATAAATGTGGACTCTCCTCCCGCCAAATTATCTCCCGCACCAATTCTCGTAAAAATTCTGTCTACTATTCCGATTTCGGCATAACTGCAAGGAACAAAAGAACCTATCTGTGCCATTATAACGATTAAAGCGGTTTGTCTTAAATATGTTGATTTTCCGGACATATTAGGACCTGTTATAATCATAACTCTGTCGGTAGAATCGTTCAAATTAACATCGTTTGCAACAAAATTTCCGCTTTTTAAAATTTGTTCAACGACAGGATGTCTTGCATCTTTTAAAATTAAATTTTTACTGTCGGAAATATTCGGAAGACAATAATTGTATCTTATTGCATTATCGGCAAAAGATAAAAATATATCAAGTTCCGCAATAATCGACGATAATTTTAATATATAATTGGAAAACGATGCTATTTCTTGTTTTAAAGAAACAAAAAGTTCAGTTTCTAACTTTATTATTTTATCTTGTGCCGAAATTATTTTTTCTTCAAGCGTTTTAAGTTCCTGAGTGATATATCTTTCGGAGTTTGTAAGAGTTTGTTTCCTTACATAATGTGCCGGTGCCAAATGAACATTGGATTTTGTTATATCTATATAATAACCGAAAACGGAAGTGTATCCGATTTTTAAATTGCTTATTCCTGTAGCCTCTCTTTCTTTTATTTCCAAATCGGATATATACTTTTTTGCATCTCTGCTTAAAAGCCTATACTCGTCCAAATCCTGTGATACTCCGCTTTTTATTACATTACCGTCTTTTAAAAGTATCGGAGCTTCCGGCTCTATATAATTTTCTATTTTGTTTATTATATTCGTTGCAATAGACATATCAACATTGTTTTTAAAAGAAACTGCTGTTTCCATTTTCTTTAAAATATTAGTTATTGTTATTAAAGAGTCTTTTAATGCCAATATCTCTTTGGGATGTGCTCCGCCGCTTACTATTCTTGAAACAATTCTGTCCAAATCATGAACGGATTTTAAATCCTGCCTGAGTTCTTCTTTCAACGAAGTGTTTTCAACAAACACTTTTGTATTATTTTGTCTTTCTTGTATTTCAGAAACGGAGAGCAACGGTTTTATCAGCCAATTTCTTAAAAGTCTTGCGCCCATTGGTGTAATCGTGGAATCTATTGCATTAAGTAATGAACCTTCCTGTTTTAAAGTAGATAAAGATCTCAATATTTCCAAATTCTTAATTGCAACGGAATCCAAAACCATAAAATTATTGTTTTCAATAAATTTTATATTTTGCAATATCGATATAGTTTGCGGTTGATTTTCCTTAATATAAACAAAAATCATACCTACAGCAGAAATTATATCGGGTTTATCTGCAATATTAAAATGAGTTAAAGATTGTATATTTAAAGTTTTCTTTATAAAACTTTCGCAGTAAGAACTGTCTGCATAAATATCTTTTACCGGAGAAGCCAATATTTCAAACTTTTGCAATATTTTTTGAAGTTTTTCGTTTGAAGAATCTTTCTGCGGTATAATTATTTCGTTGGGTTTATATTTTGTTATTTCGTTTTCCAAATTTGAAAGAGTTGATCTGTATGTAAAAAAGTCTCCGGTGGAAATATCACTTACTGCCACGGCAATATTTTTATCAATACCATCCAAAATCACAGACATTAAAAAATTATTTTGTCTTGAATCGAGCAAATTATCTTCCAATATTGTTCCCGGAGTTATAACTCTTACGACTCCTCTTTTTACTATACCTTTTACCGAAGCCGGATCTTCAAGCTGTTCGCATATTGCAATTTTAAAACCTGCTTTTATAAGTTTTCTTATATAATTATTTACGGAATGATATGGCACTCCGCACATTGGCGTAGTTTGCCTTTTGGTAAGAATTACTTCCAATATTTTATGCGCTTTTATTGCATCATCTCCGAACATTTCATAGAAATCACCGAGCCTGAAAAAAAGTATCACATCGGGATACTGTGCCTTGATATTCAAATATTGTTGCATTAACGGAGTAACTTGATTATTATCTTTTTTTTCAGTTGCCATATTTTACCTGTTCTCAAAATATTTAAGTGTTGTATATATTCTGTTTATTCTTGAAACATATTTTTTTGTTTCTTTAAAGGGCAATTCGTCACTGACATATTCTATAATAGGATTTTCATGTTGCCACTTTTGAACATTTCCGAGCCCCGCATTGTAAGAAGCTAAAACCAAATTTAAATTATTGTTAAACATATCCGATAAAATTTTAATATAATACACACCTAATTTTATATTATAATCGGGTTCATATAATTTATTTTCATCAAAATTATTAAGATATAAATATTTCCGTGCAACATCTTTTGCTGTTTGAGGCATAAGTTGCATAAGCCCTACAGCCCCTTTTTTAGATTTCGCTTCCGGGTTAAAATTAGACTCAACCTTTATTATTGCCGTCACAAGTAACGGATCCACACTGTATTCCGTGCTGTATTTTTCTATTATGGGATAAAATTTTAATGCTTTATTAACATTAAAAAGAATATAACTCAGCATCAATAAAAGGCATATTAAACATAATCCTAAAGACATTCTAAAAATTTTCATTGTTGTAAAATTCCCGACATACTGTTAGGTAAAACTTTATTTATTTTAACATTAACAACTCTACCTTTTAAATTTTCGTCACAATCAAAAAATATTTTTATATTTTGACTATTTCTTGCCTGTGCAACATTATTATCAATATTTTCAACTAAAACTTCAACTGTTTTATTAAGATATTTTTCGTTTATATTTTTGGAAATTATATTTGAATCTTCCAATAAAGCAGTATGCCTTTTCTTTATTATTTCCAAAGGAACTCTGTCTTTTAATTTAGCGGCATAAGTTTTAGGCCTCGGCGAATATTTAAATATAAAAAGTCCTCCGAATTGTAATTTTCTTGAAGCATCAAAAGTTGCCTGAAAATCATCATCGGTTTCACCGGGAAAACCTATTATAATATCACTTGTTATATTTATATCCGGTATTTTATTTTTTATTTTGTTATATAAAGTTTCATATTGTTCATAAGTATATTTTCTGTTCATTGCTTTTAAAATTTTGTTCGAACCGGACTGTAACGGTAAATGAATATGCCTGCAAATTTTTTTGTTGTTGGAAATCTCTTCTATAAGTTCATCGGAAAAATCTTTAGGATGATTTGTCATAAATCTTATTCTGTTAAGTTTATCTGTTTTAGATATCTTTTGTAATAATTGTGTAAAGTTAACACCTTCATAATTGTAAGAATTGACATTTTGTCCCAACAAAATTATTTCTTTTATACCGTTATCAACAGCTGTATTTATTTCATTCAGTATCTTGTTATAATCTATACTTATCTCGGGACCGCGAACATGCGGCACTATACAATAAGAGCAAAAATTACTACACCCTCTCATTATGGTTACATATTTAAAAACATCATCCGCCGGACGAACGGATAAACGAGCAGACTGGGTATGAAGAAAACGATTTATTGTTTCTTCAAACAAATCTGTTTTTTTTGCGCCCAAAACAAAATCCACAAATTTGCATCTTGCTTTTATTTCTTTAGCGGCATATTCCGCCATACAACCGGTAACACCTATAACTAAATTAGGATTGTTTTCTTTTTGTTCTTTTAACCTGCCTAGAAGAGAATATGCCTTATGTTCGGCAGAAAACCTAACCGAACAAGTATTTACTATAACAATATCCGCTTGGTGTACATCTTTTACCTGAATACAACCTTTCCCAGATAAGATTTCCGCCATTTTTTCGGAATCGTTAACGTTCATTTGACAACCGATAGTTTCTATAAAAAAATTAATACTTTTCATTTGCAACTTTCAATAAATATTTTGCATACACGGAATTTAATTTTTTAGATTGGTCCAACAACTTTTTTTTGTTTATAAAACCTTTCTTATATGCAATTTCTTCCAAACAACCGACCATTATTCCCTGTCTTTCTTCTATTGTTCTTATAAACAAAGCAGAATCAAGTAACGAATCATAAGTTCCGGCATCAAGCCAAGCAAAACCTCTTCCCAAAAGTTCTACCGACAATTTTTTCCTTTTTAAATAAATTTTGTTTATATCGGTTATTTCAAGTTCTCCCCTTGCGGAAGGTTTTATACTTTTAGCTATTTTTACAACGGAATTATCATAGAAATAAAGGCCGGGAACAGCCCAATTTGATTTCGGATTTTTAGGCTTTTCTGTGATTGAGACCGGTTTTTTATTTTTATCAAGTTCAACTATTCCATATCTGCAGGGATCTTCCACATAATAACCGAAAATCGTTGCACCTGTTATTCTGTTTTTTGCTTTATCTAATATTTCAGAAAAACCATGACCGAAAAATATGTTATCACCCAATATTAAAGCAACGTTATCTTTACCTATAAATTCTTCACCGATAATAAAAGCTTCGGCAAGTCCGTTAGGCTTTTCCTGTTCGGCATAAGAAATGTTTATTCCTAAATTGTTTCCGTTACCAAATAAATCTTTTAATCTCGGTAAAGTTGCGGAATTTGATATAATTAAAACATCTTTTATCCCGGCAAGCATAAGAACCGAAAGCGGATAATATATCATCGGTTTATTATAAACCGGCAACAATTGTTTTGATATTGTTGATGTTAAAGGGTAAAGCCTTGTAGCTTTTCCGCCCGCAAGAATAATACCTTTTGTTTTCATGATTTACTCCTTTTATTTTTTTAGAAGTATCTTCCGGTAATTAAATTATCCGTACAATAAATTTTTCAACAAGAAATCGCAAAAACAAAAACTTAAAAACCGACCTTCTAAGAGTAATAAAACTTTCTTTTTTTTACTCTTAAATACATCTGTTTATTATATAATTTTATGACTGATTTTTACAAATAACAATCGAACTTTTTATTGATTTTTGATATTAAAATAAAAAGGAATGCTAAAATTGAATTTTAAATATCGTAAATATTCATTGCAATATCCAACAATGTTTCGTTTATTTTCATATATTGGTCCAAAACATCCAAATGCAAACTTGACGTTTCAATTGATTCCTGCAACCCGGCATGCAACCTTGCAATATGGTTTCTTTTAAGTTCATGCATTATAGAATTTAATTTGTTGATATCGTCACTTACTTCCTTTGCCAACACTTTATCTTCTTCAATAAAAGAATCTATTATTTTCGAACAATTTGTATAAACAACATTATGTAAATATTTCAAATCTTTTAATCCTTCATCGGAAAATCTTAATCGTCTTCTTAACTTTTCCTGAGATATATAAATAATATTTCTGTTAATAACATCCGCTATCTGTTCAAAATCGGCAACGATATATAAAAGCATTGTTTCTCTCTCGGATTGTTTTTTGGTAAGTTCATTTTGTCCTATTTTTATTAAATACGGAATTATTTCATTTACCAAATGAGATATTTGCATACATTTATACTTAATTTTTCCTATAACGATTTCATGCCTTGTTTTCAGTGCATTTATGGAATCTTTCATTACCTCAGATACTATCTCGGAAAGTCTTTCTATTTCTTTTTTCGACAATTCCAACGCTTTCTCGGGTTCTTCAATATATTTTTCATTTATAAATGCCGTCCCAAAACTTTTTTCAACAGCGGAATTCGGATAAATAAACATTATAAATTTATGCAGTAACGGAACTATCGGCAATATAATAACAGCCGTGAACAATGTTACCAATGTATGTGACATTGCTATTTGTCTTGCTATATCATTGGAAAAAATAAAAGTTGAAGTAAAGTATTTAACGAAATATGTCCAACAAAGTTCACCCTTATAATAAACAAAAGATATAAACGGATACACCAATACAACACCTAATATTTGGTATCCCAAATGCCAAAACATAACTCTTTTGCCGCTTCTCGGTTGTGTAAGTGAAGCTACTATTGCGGTAAAACACGTTCCTATTTGTGCTCCCAAACAAATACATATACCTTGAAGCAAAGATAATATTCCGGACGATGCCAACACAATAATTATTCCTACTGTTGCACCGCTGCTTTGTGTAAGGATAGTGAAAAATATACCGAAAAGTATTAACCATAACGGTGATTGTAAAGTAGCAATCGTTGCCAAAAGTTCGTTATTTAATGTTATCGGAAGCATTGAATCGGACATTAATTTCATACCGAAAAATAACAGCCCGAACCCAAAAATTGCTTCTCCCGTTTCTATAATTTTTCTTCTTTTGGAAAAGAAAGACAAGAAATAACCTATTGCCGTGATAATTAAAGCATAATCTACCAATTTAAAAGCAACAAGTTGACCTGTAACTGTAGAACCTACCGAAGCACCTATAGTTACCGACATTGCCTGAAAAAAAGTCATTACTCCGGCACTTGTAAGTGTAATTTGCAATAAAAGTGTTGCCGTGCTTGACTGATTTATTCCGGTAACAATAAAACCCGTAAAAAAGCCTTTCAGTCTCGTATTTGTAAATCTTGTAAGAATTGCTCTTATGTTCTGCCCGGCAATTTCTTGAAAAGCCGAATTAATTTTAAACATACCAAACAGCAAAAGTGCTGCTCCGCCAAGCATTGTGGCAATCATTATAAATATCCAATATTTGCTTAAAACGGAAACCGTAAAATAAACCGGCTCGGCCAAGACATCAACATTGACTATAACTACGACCTTATCTTCGGCTTTTTTATCTATAAAAATTTTGGATTTTGCATACCCGTTTTCATCGGTAAATATGTGTTCTTCCCGGATTGTGTTTGAAGAATAAGAACCGTCGGCAACCATAAAATCAACATTCACATTTGCAACAGGTTGCTCATTTTTATCGGTTAATCGTACAATCAAATCGTTTTTTATTTTTGTTCCGCGAACGGCAAGCTGCTTATCACCGGAAACTTTGGTTAACAAAAAATCCTGACCTAAACAAATTGCCGGTAAAAGCATTAAAACCAAGAAAAATATTATTTTTTTTATTTTCATTTTTTTAATGTTTTTTTGCTGAAAGATTTAGGCAACAATTTCGATATTTTTGTTACAACAAAATCTGTTTCTTTCGTATTATAAACAATGTCCGCGTTTTTTGAAAATTCCAATATCACTTGTCTGCATGCACCGCAGGGAGAAACATTACCTTTTTTGGAATACACGGCAACAGCTTTTATTTTTTTACACCCGTTTGCTATTGCCGTAAATATTGCAACTCTTTCGGCACACATTGAAAGGCCGTAAGAAGCATTTTCAATATTTGTTCCGCAAAAAACTTTATTACCGTCGCATAAAACGGCAGACCCTACTTTAAACTTCGAATAAGGACTGTACGAATTTTCGGATATTTGTTTCGCATAATTTAATAATTGTTTATATATTTGTTTTTTATTCATTTTATCTTTATTTCTTAAAATATTTATCCAAGAACAAAGCAAGATCTTTATATGCCGGAGCTTTCGTTACGGTTTCCGGTGCAGATTGAACGGCATATTGCAGGCAATGTTGGCATTCACATTTAAGTTCTCTTTGTGCCATTTTAGGTATAAGATTTTTAATAAGTTTTTTACATGTATTTGCATTTGCTTCCATAACTTCCAAAACTTTATCCACACCTACTTCATCACCTACTTTCCAAACATCGTAATCGGTAACCAACGAAACATTCGCATAACAAATTTCCGCTTCTCTTGCAAGTTTAGCTTCAGGTATTGCCGTCATTCCCACAACGGAAAAACCGTTTGCTCTGTTCACTTTAGATTCCGCCCTTGTGGAAAATTGAGGACCTTCAATACAAACATAAGTTGTATTACTGAAATGATGTTGTATGGCAAGTTCGGTAACCGCTTTATGTATAATATCTCTCAAATCATTACAAAAAGGATCTGCAAAACCTATATGCGCAACTATTCCGTTACCGAAAAAAGAATTTATTCTGTTTTTTGTTCTGTCGAATATTTGTTCGGGAATAACAAAATCTTTCGGCTTTATATTTTCCTGTAATGAGCCTACTGCCGTCAAGGCAACTATTTGTTCTACTCCCAAAGATTTTAAAGCATAAATATTTGCTCTAACATTTATTTCGGAAGGTAAAATTATATGACCTTTTCCGTGTCTCGGCAAAAAAGCGACTCTGACGTTATCAACTGTTCCTATAGTTATCGGTGCGGACGGCTTTCCAAACGGTGTATCAATTTCAATTTCTTTAACATTTTCAATTCCGCTGATTTCACTTATACCGCTACCGCCAATTACTGCAATTTTTACAGGTTCAATTTTTTTTACCATTTTGCCCCCTATTTTATATTTATACTAAAATTTTAATTCATATTTTATAAAACAACAACCATTTTAAACTATTTTTACATCCAATATTATAAGTTGAACAGCACCTCTGTTCAAATCCATGTTAAACAAAATATCAAATTTATCTTTATAGCCGAAATCGTCTATATTTTTTGCTGCGCCCCAAAATACTGCAGGAACGGATATTCCGTCTTTACAAACTTTTAAACGAAGATGTTCCTGTGTTTGCCCTATAATTGAAATTTCTTCAAAACTTACATTTTTCAGTAAAAATATAGGAACGGGATTCGAAGCTCCGAACGGTTCTAAAGAAACCAACTCATTATATGTTTTTCTGTTTACTTCCGTAATTTTAAGTTCACAATCTATATTTATTTTTTTTGCTACCATTTCGGTAGAAATTGAAACGGAAGCTATTTCTTTAATTCTGTTTCTGAATTCTTCTATTTTACCGATTTCTATTGTAAGACCTGCCGCCTGATGATGACCGCCGAACTTAATAAGCAAATCTTTTGTTTTATCAAGTGCGGCAACCATATCAAAGCCGTCTATTGATCTGCAAGCACCGGTTGCTTCACCTTTTTGTTTATCTTCTATAAAAAGAATTACGGGCTTACCGTATAATTTTACCATTTGAGATGCAACTATTCCCGTAACACCGTGAGCCAAATTATCTGCAGATACAACAAGTATATTATCGTTTTCTATATCACATTGTTGTTTTAATAAAATATTGAATTGTTTTATATTTTCGTTTTGAAGTTCTTTTCTTGCATTATTTAAATCCTTTAATTCCGCAAAAAAATTATTTGCATTATAGCTATCATCTGCAAGAATAAGATCCGCAGCCACGGAAGCCTTCCCCATTCTTCCGGCAGCATTTAAAATCGGTGCTACATTCCAAGATATTGTTTTTGCGGAAACTTGTTTCCCTTTTAAATATTCATCGAATATATATCTTAGTCCGAACCTTTTTGAATAATCTTTGTTTAACATCGAAAGTCCGCACTGAACCAAAGTTCTGTTTTCGTTTACCAAAGGAACTATATCCGCAACGGAACCCAAGGCAACCAAATCAATATTATTTTCAAAAAATTCTAACATTCTGCCGTCTGTTTCAAATTCTTGTTTTCTGTATTTTTTAAAAAGTATTTCCGCTTGCTGTTTCAAACTAGTTTCCGTTTCACTTTTTATTTCTTCATCTTTTAAATTAACAATGTCAGTTTCTATACCAATATTCTTAATATTTGCTGCCTCGCCTTTTTCGGATAAAACTATCTTTGCATACTTACTAAAATCAATATCTTTTAAATCTTTTTCTTCCGCACTGATTACAATATCGTTAACAACAGTAATAACATATGCTTTATCATCTTTAACAGCAACAACGGCAATATTTTTATCGAAATATTTTCCGTATGTTTGCATTAAAGCCTGAGACACTTTAAAAGAAACTCCGCAACCTGCAAGTTCTTTAAAAGGATAATTACAGAAATCAGCTTTAGCATCAACGATACAAAAAGCTTTAGGTAAGCCGTCGTTTGGAGGTTCGTGATGATCCGTAACAATAACTTCCATACCTAAACTGTTTGCATAATCTATTTCGGTAACTGCAGATATTCCGCAATCTACCGTTATTATAAGTTTCACACCTTCCTGTTTATATTTGTCCAAGATATTACATGAAAGGCCGTATCCTTCATCGGATGGTATGTACCAACAACAATTTCCTCCCAAAACGAAAATTGTGTTATACAGAATGGCTAATGATGTTATCCCGTCAACATCTCTGTCGGCATAAATAAGAATTTTTTCCTGATTTTCTATGGACTGTTTTATTCTTAAAACAGCCTTGTACATATCCCTAAACAGAAAAGGATTAAACAAATCTTCTTTCTTGGGATAAATGAAAGAAAGTATTTCTTCTTCGGAATTAAGCCCTCTTGCCAATAAAATTTTTAAAATTATTTCCGATAAGGCTAATTCTTTTTGCAGGTAAAACAATTTATCTTTGTCTATGTCTTGAAGTATCCATTTGTTCTTTTGCAATTTTTCTCCTTTTAATTTACTATATATTTAATTTTTTTATCTTGTTCTGTTTTTGTGTTGCTTATAGTATAGGAAGAATTCAATATTTCCACAACATTATCGATATCAGTTTTATTATGATGTAATTCAAATATAATATCGTTCTTGTTAATAAAATCACCCGTTTTTTTATGAATAATTATACCGCTTACATGATCTATTTTATCTTCAACTTTTAATCTTCCAGCACCCAACAAGCAAGAAGCTATTCCTATATTTCTTGTATTTGAAAATTTTAAATAACCGTCTTCTTTTGCTTTTATATAACACATATTTTTGGCTTTACCGAAAACAGAATAATCATCTACAACTTTTGTGTTCCCTTTCTGTAATTCTATCATTTTTATAAATTTATTTAATGCCTGCCCCGATGTAATTTTTTCTTTAGCTAAACTTTGTGCCTGTTCAAAAGTTTTTGTTAATCCCACCTGCAATATGGAAAGTGCGGCTAAATCTATACTTAATTGAACAAAATCGTTATTAATTTTATTCTTTAATGCTTCTATAGTTTGTATAACTTCCAAGCTGTTACCTACAGCAGTTCCCAACGGTTCATCCATATCGGTAATAACGGCAGTCATATTCCTTCCGAATTTTTTTCCCACACTAACCATCTTTTCAGCCAACATTTTTGATTTCTCATATTCCTGTATAAAAGCCGCATTTCCTGTTTTCACATCCAACAATATATTTTGTGCACCTTCCGCAATTTTTTTGGACATTATACTTGAACAAATCAACGGTATGGATTCTACTGTAGCCGTAACATCTCTTAATGCATATGTCCTTTTATCCACAGGCGCTACTTCTTTTGTTTGGCCTATCATTGCAAACTTGTTTTCTTTTAGAACGGAAATAAATTCTTTTATATCAAGATTAACATTAAATCCCGGAATAGATTCCAATTTATCAAGTGTTCCGCCTGTATGTCCCAATGCTCTGCCGGACATCATCGGGACATAAATATCGCAACTTGCAAGTATCGGTGCTATAAGTAACGATGTTCCGTCACCTACACCGCCTGTGGAATGTTTATCTGCCGTAGGCCCGTCCAAAAAACTTAAATCTAAAATTTCTCCGGAATTTGCCATAGCTTTTGTAAGATAAAAAGTTTCCTCATCATCAAGATTTTGGAAATAAACAGACATCAAAAAAGCAGACATTTGATAGTCTGCAATTTCATGTTTAGTATATCCTTCTATCATAAAAGATATTTCTTTTTCTGATAATTTTTGTCCGTTTCTTTTTTTATAAATTACATCATAAGCTCTCATTAAAGTTCCTTTATAAAAATTGTTATTATCTTCTCCATTGAAACTGAAGCTTTTTTACCTGTCCGTAAAACTTCTTCATGTGTTAAACTTTTTTTTGATAATCCGCTTGCTTTATTTGACACATAAGTTAAGGCAACTGTTTTTATGCCTATTTGATTTGCAACTATTGCTTCCGGCACTAACGACATTCCTACAACATCTCCACCCAACTTCCTGTAAGCATTAATTTCCGCAGGAGTCTCGTATGAAGGTCCGCTGACGGCAAAATATACTCCTTTGTGAACGGATATCTTATTATTTTTTGCTGTTTTTAATATTTTGTTTATTACTTTTTTGTCGTATATGTTTGTCATATCCGGAAATCTGTCACCGAACTCATCATAATGTTTTCCTATTAAAGGATTGTTGCCCATAAAATTTATATGATCTTCTATAACTACAACATCTCCCGGATTATATTTTTTATTTATTGCTCCCACGGCACAAGTTATAATCAAAGTTTCTACTCCCAACTCTTTCAATACTCTTACGGGATAAGATACTTCCTGCATACTGTAACCTTCATAATAATGAACTCTGCCGTTTAGTAAAATTATATCTTTAGAGTTAAATTTACCGACAATCATTTCACCGGTATGACCTTCAACCGTCGATTGCTTAAAATGAGGAATTTTTGAATAAGAGACAATTGTTTCTTTTTTTATTATATTTTTTATATTTCCAAGCCCGGAACCGCAAATCAAAGCTGTTTTCGGAGAAGATTTTATCCTGCTGCGAATATATTTTACACTCTCTTTAATTTTGTCTAAAACAGTTTTTTCTTTCATAGAATTTCATCCTTGAAACTTGTTCCGTTTTTCATCGGTTCGATTTCGAAAATATCGGCTATTGTTTGAGCAACATCCGACAATGTTTTTCTTGTCCCCAAATTTACATTTTGCTTTATTGCCGAGCCGTAGACTAAAAGAGGAACATATTCTCTTGTATGATCTGTATGTTTTGTATATGTAGGGTCACATCCGTGATCTGCTGTTATTATAAGCACATCAGTGTCTTTCATGGAACCAATTATTTCCGGCAATTTTTCGTCAAAAAATTTTAATCCTTGAGCATAAGCATCAATATTTCTTCTATGCCCCCAAAGCATATCAAAGTCGACCAAATTTGTAAAAATCAATTGTTTATCAAAACTTGATTGTTCTTTTATGGAATCTATTGTAAGTTGTATTCCGTGCGGATTACCAACCGTATGGTAAGCTGTGGTAATTCCCTTGTTATTAAATATATCTTTAATTTTACCTACCGCTATTACACTTCCGCCGCTGTTTTTTATTTTGTCCAATATAGTTGTTCCTGGCGGAGTTAAAGAATAATCTTTCCTGTTTGTTGTTCTTTTAAACGTGCCGTCTTCTTTTGTTATAAAAGGTCTTGCTATAACTCTGCCTACAGCATGCTCTCCCTGCAACAAATTTCTTGCAATTTCACATATATCATAAAGATGTTGAAGATTTCCGAACTTTTCACTATCTTCGGCGGCAGCAACTTGAAAAACGGAATCGGCTGATGTATAAACTATCGGGAAACCTGTTTCGTAATGTTGTTTACCTAATCTTTGTATTATTTCCGTTCCGGAAGCAACACAATTACCCAAAATTTTTGTTCCGATTTGTTTTTCGAATTCTTCTGTTATTTCTTTAGGGAAACCGTTAGGATATGTAGGAAAAGGTTTATCCAAAATTATACCGGAAAGTTCCCAATGTCCCGCTGTAGTATCTTTTGCCGGAGACATGGTTGCCATTTTACCGTAACAACCTGAAACTTTATCGGGTTTATATCCGTAAGGAGACGGAACAATATTATATAAACCGAGTTTTCCCATATTTTCAAAAATAAAATTTTTATCTTTATTTTCAAGAATATGTTTTAGTGTATTGGCACCTGCATCATTATATCTGTTTGCATCGGGAAGTTCTCCTACCCCGACACTATCCAATACTATTAAGATTATTCTGTTTATATTTACCATTTTAGTGCAATTATAATTACAACTTTTAGGTTTATACTAAACTATAACCTTATAAACTTATAAATTAAATTATCTGCTACAATTTATTATTTTTTTCTTTTTAAAACTTTTTTTACGGCTTCAACTATATTTACATCTTTTAAACCGTACTTAACAATCAAGTCTGACGGTTTTCCGGATTCTCCGAATGTATCGTTAACACCTACAAATTCCATCGGTACCGGACAATTTGCAACAACAACTTCGGCAACGGCACTTCCGAATCCGCCAAATATTTGGTGCTCTTCTGCCGTAACTATTGCACCGCAATCTTTTGCAGCATCAATTATTGCTTTTTTGTCTATCGGTTTTATTGTATGTATATTTAAAACTCTTGCTTTTATACCTTCTTTTTCCAAAATTTCCGCAGCCATTAAAGATTCATATACCATTGAACCGCAAGCCATAATACAAACATCTTTACCGCCTTTCATTTGAACTGCTTTTCCTATTTCGAAAGGAGTTTTATCGTCCGTTATTATAGGAATATTTTCTCTTCCGTATCTTATATAAACCGGACCGTTATAATCCGCAGCCGCTATCGTTGCTTTCTTTGTTTCCGTTAAATCGCACGGAACTAAAACCGTCATATTCGGTAAACATCTCATTATAGAAATTTCTTCCAAAGCTTGGTGGGTTGCACCGTCCGGGCCAACCATAAGTCCTGAATGAGAACCACCGATTTTTACATTTAAGTTGGAATAACAAATCGTAGTTCTTATTTGTTCCCAAGGTCTTCCGGAAGCAAAAACACCGTATGTTGAAACAAAAGGAATAAAACCTGCAACCGCAAGTCCGGCAGCCATTCCCAACAAATTTGTTTCGGCTATACCTACATTAGCAAATCTTTCCGGAAATTCTTTTTGAAATCCGTTTATCGCAACGGAAGAAACGGTATCTGCTCCAAGCACAAAAATTTTATCGTTTTTTTTGCCCAACTCAACCAACCCTTCACCAAAACCAAACCTTGTAGCTTTATTACCAAAAACATTTACCATAATTATATCCCTATATTTATTTTTTTAAACTTTCATCTATTTCTTTAAGAGCTTGTTCCAATTGTTCGGCATTCGGAGCTTTTCCGTGCCAATCCGCAACATTTTCCATAAAAGAAACCCCTTTTCCTTTTACGGTTTTTGCAATTATTGCCGTCGGTTTTCCTTTACACTGTTTTGCTTTTGAATATGCTTGATCAACTTCCTGCAAATTGTGTCCGTCTATTTCCAAAACATTCCAACCGAAAGCTCTGTATTTATCCGCTATCGGATTAATATTTAATACATCTTCAACTTTACCGTCTATTTGTAATCCGTTACAATCTATAATCGCACATAAATTATCGAGTTTAAAATGAGGAGCCGCCATAACCGCTTCCCAAACAGAACCTTCCTGTTGTTCCCCGTCTCCCATAAGAACATATACTCTGTTATTTTGTTTTAAAGTTTTCATACCTTTTGCAATACCGGCAGCAATCGAAAGACCGTATCCTAAAGAACCGGTGGAAATTTCAACGCCCGGGATGTGTTTATCCATTGCGGGATGTCCCTGCAATCTTCCGCCGATTTTTCTTAATGTATCAAGTTCTTCTTTGGGAATACAACCTATTTGAGAAAGAACCGCATATAAAACAGGGCAAACATGACCTTTCGATAAAACAAAATAATCTCTGTTTTTATCTTGAAAATTATCCTTATTAAAATTCATATGATTAATATACAAATCAACCATCAATTCTACTGCAGATAAACTTCCTCCCGGATGTCCGGAGCCTGCTTTCTGCAACATCTTAAGAATTTCTTTCCTGACAGATGCTGATATAACTTTTAAATCAGCTATTTCCATTTGCTTCCCCCATTTTTATATTAGCTTTTATTTTATTATATAAGTTTGTTCTTTCTATTATATCATAAATAATAACAGAAATGTGTTCTAAAATTTTTATATCCGAACGAACAAAATCGGAATCTGCCTTATTTAAAGCTGCAACGAGTGCAACAACATCGTGTTCCTTCATTACAGGCACAAACACGGCAGAATTTATTTTCAATTCATCAATTTTTAAATCTTTTAAAAAATCATTCGTTTTTGAATCTTTATTTAAAACGACTGCTTTTCCGGTATTTAATACATTATTATAAATTGTATCTTTTTTATCAACAAATTTTAAGCAGTAATTTAAATCAAAAGAACCTTTAACGGAACTTAAACTGTTATTTTTTTTATTATATTTAAAAATACCGAACTTCTCTACTCCTAAAATTTCTTTCACTTTCAATGAAATATACTCCATACAATCCGATATATCTTTTTTTGTTGATACATAGTTTGCCACGGAATAAATATTATTCATATCCTTTACTTTTTTTATAAGAATATCATTCGTTTCCATAATTCCTTTTGATACGGTCTCTATTTCTATTTCCAATTTTCTGTTTGTCTCTTTTATTTCCTGGTAATCTTTAATTCTGTTTATAAGTGCAACCAAATATTGTGAAACACTGTTTATTATATCTATATTATCCTCGTTAAACGAATTTTCTATTTTGCTTATCACAACAAAAACGCCTATGCAATTTTTATTTTCATCTATAAGAGGTATAGACATAAATGCACGTATATTGTCATCATACAAACCACCCAAATTTTCTTTTGTTATTTTATTTGTATCATTAACAATAATATTTTTTATTTGTTTGTATGTAGTCCATATATAATTATCTGCACTTTCAGGTATAAACATCACATCATTATTCAATAAGCCGTTTTTTGCAAAAACTTTCAGTTGCCCGCTTTCATCAGGAACAAACAAAACACATATAGATTCTTTTATTCTTTTGTGAACAACATTAAATATTACATGAACGGAATTTACAAGTTCCAAATCAGAACTTATCGTGCCGGTTGCCGAAAACAACAAATTCATTGTAGTGTTTATATCAAAAACTTTGTTATGTAATTTTTTCAAATCAAAAAAAATATTATTCCAAACACCGGCTTTAATTGTTTCATCAACGCTTAATCTTTTATCTAAAGCTATATCGTTTATCATTGTTTTTATTTGTTTATACGGAACAAAAATATATTTTCTTATATAAACATATATAAAAAAAACAAATGCACCGATTAAAATAATTATTGAAAAAGAAAAAATTAAAATATTAACAGCAGAAGATAAAATTTTAGAAAAGAGTTCATAAGACGGCCAAATTTCAATCCGGCCTACGGTTTTATTTTCATATTTTATCGGATAAGTTAATTTTAACGAGTCTAATATAAGTGAGTTTATTTTTTTGGAATTGATTTCGTTTTGATTATTTTTTATCGTAACATAACTAACATATTCATTTTTTTCGAATTCCGGAATAAACTTTCCTGCTTTTTCGGATGAAAAATTTTTATTTAAAATTTCAGCTAAAGTTTGTTTGGATTCATCAATAATCGGATATATATTTCTTTTTAATTCGTTATTAAAAAAAACATATACAAACAACAGCCAAGCCAATAACATAAAAAAAGCAATTATGCTAATTGCCGATATATGTTTAATTATTGTTCTATTCATCATCTTCATAATCTGTCATCAGTTGTAAAGATTTTGATGTTCCGATTCTGCTTGCACCTGCTCTTATCAATTCTTCGGCTTGTTTATAAGTGGATATCCCGCCGGATGCTTTTATTTTTACATTGTTTTTTAATATTTTTTTAAAAAATTTAATATCTTCAACAGTTGCTCCGCCGGGAGCAAAACCTGTTGATGTTTTCAAAAAATCAACGCCATTATTTAAAATTATTTTTGCAATTTTTTCTTTTTCTTCTTCATTTAAATATGCAGTTTCAACTATTACTTTTAAAATTTTGTTTGAAACTTTTTTTCTTAATAAAGCTATTTCTTTTTCAACATAATTAAAATCTTTTGATTTCAATGCAGATATATTTATTACGGCATCTATTTCATCCGCACCCTTTTTTATTGAATATTTTGCTTCCATAAGTTTACTTACATAATTGTTATATCCTAACGGAAAACCTATTACGGTACAAACTTTTACATCTGTATTTATAAGAGCTTTTTTGCAGGTTTCCACCATAAACGGAGGAACACATACAGACCAAAATCTGTTTTCTACAGCCTGCTCACACAACAATTTAAAATCTCTGTATGTTGCATTAGGTTTCAATAATGTATGATCTATAATAGCAGCTATATTTACCATGAATATTTTACCTTATAAGAAATTTTTGTTTCGGATTTTGCCGGAACAGATACTTCAAAAACCGCGGTGTTTGAATCTTTCTTTTCAAACTTTTGAGAATTTGATGTTATTTTCCAATTTGACCAGCCATAAAATTTCTCTATAACTTCAACTTTTACAGCCTCGGTTTTAGCATTCTTTAAAGTAATTTCATAACTTTCTTCCGATTGCTTTGCGGAATTACTGCTTGATGAACCGGTCATTTTTCTTTCGGCCGTAACATCAAAAGCATTACCTATGGTTAATCTCATATCTTTATTTTCCGGTGTATGATCTATTTTATCTTCACCTACGAATTCTATTGAATCTCCGTCACTCTTAAATACTCTTACTTTACCTTTAGGTAACGGTATTCCTAAATTCGAAGCTTTATTGTTTTTAAATTTTAAAGATATTTCAACCTTATTATTTTTAGAACTTTCATAAGTATACTTTTTTTCTACCGGAATATTTTGTGCTGCAGTAAATTCTATTTGTTTTTTTTCGTTATCTTTTAAGTTCGCAGTTCTTTGTAATTTATAAATATGATATTCGAAGAAAGATTGTTCCTGAAAACCTGCTGCTGATTCTTCCGCCATTGCATCCATTGCAGCACTCTTAGCCAACATAACTCTGTTAGATCTTCCATATTCTTTAACTGTATTTACATCACCTGCAACTAATTTTAACTTCGCATCTTTATATGTAGCACCAGATGTGTTGTTTATGGTTACCCAAGCATTCAAATCTATCTTCTTATCGTCTTTATCTAATACGGCAACATAATCGGCAACCCATGAAAAACCGGTTGTTTTATATGTTAATTCTAATTTTTTCTTACCTGAAACCTTACTGTTTATCAACCATGACAAAGTAGGTTTTAACATTAAACCTTCCGGCATTTTCGGCAAAATAATTTCTCCTTCCGGATTTATCACTATTTTATCGTTATTTGTTTTTATTATAGTCCCGCCTTGAACGGATAACAGTTTACCGGAAATTTTTTCTTTTTGAGAATTCGGTAAATATCTTTCTACCGAAATGTCGCTGCCGATATATTTTTGTAATAATTTATTGCTGTTTACCAAATCAAAATCGTAATTTTGTTCAAGAATTGTAATTTTATCCGAGTCGGAAAGAAATTTCGGTAAAACACTTGTCGGATCTACTTTCGAAGCTACATCATCCATTTCTATCAGTTGTTGACCTGCTTTTATATTAAATTCTTTCGTATCTCTAACGAGTGCAAAATTATCATTGTATATTGTAACCGATGCGGAATAACAAAAATTTGCTAAAAACATAAATGCCAACAAAACAAAAATTTTTTTCATTTTTATTCTCCCGTAAAAAAAAATAGAACAACAGCATTAATACTGTTGTTCTATGTTCTTTATTTTATCTATTCTTTTTAAATGCCTTTGTTCAAATTCCGTTTCAAGAAAAATTTTAATCCAAGAACATATATCATCAACTGAAGCAAATCTTGCTCCGGCACACATAATATTTGCATTATTATGTTGAGATATCAATTGTGCGGTTTCTTTATTCCAACAAACAGCCGCTCTTATACCTTTAACCTTATTTGCGGCTATAGACATTCCTATACCTGTTCCGCAAATTAAAATACCTTTATCCGCGGCTTTTGAAACAACTGATTGTGCTACTTTTAATGCAAAATCGGGATAATCGCAACTTTGGCTTGAATTTGTTCCGAAATCCAAAACATCATGTCCCAAAGATTTTATAAAGTCTATCAGTTTTTCTTTAATTTCTATTCCTGCATGGTCGCAACCGAATGCAATTTTCATTTTTGTATCCCGTGTTATAATAAAAAGAGTTTATCTCCGTTCTTTACACCTGCGGCATTAGCTTCTTCCATATCCAAATGACATTCCAATGCCATTTTATCGCTTACTCTGGCTATAACATTATCAAAAACAAGTCCTCTTTCCCCTTCTGTTTTCAACTTTAAGCTGTCTCCGTTTTTTACTCCGTAAAATTCAGCATCTTTCGTTGTAAAATGGATATGTCTTTTAGCAACAATACACCCTTCTTTTAAATCTATTGAACCTGCAGGACCTATAACTTTTATAGGTTCTGAACCGGCTAAATCTCCGGACAATCTTATACAAACATTAACACCTAACCTTATGGCATCGGTTACAAATATTTCTACTTGAGTTTGTTTTCTCAACGGGCCTAAAACTCTAACTTTTTCTATTGCTCTTTTAGGACCTTGTATTGTAACTGTTTCATCACAAGCATGTTCTCCCGGTTGAACCAAATCTTTTGTTTTTGTTAATGTATGACCTTTACCAAACAATGTTTCCATATCTTCTTTAGACAAATGAATATGTCTGTTAGAAACATTTGTTAATATAGGATTATTTTTTCTGTTTTCGTTCATTTTTTATTCCTTTTTTGTTGTAATTGTAACCAAAAAGCCAAGAACAAATACTTCGCATTCTTAGCTAATAGACTAAGAAGTTTTCGGTAAGTGTTTATTTAGAAAATTTTACCAATGCTTCAAAAGAGTCTGCCTTCAAACTTGCTCCGCCTACCAATCCGCCGTCGATATCTTCTTTTTTCATAAGTTCACTTACATTTTCGGGTTTTACGGAACCGCCGTAGAGGATTCTGACTTCTTGAGCAGCTGTTCCATACATTTCGGAATAAACTTTTCTTATAAATGCATGAACTTCTTGTGCTTGATCAGGAGTTGCGGTTTTTCCTGTTCCTATTGCCCAAACAGGTTCATAAGCTATAACAATTTTTGCAGCTTCTTCTTTTGATAAATCTTTTAAACCTTCTCTAACCTGAGATTCTATAACTTTAAAAGTTACATTTGTTTCTCTTTCCTGCAATGTTTCACCTACACAAACTACAGGTATTAAACCGATAGCCAATGCAGCTTTAACTTTTTTGTTTACGGTTTCGTTTGTTTCACCGAAATATTGTCTTCTTTCGGAATGACCGATTATTACATAACTGCAACCGGCATCTACCAACATATTAGGAGCAATTTCTCCCGTGAAAGCACCTTTAGCTTCCCAAAATATATCTTGTGCACCTATATTGATATTTGTTCCTTTAGCTTCCGTTGCTAAAGCGGAAATTGCCGTAAATGTAGGGCATAACAAAACATCCACATCTTTAACATCGGCGATTTTACCTTTTAATTCTTTTACCATAGCAACTGCTTCCGGTATGGTTTTGTTCATTTTCCAGTTTCCTGCCATCAATGGTTTTCTCATAAAAAAGCTCCTTTATAGTTATACTATTTTATATTTTATTACTTATCTTCCTTATAACTGTTATAATAAGAATAGTTTTTGTAATATCCGTACTTACTGTATTTAAAGCCGCTCTTTTCATATTGGGCTATTATTCCTCCCAATATTTTTATTCCTACATTTCTCAATTTTTCCAATGAGAGTTTTGCTAATTTCGAATCAGTACTGCTATATTTAACAATAAATACCGCTTTTTTAATATACTTACCCCACAATAAAGCATCACTTACCGGTAATACTGCAGGACAATCTATAATAACGGTATCATAACTTGCAACCGCCCATTCTATAAATTTTTCAAGTACCGGAGTATTTAAAAGTTCCGAAGGATTCGGAGGTCTTGTTCCGGATGTCATAATAAAAAGATTTTCAACATCTGTTTTTTGCACATTATATTCAAAAGAAGATATGTTTTTATCTTCTTTCCAAAAATTAGTTAAACCTTTTTCGTTTGAAAGTCTGAAAACTTTGTGGAGTCTGGATCTTCTCAAATCTCCATCAACAAGTAAAACTTTTTTTTGTGTTTGAGAAAATGCGACCGAAAGATTTACGGCAAAATGACTTTTACCTTCACCCTGAAGAGAACTTACTATTAAAAAAGGATCCTTTCTGTTTTCAGACAAAGCAAAATTCAACATCGTTCTTATATTTCTTACTTGTTCAGCCAATAAAAAATCATTATCACCCTTTAACATTGTTGCATATTCTCTTTCTTTCTTCTTTATTTTAACTACCGGGACAAAACCGAGAAATGATAAATTTAATTTTTCCCGTAAATCTTCATCAGATCTTATACTTCTGTCAGAATACTCAACAAGACATATAAATAATATTCCCAAAACAAATCCGGCACCGACACCTATCAATAAATTTAGTAATTTATTAGGTCTATATGGAACACCCGCAATAGCTGCTTTATCTATTAACCTTACGTTGTTACCTAAAAATTGTCCGGAAAGATTTATCTTGATACTTTGTATTATTCTTTTGGTTTCAATATCTATTTCTTCTCTAATAGCTCTCAATTCTTCTTGAACAGCTATTACTTCCGGATGATTCAGGGTATATTTTGCATTAAGTTGAACAAATTGTTTATATAAGGATATTTCTTGATTCTTAAGATTTTTTATAAAATCACTGTTTACTACTTGCGGTAACGAATTCAACAATTCCTGTTGTTTAGCACTTTTTTCGGTTGCTTCAAGTGCAGCTATAATATCTTTTGCAACAGATACTCTATTGCTGATATTTTCTTCAACAAACATACTTGCAAGTGTATTTGCAATATCGGCACATAACTTCTTATCATAAGATTCAACTTCAACATTAAGTAAACGACTGCCTTTTACCGGAATAATATGCAGATTATTTTTTAACTTCACCCAACCTCCGGGATTTTTAAATTCCGTATATTGGGATAAGTCCATTTTATTATAAACTTTCTCCAAAAGTGTTCTTGACTGTAACAGTTTATGTTGTGTTCCATAATACTCTCTATCACTTGACCAAGAACCGTAAGTAGAGCTATCTATTTTTCCGGTACTTTCTTTATCTATTAACAAAAGAGCCGCAGACTTATATTTTGGCTGCATATACATATTAACCATAACAGCAGCTAAAACACATATAACAATTGCTCCTATCAACAACCATATCCTCTTTAGTATTATGGCTACATAATACATAAGATCTATATCTTCATTTGGTGCATTATTAACATTGTTTAAAAAATTATCGTTCATTACTTTCCTCTAAAATATACTCTCCGGAACAAAAACAACATCTCCCGGCAACAATTTAACATCAAGAGATTTTTTACCTTGTTTGGTTATTGCCCCAACATCAACATATATACTTTTTTGTTTTCCGTCTTCCAATCTTAAAATTTTCACTTTGGATGTATTCGCAACGGCAGTAAAACCTCCAACGGAAATTATTGCCTCTAAAACGGTAATATCTTTTTCGGGAGGAATAGATATCCCCGATGGTCTATGTACTTGTCCCAAGACATAAACCATTTGTTTTGAATATTCTCTAATAAGCATGGAAACTTGCGGATTTTTTATATAATAATTCAATTTGTCTACCAACTGAATTTCCGCTTGTGAAATAGTATACCCCCCTATTTTGATATTTCCTACTAAAGGAAATGTAATAATTCCATCCGAAGAAATTCTTAAAGTTCTATCCATACTCGGTTCCATAAAAATCTTGATCTCTACCAAATCTCCGGGCTGTAATACATAATTCCTCGAATTTTGAACGGCAGAAATCCCGTCCATCACTTGGTTCTGAATACTAAAATCTTCATCACCGCTGTTGGATACAAAAACTTCACTGCTTACTGCACCACCTTTTGGTTGTGTTGAAGCGCACGACAACAAACTAAAACAAACAAAACATAATAAAAAAGTAATATAATTTTTCATAATCTAATATTATACAAAAAAAAAAGTTATTTCACCATTATTTTTTGTTGTTGAACACCTCCCGTTTCAATTTCAGTACCAAACAACTCATAATAATTTACTTTCGGTATACCTAAAGCACCGTCAACGGAATCAATATAAACTTTCTCCAAAAAGCAATCAATATTGTTTATTTTTATAACAACTTTTGCAACTCCGTTATACAAATTAAGTATCATCGGTTTTTCTTTTACGGCTTTTAATACAAAATCAAAATATTTTTTTTCTTCATTATATTTTACTTTAAAGCCATAGGCTTTTTTGTCGAAAGCACTCAACTCTTCTCTTTCTCCGTTTTTGTAAGCATACAACAGCCAATAAGCATCTATCGGTTTGTTTTCATTAATTTTACCTTCATCCGTTAAAACGGCATCGTAGTTAACGACATTGGCATTTTTGCTTCTTTCTATTACAAACAAATTTGTCGTTTTATCAGCATACACATTTGCCATTGCAAGAAGAAACAACATTATACAAACAATTATTTTTTTCATTTCTTTCTCCTTTTATAAGCAATCTTATAACTTAGACATATACTTATACAAAATTGTTACTATCTGCACAAGTAAAAATACGGGCACTGTTCACATTTTACATCATCATAGAGTTCTGCTTTAAACGGTTCATCTCCGTTAATATCGGCAATTACGAATTTTAGCATACTAATCAGTGTGTCGAATTCTGTTTTATTTTTATCTTTAAATAAAGGTTGAAAAGTTAAATTTTTTAAAGAATATAACATCACACGAGATACGGTTTTATCGGTATTGTTTAGCTCGTACAAATATTTATAGATTATCAATTGAAAAGAGTTTATGTTTTCTGCTATTTCTTTTCTGGACAAAGTACTTTCATCAAATATAATATCGGTACCGGATAAAGGAGATTTTATTTCTCCGGTTTTATAATCTATAATACTTATTGTTCCGTCTTCGTTTTCATCTATTCTGTCCATCTTCGACATTAAATTATATTTTTTACCGTTAATTTCTATTTGAGAAGAAAATTCTTTTTCCGTATATAAAATTTTCTTGAAATTTCTTTGAATTTCTTCTTTTCTAAAATCATTTAATTTCTTTTTAAGAAGTTTTTTTAACAAATACATCTTACCGGTTTTTACATTTTTAAAATATTTATCTATTTTATTTTCCAAAACCTGCTCATAATAAGCTTCTGTTTTGCTCATTAATATTTCTTTTGTTGAACCGCCGCAAAAAATTTCATTCAAGAAATCATGAACACAATTACCTATATTAATACTTTCATGATCATCGTCATAATCGGTCTGTTCCCCCAGCTTTAATACATACTTATAGTAAAATTTCAATTTACAATTCATATATGTATCAATACTTGTTGCCGAATAAACAAAATCAGATAAAAAACTTTTTATTTTATCGTTTTTTTCGAACATCGGCTTATTATTCGGGAATATTTTTGCAGACATCGTTACTGAATTAATCGTTACCGATTTTAATTGTTTTGTTTCATATTGCTTTTTCCAAACAAGTTCTTCTATAAATCTGCTTCTTACATTAACATTATCGTTAGGATAAATTAAATGGACTGTTTTTGCTCCGGCAATTAAACCGTAAAACTGATATTTTTGGATATCGATTTCTCTTTCCAAATAACCTGCATTTAACAAATTAATAACATCTTTCGGAATAAGAGGATTAATATCTTTTACCTTTGGAACCACGGAATCAGACATGGATACAACAAATACATTTTTAAAAGAAAGTCCCCTTGCCTCCATGAATCCCAGTACCTGCAACCCTCTTAAAGGACTTCCCGCAAGGTTTATGTTCCCTTGAGATATAAGATTCTCAAATATTTTAAAAATTTCTTTTTGTAAAAAAATGTCATCGGCACAAATTGAATTTATAAATTGGTTGGCTATCGAATAAATTATATTAAGTGCGCCTATATTAAACGAATAAGAATTTATTAAACTTTTTTGAGTTATAATATCGGCAATATTATTTACAGCTTTACCGAAAGCAGCCAACGTAGAAACATTTTCAAATTTATAAAACAACATATCAAAAAGCATATTAATGATTTCTTTTACTCTTTCCGGAGAAACTTCTTGCCAATATGCAGTTATTTTTTTTGAAATATTTTCATGCAAAATTACATTATTTTGAATTTCTTCCAAAGAAATAAATTGATAAGTTTTAAACAATGCCTTTTTATCCGAAAAATTAAAATTATTTATTATTTCATGAACAATAATTCTTGTAATTGCCGGCATTCCGATAAATCTTATATTTTTAACAAGCGGATTTGATATTATTGAAACAAAATCTTTTACATAGTACCTGTTTGTTTTATCTCTGTTAAAATGTGTTGTAATTAAATCTTTCATCAAAGAAAAAACCGTAGTTTTTGTCGCAGGATACCCGACGGCGATATTTATGTCTTTCGTAACAGAATAAAGTTCTCCGGCAACAGCTTGTAATATGGTGTTATCGGGAACTATTACCACAGTATCTTTAAATTCCTCTTTAGGTATTTCTTGTACTAAATTTTTAACAAGACATGCCTGTGAATAGCCATCGTAAGAAGCGTAAAATTTAATATTTCCCAGTAAAACATCTTCGGTTTCGATCGGATCACAGTTAAAATCTTTATATATCTTGTTTAAATACTGCCAATTATTTTTACTTCCTTTTATAACGATATCAAGTTTATTTTTATCAAATAAAACTTTAAACATTTCCGTTTCGGACTTATTCAAATAATAAGGATTAAATAATATAACCCTGTCAAAATCTTTGAAAAAATCTCCTATATATTTCCCGGCCATACAATAAGAATATGCAGATGTTGTCTTATTTAAATATTCAATTCTTTTATGGAATTCGTCTCTTATAAAGGTTATATTTTTTAAAAGTTCATTAATACTTTTCGGAACATCAAAACCTATATCGGCTTGTAATTGGATATTAAGAAGTTTGTCGTTATCAATTTTTTCCAAATCCAATAAATTTATAAAACTCAATATTTCGTTCGCCCATTGAAAAAAAGAGGAGTATGTATATTGATAAAAATTCGGAACTTTAAGCTTATTATGAACAATATCATAAATTATATAACTGCTGTCTATTGCAGATATTTTTTGAATACCTCTTAAAGCAGATATCGAATTTACCAATTCTTCAAATGTAAAAAATTTTGGCGGAACATACGGTTTATTAATTTTTTTTGAAATTTCTTTTTTTATAAACAATGAAGGTCTCTTTGACGGCATAACAACAGCAATATTACTTAAATCGTTTTCATTGTCGACACTCAATTCAAGAATATGTTTCGATACATACTCAACAATATTATTATTTAAATCGATGTTAAATATTTTACTTTTTTTCATATTGTTCCGTTATTAAATTCATATAAAATTACATTTTCAACATCAACCACATAACAACAAATTTTTTTCTCCGGATAAATTTCTTTTATTGTCTCGACATATTTTTCCATTTGTCTGTTTATATACTCTTTATCGTATATACTGTTTTTAAAATCCGCTACAATTACACTGTCTTGCTTTAATATTATTTTATCCAATCTTATTGTGTTACCGAACCCGTCAACATATTCTTTTTCGTTAAAGACAACATTTCCTTCATCAAATAAAACCGCTATATCTTTGTTTGATAATAAATTCGTAATTTTATCTTTAAGCCAATCTATACTTTGTTCCGGGAACATATTTTGAGTTTCCGTAACAGCTTGTTCAACAACGTTTTGTAAATTGTTTAAATTAAAAGTCGTTATTTGAGATAAAGCATAGTGAATTATTTTCCCTTTCAATAAAACATCTTTGTGTTTTTTGCCGTAAATTTCTGTAGAACTTGAGTTTATTATATCTACGATATCTTCAAGTTGTGTGGATGTTATTTCAATATCGTTAACTTTTTCTTCATCTTCATCTTTAGATTTTATATTTATTTTTTCTTTTTTACCGAATATTCTTTTATCTTTATCTACCAATACTTCAATAACACTTTCTTTTGTTTCTTTTTTGTGTAGTATGAGACCATAAAATTCACATATAGCCCTTGTTGTTGAAACATATAACCCGTTTAATTCATCAGACATGTTTTTAAAATGTTTTTCATAATAAATATCTTTCAAATATTCGGAATAAGTTGTCATATTTTTAGTTATTCTTAAAAATGACACTTCGTCTTCGTTTTCAACCGGAAAAGTATTGTCATTTGAACCTAATTGTTTTATGTAAAAGTAAGGAATTATTACAACATTAAATTCCAAACCTTTTGATTTGTGCATTGTAGTAATTTTTATTGCATTTGAAGAAGGAATTTTTATAAAGAATTTATCGTTTTTTCCATCTTTTTCTTTTTTTGCAAAGCTCGTAAAATAATCTATAAAATTGCCCAATCCCTGATTATTTTTTTCAAAGTCGCAAACTACTTCCAAAAATCTGTATATTATATTGGAATATTCTTTAAAATTATCCAACACTTTATATTTTGAAATCAGTGACACCACCATTTCATACACGGCAACAAATCCTGCTCTGTTAAAAAATTCTTCAATATAATTTTTCCAAACCTCAAAATATTTTTCTCTAAATGTCATATAAATGCTGCCGATTTTCCGTTCTCCAATCATATTTTCCGATATAAATTTAAGAATATCTTCTTTTGTTAAACCCGTGGCTTTTAAGAAAACCGAGCTTGTTATAAACGAAATGAACGAAACATTATCTATAGGCATATTTAAAAATTGCAATACGGAAAACAATTCTTTTATTATCTGCGAATTTACTATATTTAATGTTTGAAAAGATTCTATTTCTATATTTTTCTCAAGTAGCCATTCACCTATTTTTTTTATTTCGTCGTTTGTTCTGCAAATTATTGTTATATCTTTATTTAAAAATCTCTTATTTATATCTTCTATTGTGTCATATAAATATTGTTTCACTATTTCATCAACATCCTCTCCGGCGGAATATTCTTTATATGATACCTCAACATAACCTGTTTCTTTTTTATTACATTTCTGTTGGGAATTTTTAAAAACTTCTATTATCCCTTTACAATACTTATCTATATTATTTAAATTTTTTTCTTTCCCGAAAGCATTTAATAATTTAATTATATTTTCCCGGCAATACAGTTGATTGTTAAAATCAACTATTGCCTTACAACTTCTGTAATTGGTATCCAAAAATTCATCCTGCTGATTATATTTTTTAAATTCCAATCGGGGAACATCAAAAATTTTATAATCACCGCCCCTAAATCCGTAAATAGCTTGTTTTTTGTCACCCACATAAAAGAAAGAGCCGCCCTTTGAAAGATTTTCTTCAACTATAAGTTTTAATGTCTGCCACTGGAGCTGATTTGTATCTTGAAATTCATCTATAAGAAAATCCGTAAAATTATTGGATAAACTTAAATATATTTCCGGAGCTAAATTTTCTTCATAAAAAACTTTAGCCACTTGTTTATTAATATCCTGCAAAAACATTACGGAATCTATTTTTGCTCTCTTATCAAATTCATCTAAAATCGGATCAAACATTTTTATATAATTATCATAGAAATGTTTTGCTCTGAATTCCATAAATTCGCAAATAACAGCTTTCCCTTTTTTAAAACATTCTTCAAGTTTTGCATTTCTTTTACAGTTTTTTTTATATTCAATATCCTCATTTGCAAAAAAAGATGTTATTCTATCTTTGAATAAAGTTGTTTTTCCTGAAACTATTTTCTCAGCATAATCTTTAATTTTTGTTCTCGTATATTCATCTAATCTGTCTATGGTTAAAATATCTTTGCATAAATTTATAAATTTCGAATTTATTTTTGAAATGCCTTCAAAATATTTAGTATTTTTTCCGCCTTCGGAAATTTTTTTTATTATTTCTTTTTTATAAAGTTTTTTGAATGTGTCAAATATATTTTTCCTTATATTCCAAGAAGAAGAACCGTCTATATTATATTGTTCAAAAAAACTATCAAGAACAGTTCTTACTTTGTCGTCTTCAAAAGATTTATCCAAAAAAGCATCTATTGAATAATCTATGTAATCTTCATAAGTATCAACTATTTTATAATTAGGAGAAACTTCCAACTTTAATGCACATGCTTTTATTATCAAATTTATAAAACTGTCTATTGTTCTAACATTAAAATGATCGAAATTTTTTATTATGTCGTTTACAGCCATATAGGCATTTGCGGGAATTTTTGATTTAGAAATATTAACGGCAGTCAACACATCTTTAACATCTTGTTTTAAAGACATTTTTTTCAAATATTTTATTATTCTTTCTTTCATTTCAACTGTAGCTTTATTTGCAAATGTTAAAGCTAAAATGTTGTTTAACGGAGGCTTGTTTTTTGAAGAATCAAAATCAAGCAACAAAGAAATGTATCTTTTTGCCAAATTATGAGTTTTCCCTGAACCGGCGGATGCTTCTAATGATATAAAATTTGATTTGTATTCCATATTTTTAATTGAAGATAAAAAAACTAAAAAACTTCTCTTGCCAATTCACGATTAATATCTCTTTTCTTTAAATCTTCTCTTTTATCGTAGGTTGTTTTACCTTTTGCAAGACCTATTAAAGCTTTTATTTTACCGTATTTTGATACATATATTTCAAGCGGAACAACAGTTAAACCTTTTTCTTTCGATTTTGAAAATATTTTAATAATTTCTCTTTTATGTAAAAGCAATTTTCTCAGTCTTTTAGCTTGATATTCTTGAATATGTGTTGATATCTGTAAATATGGAGCAATATATACATTTTCCAAAAAAGCTTCGTTATTATTAAAGCGAACAAGAGAATCAACTAAACTTGCATTGTGCAATCTTAAAGATTTAACTTCATATCCGGACAATACAATACCCGCTTCATATTCTTCTAAAATATGATAATTATGATATGCCTTTTTATTCGTAACTAAAACTTTCTTGCCTGTATCTTTGTTTGCCATAACAATATTCTCTCGTTATTTCGGATATTATTCTACAAAAAACCCTTTAACCTTTCAACAGCAACACATGCTTTGCACTTCCAGGAAAAAGATGTATAAAAATGAAGAACATTTTATATTTTTGTCATGTGTTTGCCTAAATACAGACAATATCTTATAGTTGTATAAAATGTTGGAATATAAATTTTATATCTTATTGAATAATAATCTTCTTTTATTTTTATTGTTTTTGCCGATAACCCTAATCCTTTAAAAAGTTTTTCATTTTTAAAATCACTTTCTTTCTTGTAAAACATAGTATCATCTGAAAGATTTTCTACACTTATTTCCGCATACGTATATGAACATAACTTTTCTATTAATTCTTTTTTCTTTTCTTGAGTATTTTTCGACAACAAAATTTGTTCTATGGAATAGTTTATACCATCGCAAGTTTTTATATCGGCGGCAATATATCCTTCGTAATACATATAATACCCTAAATATAATGCAAATATTACGATAGTTACTAATATTGCAACAGTAAACAGTATAGGTTTTAATTTTTCTTTTATCATTTTAATTATCCTTTATGTATAGTTTTCCATGTAGATATTTGGGAATATATGTTTGATAAATGTTGCAGATAGTCTATAGCATACTTGTTGTTTATCCCGATATTATAAATACAAGATTTAAAGAAACCTGAAATATCAATAGGAATGCTGTATATTCTTTTCTGTGGATTATTAACATTACCTTTCTTATATGTTTTTAGTATTCTGTAAAACTTGTCCAATTCTTCTTTCTTAATATCTTTTTTTCTGCTTTCCAATTCTAATTTTATCGACTTCATAATATCATCAATAGCTTGTTTATTTAAAACCATATTTAGTTTAGTTAAACCTCTGTAGCCATAACCTTTGCTTTTATTATCAGAAAGTTTGATATACATATTAAAATTTTTAATCGCATCATCATATTTATTTAATTTTTTGTTTAATATTCCCATTAATAAATATCCATATTCATTATGTTCTTTATTTATTACTTCATCATAAACTTCTGTCGCCTTTTCATATTCTCCTTTAAGAAAATAGTTATAACCTTTGTACCAAAGCACTTTTTCTTTAATTTTACTTTCCATTTTATGCTCCTTTTTAAATTAAATATTGTTTTGCTAAATTTGTCAGTTTTTCTTTGGTTAATTGTTGTTTAGATAACATCTGCATAGTTTTTCTTAAAAATATTTTGAATTTTACAAAAGCTAATCTATCATTGCTTTTGTCTTGTATCTCGGTTTTTACTTTCTTTATTTCGGTATAGGTATTAAATAAATCTCGTTTGAAGAAATCATAGTTGTGTCCCCAACCACCGAAAAAATATGTTCTCATCAAATCATAAGATATTGTTTTATTATTTGGCTTTATTCTATCGTATTGAATCCATCCACAATATAACCATAATTCTTTTATCCAATGAGATACTCTTTCCGATTTATTATCCGTTATTATTTTTGCACAATGTTCAAAAAACATATTATTTAAATGGGGTTCCCATAATCTATCGCATATTATTTCTGTCTTACTGAAAGATTGTATTTTAGGTTCGGTATATTCGGTTATTACAATCTCCATAGACTCATATTTATACATATACTCACATACACATAAATATTTTTTGTTATTTACAGTAAAATCAAACGGTAAAAAATTAGCAAGTTTTGTATACATATTAAACCAAACATGTGGATTTTCCTCTTCAAACACTTTTTCCATAATCTCTTTATTAAGTTCATCTGGGCATTTATTTACATTTACTTCGTAATATTTACCGGGGTCAATTTCATCTTTAAATTTAAAGCTAAAAATATTTCTTTTTTGTAAAACTGTTATGTTATACAAACCTGAATTTTTAACCGTATTTAAAATGTTTTGCGGTAATTTAACTGAATCTATTTTGGTAAATGGTAATTCTTTATTCATAAGAATCTCTCTTGCATATGAATAAGACCAATACGGATACATTGCTATTCTATCAGTAATTACTTTTGGAACATTTTTAAAACCAACTCCTTTTGCATACCAATAAGATTCGTTTCCATACCTGCTCATTTTATATATAATTTTTTTGGGAACATTTTTATATTTCATTTTTTCAGCATAATCAGAATGATAACCTCGTTTACATATTGCATCAACTATAAATTTTGGAACATTTTTAAAATTTAAACTCTCTGCATATTCAATAAGCTGCCATCCTGACAATTTGTAAATAAGTTCATTTGGAACATTTTTAAAACCAAGTTTTTTTACATAATCAAAAGCTTGTTCTTTTGTTAAATTCTCAAGTTGTTTTCTTGTCAAATTTTCTATAGAATTATTCATAATAATTCTCCATAACAAATATTCTTTACCAGTATTTTACAAAAGCACCAAGACAACACTATGTCGGGGAAAATTGCAAAGCAATTTTGGGTTATTAGATTATTAGGTTATAAGGTTATAGGTTAAACGAGTTAATAATTATAAATTAGTGATTTTTATATTCTATTGGACAGATTGTTAATATATTCCGTAAAAAAATCCTCGAAATTTTTTTCGAAGATTTTTTGATTTATCATAGTTTTTGAAGATAAAGTTTTACTATGAGAAAATACTATTTACATACTTCTTTTACAGGCTCATTTTAGGTGTTTATTTAACAAATTCAAATATACAATTTTGTATTTCAATTAAATTTGTTTCAAATTTTTCAATATCTTTTTTGATTCTGTTTGTTATTTCTTTATAAGTTGTTTTTTCATCGATTCCTTTATTAGATTGTCTATATATGAAATCTGGTTTAAAACTACAAAAATTTTCACATTTTGTTTTTCTTTTAGGATTTTTTGTATCAACAAACCAATAACCCTGGTCTTTTAATTTATTTGCAATCTTTATTCTTTCTTTCCATATATCATCTGGGTTAGATTTCCCTTCTAAATATACAAAGCCATAACTATATTGTTCACCTTGTATCTGTATATGAAATCTGTTGTTTTCATCTATTTTTCGTATTACATCAATAATACCTTGTTTTCTGCTAAATCCTTCTTTAATTTTCCAATTATCTTTTTCTTTTATATTTTCATTAATATAATTTGCTAATTCGGATGTCCTATATTTGATATAAATATCTTGTAAATCATCTATAATTTGTTTTTTTTGTTCATACAAATCATATATTTCATTGTTTTTTTCAGGAAAACTTTTTGAAAGTAAATTTATAACATTAATATAATCTTGAATTAAGTGTTCATGATAAATATCAATATATTTGAAATTTTTGTTAAATATCTCTTTCATTTTTGAAACTAAATCGTCATAATTTTTATATTCCCATTCTTTTGGTAAATTTATTGTTTTAGGAGCTAATGATAGCAAAATAAAACTTGCTACTTTATTTTTTTTATTGATTACATTAGAATATTTGTTTAATTGTTCTTTTGTAGGAAAAGATTTTAATTTATTTTCTATGACAAGCATTTCATTGTCGTTAAATTCAATTTCTAAGTCTGTTATTATATATTTGTCTTCATATGTATGAGATTGTTGTTTTTTACAATTATACTCTTTAGTTTTATCTATTGTTCTATTAGTAAATAGTTTTATAAATTTTTCAGGATAAGTATTTCCTAACCAACATAAAAAAGAAGTATGAAAATTTTCTAAAGAATCTTGTGAGATATTATAAATTGGTGACAATTTTAAATCTTTTATTAATTCATTTTTATTCATTTTAAATTCCTTTTTTTATTTTTTATTTGTTTTTTGTTATATTTATTATATCAGAAATACTGTTTTTCATTGTATTATAAGGACAAGTTTTACAATGTAATTCTTCTTCAAATTTAAAATCTTTAAATGCCTTTTGCACAACATCTACAGTAAAAGGGTTGTCCGTAAATTTAATAAAAGCAGATATTCTAAATAAAGCACTAAATAAATCTATACTGTTAGTTTGTATTTGTGAAGCAATAAATTCTATAACATCTTCGGGAATTTCTATTTGTTCATCTTTGGCTTTCTTTTTTAACATTTCAATTCTTGTTTCAAGTTTTTGAATATCACAGCATTTTGAACAGATTTTATTAGCAAAGTCTAAAACACTTGTTAAATTATTTACAATTTTTGAACATTCATCTTCTTTTACTTTAAAATTTTTATACATTTTTTCCTTCGATATTTTATTTTAACAATATTTTATAACAGCACACAGACAACAGTATGTCGCAAATGATTATTTTAAAAATATTATTAAACGGACATAATGTTGTCGGTATGTTTTTGTAGAATGATAAAAAACTTATAACTTTTAGGAGGACAAACAAATGGAAGAATTATTTAACGAACAAGAAATAAAACAAGGTAAAATTGAACCTTTAACAAAACTCCCAACTTATACTTCCGAACATTACATCAATGATATTTTAAAACTTTTTTATAGTGAAACACACCGTAGAAAAAATATCTTTGAATTGTTTAAAATGATAGATGAGAGAAGTATGGAAGAAGAATCCGATATTGATTTTATTAAAGAGATAAAACCATATAATCTTAATATCATAGAACGATATACTTTGATAAGAATAGCTATTGCCCAAATTAGACATGAACATTTTAGCAGAAGCGACTTAGTATCAGAGCTTATTGAATTAAATATTGCAAAACCTATTACAATAATAAACTTAATTGGCAAAAATTCAAAATTATTTAAAAACAAATGCATAATATACTCATTCGGTTTAGAATTAAACGAACATTTATTTAATTTGTTAATAACTTCAAAAGGAGAAACGACATCCATTAATAATTATATTATCGATATAAAACCTAACGAATTATATTGCAAATTAAATAGTTATGTTATAGGACAAGATAATGCAATAAAAAACATTTCTGCAGCAGTTTATGAACACATAATAAAATGTAGACTAAACAAAGATGAAAATAAAAAAGATAAAATAGATAAAACAAACACTTTAATAATTGGTCAAACAGGAACAGGTAAAACATTTATCTGTAATACATTAAGTAAAATATTAAATATTCCCATATATATAGCAGATGCAAGTCAATTGACTGAAACAGGATATGTAGGATTATCCCCAGAATCAATGTTTGTTGGATTATTAAAAGAATGTAAACAAAATATGGAAGGAAATAAATTTCCTATAAGCATAATTTATATAGATGAAATAGATAAAATTGCGATTAGTAAAGAAAAAGATGGTATTATAGGTAGCAAAAGTGTTCAGGAAGAATTTTTAAAAATATTTGAAAGTACCACACATTGTTGTTTTGGAATGTTTGATAATAGAGAATATGATATATCAAATGTTATGTTCATTTTAGGCGGAGCTTTTAGTGGGTTGGAAAAGATTATTGAAAAAAGAAAAAAAACAAACAAAGGAAAAAGTATAGGTTTCTTTAAAGATAATATTGTAGAACAAGATAATTTAAACATATTACAACAAGTTACTACGGAAGATTTAATAGAGTATGGTTTTTTACAGGAATTTATAGGAAGATTACCTAACAAGGTAATACTAAATGCTTTAACAAAACAAGATTTAATAAAAATTTTAACGAAAAGCCAAAATAATGTTATAACTCAATATAAACAAGTATTTACGGAAGCTGGTATAAATTTAAATATTCTTGATGAAACAATAGAATATGTTGCTGAACAAGCAATAAAAAATAATACGGGGGCAAGAGGTTTGAAGAGTATATTGAGCAGTATTTTAAACAAAATATTATTTGAAACTTCTTCCAAAGGACAAAAAGATTTTACTTTAAGTCCAAAAGAGTTTTCTCTATTTTCTAATAATATCTAAAAAGTTTTGCTTTTTTGTATTACCGTTTTGCCAATAGTCCAATGTATCTATATCTACAATTGTTATATGACCGTCTTGTTCATTTTTTTCTTTTGTTGCAAAACTGCCTGTATCTATAAGACAAATATTCATATTTTCATCATATATAGGTTCAAATAAAGGAGTATGACCTGCAAACACTATTGGAGATTTACTATTGAATTGTGTTTCAAAAAATTTTTTGTGTTTTTGTTTATCGTTTACATATTTAGAACATGCTATAACTTTTCTACTCCAAAGCTGGTCATCATATATTTCATCTTGTAAAAGTCCGCTTTCTTTTATATTGGCAAGAGTTATTCCTTCTAAATTATATCCTGCTTTTAATCTCTTAAATACCTTTTTTGGTGTCGGAGTATGCATTATAATTTTATCTTTAAGGTTTATCATGTATGGTATATTTTTCAACCAATCATAAATTTTTAGTTTTTCTTCGTCTGCCATATCCAAAAATTCTACAAAAGTATTCATTCCGCCGTTATAATAAGCCCAAACACGAAAAGTGTTTTCCGGCATTTTACAACTTAAATATTCTGCAAGCCAAATATCATGGTTACCTATAACCGGATAAAAATTATCTAAACTCATTAGAAATTCTAAAGTTTTTAAGTTTTCTTTTCCTCTGTCACACAAATCACCAACACAATACAGAATATCGGAAGAAGAAAAATTGCATCTATCCAAAACATCAGTTAATTTTGAATACATACCATGGATGTCACCGATACACAATCTTCTTCCCATTTTTTTCTCCTAATAAATTTATTACGACATTATTTTTATATATTGTACCATAGCAAGTGGACAGCACTATGTCGAACAAACTTGTTATAAACAAATTTGATTTATAGATTATATAGGTTGTAAGTTTAGGGAGAATTATTGCCTATTCAATACACTTATCACAACTTGCATAACAATATCTTTATCTTTAGGATTGCTTTCTGCAATAAGTAGAGTTAATGCAAATAATGTGGCACTGTCTATAATAGGTTTATTTGTTTTATCATAAAGCATTTTGTTTCTGTCTAAGAAATACAAGAAACAACTTGCAGCAATTCTTTTATTTCCGTCAACAAAACTATGATTTTTTACAACCATATAAAGTAACATTGCTGCTTTTTCTTCTAATGTAGGATAAAGCTCTTGCCTGCCGAAAGTTTGATATACTTGATTAACAGAACTTTCAAAACTTTTATCTTTAGGTACAGCAAACACATCACTTGCAAATTCACCTTTCATTTTATCAATGATTTTTAAAAAGTCTTGAACTTTTATTTTTATGGCTTTTCTTTTGGAATTTCCTTTTTTATCCAATTGTTGATGGTCGTAATCATCAAGCAAGTTTAAACCTTTAGAAAAATCATTTAAAATCTTATTTATGTTTTCCATTTCATATTGATATTCTTTTTCCATAAAAACACCTATCTATAATTAAGCCATTAATTTTTTTTGTTTTCAAAACAATTTTTTATTCTCTGTATATTTTTTGGAACATTATAAAAAGTTTGTTTTGTTTCTATTATTTCATTCAAATAGTTATAATTTAAACAATTTAATTTATATCCTTTGTCATATTTCCTTCCAAATATTCTTTGTTGAAGAAAAATATTACTTTGTTTTACTTTATTTTCTTCTTTTCTCTCAACTAACACAATAGATTCTTCCATTTTTTTTAATTTATATTCTTCATCTATATTACATTTATTCATTATTTCCTTACAAATATTATTTATTCCAGAAAATATTTTGTCATTTATAAATGCACTCCTTATTAATATTGATAAATAATAATTATTTTTATCTCTAACATCTGCCAAACAAATATCCATTCCACCCATTTTTGTTTTCATACAAATAATTTTACTACATTCTGTATCTTTATATCTATGAAAATATAATTTGCCAAATCTATCATTACCACTATCATCTTTGCCTTTTTGTAATTCGTTTTTATGACACATTCCATCGTAAAATAAGTCATTTGCAAAATATATTTCTGTTTCTATAGGTCTCATTATCAAATCTTTATCAATATTAATTTCATAGTTCTTTAAAAAATATTCATTTACTTTTTGCAATATAGGAATTATTGTTTTTGTATCACTACAATCTTCAAAATAATTATTCAAAGTTCTATTTTTAATTGCTTCATTTACTAAATTATAATTTTCAATTTTTTTATCTGATATTATTTCTTCTCTTGTTTTTTTTAAAAAATCATCCGCTTTTATTATATTGCCCATTTTGTTTTCCTCCATTATTTTTTTATTATACATTATAAATTCTAAATTATACATTGTCGTTATAACTGCCAACTAATGCAATTTAAAACTCCACCATCTTTGGCAATTTCGGTGCAATCTATTTGCAGTATCTTATATTTATTGCCAAATATTTTATTTAACGATATTAATATATTATTATCATTTTTTATATTGAACTTCGGCACTATTATAACATCGTCAAATTGTAAATAGTTTATATATAAACCTATTGCATTTGTCATATTATCAGTTGACGGTATTTCAATATATTTTAAACCCTCTCTCTCTAAAACATCGGTTAATTTTTTTTTATATTTGATGTCTTTTTTAGGATATTCATTAATTAAAACGGCATTATCATCAACAAACCTAACCATACCATCACTATGCCCATAATCATCATATTCTTCTTCAATTATTATTATTTTGTTAAGTTTAAGTAAATCTTTTACTTTATCTATGAGATTTTCTTCTTTATATTGTGGATTTTCTTTAAATATTCTTGATGTTATTATTGCTTTTCCGTTATAACAAACGAAATTCCCGCCATCAAGTTTTATATCCGTTTTTATTGTTTCTATACCTAACTTTTTTGCAATTAAACTACCGTTTGTTATATATGTAGGATATTTTTTTAAGTATATAGGATGATAATCAAATTGAATATATTTACCATCCATAGATTTTACAGGCATAAAATCCCGCATCCAAATATCTTTTGTTCCTTCAACAAATTCACAATTTAAATTATTATCTTTAAACAATTTTACTAACCTGTTATAGAAAAGAAAATATCTTTTTTGTTTTAATAATGATGAAAAATATATTGTTGTCATTTTATCTCAATAAATTCGCATGAATTTTTATCAAATCTACAATTAATGATTTTTTTGTTTAGTTTTTTTCCCCTTACTTTTCTGTTGTTTATCGTTTCCATCCCTCTTTTCTTCCATACATTCATACCTAATATATAACATTCCAAGTGGACAACAGTCTGTCCTTTTGATAAAATGTAAAAAATTTATTATAGGTGGAATTTTATGAATAAAATGTCTGCAATAATATTTATTTTGAACAAGTTGGACAGTGGTGAAGTAACAACGAAAGGTCTTGCCGAAGAATTAAATGTATCTACAAAATCTATTCAAAGATATATTAGAGAAATAGAAAATGCAGAATTTCCTCTATATAACCCACAAAAAGGTGCTTATGCTTTTGCTGAAGGATTCTCTTTACAAAAGATGTTGTTATCTGATACGGAAGCTGGACTTTTAGTATTGTTAAATTCTTTTGTAGATTCTTTAAAAAATAAAAAGATAGATAAAAGTTTTGATATATTCAGAAAAAGGATATTGTCTGAAAATGCAGACAGCCCGTTTTTTGTAAAGTTTCAAACCGGACCTAAATATGAAATAACCGAAAAAACAAAGACTATAGAAAAAGCAATAAAAGATAATGAATATTTAACAATCGAATCCGTATATAATAAGAAAATACAAAATTTAAAACCAATAAAAATAGCATACTTTGAAGGATTCTGGTATTTAATCTGTTTAGTAGGACATAAAAATAAAGTTTTAAAATATAATATTGATAATATAAAAACAATAACAACAACAAATAAATATTTTGAAATTACAAAGGATATAACCAAAATATTAAAAGAAAGCACAAATATTTATTTTGAGATGGAACGAAAAATAAAAGTAAAACTTTCTATTGCTAAAAAGGCAGCAAAATACTTTAAAGCAAAACAATACTTTCCTTTACAAAAAATAATAAAAGAAAATAAAGACAGTTCTTTAATATTGGAATGTAAAATAGCCAAAGAGGAAGAAATACTACCTACAATATTCCATTGGTTACCTTATGTTAAGGTAATAGAACCAAAATGGCTTGATGATAAGATTAGAGAAACATTAAAGCAATACTAAAATTAAACTTGTTATTGTCAACTGATTGTAAAACTTTCCGCATAAACCAACTCCGTATATATCGTATTTTGACAGTTTAATAAAAAAGTTGTATAATCTCCAAATACTAAGCAGCAATATGTTTTTTTAATAAAAGTTGTAAGTATGGGTGGATGGCGGAACTGGCAGACGCACAGGACTTAAAATCCTGAGGCTCGCAAGAGCCGTGAGGGTTCAATTCCCTCTCTACCCATATTTTTTATTTTGCAGAGGAAAGAAATGGCAAGTGATAAAGACGGAATATTAGTAGATTTTTCGGCAATAGAAAAGAATGTACCTGTATATACATTAAAATCTAAAGGGGTTCAAGCTATCCCCATAGATAAAATTATAGGCAGTTTGGGAAGATATTTGGATTTTTCCGAAACTTTGCTTCCGAAAAGGACTGACGGAAGTTCAAGATACGAATATATTAAATCTTTAATGGAAAAAGGTATAAACTTGGAACCGATACAAGTTTATCAAATGCTTGATAATTATTTTATTATAGACGGGCATCATAGAGTTGCGGTTGCAAAAAACGAATTTAAAGCAAAATATATAGATGCGGATGTTACCGAAATTAAGTTCGATTTTGAATTATCCAAAGATAAAAACTATACTTTTGATTCGGAAAGTACAAAGAAATTTTTAATAAAGCTTGAAGAAAATGCTTTTCAAAAAGCAACAATGCTAAATAACGAAATTTTAATACATCCTTTAAAAGTTACCGAGCTTAAAAGTTATGCAATATTAAATCAGGAAATATTGGATTTCAAAGAAAATTACAACAACGGCGAACTTTCAAAAAAACCGATAATGTATGTATCTTATAAATGGTATGCGGAAAGATTTTTGCCTGCCGTAAAATTAATGATAGAAGAAAAAATTTTATCTAAATTCGCAAACAGAACTTATACGGATTTATATGTTTGGATACAAAAACACAAATATTTCTTAAGCCAAAGAGCCGGACACGATGTAGGTTTCGATTTTACTGCTCACGATTTTATGGCAAAATACAAAGATAAGAAATTTCTTGATATTATTCCTTCGATTTTTACTGATATTATAAAAAACTTAGTAAAGTAATTTTAAACAAATAAGGATACCTTATGAAAATTCTTGCCGTATCAGATAAAGAAGATATAAAACTTCAGGATTTTATATTAACACATCCGGATACCGTAAAAAAAATAGATTTCATTATATCCTGCGGAGATTTATCAAAAGATTATTTGGAATTTGTTGTAGATACTGTAAGAAAATATTTTTTCTTTGTTGAAGGTAATCATCCCACATTAAATAAAGCGCCGGTAAAAGACTATTTTAAAAAAATCGTGGAACAAATTTACGATAATGAACAGCAATTCAGTTTGGGCGGAATAAATATTCATGCAAGAATGGAAGTTTACGGTGAATATATTTTAGTGGGATTTGAAGGTTCCATGAGATACAATATGAAAGGTTACCAATACACCGAAAAAGAAATGGCAAAAATAGTTTCAAAAGTATCAAGAAAAATAAGATTTCAACAATTAAAAGATTTTATATTTAGAAGGAAAAAGAAAAAAATAATAGTTGTTTCCCATGCTCCCATAGAAGGCATACATGATAAAACTGACATTTGTCATAAAGGATTTAAATGTTTTAAAAAATTTCTTAACAAATTCAATCCTTTAATTTGGTTCCACGGACATGTTCATTTTGAAGGGCAAACAAACGAACAAATTTCAAAAATCAATAACACAACGATTATAAATGTGTACGGTTTTCATATAATAGACATTCAAGATAATAATGTGGTTGTAACTTCCAATATTCGCAACTTTGCATAATTTAAGTTAATCATACAATAATTACAATATTGGTTTTAATATTTTATTCTTTAAAATTGATTCAGCAATTTTTGGCTGCTTCCAAAAGTATTTCCGCAAGTCCCGGATGGAAAAACATATCTTTCGATAAATCCGTAATTTTCATATTTGCTTTTATTATCATTGTTGCAGACTCTATAAGTTCGTCCGCATTTACGCCTATTATCCAAACACCTATAATTTTTTTGGAAACTTTATCTGCGGCAACTTTTACCCAACCTGTTCTTTGCCCTTCAATTTGAGCTCTTGCGTTTGAAATAAAAGATGATTTACCGAAAGCAATATCTTTGTACTCATCATAATCAACAGCTTTTACCGAAGCTACCGGCGGGAACGAAAAAACAACTTTCGGTATAGGATTTTGCGACTGTAAATTTTCTGCAACATTTATTGCATCTTGTTCTGCCGTATATGCCAAAAAGCCTTTAGCGTTAATATCACCTATGGCAAAAATGTTATCTACATTTGTTGCATAATTTTGTGTTGCCACAAAATTTCTTTTATCTAAATTTAAACCTATATTTTCTGTTTTCAGTTCGTCGGCATTGGATTTCCTGCCTGCAACTATCAATATTTTTTCAAAACTGTCTTTATCTCTTAAAGTGTCCGTGCATCCCGCTTCTACTTTTATACCTTGTCTTGCCAAAACTCTTGAAAGTTCTTGTGCCAAATCACTGTCTTCACTCGGCAAAATTTGAGGACAAATTTCTCTTAAAGTAACTTTGCATCCGAAACTTGCAAATATGGAACTTAATTCTATACCGATTGCACCGGCACCGATAACAAGCATTGTTTTAGGAACTTCTGTTAAGTTTAAAGCATCGGTGGAATCAATATACTTTTGGTGATCATATTCAACATTCGGGATTGATTTACTTTCCGAACCTGTAGCAATAATTATTTTATCTGCAACTACACTTATTTCTTCGGTTTCCGTTTTTATGATAAGTTCGTTTTTATTTTTAAAACTTGCCGTACCTTTTATAACATCAACTTTATTTGCAGTTAAAAGTCTTGCTACACCTTTAACCAAATTTTCAACCAACTTATTCTTTTTGTTTATTATTTCCTGGAAATTTACAGGTTCTAAAGATGATTTCAGACCATATTCGTAAGATTTTGATATTGTCTGTTTTACCGATGCTGCCTGCCACAAAAATTTTGTAGGAATACATCCCCTGTTCAAACAAGTTCCGCCTAAATTATCTTTTTCAATTATTACAACTTTCTTCCCTTGTTTTGAAAAATTTATGGCACAATTATACCCTGCGGGGCCTGCACCGATAACAGCTATATCATATTTGTTTTCCATTATTTATATCTCGTATTTTTTAAGTTCTTCAACTATTTTTGATACCGCATCTTCAACTTTTATAACTTGTGCCTGAGATTTATCGTCTTTTCTGTTTTTAAATTCCACATTACCGTTTTTAAGATTTTTTTCACCGATAGTAATTCTAAACGGAATACCTATTAAGTCGGCATCTTTAAATTTTATACCGGCTCTTTCGTCTCTGTCATCGAGCAAGACATCTATTTTTAATTTTTTCAATTCTTCATAAATTTTTAATGCCGTTTCTTTTATCTGTTCATTGTTAAAATCTACAGGTATTATCATAACTTTAAAAGCTGCAAGAGGTACCGGCCAAATAATACCGTTTTCATCGTAAGATTGTTCTATTGTGGCAGCAAGTATTCTTGTTACTCCTATACCATAACAACCCATAACCATCAAATTTTCTTTACCGTTAGCATCAAGATATGTTGCTTTCATGGATTTTGAATATTTTGTTCCGAGTTTAAAAATGTGTCCTATTTCTATACCTCTTGAAAACTGCAATTTTTCTTTTTTACATCTTGGGCAAGTATCACCGTGAACAACTTTTCTTAAATCGGTAACGACATCTGCTTTATAATCTTTGTTATAATTTACATTTTTTATATGCATATCATCTTTATTTGCACCTATAACACCGTTAACAATATTTACAACTGAATAGTCTGCATATATTTTTATTTTTTTCTTTAAATTTACGGGACCTGCAAATCCCACTTTTGCACCTGTAACATCCGTAATTATCTCTGGTGTTGCAAGTTCAAGTTCACTGCAACCTATTACAGATTGCAACTTGATTTCATTAATTTCATAATCTCCTCTTACAAGAACTGCAACAGGAGTACCGTCTGCAATATAAATGATAGTTTTAATAAATTTCTGTGCCGAAGAATTTAAAAATTTTGAAACATCTTCTATTGTTCCGACATTAGGTGTGGAAATTTCCTGCATATCCAAAACTTGTTCGTTGGATTTTTCATAAATATCAGATAAACATTCGGCTTTTTCGGAGTTTGCGCCATACCCGCAATTACACCAAGCAATTTCTTCTTCACCGGTATCCGCAAGAACCATAAACTCATGTGAAAAGTTTCCGCCTATTGCTCCGGAAGCAGCTTCTACTACTCTGTATTTAAAGCCGCATCTTTTACAAATTCTTTCGTATGCATCGTAAACTTTTTTATAATATTCTTCCAAATCCGCTTCGGTTGCATGAAAGGAATATGCATCTTTCATTAAAAATTCTCTGGCTCTCATAACACCGAATCTCGGTCTTATTTCATCTCTGAATTTTATACCGAACTGATATAACATTACAGGAAGTTGTTTATATGATCTTATAAAGCTTCTTGCAAGGTCCGTTATTGCTTCTTCATGTGTCGGAGCAAGTGCAAACTCTGCGTTTTTTCTGTCTTTTATTCTGAAAAGTTCTTTACCGTATACATTCCATCTTCCTGTTTCTATCCACAATTCTTTTGGTAAAAGTAAAGGAAGCTTTACTTCCTGACCGTCTATGGAAGACATTTCTTCTCTGATAACATTTATTACATTACCTAATGTTTTAAGCCCTAAAGGCAAAATTTCGAACAATCCGCTGCCCAATTTTTTTACCATTCCGGATCTTACCATAAGTTTTGCGGAAACATTGTCCATATCCGAAGGTGCTTCTTTTAATGTTGGTATAAAAGCTTTTGAAAAGTACATTTTTTACTCCGATAAATTATTATAAAATTTTATGCTATGTATTTTATCATTTTTTATATGAAATAAACAAAAAAACTTCTGCCGTTTTAAAGCAGAAGTTTTTTTGCCTTATTTTTAATTAATTATTTACTATCTCTATACTGTTCTTTAAGCTTATTCAAATATTGATATTTCATTGCTTTTGTATCAATTGTTTTTTGATTTAAAAGATCCATAACCATAGCATTTTTGGGTAAAGAAATGATTTTGTCGGATATATTTGTATTAAATTTTACATAATCTATGGTGCTGCTTACTTCATTGTGTATCACATTACCTTTCATATCTTTACTTGTAAACACAGATTCTATTTTTGTAGGGTAACCGTATTTTTCAGTAACATAAACTTTCATTGAATCCTGTGTTAAAAATTTTCCGCCGTATTCATCTTCCCTTTGTTCACTTGAAAGAACTTTTGTTAAAACTTGGCATTGATAACCGTTTGCGGTTTCTTTACCTGCAACTTTAAAATCTTTATAATCAGGAACTTTAAATTTTTCCATTTCTTTATCAAAACCGGATCTTGCATCCCCGCTTAAAACCATAACAGGAAGAGGCAACTGCCTTTCTGTTTTTAGTATAGCGGGAATTTGATACATTTTATTGTCACTAACAAGAATCATATGTTCTTGCTCATATGCTTGAGCTTCAAACAATTTTGCATTCCCTTTTTCCGTTATGGTATATTCTTTAGGAGAATCTCCGTTGGAATCCCCTGGAAATACTGCAGTATAAGAAATACCCGCTTTTTGAGTATCATTTTTCTTTATCTGTAAATCCGAATTAATATCCGCATACACTAAAGATGAAACAAACAACAAACTTAAACTTAACATTAAAAACTTTTTCATAATTTTCTCCCGAAACAAAACTATATTGAAACCGATTTTACCGTAACACCTTTTATTTTGGATAACTTTTTAGTCATCAAATTTATTTCTCTTTTGTTGCCTAAAAATTCCAATATTATAAGACCTGTTTGAGAACATTTTTTTGCCGTACTGTCTGTAATACCCAACCTTGTTTTTATAAGGCAACCATATTCACTTAAAACTTCCTGAACCGCACCAGACACACTTTTCCTTTGTTGAACAGAAATAATAATAATGTTTTTCATAAATATTCCTCCTGCAACCTTTTATTTATAAGTCTTCATACTGTTATCGTTTACTTTCATAAGTTTAGTATTTTTTTTAAAATCATGCATTAGAAAAATCTTGAAATATATGTTAATATTCCGGCATTTATTATTTGCATCCAAAAATTATCGTTCAACGGCCAAGGTATTGTTTCTATAAAAGTGGCAATAAGTGCTCCCGCAACGGCAAACTGCCAAGTCGGTAAAACTATTAAACCTACTATCAAACAAGCAACAAAACAAGCCGCCGAGCCTTCCAAAGATTTGCCCGCATAAATTTTATGTTTACCGTATGCCTTACCGAAAAGAGCCGCACAAGCATCACCGAAAGCAAGATACAAGAAACTTGCCAATACAAATATTTTTTCCGGAAATAAAAGTATTGCCAAAAATGCACCGGAAAGTGTCCACGGTAAACCGCTCATTTTATGAGTTTCGGATTCTCTGTGAACACCGCCTAAAACTTTCAGTATAAAAATATTGAATTTTTCGTTCCTTGCTCTTATAAATTCACCGATTAAAACAATTATTATAGCTATTAAAAGTCCGACTAAAACTATATTCTTGGGTAAAAACCAGTATGCGGCAACATAAATAAGTGAAAGAATATGAAAAGTTTTTCTTTTTATTTCGTCTTTAGGAAAGCCAAGCATTTATACACTCCCGCAAAAATATATTTATAAAAATTTATACCGTCATTAAACACATTAACAAAAAAATCTTTTACATATATATGGTTAGGAAATATCCAAACCAAAACAAACACTACCATTATTATATTAATAAAACAAACAAAAACAAAAGAAAAGAACTTCCCGTAAATTCTCATATCTTCCTGCCCGACTTTAATTGCATAAAAAGTCAGTGCATAATAAAAAGCAAGAGCCATACCTGAAAAGAACAAAAACCACGAATATATTTTTGTTATATCCATAAACCAACCGAGACAAAAATATATAAGAATAATAATTATTGGGTATATCGGGAAAAAATAAGGAGATAAAGTTATAAAAATATTATCTTTTGTTAAAGTAACACTGCCTTTATTTGCCGATACTTTAAATTTTTTTATTTTTGCTCCGCTTAAAAGACCTGCCAATGCATGTGTAAGTTCATGGCCGAAAACATAAGTGGACATCGGCTTAAAAAATATTAATTGAAACAAAAAATAAACTGCTATACCTATCCAAAACGGAACTATTGTAACATTTGTTTTCCCGGCAAAAGAAAAAAACATGCCTAAAAAATCGTATACCAAAACCAAAAGCCACGGCAAAAACAAAATTGATATTATAAACCTTACTTTATTCACGATAAACTTTACAAACTAAATACCCGCACTTAAACTGAAGTGATAACTTGGAACACCGTTCTCACGGAATGTGATACCCGCAGAACCTCTTAACATAAGTATATTAATACTTACACCTAAAGAATATCTAACTTTATCAACATCAACGGATAAACCTTCTTTATTTGAAGATTTTGCTTCGGATTTTGTTCTGTCAAATCCGATTCCTACATAAGGAGATACAAACGGTAACGGGAAAGATGCAACAGCTCCCAATGCAAGATTGTTATTATCAACTTTATTTCCGGAGCTGTCAATATTTAAAACAGAATATATTCCTTGAACAGTAACAGTAGGTAAATAATAGGCTGTACTGTCATATATTTTATATCTTACTCCTATACCATAAAGATTTGAACCGTAAAAATAGCCGTATTTTCCTATAAGATCAAAACCTGAAATTAAACCTACAGCCGCAACAAATATAGGCACATATAATTGCCTTGTTCCTTCCGCTTTCATTATTTCGTTATCAACATTAACCACATTAAGTTTTAAACTTAAATTTAAATTGGCAAAACCTATCTTTGAATGAATACCGAAATTACTTCCTGTCATAACGGAACCCATATCATCTGCAAAATGCTTCAAATATTTTTCGGCTGTTGCATCATCTGATACTCCGTTCATTACAGAATTAAATTTATCTACCGGATTTGCAAAAACACTAACAGACATAAAACATAACACGGCAACTACAGACAATACTTTTTTCATTTTGTTCTCCCTTTATACAACAATGTATAATGTATAATGTATAATTTATAATTGATAATTATTGTAAGTTATAAATTGCTGCTAGCAATTTTCTTTTTCCCAAATTATTTTTATACCTTCAAGTGTAAGTTCCGGTATTACGCTTTCTATTTCTTCCATTTCTTTTACCATAAGATACGAAAGACCGCCGGTTGCAATAATTTTTATATCTTTTGTTCCCATTTCATTTTTTATTCTATGCAAAATTTCTTTTACCAAACCTATATAGCCGTAATACAAACCGGACTGTATACATTCCACTGTTGTTCTTCCTACAATTCTTGCAGGCATATTCAAAGTTACCTGGGGAAGTTTTGCCGTTCTTTGTGTTAAAGCTTCTGCAGATATTGACGGTCCTGCCGTTATTACACCGCCTAAATAATTACCTTCTTTATCTATACAATCAAATGTGGTTGCCGTTCCAAAATCTATAACCACGGAAGCGGTTTTATATCTTTCATAAACAGCAACGGCATCTGCAATTCTGTCTGCACCGACTTCTTCGGGATTATTATATAAGAATTTCAAACCGCCGGCTCTTTTACTTGTAATAAACATTGCATCTTTTTTGAAATATCTTTTTGTCAAATCGGCAAAAACATTGTCTAAAGAAGGGACTACGCTTGCAATGGCAACAGCTTTGATTTGTTCTTTAGATATATCTATTTTGGAATAATAAAATATGTCTAAAATTTTTATTGCATATTCATCCGCGGTTTTCTTTTTGGATGTTGCTATTCTCCAAATTTGGAACGGTTTATCTTCAACTTTATTATCTTTAAATTTGAATAAACCAAGTGTAATATTAGTGTTACCGATATCTATTGCTAAAAACATAATGTCTCCTTAAAACGGCAATTCATAATTTATAAAGTATAATTTATAATCAATATATTTTTTGCTTTGCGAAAAATCTAATTATTTATCAAAAAAAATGCTTTGCAATTTTTACCTACATTGTAAATTGTAAATTATAAATTAAATAGGCTGTTACCGTTACAATCTATTCCAACCGTTAACGGAAAATTTTCTACTTTTAGTTCATAAATTGCTTCAGGTCCTAAATCTTCAAAAGCTATCAACTTAAACTGTTTTACTTTTTCTGCTATCAATGCACCTACACCGCCTGTAGCAAGCAAATATATTCCGTTATTTTTTTGTATTGATTCAAAAACATCTTTACTTCTTTTGCCTTTACCTATAAGAATCTTAACACCGTTATCAAGCATTTTCGGTGTATAGATATCCATTCTCGAAGAAGTTGTGGGACCGCAAGAACCGATAATTTTATCGGGAGCATTGGGACATGGCCCGCAATAATATATACAAGCATCTTTTAATTGTATCGGCAATTCTTTGTTACTGTTTAAAAGTTCTACCAACCTTTTATGAGCTTGATCTCTTGCCGTATAAATAGTGCCTGTAAGCTCTATTTTTGTTCCGGCTTTAAAATTTTTTATATCTTTTAATAATTGTTCTGTTGTTATTTTCATATTATTATTGTTTTTCTTCTGCAAGAATGACATTGAACATTTATTGCCACGGGCATTGATGCAATATGACACGGTTTTGTCTCGATAAATACAGCAAGTGCCGTAGGGTTCCCGCCAAGTCCCATAGGTCCAATATTTAATTTATTTATTTCTTCCAACAGTTCCTGTTCTTTGGCATTGTATTCTTGCTTTATATTTTTACTGCCTATCGTTCTTAGCAATGCTTTTTTTGCAAGAAGGCCTACACTTGCAAAATCTCCCCCTATACCCAACCCCACTATTACCGGAGGACAGGCATTTGCACCTTTAAGTTTCATGCTTTCAACAACAAAATTTTTTATACCCTGCCAACCGTCAAGCGGTGTAAGCATTTTTAAAAAACTTGCATTTTCGCTGCCGCCGCCTTTGGTTAATATTGTAATTTCTATCTTGTCTCCGTCAACGAAATCGCAATATATGTTTGCGGGAGTATTATCTTTTGTATTTACTCTGTTTAAAGGATCGTTTACGATAGATTTTCTTAAATAATATTTTGTGTAACCTTGAGATACACCCTTATTTATTGCCGTAACAATATCATCACCGACAATTTCTATATCTTTACCGATTTTTACAAAAAAGTTTGCAGTTCCGGTATCCTGACATAATGCAATTTTGTTCTCTTTTGCTATTTTTGCATTTTCCAAAATTTCTTTTAAAATATTATCCGATATAGAATTATCGTTTTTTATATGAGAAGATATGCAGTTCGTTATATCTTGCGGCAAATTAAAATTTACATCACCGCAAAGCTCACAAACTTTATTTATAATTTCTTCACTGTTTATTTTTCTCATTTTTCTAACAAAATTTTTATTTGGATTTTTTTATGAATCCGTTTTTCATCATATCTGCAGTTAATGCTCTGCTTCTCTTTATCATACTCATTGCTTGAGCATAAAATTGGTCATAACTTGCTTTTCTCTGAGCAACTTTTTCTTTTATTGCTTTTACTGCAACCGCTGCCGCAACTTTAGGATAAACTTTCCAATCGTCCATGGTAGGAAGTATCTGCGTGGGTTTTATTTTGTTATCGGCAATGCAAGAAGCAAGTTCTACTGCCGCCGTAATACACATATTATCGGTTATTGTTGTTGCTCTTGCATCAAGTGTTCCTCTAAATACTCCCGGAAAACCCAAAGAGTTATTTACCTGATTTTCAAAATCACTCCTTCCTGTAGCAACTACTGCCGCACCTGCCTCTTTTGCTTCCCAAGGCCATATTTCCGGAACAGGATTTGCACATGTAAACACTATAGGATTTTTTGCCATTTTCTTAATCCATTCTTTCTTTATTACATTTGGTCCCGGTGTAGATAAACATATCAATACATCCGCATTTTCCATCGCGGTTTCTATCGTACCTTCAACATTTGAACCGTTAGTGTCGCAACACATTGCCCACTTTTCAGGATGAGACATTTTCAATTCTTTTCTTTTTTTATTCAATGTTCCTTTAGAATCCACCATTATTATGTTTGCAGGATTTGCTCCGTAAAACATTATTAATCTTGCAATACAAATATTTGCAGAACCTGCACCAAGCATTGCAATTTTAACTTTAGATATTTTTTTGTTAACTACTTTTAATGCATTTATTAAACCTGCAAGCGTAACAAGAGCCGTTCCTTGTTGATCGTCATGCCATACAGGAATATGACATTCTTTTCTTAACGTGTAAAGTATAGGGAAACATTTCGGTTGAGCAATATCTTCCAAGTTTACACCGCCGAAAGACGGTTGTAAAATTTTAACGGTATTTATTATTTCCTGTTGATCTTTCGTTGCAAGACAAATAGGATAAGCATCTACTCCGCCGAGATATTTGTATAACAATGCTTTACCTTCCATAACAGGCATTGCGGCTTCAGGACCGATATCACCAAGTCCCAAAACTCTTGTTCCGTCACTAACTACAGCAACCGAATTCCACTTGTTTGTATATTCATAAGCAAGTTCTATTTGTTTGTTTATATCTTTGCAAACGGCAGCAACTCCGGGACTGTACCATATTGCAAAATCGTTAAAATCTCTTATTCTGCATTTTGGAACAACTTCTATTTTCCCTTTATAAAAAGGGTGCAATTTTCTTGCATCTTTAGAAGGTTTTTCTGCCAACTTTAAAAGTTTTTTTACATTTGTTTTCATTGTGAATTTCCCTTTTATTAAGATTATTATTGTCTTATAGATTATAGCAAATTGGAAGAATATAAGTATAGATTTTTATTGTTTGCGCAAACTCATATTTAAGGTTTTAAATAAGCATCTTTTTTTATTAATAATTTTTATTTTAAGAAACCGTTAATAATGTGTTCTTCGGCTTCTTTTTCGGTTAAACCGAGCGTCATCAACTTTATAAGTTGTTCCCCTGCAATTTTGCCGATAGCAGCTTCGTGAATTAGTGCCGCATCTATATTGTTTGCTTCCAATGAAGGTATTGCCAATATTTTACCTTCGTCCATAATTATTGAATCGCATTCGGTATGACCGCTGCAACGATTATTTCCGGTAAGTTTAACTTCAAATTTTTGGTAAGATTTTTCTTTTGCTACCGATCTTGATACTATATCCGCAGTTGAACCTTCACCGTCCAAAGTAACGGTATAACCGCTTACAGCTTGTTGATTACCGTGTGTTAAAAGTCTTTCCCTTACAACAAGTTTTGAACCTTTATTAAGTTTTGCGGTTGTTTGTCTGTTAGTGTTATCTACGCCCTTAATTTGTACCATTTCCATTTCCATAACACTGTTATCCTGCAAATAAACTTCCGTTCCTGGATTTAATATTCTTTTACCTGTTCCGGTACCTGATCCAAAATGTTTTTCAACATATTTTACTTTAGAATTTTTTCCCACATAAAATCTGTGGATACCATCATGTTGTGAATCCTGGTTACCGCAATTGTCTATACCGCAACCGGCAACTATAACAACATCGCAATTTTCACCTATATAAAAATCGTTATAAACAACTTCTTTGTATCCGCTGTCACTTAAAACTACGGGAATATGAACACTTTCGTTTTTAGTGTTATCTTTGATTCTTATATCTATTCCGCTGCCTTCGGTTTTTGTTTGAATATCAATATTGGCGGTTGTATTTCTGCCGGCAAGTTTACCGTTAGCTCTAAAATTATATGCTCCCATAGGAACATCATGCAAATCGGCAACTTCGGCTATTAATCTTTTTTGTATTTCGTTCATTTCCATATCTTTGATGCTCCTAATTTAGTTTTGCACAAGTTGTAACGGCAGATTCCGTTCCCAAAATCTTCGGTAATATTTCTTCTCTTGAACCTTGCATTGTTATTTTGCCGTCTGCAAGAACAAGAATTTCGTCTGCAATCTCCAAAATTCTTTCCTGATGAGAAATAACAACTATCGTTCCGTTGTTAATATTTTGTCTCATGGAATTAAATATTTTCGTTAAATTCTGAAAGCTCCATAAATCTATTCCGGCTTCAGGTTCATCAAATACGGATAATTTTGATTGTTTTGCAAGTATGGTCGCTATTTCAATTCTTTTAAGTTCTCCGCCGGACAATGAACCGTTAACTTCTCTTCTTATATATTCACCGGCACATAAACCGACTTTACTTAAGTAGTTGCATGCCTGTTCCAAACTTAAAGAACCTTTTGCCGCAACTTTTAACAAATCGTAAACTTGTAAACCTTTAAATTTTACTGGTTGTTGGAAAGCATATCCTACTCCGGATTTTGCTCTGTCTGTTATACTTTTATCAGTAATATCCGTTTCATCAAACAAAATTTGACCTTGTGTCGGAAGTACTATACCCGCAATTATTTTTGCAAGTGTAGATTTTCCGCTGCCGTTGGGACCGGTAATAACTATAAATTTATTATTATCAAACTTTATATTGAGATTTTTTAATATTTCTTTTTTTTGTCCGTTTACCATTACATCAAAAGAAATATTTTTAAGTTCTAACATGTTGCTCTCCAAAAATTGTTATTAATATTTTTATATTTTATCAATATAAAAATCGCTTTGCAATTTTTGAAGAGCAGAAATTTGTAGGATTGGATGATTGGAAGTAAATATATAAATTTCGCATTTAGCAAATTTTTAAGCCTAATCGTTTTATTGTATCAAAATCTTCATCTATTGAAGTACCGGATGTTGTAAGCATATCTCCGGTAATTGTGGCATTTGCGCCTGAAGAAAACATCGACACACCTTTATCTTTAAATAAAAGTCTTCCGCCGGCAAGTCTTATAAATGCATCCGGCAAAATAAATCTTGCTGTTGCAACAGTTCTGTTAATTTCTTCCTGAGATAAAATTTTATTATTTTCAAATGGTGTTCCTTTTATGGGATTTAAAACATTTATCGGAACGGATTTTATACCCAGATTATAGATATCAAAAAACATATCTATTCTGTCTTCAAAAGTTTCTCCCAACCCGAAAATCCCGCCGCTGCAAATTTCAAGTCCGGCTTTCTTTGCAAGGTTTATTGTATTTATTTTATCATCATAGGTATGTGTAGAACATATATTAGGAAAAAATCTTCTTGATGTTTCCAGGTTGCAATGATATCTTGTAACACCTGCCTGTTTTAATTTTACAAGTTGTTCATAAGACAAAAGTCCCATAGAAGCACATAACAAAATATCACATTTGTTTTTTATATTTTTATAAGTTTGACAAACGGAATCGATTTCCGTATCGGAAAGTTTTTTACCTGATGTAACAATGGAAAATCTTTTAACTTTTTTATCCGCATTATGTTTTGCTTCTTTAAATATATTTTGGCTGTCAAGTAAAGGATACTCTTTTATGCTTGTTTTATAATGTGAAGATTGTGCACAAAATTTACAGTTTTCGCTGCATTTACCGCTTTTACCGCTGACTATTGAGCACATATCAAATTTGTTACCGCAAAATTTTTGTTTTATTTTTTCGGCAGCAAAAGAAAGCTCCTGTAAATCTTCCGTTACAAGAGACAGTGCTTCCTGTTTTGTTATATGATAATTTTGATTTAGAATTTTATCCGTTAATTGTTCAAGCATACAATTCGTCCATTACAAATTATAAATTGCCGTCTCTATTTTCTGCTGCCGGGCTTAATCGGTTTCGAACCACCCTTACATAACGGACATTCTTCCGGTTTATAACTTTTAACTTCCAAACTCAACAAAGAAAATCTCGGAACACCGAAATCCACTTTGCCTGCACTTCTATCTACTAAAGAACATACGGCAACTATTTCAGCTCCCGTTTCTTTTAAACTTTCTATAACTTCTCTTGTGGAAAGGCCTGTTGTTATAACATCTTCAACGACAAGAACTTTTTCACCTTTACTTACGGAAAAGCCTCTTCTTAATGTAACTTTACCGTCAACTCTTTCGGTAAAAATTGCTCTGGTTCCGAATGCTCTTCCCATTTCATGACCGATTATTACTCCGCCCATTGCAGGTGAAACTACAACATCTATATCTTTTACAACTTGTACAATTTTTTCTTTTAAGTTCTGTGCCAACACTTGTGCAACTTCAGGATGTTGCAATATAAGTGCAGACTGAAAATATGTATCGGAATGTAATCCGCTTGACAATAAAAAGTGTCCGTTTAATAATGCATTATGTTTTTTGAATAATTCTTTCATTTCTTCCTGATTCATATATTCTCCTTAAAAAATCACTTTGCGATTTTTTGAGATATGGATGTATGGATGAATGGATGTATAGAAACTACAAATACAATTTCCATTTTCGTTGTTGCTTTTTCTATACCTCTATACCTCTATACTTCTATACATCAAATTTTCACTTTGTGAAAATTTTATATTCCTTTTATTGATTCGTAAATACTTTTTGCAACTTCTACAGGATTTTCCGCCTGAATTATAGGCCTTCCGACAACTATAAAATTGGCTCCCGCTTTAACTGCGGATTCCGGAGTTGCCACTCTTTTTTGGTCGTCTTGAACTTTAACAGGTCTTATACCCGGTGTAACAACTTCAAACTCTTTGCCGCAGTTTGACTTTATTGTTTCTATTTCAAGCGGTGAAGATATTACTCCGTCAACACCGCAATCTTTAGCAAGTTTTGCTCTTCTTACAACTTCTTCCGTCGTGGTAACCTGGCTTGTTAAAACGGTTACCGCCCAAATTTTAGGTCTGTTTTCAACAGATGTTGCAAGTTTTAACATTTCTTCTCCGCCGCAGGAATGAACGGTTAAACTGTAAACGCCCAAATCTCTTGCGGATTGTACCGCTCTTTGAACTGTTGCCGGAATATCATGAAACTTTAAATCCAAAAATACTTTTTTACCGTTATCGTTTATCATCTTTATTATTTCCTTACCGGATTGTAAAAAAAGTATCGGACCAACCTTAAAAACATCTATATAAGGGCTTAAATCTTTAACTAATTTTTCGGCTTTTTTTAAATCAAAAACATCTAATGCCAATATTGTTTTGTTCATAGTTTGACCTTACCTTGCAACTCTTTAATATTCTTTATTTTTTTGTCTTTTAAATATTTTTCAAGACCGTCATATGTATTTTCAAACACTTTCGGTTCCACCAAAACCTGTGTTCCTATACTTACACAAGTTGCACCGGCAAGAATAAATTCTATAACATCATCACTGTTTGTTATTCCGCCGCAACCTATTATAGGTATAGATATTTTTTGGAAAGCATCAAACACACACCTTAAAGCCATGGGTTTTACACAAGGACCTGACATTCCGCCTTTAACGGTGGAAAGTTTCGGTTTAAATGTGTTGATATCTATAGCCATTGCCGGAAAAGTATTTGTTAATGTTACGGCATCCGCACCGCAATTTTGTGCGGTAAGCGAAAGTGCAGCAATATCTTGTACCTGCGGTGACAGTTTCGCAATTATAGGAAACTTTGATATATGTTTTACGCTTTTTATTATATTGCTTAACAGTTCAACATCTTGTGATATGATTGTTTTCTTTAAGTTCGGGCAGGAAAGGTTTAATTCTATTGCCGATATTTTAGGATATCTGTTAAGTTCCATAACCGTTCTTGCATAATCACTTACACATGCTCCCGCAACACTTACGATTATAGGAACTTTTAATTTTAATATTGCATCCAACTTTGTTTCTATAAATTTTTTTACACCGATATTTTGAAGGCCGATAGTGTTAAGCATACCGCTTGCAACTTCCGCGATTCTTGGTTGCGGGTTTCCCAACCTTTCTTCCAAAGTTATGGTTTTTGTTACTATGGCACCGATTTTTGTAATATCAATTAAATCGGTTAATTCGTTGCCGTAACCGAAAGTTCCCGATGCGGTAAGCAACGGGCTTTTCATCTTTATTCCTAAAAAATTTGTGCTTAAACTGTTCATAACGGTATTATTATATCTTTTAAGAGTATTTTTTTCAATTATTATTCTATGGTTTCAATATAGAAACTTACTGGACGGAACCCATCGTTACAGGATATCATTGCGGAATGTTTATTTTTCATCCACCCGTCAAAAAAATCTCCTCCTCCCCCGGCAAGTTCTTTAACAAATTTTTCCATACTTTCCCATGCACTGTCACATAAATTGTCCGGTTTTTGTGCATTTACCGAAACAAAAGTGTCTCCGATTTTTAAATTGCATGCATGTTCTATAGGATTTTCGTACTTTTCCATTAAATCTTTATATTGAGTTTGTTTCAGTACGGTAATTTTTACGGATTTCATAATTATTTTAAAGATAAAAATTTATTTTTGAAATCTTTAAGAGCCATTGCTCTGTGACTGATTTGATTTTTTATTTCTTCACCAAGCTCGGCAAAAGTTTTGTCATATTTAGGGACATAAAATAAAGGATCGTAACCGAACCCGGTTGTTCCGGACAAGCTTTCGGCAATATATCCTTTTATTTTGCCTTCTCCTAGTATTTTTACATTACCTTGCGGATCACTTAAAGCAATAACACATCTGAATTGTGCTTGTCTGTTTTCCATTTGTACGCCGTTAAGTGCTTTTAACAACTTGTTATTGTTATCCGCATAAGAACAATTTTCACCGGCATATCTTGAAGAATAGACTCCGGGTGCACCGTTCAAATAATTTACTTCAAGTCCGGTATCATCGGCTATTGCCCACGAATTAAAATATTTTGCAACTTCCGTTGCTTTTTTTATTGCATTATCCTGTAAAGTTTGTCCGTCTTCAACAACTTCGGGATACTTTTCGAAATCGGTCATAGGTTTTATTGTTACGGCCAAATCTTTTAAAATATCTTTTATTTCAACAACTTTATGTTTGTTTCCGGTGGCAAGTATTATTTCTTTCATTTTAAATTTTTCCCAATGCTTTTTTTTGTGCTTTTATTACTTGAAATATTCCTGTTTTTGCACTGTCCAACATTTTATCTAAATCTTTTCTTGAAAATGTGTGGCCTTCGGCTGTTCCTTGAACTTCAACCAAATCTCCGTTATCAAGCATAACGACATTCATATCAATATCGGCAACATTATCTTCTTTTGCGGACAAATCCAACACCATTTGTTTACCCACGAAACCTACACTTATTGCCGCCAAAAAACCTTTCAAAGGTAATGTTTCTATCAGTTTTTGTTTCTGTAATTTTTTAAGTGCAAGAGCAAGTGCTATAAAACCGCCGTTAATTGATGCTGTTCTTGTTCCGCCGTCGGCTCTTATAACATCACAATCTATAGTTATTGTTCTTTTACCTAACTTTTCCAAATCCACACAGGCTCTTAACGATCTTCCTACAAGTCTTGAAATTTCCTGAGCTCTGCCGTTTTGTAATTTCTTTCTTGAAATTCTATCGTTACAAGATCTCGGCATCATGGAATATTCCGCAGTTACCCAACCCTGTTCTCTTTTTTCCGCTTCTATAAAAGGCGGAACTTTTTCTTCTACCGTTGCAACACACAACACTTTTGTTTCGCCTAAAGAAAACATACAGGAACCTTCAGCATGTTTCAAATAATTTTTTACTATTTTAATTTTTCTCATTGTTTCTATCCCTCTATACTTCTATCCCTCTATTCCTCAATTTTCGTAGTTCTTTAAAGTTTCTTCCAATGTTGCAATTTTACTTTGTGTATCTGCAAGTTTTTGTCTTATTCTTGCAACTTCTTCCGCAGGAGCTTTTTCTACGAATTTCGGATTAGACAACTTTTTATTATATTTTTCCTGTTCCGCTATAATATTTTTTATTTCTTTGTTTATTCTTGCTTTTTCTTTTTCTATATCTATAAGACCTTCCAAAGGTATAAGCATTTCAAAGCCGGTGGCAACAGCCAAAGCGGAATTTTTTTCTCTTTGAATATCTTTACCGATAACCAAATCTTTTATTTTACCTAACGATTTTATGTATGCTTGGTTATTTTCAACAACAGCAAACTTACTTTCATCCAACACTTTTATTTTTGTTGTAATAAATGCCGCCGGTGAAATATTCATTTCACTTCTTACATTTCTTATTTTGGAAACAATTTCCTGAACTACAGCCATTTGATTTGCTTCATTTGCAAAAACAAGTTTATCATCATAAACAGGGAAACTTGAATTTACTATACTTTCCGTTGTGTTATTAAATATTGACCATAATTCATCGCTTATAAAAGGCATAATAGGTGCAAGCATTTTTATTGTTCCTTTCAACACATAAATAAGAACGGACAATACTTGTTTCTTTTCTTCAACATTTTCGGATGTCATTCTGATTTTTGAAAGTTCTATATACCAATCACAGAACTTTGTCCAAATAAAATCGTAAAGAGTTCTTGAAGCGACATCTATATCGTAAACTTCAAATGCTCTTGTAACGGTTTTTATTGTTTGGTTATATTCGTTAAGTATCCACTTATCCGAAAGTTCTTTTACCTGCGGTGTATCCAATATTTCCAATTCTCCTTTATTCATAAGAATAAATCTTGAAGCATTCCAAATTTTGTTTGCAAAATTTCTTGCCGCAAGGAAAGAATCATTAGATATTTGCATATCTCTTCCCGGAGCCGCGGATTGTGCCAAAGCAAACCTTAAAGCATCCGTTCCGAACTGATCCATAATTTCCAACGGATTAATAACATTACCTTTGGATTTGGACATTTTTAATCCGTGCTTATCTCTGACTATACCGTGAATAAACACATCACTGAATGGTATATCGTTCAAGAATTCAAGTCCCATTTGAACCATTCTTGCAACCCACAAATAAAGAATTTCGTGACCTGTTACAAGAACTCCGGTAGGATAATAATATTTTAATTCTTCATTGTCCGGATTTTCTCCCCAATTAAATACACTGAACGGCCACATAGCGGAAGAAAACCATGTATCCAAAACATCGTTATCCTGAACTAAATGTGTGTTACCGCAATGAGGACATTTTGTCGGTGTATCCTGTTCAACTATAGGAGGGCAACTTGTTTTGTTACCGTTTTCATCAACACAATAAAAAACAGGTATTCTGTGTCCCCACCAAATTTGTCTGCTTATA
>JAFXSD010000017.1 GCA_017525905.1 Elusimicrobiota bacterium | reverse complement strand
GCATCGTCCATTTTATATTTTTCATAAAATCCGTATTCTCTGCCGAATTTATTTTTGAAATCTTTTGCTACATCAAGAATAATTTTCTTGGCATCTCTTTGTGCTTGTGCCAATTGATATCTGTGTTCGAAATAATAATCCTGCATTTCAATTGAACCCAATGTAAAAGGTCTCTTATAATCCAACAAATATCTTTCAGGTTTATATGTTCCTACAAATTCTTTTACGTCTTCATCGGGATATACTTCTGCAGCTGCCATACAGTGAGAAATAATGAATCCGTCTGTTGTTACCATTGTAGGTAATTTTGCTGTTTCCGCGATTCTTACAGATTGAATCATATTATCATAAGCTTCCTGAGGATCTTCCGAATAAATTTGTATCCAACCCGCATCTCTTGCACCCATTGTATCCGATTGATCACCGTGGATGTTAATAGGAGCAGACAATGCTCTGTTAACTTCTGCCATAACGATAGGAAGTCTTAAACCTGCTGCGATATAAAGCATTTCCCACATTAAAGCAAAACCTTGTGATGATGTTCCCGTCATTGCTCTTGCACCTGCAACTGATGCTGCTATTGTTGCTGACATTGCGGAATGTTCACTTTCTACTGCAACAAATTCCGTAGGAACTTTACCGTCTGCTACAAATTGTGAAAATATTTGAACTATTTCTGTTGCCGGCGTTATAGGATAAGCAGCAACAACATCAGGAGCTATTTGTCTCATAGCTTCTGCCATCATTTCGTTACCAGTTTTGGCAACTATTTTTCCTTTAGAAAATATTGGCTTTACCATTATTATTTACCCCTTTAAAATTTTCTTTAATTATTTCTTTTCTGCTTCCATTGTTATTGCGCCGAACTTACATTCTTTAGAACAAATACCGCAACCTTTGCAATGGTCATAATCTATACCGGTAACTTTACCGTCTGCTACTTGTATTGATGCATCCGGACAATATATCCAACAAATCATACAAGCTTTACATTTTTCTTTGCTCCATACAGGCTTAATGGATCTCCAAGGACCTGTTTTAAATTGAGCTGCTGTTCCAGCTTCTACTATTCCACCTGCAGGAAGTTCTGCAGCTGTAGGTTTTTTTTCTTCGTTTTTCATTTTATTCTCCATATATTTGAATCTGTTTTTTTACAAATTATGAATTTTTTACTTCGTCGTAAGCTCTTTGTATTGAAGTAATATTTCCATCAATAACTTCAGGTTTACTTCTGAATTTAACTTCAAGTTTTGCTCTTGTATCTTTTAAAACACCTTCGATATCAAGTGTTCCGATAACTTTTACCAAAGCACCCAACATCGGAGTATTAGGTCTGTTTTGACCTATTGTTTCATTTGAAATTTTTGATGCATCTACAACATAAACTTGCTCTTTTGCAATACCGAGTTTTTTTGCCATTTCTTCTGCAGAAAAAGATGTATTAACAATAACTTTACCTTGTGTTCCTACACCTTCGGTAACATCTACGGCTTCTATCAATGAAGGATCCAAAATAACAACATAGTTAGGTTCCGTAACAGAGCAATGAACAGTGATAGGCTCATCACTAACTCTATTGAAAGACTGAACAGGTGCACCCATTCTTTCAGGACCGTATTCCGGGAAAGCTTGAATGTATTTTCCGGTTGATAATACTGCTTGTGCAAATAATAGAGCTGCGGTTTTTGCACCTTGTCCGCCTCTACCATGCCAACGAACTTCAATCATCTTTGACATCTTCTACTCCTTTTTGCGAAATTTAGTATCTTATTTTTAAATTACATAAAAAAGAACCGATAAGAAAGTTTTTTGTAAAATTTATTGTATTTACAACACTTTCTTATGTTAAAACATACTGTTTCGAGAACTATTATAGATAAAATTTTATCTGTTTATAAAATATATGTCAACGAATTTAGCTTTATAAAACTTTTTTATATTTTTCTAATCTTTTATATCTGTTTTATTACCGTTTAAAGACCTCTATACTTCCATACATCCATACTTCAACTTTTTGCTTTGCAAAAATTTCACATCTCTTTTCTGCCGGCAATGGCTTTGGATATGGTAACTTCATCGGCATATTCTATGTCGCCGCCTACGGGCATACCATACCCCAACCTTGAAACTTTTATTCCCAACGGTTTAATCAACTGTGCAAGATAAACAGCCGTAGTTTCACCTTTTGAATCCATATCGGTAGCAAGGATCACTTCTTTTATTTCACCTTTTTTTAATCTGGCTAACAATTTATCTATTCTGATATCTTTCGGACCTATTGCATCAAGAGGAGACAATGCTCCACCCAAAACAAAATATTGTCCGTTATAATCCTCATTTTTTACTTTACTTACCGCTATTAAATCCTGCGGACTTTCCACAACACATAAGAGCTCTTTGTTTCTTGTACTGTCAGCACATATCGGACAAGGATCCGATTCACTTAAGTTATAACAAATGGAACAAACTTTTACTTTCTGTCTTGCGGTTTGTATAGCCTCTAAAAAAGATTTGGCTTCCATGTCCGACATTTTCAGTATATGATAACATAATCTTTCTGCCATTTTCGGGCCGACGCCGGGCAACTTTTTTACGACATCTATCATTTTTTCAACTGTTTGAGGTCTGTTCATATTTTATTCTTCCGTTTCTGTTCCGTTACTGTCTGCAGAGTTTTCTTTGTCGGATTTTTTTATTTTATTCTTTTCTTTCTTTACTGCTGTACCGCCGAATTTTTTCGCAATGCTTTCTATTTTTGAAGGAACAGCGGTTTTTGCCGTTTCTTTGAAATCTTCAACTACGGCAAATGTTTCTTTCGGCACATATTCCTGTTCCGTTTCAATTTTTATATCTTCTTTTATTATTCCGCCTTTTTGTGCAATATCATCAACAGCCATGGAAACTTTTATTTCTCTGCCGCTTTTCCTTGTCATAAGTTTTTGGATTGTTTCCAAATGCATTTTTATCATATTCAAAGACAGCGGATTGGAAACTGCAATTTGAAATGAGTTTGAGTCTAATTCTTTAACGGTAGCCTCTTTTAAAGTTTGTGCAGACATCGGATGTTTTCTTGAAAACTCGGCAACGATTTCTTTCCACAAACCCATTAAATCGTTGTCAAAAGAATCCGCCATGGTTACAACCGAATGTTCTTGTACAGGTTCGGTTGATTCAATTGAATTTGCAACTTCATCACCCGGCATACTTTTTTCAATTTTTGTTTCTTTTACAAGTTCGGGAATACTCAATATACTTTTTTTACCCAACTCATTTATTTTTGCTATAAGTTCGGCGACATTGTAATAAGGTTCCGCCATTTTTAAAAGATAAAGTTCCAACAACATTCTCGGTTGATCATGCCATTTCATTTCTTCCAAAGCTTTAGATATAAGGTTACCCATTCTTATGCATCTTGCTATGGAAAACAAATTTTTTTGTCTGTCGTATAATTTTTTATCTTCGGCTGAAACATCGGAAATTTCAGCATTTACGGAAAAAATCATAAGTTGTCTTAAATGGTCTCTTAAATCTTTTGCAAACTGTAAAACATTGTAACCGTCTTCATATACTTGTTTACAAATTTTCATTAGAGATTCAACATCATTTTGTGCAATATAATCTATTGTTTTTGAAATTATTTCTTTAGGCAAAAGTCCCATTAAATTTCTTATATATTCAGCGGTTATTTTTCCGGTAGTCGCGGATATTGCCTGATCGAGTAAACTGAGAGCATCTCTCATCGAACCGCCGGATGCGGTTATTATTATTTTCAATGCTTCATCATCAATTTCAAAGTTATCTTTTTGTGCAATATTTTTTATCGCCTTTGCTATTTCGTTTGTAGATAAAAGTCTGAATCTGTATTTTTGACATCTTGAAAGAATGGTTATAGGAACTTTATGTTGTTCGGTGGTGGCTAAAATAAAAATTACATGTTCCGGCGGTTCTTCCAATGTTTTAAGTAAAGCATTGAAAGCTCCGGTAGATAACTGATGAACTTCATCGATAATATAAATTTTATATTTTGAAGATGTTGCACCGAATTTAACATTTTCTCTTATTTCTCTTATATTATCTATACCGGTATTTGATGCAGCATCTATTTCCATAACATCTATGCTTTGATTTTTTGCTATTTCAATACAGTTTTGACATTTTCCGCAAGGTTCGGGAGTAGGTCCCTCTTTACAATTCAGAGCCTTTGCAAAAATTCTTGCCATTGTCGTTTTACCGGTACCTCTCGGTCCGCTAAACAAATATGCATGCGCGACCTTATCTTCTCTGATTGCATTTTTTAAAGTTTGAGATATATGGTCCTGCCCTATAACTTCATCAAAAGTCGTAGGTCTGAATTTTCTGGCTAAAACTAAGTAAGACATAAATACTCCTAAAAAAATACTTCGTATTTTGATGTATAAAAACTACTATTCCTCTATACCTCAAAATTGCCAAAGGCAATTTTAAACTAGGTCGGCGGGTTTTTCTCTCGGAGCCAACTTTATGCTGTACAAAACAAAAAATCCCGCTATAATCGCTCCTACAAAATATATGCACCACAAATATGTATAATATCTTCCAAACATTGCAAACAATCCCGACAAAATAAACGAGCCGGGCAAAATTATTAAACCCGTTTCAAGATATCTCCATTTCGTTTTCATATTCGTATAAATGTGTCCCAACATATAATTGTGTCTTCTATGCCTTACAAATGCGGCTGCAAGAAGAATTATTCCAACCGGAGATACCAACTGACAAATAAGATGTATTAAAACCAACTGTATTTTTGAATCACCGGAAAACCATGTCGCATCGTATAAACTGAAATTTCCAACAGTTGCTATAATTTTTGAACCGTCAACGGCTAAAGAATTTGTTAATGCAAAAATTATTCCCATAAGCAAACCTATTGCGTAAGAAGCAACTACGGAAGATCTCGGAGCTCCGCTTTTCCCCGGAACCCAATGTAAAATTCCTACAAATATTGCGGGCGCAATTAATCCCATAATAAAAATTTGTCTTGCCGAGTTTATTATCATGGGCCAAGGGTGAGGACCGATAATATTCTGTAACGGTCTTGTAATAAAATATATACCCAACAATATAAATGCATTAAACAATTTTTGGTATCCTATTTCGCCGAACATAAATTTTCTTATTCTGCTTACTCTTATAGTTTCGAGAGCCATAATAAAATATACAACACCTGTTATTATAGGCACCAATAAATTTATCAAAAATTCTTGCATTTTAGTCTTCCACAATGATATTCAAATCTTTATGCTTAATTTTATTATTTTTTAAACATGAAGATTCGGCAACAAAAAATACGGGATGTTGCTTGTCTTCATCCTTTACAACTTCACAATGAACCGTTTTTTTAAGTATGGTAAAAAAACTTAAAAGAGGATCGTTATAAACAATTTCAACGGCAATAAAATCTTTTTTTGTTAATGAATTTTCAGTTAACTTTTTAAAAAAAACATCTGTTTTGTCTAATGCAAAAACCAAATAAAGTTTTTGATAATCTACATTTTGCGGATTTAAAAAAATTAAATCTTCGTTATCCAAATGATAACACAACTGAACTTTTTTTGTTCTTTTACCTATACACATCAATCTGTGTGAACCGAAACTTTTTTTCGATGTATAAAGTATATCCACGGTTCCCGTTTTTGTTCTTGTATTAAAAGCTTTATCGGTAGGCTTTAATACCGAAATAAAACCTTTCTTTTCCAAAAAATTAAAAATTTTTTTATTTGATTTTACAGGCTTTAAAGTTATTTGCATTGTAACCGTACTTCACAAAATATTTCCAACAAGCATTATATAAAATTTTACAATTTGTTTAAATATAAAATTTTAGATGCCGATTCTATAACAGAAAGCAACATACTTGCCTGCTCTAAATTTTTGCCCGCGGCAAAAGCGCCGTGACCTTTAATGATTGCACATTTATATTTTGATATAAGCTCCGGAATTTTTTGTGCAACTTCATCCGAACCGATAGTTTCCTTACAACTTAACACGGGAATCTGCGGTAAATAAAGTTTACCTTCACTGTCTACAGGTTTTATTATTTTGTTATGTAAAGATAATACAGTGGCATATATTGTGTGACCGTGAGCAACAGCTTTAATTTCCGGATTTTTCAAATATATTGCTCTGTGCACTTTAGCTTCAAGAGAAGCAAGTTTATCTTTTTTATCATCATTCAAATTTATTCTTACAATATCTTTTTTGGTAAGGTATCCCAACATTGCACCGTGTTTTTTTATTAAAATTTTGTTTCCGTCTCTTATGCTTATGTTACCGGAATGAGAATGATTTAAACCCTGTTCATACAAAATTTTACCAAACAATATCATATCTTTTATCATATTTCACCTCTACCAAGTATTGGATTTTTCAAGCAGATAAACAACAACTTCTCTAAATCTCCAAGGCTTTTCTTCTTCCGGATTATTTACACCCAAATCTATTCTGTTGCCTTTTATTGCGGAGCCTGTATCCCCGGCATAACCGTAACCGTAACCGGAAATATAAAGCCTTGTTCTTAACGGTATAACTTCCGGATCCACGGCAACAATTCCGCGTTGCATTTTGTGCCCTAAAAATGTTATAGTCCCGTCTCTCCAAGCCAACGGATCACCCGGATAATAAGCTGTAGCAATCATTTTCATTCTTTTAGCTTTGGATAAGTCGTATATTTTTTCTATATTATTATCTTTATCCAAAAGTAATAATCTGTAAAAACTCACGGAATAAGATAATTCTCTGTCGTTAACAAACTTTTCAAATTTTGAATCGTAGTAAATTTGTGTTATATCAAAATCGGTATATTTTACTATACCTTTTTGAAGTTCCACCTTTCTTAAATTCGAGGTATACACTTTGTGCCATGTAGGTCTAAATTCGGTTTTACTTGAAACTTTTGATTTTATTTTGTTTACACGAACTATTTTTATTTGAGAGTTTGGTTTAATGGGCTTATCTAAATTTGCATATACAATGTCGTTTTCGTTCAATAAAATATTTTGTTCTTTTAAAATTTCTTTTAATGTTTTTGTTTTATCATATTGTATCGGTATTATTTTACCGTCAACAATAATACAACTTTTTTTGGATAATGTTGAATTTATATTTAATATAAATGCTATCAATAAAATTATTGCCGGAATATAGAAAATCCGCAATATTTTTTTTATCTCAATTCTCTTCATATTCGTCTAAATACGGTCTTACTCTAAAATGAACTCCTAAAGGTTTTACAACTTCTTTAACTTTATTCACATCAAGCCCCGGAAGTTCCACCGCAGTAACAACAACCGTAGGAATATAATCTTTTGCACTCTCGGCAAATTTTAAAATTTCATTGAAAGAGTCTTCTTTAAACATAGGATTATTTATTTTGTTATGTTCCTGCGGATTTGAACCGTTCAAACTTATTGAAATAACATCTATCAATCCTTTTAATTGAGGTAATATATTTTTACCGTAGTATCTGTTTGCAAGCCCTGCGGTATTTATTCTTATTCTGACATTTTTGGTTTTTAACCATTTGGATATTTCTATAACTTCCGGCAACCTTATCAGAGCATCACCGTATCCGCAAAATATTATTTCCCCGTATTTTGTCGGATCTCCGATAGATTGTATTACTTGTTCCACCGTCGGCTCTTTATCTAATTTTAGAGAATTCCCCCTGAATTTTCCCGCCCATTTTTGTTTTATGCAGTACGGACAAGCCATCATACAGCGGTTTGTTATGTTCAGATACAAATTGTTTCCATACTTATAAGAATATTGTGGCATATTAACTCCTTTAACAATCTTTTATATTTTTTAATCTGCAGTTTAACGATAACTGTTTTTACTATGCAATACCGCAAGACAACAATAAAAAAAAACAACCTTTCATCCATTATTTATCATTAATTATAAATTGCCGTTGATTATCCGGCTTTAAGCATATCCAAAATATTCGACGGTTCAGGTTGTTGTTCTTGTTCCGAGAAAGGAACAACATTTGTTTCTTGTTCCGCTCCTAAAGTATCTAATCTTTCTCTCAGTTGTTGTGCCACGGGTTTTTGTTCATATTTAGGATCATCCGTTGCTATTGCACCTATATTTTGTTCAACTATTTCCAAAATCATTTGTTGAAGAATTTCACTTCGTATTATATTGCCAATATTGGATATTCCTTTAGGAAATCCTTCAAATTTATATAAGGAAATAAAATCTCCCGAAAAACTTTCACCATTTGTATTTATAACTACCATATCTTTGTTTTGTCCGCTTTGATCTTGCTGCAAAGCGTAAATAGGATAATCTACTCCGGCTTCGCTAAATTCATCTCCGGTATATATTATTTGATTAGGCGAAGTTCCTTTTTTGATGGCATCACTTAAAGGTATGGATTTATTTATTTTTGATTTGTAAATGCCTATAGTTGTTTGACCGGAACTTTGGACCATAAGTTCCGGATATTGTTCGCGAACAACAGGCTCATAATATTTTGCAACCAGTTCTCTCACAAGGGTCGGCCTGAATGCGGTAACAACATATCTTACCTTGCTTACAGGTTTATTGTTTGGAACTCCGTCAGTGAAAGCTTTTTTTATCCCGTCGGCTTCCTTCTGATCTTGTTTATCCGTTGAAAAATATAATCTTGAAAATTCAAACAAAGCCAACATCTTCATTATTTCTTTAAATGTGCGGGGTTCAACTTGTTCTTCCATTAAAATCTGATAAATATCGTTTAATCTTTTTTTGGCATCATTCCGTCTTAAACTGCCCCAATTCTGTAACAAAGTTTTATATTTTTCGTAATACGGTTGTTTGTCTAACGATAATACTTCAAAAAAATTATCGTATTTAACGTCTAATTGTTGTTCTCTTAAAGGTTTTATTGTTTCTACAAAATAAACAAGGTTATTGTAATATTCATCCTGCATACCCGCAAACAAATTTTCCAAATAAGCCATCATATCGGAAGGTAATATTGAATCTGCAATGTTTATCATATAGTCATCACTCTCTTTAAATTCTCCTCCTTCGTTTACTCCCTGCAGCGCCGCATTTTCCATGTATATAAACGGTATAAAATCTCTTATAACATTTCCGAGAGGTTTCAATCTTATTTCCACTTTTTCCAAAGTATTTCCGGTTATAAACTCAGGTTGAGCTATTCCGAACAAAATAAGAGTTGAAACTACAGCTTGAACATCTTTACCAAAAGGTTTATCTCTTAATGCGAAATTATCATCCAAATCGGCAAAATTTCTAACTTTGGCAAGTTCGTTCATTTTATCCGAATAACTTTTCGGCATTACCAAAGCCAGTTTCGAATTTATATAGAAAACAAGTTTTTTGTTTTCCTTATTGTAAAATACAAGATTACCGTTTTCAATTTTAATACTGCATTTGTTTTTTATAACATATATAATACTTGCTCTTTTTATTGTATCGTCGTAAGCACCGAATTGTTTTAATAAGTTTGCAAGTTTATCCAACACTTGCGGATTTGCCTGCAAATCCGTCCAATCTATATTCTCTTGCAAATAGGAAATATTGTAACTTAAAGTTAACAGTAAAGGATCGGTTTCCGAAAAAGATAAATTTGCTATCAAAGAATTTAAAAACCTGTGTGTTGCTCTTAAAAAATTTACAAATGATCTTCGAACAATTTGTATAAAAGAAGCAATTTTTGTTCTAACAACAGACAAATTCATAAATCTGTAATTTACTATTCTTTCATCACATTGTTTCGCTAAAACACCGCCGACAACATGTATTCCCGCACCACCAATAGCATTTATACTTTTATGATTTTTATTGGCGGAATAAGAACCAAAAACAAGTTTATGTATTCCTAAAGTTTTCATTGTTTTGGCACATTTGTTGCATGGTGCCAATGTGCAATATAATGTTGCACCGGCAAGAGGTTTGCCCAACTTTTCGTTGACATATTCCAATACGGCATTTGTTTCATCAAATACTGTGTCAATGTTTCTTTTACCTTGCTTTTTACCGCTTTCGGAATAATCAATTTGATGATCGATTATCATATCAAGGAAATACGGCCTTTTTTGGAAAATGCCCTTGTTGATACTTTCTCCGTTAATAAGTGCCAAATCCAACAAAGACATTAAATATTTCCCTTCTTCGGTAAGTTCTCCATCGGAATTAGATTTATTTTCTCTTACACAGTTTTTTAAAAAGTCTATAAAAGTTAATGTTTCGGCATGTAAAACACTGTCTGTTCTGTTAAAATTTCTGCCGGTAATACTTATACCATCATCATCTTTAGTAGCATTTACGGACGAATTTATTAAATAAGCACCTATCGGAGGTTGAATAAATGTTGTCAAAAAGCCTCTGCTTTGCCTTGCAAGTTTGGCCTGTTTTAAAGCTTCCGCCATATATCTTTCATCTTCAGTCTTTATTTCATCATCGGATACTTCTTTTATTGTTTGTATATTATTAAAGTTTCCAATACCGGCTTTTATGTTATTTATAAATTTACTGAATTTTGTTTTAACGGTAAATATTAAAGATGATTTTGTGTTTTTCAATTTTGTTTTAATGTTATATATTTCCTGTAATTCTTCGTAATTATTAGCAACAAAAGAAATGCAAGAATCTTTATCCGTAATTTCTGCGGTAGAATAATAAAGTATTTTTATTGCGGATTGTATTAAATAAGGATTTATATGCAATTCTTTCAGAAACTTTCTGTTAACAAAAATTACGGGATTTCCGTTTATTGTTTCTACTCTCATCGGTACAATATTATCCAATAAACTGTCATCCTCCGAAACTTTTATTTCTACATTATCTCCGAATAAATAATATTGTTTTGCAATTTTAAATATTTCATCAACCGTTAAATTTTGTTGTCTTTTTGAAAGAAGTACCTGCTTTTCCGCTTTTCGAGGAACATTAAAATCTTTTGATATTTGTGCATCGGCATAATTAACATTTACAGAAAAACCTTTATATTTAGTTTCTATTTCAATCGTCAACTTATCTTTTAATTCCGGATTATTTTCTATCCATTTATTTACCTCTTCCTGAAAAGATGCAATGTCCGTAAAAAATATTCGCCAGGAAGATATTATCGATAAAATATTTGAAGCTATTTGTTCGTCTGTTCCGTATTTCAATGTTGTTGAAAATAATTTGTTAAAAGCATTTGTTAAATTAAGATTTGGCGTTAGAACTATGTAAGATATTTTTTCTTCTTTTAATTTTTTTGTTATATCCGAATGGAAACCGCCGACAACAGCAATTTTATCTGTATTGTCTTTTAGTAAATTAGTGACAAAAATTTCATTTCTGTTTATGTTCGTATCAAAAAAATCAAACAAATCTTTATCGTTTAGCAAGTACAAAGCAAAAGCAAGTAAATCGTTTGATAAATATTTGTTTAATAATTCCGTGAAATATTTTTTGTTTTCTTTTAATAATGTGTAGTGTGAAGGTAAAATATTAGCATTTACCAAGTCTTTTAAAAATTCGGCGTAAGTTCCTAAATTTATCAATTCTCTTTCATTTTGATCTAAACGCTCTTTGTTCAATAAACCGTTTATATAATATTCTCTCTCATATAACAAATTTACCGTGTTTATTTCGGAAAGCAATTTGTTGGACTGCAAATAGATAATAAAATCTTTGTTTTTTTTGTTTTCTTTAAATTCCGGTAATTTTGAATCTATATAATCGTAAATTTGTGCATATCCGTAATCGGAATTTTGCCTTAACAAATTATATAAGGCAGAATCATCTTTGGATTTTTTAACAAAATTTTTAAATTGTGAATTTAATTTCTTTAAATTTATTGATGATAAATTTTTTGAAACTGTTTGATATTTTTGTAAGTTCGGATACTTATCAGGAATATTATTGTTATTTAATCGAACAGTTTGTAATGATAATATTCTGTCAATAATATTTTGTTGTTTTAATTCCGTTACCCGTTCTATTATGTTATCGATAATGTAATTATTAAAATTTTTATTTTTTTCTATTTTTTCAAGCAGTAATAAATTTTCCGTATATTCTTTTTTGTCTTCCAATCCCTTAACATAGTTGCTCTTATCACTTAACACAAAATATTCACATGCACTTAAAACAGATGTTTTAAACAGGTTATCTATCGTTTCTTTCCTTAATCTTTCGTCAGGTATGGAATTTAATAAGGAAACATCGAGAGTGTTATCTACTATACCTTCACCATATATTTCAAAATTTTGTTTTTCGGATAAATTGTTTAAAGCGGAATATATTTTTTCTTGTGTTGCAAAATCGTTATGTAAATCTTGTATTAATATTATTATATTTTCACTTTCGTTGCTTGTATATGAATCGGTTACTTTAAACAAATTTAAAATATCTTTATCCAACAGGTTTTTAAAGCGGTTGTCTGTTGTTTCAACAGCCGCAAAAGACGGGAAAACAGTGCCAAACAAAAGTAACACTGATAATAAAGCAGCAAGAAATTTTTTTGATAAAGTATCCATAATAATAATTATAGTATAATTCATTGAAAAATCAAACAGTTTTTTATAATTCCTGTAACCAACCGTTATATAATCCGGCAGAATTGAAATCTTCCAAAACTTTATCGTATTCTTCCGGTGTTATTTTTCTGTTGAGTTCTTCAATGGTATGAGAAATATTTGCGGTATGATATTGTGCCATAACACTCATATACGTATCTTGTGAAATTTCGGTTGCAACAAAATTAAATATTTCTTTTGAACCGGCAATATTGTTAGGTAAAACAAGATGTCTTATTAAAATACCTTTTACGGCCAAACCGTCAGCATCAAATTTTAAAATACCTTTTTGCCTGTACATTTCTTTTATCGCTGTTCGATTATTTTCAACATAGTTATCAATTTTGGAATATTTTTTTGCATTTTCGTTTGACGAATATTTCATATCAGGCATATAAATATCTATGAACGGTTCCATAAGTTCCAACACCTGTTTGCTTTCGTATCCTCCGCAATTTGAAAGAACAGGAATTGTTAAACCTTTCTGTTTTGCGATACAAATTGTTTCGGCTGCCATGGGATAAACATGTGTCGGCGTAACTAAATTTATATTATTGGCACCTTTGTTTTGCAAATCTATCATTTTATCGGCAAGTTGTTCAGTTGTAATTGAATTTCCGTTACCGAGTTGACTTATCGGAAAATTTTGGCAAAAGACACAAGCTAAATTACAGTTTGTAAAAAATATTGTTCCGGAACCTTTTTCACCGGAGATAGGAGGCTCTTCCCCGTAATGTAAATTAACACTTGCAACTTTAAAATCTTTAGCGGTTCTGCATGCACCTTTTTCGCCTTTAATACGATTCACACCGCAATTTCTCGGGCATAACGAACATTTTTCCATAAGTTGATATAATTTTCTGATATTTTGTTCCATAAAGGGTATTATATCAAATTGGAAGAATAATAACGATAAAACTACGGAAAGTTAAAGATTGTACGACTAAGAAATTTTTAGAGAGGTTAACAAATCCGTTAAAAAATAGTCTGAAATTAACATCAAAACCATTGAAACCATAACCGAACTCGTTGTTGCTTTTCCAACACCTTCGGCACCGCCGGAACATTGAAATCCTTTATGACATGCCACCGTTACAAGTATTCCCGCAAAGAAAAAAGATTTTATAAAACCGTGAAGAAATGTTTGAAGCGTCATAACATCCAAAATGTCGCCCATATAAACAGTTGAAGGTATGTTCCAAGTTAAATAAGATACCAGCAGACCGCCATAAGTACCAACAATATTCGATATGGCAACAAGCAAAGGCAACATCAATATACAAGCTATAAATCTCGGAACTGCCAAATATCTAATCGGATTTGTTCCCAAAGTGTATAATGCATCTATTTGTTCGGTAACTTTCATTGTTCCTATTTCCGCCGTTATTGCAGCACCTACTCTGCCGGTAATAACAACAGCGGTTAAAACAGGTCCCAATTCTTTTACCAAAGAATACCCTGTAATCATACCGATATAAACGGGTTCATTAAAAAGATTTGCCGTAGCAGAACCTACCTGCAAAGCTAAAACCATGCCGACAAAAAAAGATGTTAGAAGTATGATAGGAAATGACATATATCCTACTTCCACCATCTGTATTATTGTATTCTTGATATTTATTTGCCCTTTGATTATGCAGACAAAAGTATCTACAACTAACTGTGAAGCTGTTCCAAGACCTTTTATATTGTCTTTTAACCTTTTAGCAAATGGAACTTTTAAAATTTGTTCTTTCATGTTTTTATTAAACTATAATTCTTGGAACTCTCGGAGAAATTGAACAAGTTACTTCATAACTTATTGTATTTTGTAATTTTGCCAACTCTTCGGCTTTAATTGTTTCTTTACCTTGCGTTCCCAACAATACAACTTCGTCACCTATGCTCACACCTTTAACATCGGTAACATCTATCATCATCATATCCATTGTGATTCTTCCGGCGACAGGACATTTTTTCCCTCTAACCAAGACATCGGCTTTGTTAGACAACACTCTTCCGTAACCGTCGGCATATCCTACAGGAACAGTTGCGATAACGGAATTTTTGTTTGTAACGAATGTTCTTCCGTAACTTACGCAAAAACCCGAAGGAACTTTTTTCAAATATATAATTTTGGTTTTCCATGTAAGAACAGGTTTTAGTTTCAATTTTTGTTGAGTGTGTTCAAACGGAGACAAACCGTATAAACCTATTCCCGGTCTAACCATATCAAGATGGGTTTTTTTACTGCTGATTAATGCAGCCGTATTTGCCGCATGTGCAATAAATTTTAATCCCAAACTTTTTGCATATTTTACAACTTCGTTAAATTTACTTAATTGATTTTCCGTATATGTTAAATTTGTGTCTGCTACGGCAAAATGTGTGTACATACCCGACATTTTTATTTCGGGCATATTAACTATTTTTTGTAATATAATGTTTGTATTTTCACCTGCAATAACACCAACTCTTCCCATACCGGTATCAACTTTTAAATGAAACTCCAATTTCTTTTGAAACTTTTTGGCAAGGTTTGAAAGTTCATGTAACCCCTGCAAACTTGATATTGTGGGTATTAAATCCCAAAAAGTTGCTACCGATAAATATTCCAAAGGATAACCGCTTCCAAACACTAAAATTTTAGCTTTAATTCCCGCCTTTCTAAAAGAAATACCTTCCTCTATAGAAGAAACACCTATACCGTAAATTCCGGCTTTTACGGCTTCTTTTGCAAGTTCTATTCCGCCGTGCCCGTAAGCATTCGATTTTATAACTGCAAGAACTTTTGTATCGCTTTTTAAGTACTCCTTTATCTTTTTTAAATTAAACAAAAAATCACTTTTGTCTATTTCTACCCAAGTTGGTCTAAAAAAAGATGATGGTGGTTGTTCCTTCATTAATGTTCCTCCATAGATGTTGGTGCACTGCTGCTAAAATCTTTATTATAAAATTTTGTATAGTTACCTTCAAATAAAAGATGTGCCGTTCCTACAGGACCGTTTCTTTGTTTTGCTATTATTATTTCAGCATCATTTTGCGTTGCAGGATCCAAATCCTGACCTTTATCTTTATAGTAACTTTCTCTGTGAACAAAAGCTACTACATCGGCATCCTGTTCGATTGCTCCGGAATCTCTTAAATCGGAAAGCATAGGCCTTTTATCTTTGCCTCTCTGTTCGGTTTGTCTTGAAAGCTGCGAAAGTGCAATTACGGGAACATTCAAATCTTTTGCCAATGCTTTTAACGACCTTGAAATTTCCGCAGTTTCTATTTGTTTGGATTCGTATCTTTTACCGTTACCTGTTCCTCTTATTAACTGCAAATAATCTATAATTATTAAAGATAAAGGATTGCCTTGCTTTTCAAGTTTTGTTGCAAGTTTTTTTGCGGTCGCCCTTATTTCTACGGAACTCATATCTGCATCACAAATATACATGGGAGCTTTACCTATTTTGGATATTGCCGTAGTGAGTTTCGGCCAATCCGAATTTTTAAATTTGCCCTGTCTTAAATCTTGTCCGCTGACTTGTGCAACGGAAGCCAAAAATCTCATCATCAAAGCTTCTTTTGACATTTCCAAAGAAAATATTGCTACCGAATGAGGATCTTTTGAAGTCACCGAAACATTTTCCGCAATGTTTAGTGCAAATGCTGTTTTACCCATTGACGGTCTTCCCGCAATAATAATAAGTTCGGATTGTTGAAGACCTGCCGTCATTTTATCCAATTCCGTAAAACCGGTTCTAAGGCCGGGAACATCATTTCTGTCTTTGTACAGGTTTTCAAGTTTTGATACTACCGAAGGAACCAATTCTTCCGGCGTGGAAAAATCGGTTGCATTGTTTTGTTTTGATATATTAAACAATACAGTTTGTGCATCGTCCAAAATTGTTTCCGAAGGTGAATATTCGGAAAAAGCATCCGTGACCATATTTGAACCGACAGTTATTATTTGTCTCAATATGGATTTATCTTTTACTATATTTGCATAATATTCCACATTTGCTGCCGTTTGTGCAGCATCTATTAAACTAAACAAATATTTTATACCGCCGACATCATTAAAAAGTTTGTTTGTCTTTAATCTGTTGGATACGGTAACAGGTTCGGCAACTTCTCTGTCGCTTAATTCTTTTATTGCACCGAAAATAAGTTTATGTACTTCTTTATAAAAATCATCTTCTCTTATAAGTTCCATAGCTTTTATTATTGCATCTTTTTCTATAAGCATTGCACCTAATAAAGCCATCTCGGCATCTATCGATTGCGGCGGTGTTTTCCTTTCTAAATCTTTTGGCATTAAATACTTCTCCTTTTTACGTTTACAACCGGGAAAAAATAAATTTTCGATATCTTATGTAGAAAAAAATTATAGTCAATAATTAACAAAAAATCAAGAAAAAACAAGCTAAAATTTAAGTATAAAAAATAAAAACGGAAAGACCGTAAAAATCTTTCCGTTTTATATTTGTTATTTGATGCTTTAAATACTTATTTCTTTTCTTCAACTACATCAATATTAACTTTTGCTATTACTTCAGGATGTAATCTTACATTTACCGTTACTTTACCTACTTCTTTTATAGGTGCAGGCAACAATATATCGTGTTTGTTAATATTAAATTCTTGTTCTGCAAACAATTTTGCCAAATGTGCCGTTGTTATTGAACCGAAAATTTTTCCGTTTTCACCGAGTTTAACTTTAATTGAAAACTCAGCTTTTTCAATTTTCTCGGCAACAATTTTAGCATTATTGATAATTTCTTCTCTTTCTTTTTCAAGTCTTGATTTTTCTCTTTCCCAAATTTTCATATTTTGAGGAGTTGCTTCCATAACAAGTTTTTTAGGCAACAAATAGTTTCTTGCAAAACCTGCAGCAACTTCTTTTATTTCACCTTGTCTTCCTACATTTGTTATATCCGATCTTAAAATAACTTTCATTTATTTCCTCCAATAAAACTAATTTGCCGAAAACGGTAATAAAGCCAACATTCTTGCTCTTTTTATCGCCTTACATAATTCTCTTTGATGTTTTGCACATGTGCCTGTAACATTACCGGAAAGAATTTTTCCGCTTTCTGTAACAAATGTTCTTAAAAGACTTACATTTTTATAATCTATTTCTATTTTATCCGTGCAAAAACGGCAAACTTTTCTTTTCATCATTCCACCCTTTCTGAACTTACCGGCAGGTTTCGTTCCGGCAGGATGTGTATTTTTTTTCTCTATTGACATTTTTTATTCCTCCAAAATTTTAAAACGGAACTTCTTCATCATCTATAACTGTACTATCGGAAACATATTCCGCTTCTGCTCCTTCAACAGACTTTGTCTGTTGAGCCGACTGTGCATCAATTCTTACCAAAAATTGAACTCTTGAAGCAACAACTTCAAGTCTTGATCTTTTTGTTCCATCGGCTGACTGCCAACTGTTACTTCTAAGTCTGCCTTCAACATAAACCGGCATACCTTTTTTTAATCTGTCGTTGCATCTGTCAGCTTGATCTCCCCATACGATTATAGGAACGAAAGTAGGGTCGGAATCTCGCCATTCACCGGTTACCTGATCTTTTATTCTGCTGCTCATTGCTATATCAAATCTGCAAACGGATTTTGATGTAGTTGTTCTTTTTAATTCAGGATCTCTGGTTAATCTACCAACTAAAATAACACTATTTTGTTGTGGTATCTGATATACTTGATTCTGCATTTTCTACTTCCTCTTTTTTATCTTCTTCTTTCTTTTCTTCAACAGGTGCTGTAACTTCAGCTGCTGCTTCTTTTTTTGCTTCAACAGCTTTAGCTTTTTTCACAACTTTTTTCTTAGGTTCAACTTTTACGGTTAAGAATCTGATAACATCATCGTTAACTTTAAAAAAGTTTTCCAATGAAAGAACAACTGAACCGTTGGCATCAAACTCAACATACACATAATTTCCTTCACGGAATTTCTTGATGTTGTAAGCAAGTTTTTTCTTTCCTAATTGTTGAAGATTTTTGATTTTTCCGTCAGCAGTTTCAATTATTTTTGAAACTTTTACAACTAAGTCTTCTACTTTTGTAGAATCTAGTTCCGGAGAACAAATGAAAGTACATTCGTAACTCATTGATACTACCCCCTTTTTGGATTTCTGTTGTTTAACAACAGCTCAGCCCCTTTCGGAGCAAAGATTGATTTGTTAAGTATATATTTTTTTTATACTTTTTTCAAATTAAAAAATTGCTAAACAATAAACTATTTTATTAAATAAATGATTGCAGCTTTATGTATATGCAATCTGTTTTCCGCTTGTTCAAATATATTATCTTCCTGTTTATTCATAACTTCGGCCGTTATTTCTTCACCTCTTATAGCCGGAAGACAATGCAACACTATACAATTTTTGTTTGCTTTTGAAAGTAACTTATCATTTACTTGATACTTTACAAAAGCTTTATGTCTTTCAACGGTTTCTTTTTCTTCTCCCATTGAAATCCAAACATCCGTATAAATAACATCGGAACCTTTTACATCTTCGATATTATCACTTATTTTAATATTTGCTTTTGTTGTTTTTCCTACGGTCAAAGCTTTTTCCAACAATCTTTTGTTCGGTGCATATTTTTTAGGTCCCAACAATAAAAAGTTAAGTCCCAAAACCGCAGATACAGCAAGCCATGAATTTGCAACATTGTTTGCATCTCCGACGAAAGAAATTTTTAATTTTTGCAACTGTTTCAAATTCTTGATTTTATATTTTTCTATTATCGTCATCAAATCCGCTAATATTTGTAAAGGATGCTCCGCATCCGTTAAAGCGTTTATTACCGGTATTGACGAATATTTTGCAAATTCTTCCAAATAGCTGTGTTTAAAAGCTCTTATAACTATAGCATCCAAATATCTTGATAAAACATGTGCGGTATCATAAACGGATTCGCCTCTTGTCGTTTGCAATTTTTTTATATCAAGATTCAACGGTGTTCCGTCTTCCTGACACATAGCGGCGGAAAAAGAAACCATTGTTCTTGTGGAAGGTTTTTCAAATATTAAACCTATAACTTTACCTTTCAATTGAAACTTTGATTTTTTTTGCTTTTTCAATTTTACGGCAGATTGAATAATGTTCCAAATCTCTTTTGATGTTAAATCGTATATTGATAATATATGTTTTATTTTCTTCATAACACACACTCTTACTTTTACAACTTTCTTTTAAAACATAAAAACAAGAAGACTAATTTTGATGTCTTCTTGTTTTTATAATTTTAAACTTTATAAAAACTACATCTTTGAATTTTGATCTATATATATTCCAGGCCCCATTGTTGAAGAAACTGAAATACTTTTAACATATTGACCTTTTGCTGCTGAAGGTTTTGCTTTCAAAACCGCACTTACTAAAGTCTTTATGTTTTCCACTAATTTATCTTTTTCAAAAGAAGCTTTACCTACGGAACAATGAACTATTCCGAAAGAATCGTTTTTATATGCTACTTTACCTTTCTTTAATTCTTGAACTGTTTTACCGATATCAAATGTAACTGTTCCCGATTTCGGGTTTGGCATCAAACCTTTAGGACCTAATATTTTTGCAACTTTACTTAAATCTTTCATACAATCAGGTGTTGCAACCAAAACATCAAAATTTAAGTCACCTTTAGATATTTCTTCAATTAAATCTGTTGAACCGACTTTATCTGCACCGGCTTTTTCAGCTTCGGTTTGTTTTTCGCCTTTAGCTATAACAAAAACGGTTCTTGTTTTACCGATACCGTTAGGTAACAAAACAGTTCCTCTAACAATTTGATCACTTTGTTTAGGATCTATTCCCAAACGAATGTGAACTTCTACAGATTCGTCAAATTTTGCCTTTGCTGTTTGTTTTACTAAATCTGCTGCTTCTTCAACAGAATAAAGTTTGTTTGCATCTACTAATTTTGATAATTCTTTTAATCTTTTTGCCATTTTAATTCTCCTGTGGTTCGTTCGCCGTTCTAAAAACAGCTCCCACTTTATTTAGTTTATAAGTTTATGGGTTATAGGGTTATGGGTTTTGTCGTTGTTGCTTAAACTTATAACCTATAATTATTTTTGTTTTATTTCTATTCCCATACTTCTTGCCGTACCTTCAACCATCAATTTTGCACCTTCCAAATCAATAGCATTTAAGTCAGGCATTTTTTGTTTTGCAATTTCTTCTACTTGGGCTTTCGTAATAGAACCAACTTTAGTTTTATTAGGAACGCCTGAAGCTTTTGCAACTTTTGCAGCTTTTTTTATCAATGCAGGAACCGGAGGCATCTTTGTTATGAATGTAAATGATCTGTCTTCATATACAGTAATAACAACAGGTGTTGCCATACCTTGTTCCATTTTTTT
>JAFXSD010000016.1 GCA_017525905.1 Elusimicrobiota bacterium | reverse complement strand
TACTTTTGATTTGTATTTTCGGCCACAGGTATTGTATAAAGGTTTGCACCCAATGTAGATACCAAAAAACATACGGTCGTAAAAACGGCACAGATTTTTATTGAATTAAAATTTTTCTTCAAAAAGTTTTTTATCATCATTTCCTCTTTATAATAAAAAAAGCATATAGCATTTTTACATGCTATATGCCTTTTTATACCGTGTAGACATAGTTATCCCGCCAAACGTGAATAAAAGCCCCAAATATCGTAATAAAAATATAAATACAAACAAAAAGAAAAACAACGGAACTTTAATATCCTTTAAAACATAACTTATACCGGAAACAAATACAGGTAACACAAGTTTTACATAATTAAAACAGTTTTCCGTCCGTATTCTTGTTTCTGCTTTATCTGCATCAAAAAATATTTTGTTTACTTGAGCAGGAGCTAATAAAATTTCAACATCTTTTGCTATATTATTACATACATTAGCGACAACGCTTTTAGTTTGTTGCAACAAATCGTATTGCACCTTTACAACTTCAGACATTGATATTGCGGTGGATTTTGTATCAAAATTAAAACTGCTCAATAGATTTATTGCCGACAAATCTACCATTGAAAAGAAAACAAAAAAAGCTAAAACACATTTTAAGATGCTTTTCATACATTTTAAGTATACCATTTAGAGAAAATAACTGCAATAAAAAAAATAATTTTTACCGAATTTTTACAAATTATTCATTTTTTTGACAATATACCGAAATATTATGTAAAATCAATAGTATTTTAAAAACAGGAGCATTAAAAATGGCTATAATAAAAGCATTTAACGGTGTAAGGTATTCAAAAGCAAACATAACAAACGAAATTTGCCCTCCTTATGATGTAATAAGTCCGGAAGAAAAGAAGAAATTGAAAGCAAAATCTAAATATAATATGGTTCAATTGGAACTGTCTGATCCTAAAGGTAAAAGGAATAAGTATGCTCAAGCAAATGTTTTGTTCAAAGAATGGTTAGCAAAAAATGTTTTGTTACAGGATACAAAACCTGCTTTATATTTCTATGAACAAGCATTTGTAGATCACGGCAAAAAAATGACAAGAAGAGGTTTTTTTGCGGCACTAAAAATTGAAAACCCGCACGGCGGAGCAGTAAAAGCTCACGAAAAAACTCTTTCTAAGCCGAAAGCAGACAGGCTCAGTTTGTTAAAAGCGGTTAAAGCAAATTTAAGTCCTATTTTCCTGTTGTTTAATGATGACAAGAAAAAAATTGTTAATTTATGCAAAAAAATTTCAAAAAAGAAACCTGCTTCAGTTGCAACGGATAAAGAAAAAACCGCTCATAAGTTGTGGGTTATAGACGATGAAAAAATAATAAAAGAAGTAGAAAGTTCATTGAAAAGCAAAAAAACATTTATTGCGGACGGTCACCACAGATATGAAACTTCTTGGAACTATTTGCAATATATAAAAGGTAAAGATAAAAAGTTTTCCGATAAAAACGAATACGGGTATGTTCTTGCATATTTGTGCCCTATGGAAGACAGCGGAATTTCTATTTGGCCTACACACAGAGTTATAGAAGAACCGAAAAACCTGGAACAAAATATTGAAAAATATTTTAATGTGTTACCTCAAAAAGATTTTTATAAACTTCAAAAAGCTAAAATTCAACCTATCTTGTTATTTAAAGACGGTAAGTGCAGAACTTTAGTTATAAAAAACGAAACATTGTTAAAAAAAGCCATGCCGAAAAATTGTTCCGCATTCAGGAATTTGGGAGTAAGTATTTTACATAACATTCTTATACCGAAAGAACAAGTTACGGCTGACAAATATGTTTATGTTAAAGATGAAAAAGAAGCAATTTCGCTTGCTAAAAAAACAAAAAAAATTGCAATATTGGTTCCCGCAACACCGGTAGAATCAATAAAAGAAATTGCATTAAACAATGAAAATATGCCGCAAAAATCCACTTATTTTTTCCCGAAATTGGCAAGCGGTATAATAATACACAAAGCATGTTAAATATTTTAATAAATGTTACTATTTTTTTATTGTTAGTGATTTTGTTGTACATAGGTTTTTATGCAGGTATAATAAAAAGTTTTTTTGCGGTTGCAGCAGGTTTTTGTGCTATAGTATTAGCGGAAAACTATCCGTATCAGTTCGGAATAAATTATTATTTTATTTTTTTTGCTGCTGCACTCATAGTATATTTGGCCGGGCTTTTTATTTTTAAAGTTGCCAAGTTTTTATATTTGTCGATATTCGATAAGTTGGCCGGTGCATGTTTAAGTGTTTTTATATGGTTTATTTTAACCGCAAATGTTGTAATTCCCGCATTTAACGGTTATGTAAACCCGACTGAGACAAAAACCACATCTTATATATCAAATTTGTCAGAACAAGTTTTGCCGATATTCGGCAAATATATTCCGAATTTAAAGATTGAAAAAAAAGATTTAATTATTGGTAAAGGAGAATAAAGTGAAAAAATTAAGATTAGGATTTCCTAAAGGAAGTTTACAAGATTCAACCATTGAATTATTTAAAAAAGCCGGAATAAAAATATCCGTTTCTTCAAGATCATATTTCCCTACAAGTAATGATGACGAATTGGAAATAATGCTTGTAAGATCACAGGAAATGGCGAAATATGTTCAGGACGGTGTATTTGATGCCGGTCTTACAGGATTTGATTGGATATGTGAAACAGGTGCAAAAGTAAAAGAAGTTTGCGAACTAAAATATGCAAAATCCGGGTTCAGACCTGTAAGATGGGTATTGGCGGTTCCCAACGATTCAAAAGTAAAGAGTATAAAAGATTTACAAGGTAAAAGAATAGCTACAGAACTTTTGAGCTATACAAAAAAATATTTTGCAAAAAATAAAGTTAAAGCAAATATAGAATTTTCATGGGGAGCAACGGAAGCTAAAGCCGGTAAACTTGTTGATGCCATAGTAGAACTTACCGAAACCGGTTCTTCGCTTAGAGCAAACAATTTAAGAATAGTAGAAGAAATTTTAACTTCAACTACAAGACTCATCGCAAACAATTCCGCATGGAAAGATTCTTGGAAAAGAGAAAAAATAGAAAATCTTTCAATACTTTTAAAAGGTGCATTAAATGCGGAAGGTATGGTGGGATTAAAGATGAACATACCTTTTAAAAAGTTGCCTGAAGTAGAGAAAATATTGCCTGCATTAAGAAAACCTACAATTTCAAATTTAAGTGACGGAAACTGGATAGCATTGGAAGTTATCATTGAAGAAAATATAGTAAAAAAAGTTATTCCTGCACTTAAAAGAGCAGGCGCGGAAGGAATTATAGAATATCCTTTAAACAAAATCATATATTAATTCGGGGTTATCTTTTAAATTTATACTGTGTTACAACACAGATTATTTACTTTTCAGTTAATATATAAAAAAACGGGAAGATTTTTCTTCCCGTTTTTTTGTTATTATAGATTGTAAATTATACAAGTTTAGAGTCTTACATCTTCATATTCTTCATATTGTGCAGGAGTAAGTATTGTTTGTATCTGCTTTTTCGTATTTTGAGTAACCCTGAAGATGTTCATTGATAACTGCGAAATTTCATTTTCTAAACCGGCTATCGTTGCTTCATCCGGTTTTGCTTTGTTTCTTTCTTTTTCCAAAGCAGTTGTTTTCAAATCCTTTTCGCTTCTTAACTTTGCAATATAGTCTCTGTTATCATCAAACAATTTTTGTAATTTAGTTTGTTGTGCTGCCGTAAGAGTTAAATCTTCCTGCTCCGCTTCCTTTTCAACAACTATTACTTTTTCTTTTTTCCTTTTCGAAGAATTACTTGCAGCAACCGCAGCAGCCGTTAATGCGGAAAACCCTAAAAATGTCCAAAAAGCATCTCTTGTATAATAATAGTTCCTGCCATAATAATAACCGTGGTAATAGTGAGGTCTGTAATGACCATGATGACCATGATGTGCCGGACGAGCATGTCCGTGATAACTGCCATGGTTTGCCGGTCTCGGTGGTGTACTGCCATGGCCCCGTCCGGCAAAAGAAGCTACAGGTAATGCAAACATTAAAAATAATGTAACTATTAATTTTATATTTTTCATTTCATACCCTCCCCTTTTATAAAATATATTGTACAACTTTTAGACAAAATAAGCATTAAAAAAGTTTCACCCCCAAATATTTTAACATAAATTAAACTATTTAAATAATATTTGATATAATATGAAAATTATAAAAACAATTTTTAGGTTATTGGGAGAAGAAAATGGTCAGAGTAAGATTTGCACCTTCACCGACAGGTGATTTACATATCGGCGGAGTAAGAACTGCATTGTTCAATTATCTTTATGCAAAAAAAGAAAAAGGAACTTTTATACTTAGAATAGAAGATACCGATGAAGCAAGATCAACCGATGCTTCAACGGGTATAATCATAAATGCAATGAAATGGTTAAAACTCAACTGGGATGAAGGTCCGGGAAACGAGCTTGAAAAGTATGCTCCATATTATCAAATGAAAAGAAAAGAGCAGGGAATATATCAAAAATATATAGACATATTGCTTGAAAAAGGTTATGCATATAAATGTTACTGCACTCCGGAAGAAGTGGAAAAAATGAGAGAACAGGCAAGACTTGCAAAACAGCCTCCGAAATATAACGGACATTGTGCAAACTTAACAAAAGAGCAACAAGAAGAATATGAAAAGCAGGGAAGAACCGCCGTTATAAGATTTAGAATGCCAAAAGAAGGAAAGATAGAGTTTGACGATATCGTTAGAGGGCATGTAAGTTTTGAAAATGCTTTGCTTGACGATTTTGTTTTAATGAAAGCCAACGGTGTGCCTACATACAATTTCGCTTGCGTAATAGATGACCATTTAATGGAAATGACTCATGTAATCAGAGGTGACGACCACATTTCCAATACACCGAGACAAATTCACATATTTAAAGCTTTAGGTTGGGAACCTCCGACATTTGCACATTTGTCCATGATACTCGGTTCCGACGGTGCAAGACTTTCAAAAAGACACGGTCACACTTCGGTTCTCGAATACAGAAAAGAAGGTTATTTGCAAGATGCTTTAATAAACTATTTAGCACTTTTGGGATGGTCAACAGAAGACAGCCAACAATTGTTTTTCGGTAACAGTTTAATAGAAAACTTTTCATTAGACAGATGTAATTCAAGCCCTGCAACATTTGATCCTTCAAAATTGTTGTGGATGAACGGAGAATATGTCAGGAATAAATCAGATCAGGAAATTTACGATTTGTTTATAGATTGGATAGAATATACAAACCAACAGGATTTAATAAAAGATTGGGACAGAGAATTACTTAAAAAAGCTATATCTTTGGAGCATGAAAAAATAAAATTGTTAAAAGATATTCCGGGGTTAGTAGATTTCTTCTTTAAAGAATTGTCTTTTGATGAACAAGCCGTATCAAAAGTTTTGTTATCGGAAACAAAAAAAGACAGTTCAAAAGTTGTGTTGAATGAATGTTTAAAAAGGTTGCCTACCCAACAGGATTTTTCACCTGAAGCTCTTGAAAAATATGCAAGAGATTTAGCAGTGGAGTTGGGTTTCAGTAACGGTAAAGTGTTCCATCCTATAAGAGTCGCAATTTCCGGAAGAACACAAGGACCGAGCCTTTTCCATATGATGGAAGTTATGGGAAAAGATGAAGTATTAAAGAGAATACAAATTACGGTAGATAAATTTTTCAAAAATTAAATTTAATTTTTGAAAATTTGAGACATGGAAGGATAGAGGAATAGAAGTATAGAAACGACAACAGCAAAAAAACAGTTTTTGCAGTTTTCATTCATCCGTACCTCCATACATCTATACATCAAAATCGCAAAGCGATTTTTTAAGGAGATAAAAATGGATCCAAAGGAACTTAATCAACATTTGTTCAGTTTAATATCTATGTTTGCATCTGCATGTTGGCAACAAATGGGCAAAATTCCCAGCCAAATGGACGGAAAAATTCACAGAGATTTAAAATCCGCTCAAGTAACTATTGATATGCTTTTGATGTTAAAGGATAAAACCAAAGGTAACTTAACAAAAACCGAAGAAAAACTGTTGGAAGATACAATTTCCAATTTACAAATGAATTATGCGGACGAAGTTGCTAAAGGTGATACTCCCAAAACAGAAGAAAAACCTAAAGTTGAAGAAAAGAAATAAAGATAATTTATAATTTACATAATTAATTACAGGAACGGAAAGAAAAATCTTTTCGTTCCTTCGTTTTTATAACTGTTTAAACTCTTCCCGTTTTTTGTTAACATATTGGAAAATCAATATAAAAATTATAAAATATTCGAATATGATAAAGGTTGAAAATTTGTATAAATCTTTTGAAACTAAAAAAGTGTTGAAGGGCGTAAGTTTTGAACTTAAAGACGGCGAAACACTTGTTATAATAGGCGGTTCGGGAACAGGCAAAAGTATTCTGCTTAAAAATCTTGTAGGACTTATAAGACCCGATTCCGGTAAAATTATTATTGACGATATAGATTTAACAAAAACCTCTAAGAAAAATCTTAGAGAAGTTCAAAAAAAGATTGGTTTTGTGTTTCAGGAAGCCGCACTGTTCGACTCTTTGACAATAGAAGGAAATGTTTCCTTCGGAATGAAAAATCTTACAAACTTAAAAGAACAGGAAATAAAAAAAAGAGTCTCTTCCTGTTTAAATATGGTTGGATTAAGTTCCGATATAGAGAAGTTAAAACCTTCCGCACTGAGCGGAGGAATGAAGAAAAGGGTGGGGTTGGCAAGAGCAATCGCTTACCAGCCGAAATATATTTTTTATGATGAACCTACCACCGGACTTGATCCGATAATGTCGGATGTTATAGGTGAACTTATAATTCACTTAAAAAAAGAATTAAAAGTGTCATCTATTGTTGTAACTCACGATATGAATTCTGCTTATAAAATAGCGGACAGAATAATAATGTTGTATTTGGGTGAAATAATTTTTGAAGGAACTGTAGAAAAATTAAAAAAAACAATTGCTAATCCTAAAACAACTAATGATAAAATGTTGAAACAGTTTGTTGACGGTTCAAGTGTGGGACCTATACCTGTTGAAACAACTTTTACAATACAGTAATTTTTAAAGGGGATATTGTGTCTAACGAATTAAAACTTGGAATATTTGTAACCATAGGCTTAATAGCCGTACTTTTAACCATAATGCTTCTCGGCAATTACAGCTTAACTTCAAAATATATCGTTAATACCTATTTTGATAATACCGCCGGGCTGCCAAAAAAGGCTAAAGTGAAAATTTCCGGTGTTGATATAGGGAATATAAAAGATATTGTTTTGGAAGAAGGTAAAGCTAAAGTTGTTCTTGTAATAGACAGAAAAGTAAAATTATATTCCGATGCCACAGCAAAAATCGTTTCTATGGGTATAATAGGAACAAAATATGTAGAGATTAATCCCGGAACACCCGGAAACAAAATTATAGATCACGGACAAACAATCAACACCGCCAAAGGAGCTTCTCTTGAAGAATTAATAGAAAATGCGGTAAAAAAAGTTGACGAAGTTCTGGGTAATGCTTCCAACAGTTTAAATAAAGATTTCTTCCAAAACCTTTATGATACGGTGGAAAATCTTAAAAAAGTAAGTAAAACTATTGCGGATAAAGAAAAACAAATAGGGCAAGTTATAGATAACTTTAAGAACTTTTCTTCCGATTTATATAGTGTAACTCAACAAAACAAACAAGATATTAGAGATATTGTTCTTGAACTTAAAAAGGTTTCCGGTAAGATTGATGAAATTGTAACCAAGATAAACGAAGGTGACGGTACAATAGCCAAACTCATAAATGATGAAGAAATGGCAGAAAAACTTAAAGATACTGTCGGCGATATTAAAGTTACCGTTGAACAATTACAAGAATTTGTATCCAGAACAAAGAAACTTGAAATTGATTGGGAATACATGGGCAGATTTGATACAAGAAACGAAAAATATCGTAACGATTTCGGTATCAGATTCAGGCCTAATAATCACAAATTCTATTATATCGGTATAAACAATATCGGTAATTATACCAACGAAGATGACGAATTTGAAAGAAATAATTTGAACAAGATTGATGCTCTTATAGGTTTCAGGTCAGAAAATCTTGAAGCTTACGGCGGTGTTATGAGAAGTAAGGGCGGCGTGGGTGTAGGTTGGTCACCGTTTGATAAAATATACGGTCCGATGAGAAAATTATATATTAATGCCGAAGCTATATTTAGAACGGAAACTGCTAAAAAAGATGATCCGGATAAGGATAAACCTAATGTTGTGCTCGGTGCAAGACTTGGCATTTTCAAATGGTTATATGTCGGTGTTCAAGTTGAAGATACACTTACAAAAACAAATGTTATGCCGTATATCAAGCTTAAAGTTACCGATGAAGACCTTGCAAGCATATTCGGAGTGGCGGGCATTGCCGCTGCAAGCTCAAAGTAGAAATACGGAAAACGGAGGAATAGAGATATTGAGGTATAGAAAAATCTGCGATTATTATTTGCCGGCTCTTTCCATATAAGAATTTTATACTTTAATAAATCTAGTACAGTTTTGTGAAATCTAAAAAAATTAAAACAATATTTGTATGTCAAAGTTGCGGTTATGAATCCCCGAAATGGTTGGGAAAGTGTCCCGGATGTTCAAAATGGAATACTTTCGTCGAAGAAAAGCAAGAACCGATTTTATCGTCAAACCAATCAACAAGACAACTTACAGGATTTTCTTCGGGAACATTTCCTTTAAGTGATGTTACCGTTAAAAGTTTTGAAAGAATAAAAACCGGAATAAAAGAATTCGACCACATGATAGGCGGCGGAATAGTTCCGGGGTCTCTTACATTGCTCGGCGGTGCGCCCGGTATCGGAAAATCAACTTTAATGTTACAAGTTTCAGGAGCTCTTTCTAAAACAGGAACCGTGTTGTATATATCCGGAGAAGAATCTCTTTCACAGGTGAAATCAAGAGCAGAAAGATTGAATATTTCAAAGGATAATATTTTTTTAGCTTCTGAAACAAATCTTGAAAATATAGTTTCCGCCGTAAACAAAATTCAACCGAAATTTTTGGTTATAGATTCAATACAAACAACATATCATCCGGAATTCACATCCGCTCCCGGATCCGTAGGACAGGTCAGAGAATGTTCTGCGGAATTGTTGAGGATAGCAAAATCTCAACATATAACGGTTTTTATATTGGGACATGTAACTAAAGACGGAGATTTGGCCGGTCCCAGAATTTTGGAACATATTGTTGATACGGTTTTATATTTTGAAAACGAAAAGCAACAAATATACAGAATTTTAAGAGCATACAAAAACAGATTCGGCCCTACAAGCGAAATAGGAATATTTGAAATGAAGGCCGACGGCTTAAGAGAAGTGGAAAATCCGTCACTGATTTTTTTAAGTGAAAATTCAAATACCGTTGCAGGCAATGTTGTAACGTCTTCAATTGAAGGAACAAGACCGTTACTTATAGAAATTCAATCTCTTGTTGCAAGGACAAATTTCGGACTTCCAAGACGAATGGTTTCCGGATACGACTTGAACAGAGTAATAATAATTATTGCCGTTCTTGAAAAAAGAATCGGTATTCCGCTCGATAATCAAGATGTATTTATAAATGTTGTAGGCGGTATAAAGATTAAAGAAACAGCTTCAGATTTAGCTATAGCTTGTGCGATAGCTTCCGCAAATAACGGGGTTGTTTGTCCTGATAAAACCGTTATATTCGGTGAAGTCGGACTTGCAGGTGAAGTAAGAGCAGTTTCTCAAATAAGAGAAAGATTAACCGAGGCGGAAAAGTTGGGATTTAAAAAAGCAATTATCCCAAAAAGCAATTTAAAAAGTTTAAATTATAAAGGTAAAATTGAAATTATCGGCGTAGCAAATGTACATAGTGCAATACAGGCAATAAGATAATTTTGGGGAGATATAAAATGTTAAGATTTTCAACGGCAGGCGAATCACACGGACAAGGAATATTGGCAATACTTGAAGGTATTCCGGCAGGTCTTAATATAAACAGCGAAGATATTGATGTGGATCTTGCAAGAAGGCAAAAAGGCTACGGAAGAGGACAAAGGATGAACATAGAAACAGACCAGGTTCATATCCTGTCCGGAGTAAGATATGCAAAGTCAATGGGTTCTCCGATAACTCTTTTTATTTTTAACAGAGATTGGGAAAATTGGCAATCGGTAATGTCACCCACAAGTGTAGATATAGACGGAAAACATTTACGCAAGCCGAGACCCGGACATGCCGATTTAGCCGGGCTTATGAAATACGGTGTTGACGATTTCAGAAACATTTTGGAAAGAGCTTCTGCAAGAGAAACTGCCGCAAGAGTTGCGGTAGGTGCCGTTTGCAGAGAATTATTAAAAGAGTTTGGAATAAATATTTATTCTTATGTTGAAACCATAGGAAAAGTTTCAGCAAAACTTTCAAATATAGACAAATCTCAAATTCAACATTTGGCGGAAATGTCTTTTGTAAGATGCCCGGATAAAACAGCATCAAAAAAAATGATTCAAGTTATAAGACAAGCAAATTCAAAAGGTGACACTTTGGGTGGAAAATTCAAAGTTATAGCGGAAAATGTTCCGATAGGATTGGGAAGCCATACTCAATGGGATTTAAAGCTTGACGGAAGACTTGCACAAAGTTTAATGTCTATTCAAGCCGTAAAAGCTGTTGAAGTCGGACTTGGAACAAAATTTGCAAACACTTTGGGATCAGTTTCACACGATGAAATTTTTTATTCAAATAAAAAAGGGTTTTACAGAACAACAAACAGAGCCGGCGGAACAGAAGGCGGAATGACAAACGGAGAAAACATTGAAGTAACATGTACAATGAAGCCGATACCGTCATTGTCAAAACCGTTAAAATCGGTTAATATAGATTCAAAAAAGCCGGAAAAAGCCGAAGCTGTCAGAAGTGATGTTTGTGCTGTTCCCGCAGCCGGAGTTGTAGGCGAAGCAGCGGTTGCTTTCGAACTTGCAAGAGCAATGGTAGAAAAGTTCGGCGGAGACTGTTTGGAAGACATGAAAAACAATTATAAAAATTATGTCTCAAGGATTCAAATAATATAATGAAAAATATTGTTTTAACCGGGTTTATGGGAACCGGGAAAACTACAGTCGGACAAATTTTGGCAGAAAAGCTTAAAAGAAAATTTTTGGATACGGATCAAATAATTGAAGAGAAATTAGGCACTTCAATAAAAGAATTTTTTAAAAAAGCCGGTGAAACTAAATTCAGGGAAATTGAAGCTAAAACAATTGCTTTAATTTCAAATATTGAAGATGCCGTTATATCTTGCGGCGGCGGAGTAACAGTTAATCCCGTAAATATTGAAAACTTAAAAAAGAACGGAATAATAATAAATCTATTTGCTTCACCGGAACATATTTTTAAAAGATTGTGTAAAGATAATACAAGACCGTTAATTAAACAAATGGACAATCCGCTTGAAGGAATAAAAAAGTTATTGTCTAAAAGGCAAAAAGCTTATGAAAATTGTGATTTTACGGTAAATACGGATAATTTAACTTCCGAACAGGTTGTTGAAAATATTTTGGAAAATAAACTTATAAAGGATATTTTAAAATGAACTCTTTTATTAAAAAATTTTTTATTATTTCTTTGCTTATATTACCTGTTTTTTGTTTTGCTGAAAACGAAAAAGTTTCAAAATCACAAGCAGGAACTCATATACGAACTATAGACAGAGAAGATTATCAAGTCCAAATAAAACAATATAATAAAAGTTATCCGATAGTACTGTATGTTGTTTTTAAAGACTCCACCCCTCCTTTGGATAAAATAAAGAAAATACTGAAAACCGAAATTTTAACTTATACAAAGGTAACACCTACAGACAATATTATTATCGCATCGGCATGGTTTGACGATCAAGTATCTGATAATTTAGAAAAAATAGAATTGTCCAACAGTTACGGAGCTTTTGTCAGAATTTATGATAAAAAAAATAAAAAAGATTTAGGAATAAAGCCTTTCTCGGAATACTTACAATATCTTAGAAAAAATAAAAAAGCAATAAGACGACAAAACTAAGTCAAAATTCTAATAAATAATATCTTCTTCCCTGTCGTTTTTCATACCTTTGGAAAACAAGTAAATAAACGGAACAAACAACAAGGCCAAGCCCAACGCAAAAGTTAAACCGCCGCAAACGGCAATAGCCATAGGTTGGTTGGTTTTTGCACCTTCTCCAAGACCTAAAGCCAACGGAATAAGACCGACAACTGTTGTTAATGTCGTCATTATAATAGGTCTTATATGATCCGAAGTGGTTGCAACAACCATTTGTTTTAATTCAACCATATCCGTATATTTTTCAGGATCTTGCATGATACGATCGTTATACCTGTCTACAAGCAAAATTGAAATATTAACAACGTTTCCAACTAACATTATTATACCCAACATCGAAATAGAATTAATTGATTGGCCGGTTATAAGTAATGTTAAAAGTGAACCGATAATACCTAAAGGAACGGCCGTCATAACTATTATAGGTTGCAACAAAGATTCAAATTGGGATGCTAATATCATATAAATAATTACAACACCCAATATTAAAGCAAATGATACCTGAGACAAAGCTTCTTTCATCGCAAGCATTTCTCCGGTAATGAAAGAATTTACATCTTTATTGTTATACAAATCATCCAATAATTCCTGCAATTCACCAACGGCATCAGTAAAATTTCCTTTAACATTTGCCGTAACAAGGTATGTTCTTTCCCCCTCTATTCTTTTAATTGCGGGCAAAGTTTTTACAAAACTTGCTTGAGCAATTTGTTTCAATTGAATGGTCATACCCCACGAAGAATAAGCCGTCATTTCCAAAACTTTATCCAATGTGTCTCTATCTTTAGGTTGCATTCTTACTCTTATATCCATTTCATCATCGGGAAGTTTTAATTTCGTTGCAACAAAACCTTTTATACCGGCAAGAGTCATAGCGGCAATATCCTGAGTGGACAAACCGAATAAAGAAGCTCTTTCTCTATCTATAGTAAGCCTTAATTCCGGAACTTCGTCCGAAGGATCTACTTTTATACCGTAAAATTGAGACATGCCTTCCATTTGACTCTTTAATTTATCGGCATATTCTCTTAGTTTTGACAACTCTTTACCCTTTAACTCAACAGTAACTCCGGAGGAAGAACCTATACCCGATCCGAAAAGTCCTTGTTGTGTAATAAATTCAACATCTAAATCTTTTATATTCCATTTTTTTATTTCATCGCTTAAATCGGCAACAATTTCATTTGTCGATAGTCCTTTAGGTGTTAAGTTTGTTATTATTCTTGCCTGATAACTTCCGGAAGTTTCTATTCCTCCTCCGTTATTATCTTCACCTGTCGAACCTACGGTTGTAGAAACATCCTTTACTTCATCGTATTTTGATATGGCTTTTTCAATTCTTCTTACCACGGTATCGGTAATTTCAAGAGGAGTATCCGGATGCATTGCCACATTTAATACAAATCTTCTTTCATCGGATTTTGCCATAAATTCTTTAGGAATAAAATAAACAACCATTGTACCAAGCAATGCATACAACAAAATAAAAGCAAATACCGGCAAAGCTTTTAAGTTTAATGTAGATTTTAAAATAGGAACAAAATAGTCTTCTATGGCTTTTCTTCCCGCTGTTATAGAAATATTTTTAACATTTGCCGTAAGCGAAAGTCTCGGAACCAAAAACATAGCCGAGAATATGGATGCAATCATTGCATAAGTAATTGTAAGAGCAAGCTGTTTAAACAATTGTCCTATCATACCTGCAACAAAAATAAAAGGTATAAATATAGCAATAGTCGTAATTGTAGAACTTAAAATAGGCGCAAGCAAAGATGAAGATGCTTTATAAATACATTCTTTTTTAGGCAAATCTTTATTTCTGTGCAGTGCCAACAATATATTTTCTATAACAACGTTACCGTTATCTACGACCATACCGATACCGATAGTTAAACCTCCTAAAGACATTGAGTTTATTGTTATTCCCTGAAAATACATAATACTGAGAGTTACACATAAGCTGATAGGAATTGCAGTATTGATGATTGCGGAACCTACAAAACTTTCCATAAAAAAGTAGAGCAGAATAAATGTTAATAATATACCTTGTAACCCGGATTGATATATACTTGTTAACGACTGTTTAATAAATATTGATTGATCGTAAATAACTTTTATATCGACGTTTTCCGGAAGTTTTTCTTTAATATCTTCCAACTTTTCATGAACCAATTTCGACATATTAATTAAATTTGCACCGGACTGAGGGTATACTCCAATTGAAATATTATCTTTTAAATTGTATCTGGACATACCTTTTCTGTCTTGCAAAGACTCTTTTACATCGGCAACGTCTCTCATATAAACTATTTTTTCACCGGTCTCACCCTGATAAGTTCTGTCTTTTCTGTATCTTGCGGAACCGCCCTGTTGATCTTGTTTACCGAAAGAAAGATTTTCTATATCTTCTATATTTTTGAATTCTCCTACGGTTTTTACTATATATTCATGTTTTTCTTCTTTGATTGTTCCTGCCGGGTAAGTTATATTTGCCGTCTGCAATGATGTAATAACATCCGTTATTGCAAGTTGGTTAGCAAGAAGTCTGCCTTTATCTATCTCAACCAAAATTTCTTTTTGTTCACCGCCTTTTAAATCTACTTTTGCAACTCCATCCAATCTTTCAAACTCATCTTTAACATTCTTTTTCAAAGTATTTCTTAAATCGGCCATTTGCATCAGTGTAGGCTGCATATCTTTATACGTCGCCGACAAAATCATTGCTTCAACCTGCATAGGATTATATTTCAATACAACCGGATCCAACGCATCTTTAGGTAAAGATTCTTTTATTAAATCTATCTTTTCTCTTATATCCATTGAAGCAAAATCCATGTTTGTTCCCCACAAGAATTCACACGAAACTATGGAAACTCCTTCTTTGGATATTGATGAAACTCGCTTAATTCTTTTAACGGTTCCCGCAGACTCTTCGACAAGTTTACTTATTAATTTTTCGGATTCCTCCGGTCCAGCTCCTTCGTATTTTGTAACGATTGTAATTTGCGGATATTCCATTGCAGGGAACAATTCTTGCGGAATTCTTGTCCATGCAATAACACCCATAAGAATTACGGATAAAAATATCATAACAGTTGTTACGGGCCTATCTACAGGTAATCTTAATAAACTCATGTTTTTCTCTCTTATAATAGCTTAAAGCTTACAGCTTATAGCTTTTAATTATTATATATTTTCAAAATTTTCTTTATCTCTGTTTAAAAATTTCTTAAATATTTTAGCAAATAAATCGAACAAGAATAATAAACCGATTGATTTAAAAAACTTGTGGAAACTTTTTTTAGGTTCTTCCAACACATAATATGCCGTAGGAATTATTAACATAGTCAGCAATGTTCCCGTTATTGTTCCGCACAAAACCGTAAGGGATAAAGTTCTCCACATGGAAGCAGACTCATCTCTGCTTAAAACCATTGGTAAAAGTCCCAACGTTTTCATAAGCATGGTTATAAGTTCGGGTCTTAACCTTTCTTTACAGCTTTCAAAAATAACTCTCATTAAGTTTGTTCTGCCGACTCTTCTTTGATTTATTTTATCTACAATAATAATTGAGCTGTAAACGATACAACCGAATAGAATCATAATACCTATCCAAACACCTAAACTGATAGATTTTTTAAATATAAACAATGAAAAAGCAACACCAATCATACTTAAAGGTAAAGCAAACATTATAAGTGCCGGTTGCATATAAGATTCAAAAATAGATGCAAGCACAAAGAATATAAGTATAACGGTAAGACTAACGGCCAACATAAACGAGCCTCTATTCTTAACCGTTTTTTCATAATCTCCGGAGATATTAAAAGAATAATCTTGAGGAAAAGCAACACCTTTTAAAGTTGCTTTGATTTTTTCTGCCGCGGAGGTTAAACCTAGTTTCGCTCTGTTCGCACTTATCTGTATGAATCTTTTTTTGTTTTTTCTCCAAATTTCCTGGTTGGATTTAAGTTGAGACATATTCGTAACCTGTCCGACATATACAACATCTTTCCTCGGATTTACAACTCCTATAAACGGTATTTGTTCGATATTTGTAATACTGTCGGGATACAATCTGCAAATTGTTTCTATTTGTTTACCTTCTGTTCTGTACTGTGTAGCAATAAGACCTCTTAACTGACAATGTAAAGTGTTACTGAAATAATATGTCGTTAAGCCGAAAATGGCTAATCTGTCATAATCAACGGTTAAAATTACTTCCGGTTCATCTTCTCTCATTCTTATTTTAACATCGGTAAGACCTTTTACCTGTTGCAATCTTCCGGAAGCCGAAAATGCAAGTTGTTTCAATGTATCGTAATCCTGTCCGTAAAAATCAACATAAATTTCTTTTGAAGCGGAACTTTGTGAATCTTGAAAATATACAAATGCCGGAGAAAATTCTCCGAATCTTTTTCTAAACTCTTCTTTAAATTCTTCAGGCTTTTCGTAAACCGTCACTTCAACAAATGTGTGAAGTTTTTCAACTTTTGAAGAAACTCTTTCAACCCAATCATGATAACTCATCAAAGCCTGTTCCATTTTTCGAACAACTTCATTTGAAACCTCTATTCTTGTTGCCGGCGGAAACTGAACACCTATACGAAAAGTGTTAATATTTCCCGCATCCATAAATTCCGAATCTCTGGTCATCATAATTTTTGCCGAAAGCAAAAACAAAACCACCGTAAACAGCCAAACATAAGTTTGCCATCTGAAACAAAATTTTAAAATTTTCCCGTAAATATGTCTTACTTTTATATACCAACTTTGAAATTCCAAGTCGAATTTTTTTTGCCATCTGTAAATTTCGGCAGGAATAAACAACATAGTTGCAATAACCGAAGCAACCAAGGCAAAAGTTATTGTTAAACCAAAAGGAACATACATCTGCCTTATTTCCGGTTCCAAAAATACAAGCGGTAAAAATACTATTATTGTTGTAACCGTGGAAGCAAAAATAGGTTGCCACATTTCGGCAGTACCTTTAATAACAAGTTCTGCTTTTGATGCAAACGTTTTTCTGTGATGGTGGAAAGAAATATTTTCAAGTACAACAATGGAGTTATCCATAACATTGGCCATACCCATAGCAAGACCGCTTAAAGTCATTATGTTAAATGTCTGGTTTGTAAAATACATAAGAATTATGGATATGAATAAACTTAATGGCATTGTTGTTGCCACTATAAAAATATTTCTTACATTTTTCATAAAAAGGAATAATACACCTGCAAGAATTATACCGCCGAGAACAAGTGCCTCAACCAAAGACGAAATTGCTTTTTGTATATATTCGGCATCATTTTTTACTATGGTAATATTGATATCAGGATCCAATGTCGGTTTAAATTTCTCAAGAATTTGCAACGATTCGTTGGCAACCGTTATTGTATTTGCAGTAGACTCTTTCTGAATATAAACGGAAACAACATCTTGAACATTAAGTCTTGAATAAGATGTCGGTTCATAATAAGAATCTCTTACGGTGGCAATATCACCAATTCTGACAATGGATCCCGACTGGGTTATTGCAATAGCCGTATTTTCAACTTCCTCGATTTTTGAATATTCACCTGTTGCTCTTATAACAAAATCTTTACTGTTCTGGTTTATTTCCCCTGCGGAAATTGATAAGTTTGCGAGATTTATTTTTTGGACAACTTCAAGGATTGAAAGTTTGTATCCCAAAAGTTTTGAATTATCCATTTCTATTAAAAATTTTCTTTCTCTTCCGCCTCCGAACTCAACATTGGCAACACCTGCCACTCTCATAAATTTTTCTTTTAATTGTTCTTCCGCTATTTCTCTAAGCTGTTCGGGAGTTTTTTGTTCTGAACTTAAAGATAATATTAATATCGGACTATCAGATTGTTCGAATTTTGCAATGATAGGTTTTTCCGTTTCTTTAGGAAGGTTGTGTTTTATCATCGCTATTTTTTCTCTTATGTCAATAACGATAAAATCCGTATCGATATTATGATGAAACATCATCATAATATTGGATTCCGATTCCTTTGATGAAGAAATCATTTCTTTTAAGCCGTTAAGTTCAGCAAAAACTTCTTCCAAAGGTTTGGTTACATATTTTTCTACTTCACTTGCGGCAACACCGCCTCTAAGTCTTGTTATAACACTTACAAAACCGGACTGCATTGTTGGGTTTAATTCTACGGGGATTCTAAAAGTTGTGATAGCGGAAAATAAAATCATGGCAATAACAATCATTAATGTTGTTACCGGCTTTTTTATTCCGAATTCTATCATTGATTATCCTTTAAAAACAGAGATAAGACGAGACTGAACAGCTTTATTTTTATCAGTTTACTTATATTCTCAACCGAAAAGTTGAGAATATAAACAACACATAATTTCCGGTTGAAACAAAATTTTATTTCTTTGCGGTCGTATCAACGGTATCTTCTATTGCTTCAAGAAATTTAACCTTCATACCGTCATTTAACTGTCCCTGTGTTTCTATAACTACAAGTTCACCTATTTGAATACCATCTTCTATAACGGTTTTATCGGTTAATCTTTCACCCAGTTTACAAGGTCTCATTAGAATTGTTCCTTCACCGGGTGTTCTGTAATCAGGAGATACTACCGGAACCAAAAAAGCATTCTCACCTAAAGAAACAATACTATCATTAGGAACCAATAAAACATTCTTCAATTCTTTGAGGAGAATAACCCCTCTGCCAAACATTCCGGATCTCAATTTTCCTTCATCATTTTCAACATTCACTTTTATGGTTGATGTTCTTGTTCTTTCTTTTACGGTAGGAGCAATTTCCGCCAAAGTTCCTACAAACTCTTTCCCGTGATAAGAATCGCAATTAATTGCTACTGTTTGACCTACGGCAAGTTTATGAACATCTTTTTCGGGAATATCAACTTCAAAATTTGTTCCTTTATCGCTTATAAACTTGGCTATAACATCCTGAGGTGTAATATAATCTCCGGGTTTTATTATTATCTCGGCTAAAATACCGTCACTGGGAGCCAACATATTTGTTTTTGCTAAATTTGATTGAGATAATTCCAATTCCGAAAGTGCCGCTTTTACTTTTGATTGTGCGGATTGTATTTCGTATTTTGCTTCATATAATTTACTTTCAGAAAGAGCTTTCATTCTGTACAACTCTTCATAAACTTTATATCTTTCCATTGCAGAATTATATGCGGAAACTTCGCTCTTATACTTACTTTGCGCATAATCGGCTTTTGTCATGGCATCCTTAGGATCCAAAGAACAAATAACTTCACCTTGTTTAAGTCTTGCACCTTCTCTGTAATTGTAAGAAGCAAGTTGTCCGTCAAGTTCAAATCTCATTTCGTTTTCTACTGCACCTTTTATTGTTCCCATTACGGTATAGGTATCTTTATAATCCTCTATTACGGCTTTCTTTACTTTTACCGTTATCATATCTTGTTTTTCTTCAACAACTTTTTCTTTTGCAAAATATACGAAATAAATTAAAATTCCCAAGAGAATTAAAGCTAAACAAGCAAGAGTAATCAAAGCATTTCTCTTGAATCTTGCATATTTTTGTGATAATTGATTGTACTTGTAAGTTATATTTTCTATAAACTTATAATATAAGTATTTAAAATTCAAAATATTCCTCCAAAAATTATCTTAAACTCATCAAAGTAAGTTTTTCCAACTCAACAATTGCAGCATGGTTAGCATATAATGCTTTTGCAAAAGAAGCTATTGCTTCGGCATAATTCCAACATTCTTCCATAAGTGCTACCGTCTGTATTTCATACAAATCATTTCTTTTTTTCATAAGTGCAAGTTTCCTTTCTTTAACGGTTAACTCATTTCTTGTTGTTCTTGCATTGTTTAAAGAAAGAATATATTCATTATATGCCTTTTCCACAGACAATCTGCTGTTTTTAAGTAAATCCATTAATTCCGCATTTAATTGTTTCTGCGAAACCAAACTTTCTTTTGTATCTATAAAATATTGTATATCGTCTAAAACACCTAACTGAACAGACAAAGTATCAACTTCAACTCTTTTACTTGCATCAACGATAGTTGTGGGATCAGTTCTGTCCATACCATACGAAGCCGCCAATGAATTTCCCCATAAACCCCAAGAAAGTTTAGCAGCTACAGTCCACTGTGTAGTAAGTTCCAACGGCTCGGTAATAAAAGCTTCTCCCGTTTTACCGTAAAATCCTTCCAACGCCAACTGAGGAAGAACTTTTGATCTGCTTATTTTAACTTTTTGTTCCGCCATATCAAGTTGCAATTTTGCAAGTTGAACATCCAAATTGTTCGACTGAACAAAACTTACACATTCTTGTGAGGTAAAAGCTATTTCAAAAGCATCTGAGGGAAGTTCATCGGAAACTGTTGCCGGAATTTCTTCCAAAGTATTTACACCCACGATTTCTATCAATTTTTTCGTCGAGAACTCAAGGTTTATTCTTGATGAGCTTAAAAGATTAGCTACTTTATCTCTGAAATTTTCGGATTCTGCCAAGTCCAAATTAGATATTGCTCTGGCTTTATATTCAACTCTTGTTTTTAAAAATAATGTTTCAATCTGCTCAAAAGCTTTGCTGAGTGCAACATATTCCATTTTTAATGTAAGATATTCATAATAGGCAAGTTTTACTCTGGCATACAAATCTTCTTTCGCTTTGGTGTAATTAAATTTTGCGGCATCTTTCATCATTTTGTTGTATTTATAGTTTGCTTTATTTGCACCGCCGGTATATAAAGGCATTGAAGCTTTAGCACCTATACTTTCGGATTTATATTCGGTCTCACTTCCCAGGCTACCCGTAGAGTGACCGGAATATAAAGCCGTTTTACCTTTTGATTGTTCCGCTTGTAAAAATAATTGAGGAAAATGAGCACGAATAGCATTTACAACTCTTAATTGAGCCAAATCCACCTGCTCCGCAGCTACGGCAATTTTTTGGTCTCTGGCTTGTGCAAGTTTAAGGCATTCTTCCAAAAAAGCATCCATACAAAAACAAGTCTGAGAAAACAAAAAACTTATAATGGTTAAAACTGTTATTTTTTTTATCACGATATGATACCCTTTTTTCATCCTTAAAAGTATATAAGAAAAACTTAATTTTGTCAACAAAAATCAATAAGTTTTATTATTGCTTTTTCTTTTTAAATATTTTCTCTCTATAAATGAAAATAACTACTATTGCTGCTATCACGATAAAAAACACTGCGGGAACTATAAATTTCGCAACATAATTATCGATAATATGCTTTGCATAAGGTTTTCCGCACAAAAAAACGCCAACCGAAAGCATCACCCAAGATAATGCATACACCAAAACAGATAAAACATAAAAAAACTTTTTACCTGTTTTTTGCCCGTAATACCCGCAAACTAAAGCTCCGCCCCAACCAAAAGGAACATTTATTAAAATTAAAATAATTCCTATTATTACTTCTATGCTCATTTTTCTTTTTTATGTAAAAGAATTTCGTCCAAGCAAGAAATATTTTGTTTTATTCTTGCAAGTAAATTTTCGTATTCAACTAAATTAGGATTATACTCCAACAATTGTTCCAAACCGGATACAATATCTTTTTTTATATCTCCGGTAGATTTCTTGGTTTTCGGAATGGTATGCAAAATACATAAATTTCTTGCTTTAGCAGGTTTTATTTTTATTAAATCGAGTTCTATCCTTTTTGCGATAAAATTTAAAATATCTATTTCGTCTTTTATATAATCTTCATTTTTTATTGTATTTATTAAATCTTCTATTCCAAAATATAATATCGGTTCAAAATCTATTTTTTCAAGCTCTTCTATCCCTTGCGATAAAGTTTTAAAATCCGATAACATTTTTTTTCTTATATCGGCAGCCATAACTTTATCGGCTTGAGGATATATATAAGCAATCATTTCGTTTTGTAAATCTTGATAAATAAAGAAATGTTCGTGATAAAAAATTTTATGACATTTCGGACATTCAACCGTGTTAAATCTTCCCGACAAAATAACTTCTTTTAAGTCGGGATCATCAAAAACATTTACGGCCTTCCAAAGCTCCGCTTCAAATGTTTCTCCGCAACTGCATTTAATTTCACAATTAGACAATATAGACATTTGATATATTTTACAAATTTTACATACCGTTTTTCAAACAAAACAGGCACATAAAAACAAATAAAAATTTTTGACAGAAAAACTATTGAATAAAAAAAACTTTTCTGTTATCATTTATTGATATGAAAATTTTTAAATTAAAAATATTTATTTTGATTTATGTTTTATTACTATGTGTTTTTTCTTATTCTTTTTCTTATGCAAAAGAATACAAAGAATATATAAATGTCGGAATATTATCCAACCAAAAAAGTTTAAATATCGCCAGTGACAAAAAATATTATTTTATGTCCGGAAATAAAAAATATAAATTGTCCGCCGGAAAAATTACGGTAAAAATAAAAGATAAAGAAGCCGTGATTTTAAAAAAGCATTACACATTGCCGGTAAAATTTGTTTCCGAAAATTGTTTTTTGGTAAACAACAAAATTTACAGGGGCAACATAATAATAAGTCCGTATGCAAAAGGCAATAACATTATAAACGAGTTAAAACTGGAAGATTATTTGAAAGGAATTCTGCCGAAAGAGACAAGTGCCTCTTGGAATTTGGAAACATTGAAAGCACAGGCAGTAATAAGCAGAACTTATGCTTTAAAAAATATTGGCAGACATTATAAACAGGGCTTCGATGTATGTTCTCAGGTTCATTGTCAGGTTTACGGAGGAGCTTCGTGCGAAAGTAAAAACACAAATAAAGCCGTTGTTAAAACTTCCGGAGAAGTTGTATTGTATAACGATAAACTTGCACAAACTTTTTTCCATTCTTCTTGCGGAGGTCACACGGAAGATCCGAAATATGTTTGGCAATGGAAAACAGAAACTCCGATATATTTAAAAGGTATGAAAGACGATTATTGTAAAGATAATCCTCACCAAAATTGGACAGTTTCTCTTTCCGAATCCGCAATAAGAGAAAAGCTTGTAAAAGCCGGATATAAAACAGGAAAAATTAAAAACATCTCAACATCGGGAACAACAACAGCAAAAGCCGCGAAAGAAATAATAATAAAGCATTCAAAAGGAACTTTAAAATTAAATTCTTACACTTTCAGATGCGCTGTTTCCGCAGATAAAATTAAAAGCACTTTAATAACGGGCATAGAACGAAAAAACAACTCTTTTATTTTTAAAGGAAAAGGTTGGGGCCATAAAATAGGTTTATGCCAGTGGGGCGCAAAAGCTATGGGAGATAAAGGCAGCTCTTATAAAGAAATATTAGCCTTTTATTATCCTAAAACAACTATAGGAAAAATAAAATATGCAACCAGATAACGATTTATTATTATCAAACTATAATTATGAAATACCGCAGGAACTTATAGCTCAGGTTCCGGTTGAAAAAAGAAGTAATTCAAAACTTATAATTTTAAACAGAAAAGAAAGAACAATACAGCATAAAAATTTTTTCGACATTGTTAATATACTTACGGAAAATGATTGCCTTGTTATAAATACCACAAAAGTTATACCGGCAAGATTATACGGGAAAAAATCTACCGGAGGAAAAGTAGAAGTTTTATTCTTAAATCCTACACAGAAAGGTCCGCGATATTCGGTCCTTCTAAAACCGAATATAAGAAAAGATCATAAAATTTATTTTGATGACGATTACGAATGCAGTTTTACAGGTGTTGACAGTGAAGGTAACAAAATCGTTGAATTCAATAAAAAAGATATACAACCATTACTCGAAAAACACGGATTTATGCCTTTACCTCCATACATAAAAAGAAAAGACGGTCTTGCCGAAAAATATTTCGATTTAGATAAAGCCCGTTATCAAACCGTATATGCAAAAATAGGCGGAGCAATTGCGGCACCTACGGCAGGTCTTCACTTTACAAAAAAAATTTTAGAGCAATTGCAGCAAAAAAAAGTTACAATTGCAAATGTTGTTTTGCATGTAGGTTGGGGCACATTTAAGCCGATACTGTCTAACGATATACAACAACATAAAATGTTACCCGAAAAATATATTTTAGACGAAGAAAATGCAGAAAAAATAAATTTAGCATTAAAAAACAAAAAAAGAATTATTGCCGTAGGAACCACATCCGTTAGAAGTTTGGAAACCATAGCCGGTTTAACAGGCAAATATAATTCAAACAATGAACTTACAAGCATTGAAAGTTGCAGCGGACAAACGGGAATTTTTATATATCCCGGATACAAATTTAAAATTGTTAAAGCAATGTTTACAAACTTACATTTGCCATGCTCAACACCGTTAATGATGGTAAGTGCTTTTGCCGACAGAGAATTTATATTATCCGCCTATAAACAGGCTATTGAAAACAAGTACAGATTTTTTTCTTACGGAGATTCAATGTTTATAGAATAGTTTATTTGTTGTTTTTGGTTTTATCGTTTTGAAGTTGTTTGTATTGCAAATATTGTTCCGGATCCAAAACATACCTTATTTTTTTATCAACATTTATATTTACCGTTTCTATATCAACCGCCAATTTTTTTATTTCTTCCGAAATATCATTTATTAAAAAAACATCTTGAAATTTTTTTGCCAATTCTTCATCAAGTGTTTTTTTTCTTAAAGACATTTCTTTTTCCAATGCAAACAGTTTTGATTTTCTTTCAAGTTCAAGATAATTTATTTGTGCTTTTTGATATTTTGTAAAAACCAACTTCTTCGGATCCGTTAAAACTTTTTTACCGGCAATATCATAAAAAGCATCCGAATTTTTATTTGCTAAAGGCTCTTTATTGTTTAAATTAAAAAAATTACTGTCAGTATCATTATCATTGAGATACTGCTCAACAAAAATGTCTTTTTTATCTTGTTCAATTTTAGATGCCTGTAATATATTTTTTTGTGATTCTGAATTTGAATTATTACCGTAATCCAAAACTTCTGCACACAAACCAGATGTGAACAAGAAAAGAAAAGAAATGTTAAAAAATAATTTGTACTTATTCATAGATATTTTCATACGTATAAAATCTATCCGAAATTTTTATATTACAAAGTATTATTTTTTACAAATATGTCACTAATCGTCATTATAGCTTTATAATATTTTTTTAACGAAATATGTTCCTGTGTTTCTTCTGTAACAGAAAGCATTTTATTTTTGTTATCAAAAGAAAAAGATTGAATCGAATCATCAACAAAATTATATTTAATCGCAATATCGTTTCTTAAAACAACTCCATCCGTATTAAAGGCAATATTATCATCACAATCAAGTAAGTTATTGCCTGCGGATACATATTCTTTGGAAGATAAAGATAAATTATATAATGTAGGCATTATATCAATGTGTGAACCGCATATATCGGTATTTACTTTTTGAATATTCAAAGATTCCTTTATTTGCTGCGGTATATACAAATAAAACGGAACGGCATATCTTACAAAAGATTCTTCCGGGACATAATTTGAAAGCTCTCTTAAATTATGATCACCGGTAACGGCAATAATAGTGTTATCCGCAAATTTTGATTTTTTGATATCGGTTATAAATTTTGCAAGTTGGTTGTTTGCATATTGATAAACCTTAAACAAATTCTTATTTTTTAAATCTTTTGAAGACATCATTTTTTGTATACTTAAAGGAATTTCCAACGGAAGAGATTGATAATCGCCGGGGACTTTATACGGAGGATGTGTCTGTGTTGTTATCGCATAAATAAATTGAGGTTCTTTTATATCTTCATCAAACAGTTGCTTTTCCAACAGTTCATAAAGTTTATCGTCGTTTATCCCCCAGGAATGTCTATCATCAGCCTCTACATGAACATTCCCTTCACCTATAGTTTCATCAAAGCCCTGAACTTTAAAAAAACCTTCCAAATCTCTCCAAGTCATACTTCCGCCGTATATTGCGGTTGAACGGTATCCTGCATTTTTATAAGGAAGAACCATTGAACTTGCAAATTGGCAAAAAGCATCTTGTGTTTGTGTAATTTGGTTAACATACGGTCTTTGAGGAATTCCTAAAGTCATTGATTCTATTGCATGAATTGTTATAAAACCCGCTGCCAAAAAATTGTTAAAAACAATATCTTTGCTGAAATGCTGTTTAAGTTCTCCCAGCACATCGAATTTTTCGCTGTTATTTATAACCGGCATTTCACCGAAACCTTCCATAACAATCAAAATAACATTCGGTTTTATCGTTTGCAGTGCATTATTTTCTTTTGTTGTCTTGTAAAAAATATCTTTTATATCGGTTGCATTGTTGTATTTCGATAAAACGGTTAAATCGTTTATCACTTCTTCTTGATTTTTATACTTAAAAACTTCTTTTAAATCAATCGAATTGTTTGCATTTTTAATTTTTAAATATATCGTATCGGCCAGAGGGTGTATAGGATTTACACAAAGTTTATTTATAAATTGGTTAGGAGAAATTTGCGAATAGAAAAGTCCTAACGGGAACATTGAAAAAGAACCTCTTGCAAAAATAAAGTTTAAAGCCAATATCAAAAAAATTACTGCAAATTTCTTAAACGGTTTCCAGTACAACGTATTAAAAAATCTCTCGTTATATTTCAATTCTTTATATGTCCATTTCGACAAATTAAAAATAAACAGAGTTAAAATAATAAAGGCTATAACCAGACCGTAAAACCTATAATCGCATAAAATTGTTTTTATCAAAGCAAAAGTATCATCTTCAAAAAAACCGAAAATCATTAAGTTGTAGTGATCTTTAAAATAAGAATAAAAACCTAAATCTATAAATATCGCTAAAAACAACAATGAAAAAATTATGGAATAATAATATTTAATAAAAGAGATTATTGATTTAAAAAACGAGTCGCTTTTCAATAATAAACAAAGGACAAACAATAATGTAATCGGAGCATTTATATATGCAAGTATCGACAAATCAAATCTAAAACCCATCCAAAATGCTTTTAAAACATACAACTTTAAGGAAAGCATTGCGGAAAAATCCGCAAAATACACAAAGAAAAAAAGCCTATATATCGTAAGAAAGATAAGTATAACAATATTTATAGGTATTATTAAAACAAAACTATTCAATATAACATTAAAATTGAATTTTTCTTCCATTATTGATTAATTATAGCATTAAAAAAAGATTAGGACAATGCTTTTATGTTATTGAATTGTAAAATAAAATCGGGGAGGCGGGACTTGAACCCACGGTCTCCTGCTCCCAAAGCAGGCGCGTTAGCCAACTACGCTACTCCCCGAAATGTTATAAATCAGATTAGAAATTATACTAAAAATTTACTTTTTTAGCAACAGAAACCATCTGTTTAGAAATGACAAAAAAACTAAAAAGACGGACAGATTAAATCTAATCTGTCCATCTTTTCACGAAATAAAAATTTCTAATTAAAACTTATATCCGATACCCAACTGGAATGAAGATGTCATATCTGAAAGGAAATCTTTTACGTCACCTTCGGACATTTCTTCAATCTTAGAATTAATATCATCGGAAAGCATTAAGCAACCAATACCGAGATAAAAATCTAATGCTTTATTATATTGATATTTAACTTTAAAATCTATTTCATTACCGTAATTTAAACCGTTATCTCTTGCGGCAAAATTATAACCGTCTAAAGAGAACAAGAATTTGTTTACTGTATAATCTACTCCGACATTTATAGCTTGGAAATCAATCATAGATATAAGACGAGTAATTTCCTGTTGACCAAACACAAGTCCCGGAGCATAGTTTCCGAAATTCAAGAAAGGTTTTATAACAAGAGCATTTGGTCTCTCTCCGTCAAAAGCTTCTTTAAGTCCTTCCGTTCCACCCTGCATTACGAAAGATGCTCTTATTTTTGCTTTCTTTTCTATATCATAAGAAGCATCTACTTTTATAAGATTTGCTCCACTGTTGATACCAACTTTATCTTCTTCTAAAATATATTTTGTATCAAACGGATTGTTTCCTGCAAAGTTCATTGCAAATTCTGCCGATGCTTTAAATCCGCCGACTTCTACTCCCGGTTTTATGCCTGCGATAGAATAGTGATCAACCAAGAAAGGTGTTTTTATATCGTATCCGTAAACTTGTAAATTGAACATATCGGCAATTTTTAAGAATTTTACATCCGCTCCGATTACTGTAGTATCTTTATTTAAGTCTACAAATTCATCTACAGCTTCCCCTCCACCTGGCAATATTCTGGTTAACATACCATCAAGGCCTAACGGTAAACCTAAAAGTTTTCCGAGGTTAGCATATATTAAATTAGCTTTAACATTTTCTTTATCATAATAGAGTGTAACTGCATTTACTGATGTTATGCTGTCAAAGCCCAATAAAGGTAAATTAACACCGAACAAAGGTTGATAACGTCTTATACCGAAATACATTACTGAACTGTCTTCATCACCATAATATTGACGACCTACTTTAACGCTTAATCCGTCAACATCAAATAATTTTTTTATGGTAATATTTGCGGTTTGAACTCTTATATTATCCAAATAACTCTGTATGCTGTTGCCTTTAATAGGAGAACCGTTCGGATCGTTTGCCAATGACCAAAATTTGTTTCCGCCTTCAGCCCAATTGTTTGAATATGCTAACGATAAGTCTGCCGAAACATTTTCAACAAAGTCAAAAGTTATTCCGGCTGTAAGAAAACTTACAACTCCACTGTAATTTGAATTGACTTTTCCTTCTTTAACCAAATTAGCAATGTTCAAATCATATCCGTTTTGAACACTGTAACCAATGATTTGTCCTTCCCCATAGTACTTAATGTTCTTCATAAACAAAAAGTCACTTGCATACAAAGACTGCATGCTTAAGACAACCACTGCCAACAATGCTACCAACTTTTTCATGTTTTTTCTCCTTTTTTATTTTTTTTGTTTCAACAACTATAGGTAAAATACTACAATAAATAACTAACTTTGTCAACACCGATAACAAATTATAATTTATATAAAAATGTAACGACATTAAAAAATTTGAAAGTTTTGTAAGTGAGAAAAAAATTCCCTAACCATTATTTAGTATGGTCATAAGAATGTAAGGACAACAATTAATCTTTTAAAATTTTTATTTACAAGCATGATTAAAGCCGTCTATGAGTGCAGAAAAATTTAGAGCAAAAAACTATAAATTAAAAAAGTTTTTTAGTGCGAACATGATTGAAGAAAAATCCGTTACATTAGGTAGTTAGGATTTTTCAAGTTGGAGCACGGCTTTAAATTTTTCAAACGAATGGCTTTTTTGCTTGGAAATAAGAAATTTTAAAAGAAGAAAAAGAAAACAGCAGAGACTATGCTCTGCCGTTTTCTTTTTATAGGTAAAAATTTTGCTATGCAAAATTTTTAATACATCGGAGGCATTCCCCCGCCCATCGGAGGCATTGCCGGTCCATCTTTCTTTTCAGGAATATCTGTTACAAGAGCTTCTGTTGTAAGAACAAGTCCTGCAATTGAAGCTGCATTTTGCAATGCTGTTCTTGTAACTTTTGCAGGATCTACGATACCTGCTTTTATCATATCAACAAATTCGTCGTTGTCTGCATTGTATCCGTAAGAAGCATCTTTTTTGTTTTTAATTTTATCAACTATAACAGAAGCTTCTATTCCGGCGTTTTCAATTATTTGTCTGATAGGTCCTTCCAAAGATTTTCTAACTATATTGATACCTGTTTGTTCGTCACTGTCTGCGCCTTTTAAACTGTCCAAAACCGATTGTGCTTTAAGTAATGCTACTCCGCCGCCGGCAACTATACCTTCTTCAACACCTGCTCTTGTTGCATTCATTGCATCTTCTACTTTAAATTTCTTGGCTTTCATCTCAGCTTCTGTTGCTGCACCGACATTTATAACTGCGACTCCGCCTACCAATTTTGCTAATCTTTCCTGCAATTTTTCTTTATCGTAATCAGATTTTGTTTCTTCTATTTGTTTTCTTATTTGTGCAATTCTTTGTTCAATTTCTTTTTTGTCGCCCAAACCTGAAACGATTGTCGTGTTTTCTTTATCTACAACAACTCTCTTTGCTTGACCAAGCATATCGATTGTAGCTGCATCAAGTTTCAACCCGGTTTCTTCCGAAATTACCGTTCCGCCGGTAAGAATTGCTATATCCTGCAACATTTCTTTTCTTCTGTCACCGAATCCCGGAGCTTTAACAGCGATAACTTTTAATGTTCCTCTGATTTTGTTAACAACCAATGTTGCTAATGCTTCACCTTCGATATCTTCTGCGATAATAATAAATCCTTTTCCTGTTTGAACAACTTTTTCAAGAAGAGGAAGAATTTCTTGCATAGAAGAAATCTTTTTATCCGTAATTATTATATATGGATCTTCCAAAACGCCTTCCATTCTTTCTGCATCCGTTACAAAGTAAGGTGAGCAATATCCTCTGTCAAACTGCATACCTTCAACAACATCCAATGTTGTATCTGCGGATTTACCTTCTTCAACGGTAATAACTCCGTCTTTTCCGACTTTATCCATTGCATTTGCTATTAAGTCACCGATTTCTTTATCACTTGCTGAAATTGATGCTATTTGAGCTATTTCTTCTTTACTGGAAACTTTCTTTGCTATTTTTTTAATTTCTTCTATAACTGCAGCAACAGCTTTATCGATACCTTTCTTTATATGATTAGCGTTTGCACCTGAAGTTATATTTCTTAAACCTTCACCAATCATTGTTTGTGCCAAAACTGTTGCGGTTGTTGTTCCGTCACCGGCTATATCATTGGTTTTGGAAGCAACTTCTTTTACAAGTTGTGCACCCATATTTTCAAAAGGATCTTCAAGTTCTATTTCTTTTGCTATGGTAACACCGTCATTTGTTACTGTAGGAGAGCCGAACTTCTTGTCCAATACTACATATCTGCCTTTAGGCCCTAATGTTACTTTTACTGCATTTGCAAGTTTATCTACACCGTCTTTCATAGCTTTTCTTGCATCATCCGTGTACTTTAATTGTTTAGCCATTTTATATATCTCCTTATTCTTTTATTTCAAACTTTAAACTATTCCAAAATACCCAAAACGTCATCTTGAGACATTATTAAATAAGCAATATTATCTATTTTAACTTCCGTTCCGGAATATTTTCCATACAAAACTTTATCCCCAACTTTTACATCCATAGGTATAACTTTACCGTCTTTACCCATTTTACCGTTACCGGCGGCAATAACCGTTCCTTCCTGCGGTTTTTCTTTTGCTGTATCCGGAATAATTATTCCCCCGATTTTCTTTTCTTTTGGCTCTTCGGCTTTAACCAAAATTCTGTCGCCTAATGGTCTGATTTTCATTTTACTGCCTCCTAAAAATTATATTTTAAATTAAAATTTATTTTTAGCACTCTTACTTAACAGTTGCTAATTATATAACAAGTTTTTATTTTTGTCAATAGTAACTATTTCTTTATTATTAAAAGTTTTTGATTTAAAAAAATATGAAAGATTATAAAGCTTCAAGTTCTAAAAGTTTTGTTTTTTTATCAAGGCCTGCAGCATAACCTGTTAATTTACCGTTTTTGCCGATTACTCTGTGGCAAGGAATAATTATTGATATGGGATTATGCCCTACCGCACCGCCAACAGCTTGTGCGGACATTTTTGTCATTCCTCTTTGATTTGCAATTTGTTTTGCAATATCATTATAGGTGATAACTTTACCATAAGGTATTTTACAAAGTATTTTCCAAACAGACTTTCTAAACTCATTACCTATAAATTTAACAGGAATTTCTTTTATGTCCGGTTTTTTACCTGAAAAATATCTGTTTAACCAATTCTTTGTTTTTTTAAATATTTTTAAACTATTATTTTCTATAATTTTACCTTCAATATTATCGGCATAATATTTTTGACCTTCAAACCATAAACCGACAATATTTTCTTTTTCATCACAACAAAGAATGATATTACCTATGGGAGACATATATTCACTTTTATAATACATTTTCATATATAATTAAAATATAAAAAAATGAAATTATAGGCAAACTCCATACGATAATATATACTTTATACCGGAGACTTGACTAATTATACTAATGTATACTATAATATTGTATGTCATACAACAATATATAATATTAATGGATTTGGAGGTTATATGAAAAAAGAACTTACTGAAAAGCAGGAAAAAGTTTTGGAATTTATAAGAAAGTTTCACACTAACAATGCAATGATGCCTACCGTTAGAGAAATTGCAAAAAATTTTAAGTTGTCGATAGGTTCCGTTCAACAACATTTGAGAGCGCTTTTATCAAAAGGTTTTTTGATAAAAAGAGGATCTTTATCAAGAGGTATAGATTTTCCCAACAGAAAAACATTTGCTCAAGTTCCTGTTTTGGGAACAGTTCATGCAGGAACATTTTTGGAACAAATTGAAGATGCAAGTGATTACATTTATATAAATACGGATATCACAAGAAACAAACAATGTTTTGCTTTAAAAGTAAAAGGTGACAGTATGGAACCGTCCGGAATTGTTGAAGGAGACACGATTGTAGTTTCTAAAGGAGAACAACCTTCCAACGGAGACATTGTCGTTGCTTTGGTAGATAACGAATCCGCGGTAAAAATGTTTTTTAAAGAAAAAGGCAAAATATTTTTAAAATCTACAAATCCGAAATATCCAACTTTGAGTTCTGACGACTATCAAATTGAGATAGTAGGAAAACTTATATATTTGGTAAGACAATACAAAGGATAACAGAGGTAAAAGCTATGACAAAAGGTTTAAAATTGTTTTTTTATATATTGTTTGTGCTTGATATTATTATCGGAATAATTTTATCTCTGTTTTTAAATCTCGTTGTTGGCATAATAACAGCTTGTGCTTTGCTTCTTATAAATATAGTTACTTTTATTGTTATTTTAAAAATAGAAAAAAAGAGAAACGAAATAACAAACAAAATTTCTTAAAACATAAAAATTCAAAAATAAAAAAGGCAGATGTTTTTGACATCTGCCTTTTTCTTTTCAAGCTAAATTGTTTTCACTTCTATACTTCCACACTTCTGTGCAGCCGTTCATCTTTTTGCTGTGGCAGAAATTATGCCGAAGCCGCAATTGCATG
>JAFXSD010000002.1 GCA_017525905.1 Elusimicrobiota bacterium | reverse complement strand
TCTTCAAAAGTAAAAACCGAAATAGCAAGAGTTTTGAAAGAAGAAGGATATATTGCAAATTATAAACATATTGAAGATCAAAAACAAGGTGTTTTAAGAGTTTATTTAAAGTATGATGCAAACGGTAAGGCAGTTCTTCAGGGAATAAAAAGAAGCTCAAAACCAAGCTTGAGAATTTTTAAAAGAGCTGAAGAATTGAAAAATGTTCTCGGCAGTTTCGGTGTAGCAATAGTTTCTACATCAAAAGGAATGATGTCGAGTAAAAAAGCAAAACAAGCCAATGTCGGTGGCGAAGTAATAGGATATGTTTGGTAAAATTTAAATATGAGGTTTTGAAATGAGTCGCTTAGGAAAGAAACCAATAACAATACCTGAAAAAGTAAAAGCAGAATTCAAAAACGGAATTTTGGAAGTTTCGGGTGCAAATGGAAAACTCTCTCAATTAATAGACGAGAGAATAAATGTAAAAATTGAAAATTCAACTGTTACATTGGAACAAAAAACAGAATCAAAAGAAGCAAATGTTATGCAAGGTCTTATGAGAGGTCTTGTTTGCAATATGATTGAAGGTGTAACAAACGGATACAAAAAAGAACTTGAACTTGACGGTTTAGGTTTTAAAGCTGTTATGAGCGGAAAACAAATCACTTTAACAGTTGGTTATTCTCATACCGTAACTTTGGATATTCCCGAAGGAATAAAAGTTGTTACCGGTATGACACAAGACAAAGTTCCTACATTAACAATTACCGGTGCGGATAAACAAAAAGTAGGTGCTTTTGCTGCACAAGTAAGAGCCGTAAAACCGCCTGAACCGTATAAAGGTTTCGGAATAAAATATGTAGGTGAAAAGATTATTAGAAAAGCAGGTAAAGCAGCAGCAGGTTCTAAGAAATAATCTGATAAATAAATAGAGGGTTGTAAATGAAAAGTTCAAAAATAAGATTAGGTTTTCGTAAGAAAAGAATAAGAAGTAAAATAGAAGGAACAGCGGAAAGACCGAGACTCAATATTAAATGTGGACATAAACATATTTATGCACAGGTAATAGATGATTCTAAAGGTTTTACTTTAGCAGCAGCATCAACTTTATCTGCAGAGATAAAAGGTACAATGAAGTCTACAGATACCGTTGAAGCAGCAAAAGCGGTAGGAAAATTAATCGCTAAAAAAGCTGTTGAAAAAAATATTAAAAAAGTTGTTTTCGACAGAGCAGGTAAAGTTTATACCGGTAAAGTTAAAGCACTTGCCGACGAAGCAAGAGCCGGCGGACTTGAGTTTTAATTTAAACTAAAAATTTATATAATCGGTTGTTGTTGTACAGGGGGATAAGTTGGCTGATAATAAAGTAAATAAAAAAGAAAATGAAAATGAAAGCGGTTTAATTGAGACCGTGGTAGCTGTTAATAGAGTTGCAAAAGTTGTTAAGGGTGGAAAAAGATTTTCCTTTAATGCTTTGGTAGTTGTTGGCGACGGAAAAGGTAAAATAGGTTGTGGTCTCGGCAAAGCAAACGAAGTTCAAGCTGCAATTAAAAAAGGCAGTGCTTATGCTCAGAAAAATATGATCTCCGTTTCTTTAAGAAACACAACTATTCCGCATGAAATAATCGGTGTTTCAGGTGCAGGAAAAGTTTTGTTGAAACCTGCAGTTCCGGGAACCGGTGTTATTGCCGGCGGACCTGTAAGAGCCGTTCTTGAAGCAGTGGGAATTTCTGATATTCTTACAAAATCCATGAGAACAGCAAATAAATTTAATGTTGTTTATGCAACAATAGAAGCATTGAAAGGTTTAAGAACAAAAGAAGATGTTGCTAAAATAAGAAATAAAGAGGTTGCAGAAATATGATAGGTCTTAACACATTAGCACCTGCAGCAGGTGCAAAACATAGAAAAAAAATAGTTGGTAGAGGAGAAAGTTCCGGTCACGGTAAAACTTCTACAAGAGGACACAAAGGTCAAAAAGCAAGATCAGGTGACGGAAAAATGTCTTGGTTCGAAGGCGGACAGATGTCCATCGTTAGAAGAACTCCTAAAAGAGGTTTCAGCCATGCAATGTTCCGTAAGGAATATGAAATAGTTAATGTAAGTTCTATCGAATCAAAATTCGATGCAGGCTCGGAAATAACAAAAGAATCTCTTAAAAAAGCAGGAATAATAAAAAAAGACGGTTTGGTAAAGATCCTTGCAAAAGGTGATTTGAAGAAAAATTTCGTCGTTAAAGCAGATTCTTTTTCAAAAACAGCAAAAGAAAAAATTGAAAAAGCCGGCGGAAAGGCAGAAATAGTAAAGTAATTAAATTTATATATAGGGAATAATTATGTTTAATAAAATTGCAGATATATTTAGAATACCACAACTCAGAAGTAAAGTTTTGTTCACATTAGCGATAATCGTGGCCTACAGAATAGGTGCGGCAGTACCTATTCCGGGAATTAATGCCGATGCCGTAAGATCTTTGTTTGAGGCAAACAGTAACGGGTTGCTCGGATTTTTGGATATGTTCTCCGGTGGAGCATTAAACAGAATGTCGGTTTTTTCAATGGGTATTATGCCTTACATCAACGCATCCATTATCATGAGCTTGATGCAGGGTGCCCATGTTATTCCTTATTTAGACAGATTGGCAAAAGAAGGCGAACAGGGAAGAAAAAAACTTACTCAAATTACAAGATACGGAACACTTATACTCGGTGCAATACAGTCTTTCGGTCTTACAATGGCTATAATGAGAATGCCTACACCCAGCGGTATGCCTATAGTATTGGATCCGACAATGTCTTGGATGGTTATGACGGTATTTACACTTGTAACCGGAACAGTTCTTATAATGTGGCTCGGTGAGCAGGTAACTGAAAGAGGTATCGGTAACGGTATTTCTTTAATCATTTTTGCAGGTATCGTTGAAAGATTACCGTCCGCATGTTTAGGTGTTGTAAAGCTTATACAAATGGAAGAACTTTCATTGCTTTTGGCAATATTCCTTTTGGCATTGGTATTAGTTGTTTTAACACTTGTTGTTTGGGTGGAAACAGCACAGAGAAGAATTCCTATTAACTATGCAAAAAGAATGGTCGGCAGAAGAATGTATGGCGGTCAAACATCTTTCTTGCCTATCAAAGTTGATCAGTCCGGTGTTATAGCCGTTATCTTTGCAGTATCAATATTGTCTGCACCTTTAACAATTGCACAATTTGCTCCGGATTGGACGGTATGGGGAATTCCGGTATCAAAAACAATAATGGATTGGTTTAACAGAAGTTCTTGGATTTATAATTTGATATATGCGGGACTTGTAATATTTTTCTGCTATTTCTATAACTCGATTTCTTTCAATCCGAAAGATTTGGCAGAGAATATGAAAAAATCCGGCGGATTTGTTCCGGGAATAAGACCGGGCGAACCGACTGCAACATATATTCAAAAAGTTTTGGAAAGAGTTACATTGGGCGGAGCATTGTTCGTGGCATGTATAGCAGTTTTGCCGGATTATTTAAGAACAATGATGTCTGCACCTTTCTTCTTCGGAGGAACATCTTTACTTATCGTTGTAGGTGTTTCTTTGGATACTATCGGTCAGATAGAATCTCACCTTATAATGAGACATTATGAAGGTTTCATGAAAGAAGGAAGAATTAAAGGAAGATGGTTTAATATAAAATAAAATTACGGGAAATTTGTAAAACAAATTTTTAAGAGGATTTATGAAACAATTTAATTTTATTTTGTTCGGACCTCCGGGAGCAGGGAAAGGAACACAGGCAAAAACGATAAGCAGTAAATTTGGTGTTGTTCATCTTTCAACCGGTGATATGATAAGAGAAGCAAAAGATGATCCTATGTTTGTAAAATATCTTACATCCGGTCAGTTGGTTCCCGATAATGTAATTGTTGATATGGTTGTAAAAAGATTACAAAAAGACGATTGTAAAAACGGATTTCTTTTGGATGGTTTTCCCAGAACAATATTTCAAGCTCAGGAGCTTGATAAGTTTTTACAACAATTAAATAGAAAAATAGCAGCAGTTTTTTATATAGATATATCACAAGAAGAAGTTATAAAAAGATTGGCGGGAAGAAGAGTTTGTCCTTCATGCGGAGGCAGTTTTAATATAGACTTAAAACCTCCAAAACAGGAAGGAATTTGCGATTTTTGCGGTGCAAAACTTGTGCAAAGAAAAGATGATAATCCGGATACGATAAAGGAAAGATTGGAAGTTTACGAAAAACAAACAAAACCTTTAGCGGAATATTATGATAAGAGCGGTGTTGTTGCAAGAATAGACGGTGCCGTTTCTCCGGATAAAGTTTTTGAACAAATTGAAAAATTTGTTAATACTAATGTGAAATAAGAAGGATATCTTGGCCAGCGGTATTGAATTAAAAAGTAAAGAAGAATTGGAAAAAATGAGAGTTGCTTGTAAAGCAACTGCAAAAATTTTAGAAAGCTTAAAAACTTTTATAAAGCCGGGAATGTCTACAAAAGATATTGATGTTGAAGTATACAGAATGATAAGTTCTTTTAAAATGAAACCTGCTTTTTTGGGATACGGTGGTTTTCCCGGATCGGCATGTGTTTCTGTTAATGATGAGCTTGTTCACGGGATACCGAATGACTCTCGTGAACTTTCTTCAGGTGATATAGTAACTGTAGATGTCGGTTGTATCTATCAGGGATATTATTCAGATGCGGCTTATACATATCCCGTAGGTAAAATAGATGAACAAACACAGAAACTTTTACAAGTTACCGAAGACTCATTATATAAGGCTATAGAACAAGTCAAACCGGGTAACAGAGTAGGAGATGTTTCTTACGCAGTCCAAAGTTATGTTGAACCGTTTGGATTTTCAATAGTTCGTGATTATTGCGGTCACGGAGTCGGCAGACATCTGCATGAAGATCCGAGTGTTCCTAACTACGGAAAACCAGGAACAGGTCCGAGACTTTTACCGGGTATGGTTTTTGCTATAGAGCCGATGGTTAATGTTGGAACATATAAAGTTGATGTATTGTCCAACAATTGGACCGTAGTAACAAGAGACGGCAGTATGTGTGCTCATTTTGAACATACTGTTGCAGTAAATGAACAAGGTTGTGAAATTTTAACTAAACTATAATAGAAAATGGTTTGTTAAAAAAAGTTTGCAAAAATTTATTTTTTTTGTATAATAACAAAATTATTATGCAAAAGAGTATCTTTTGCATTGATTTTTTTATTATGTTTGGTTGAGAAGGCAAAATGGCAAAAGAAGAAAAAATTGAAGTTTCCGGTAAAATACTTGAATCGTTGCCGAATGCAATGTTTAAAGTGGAAATAGAGGGCGGACATGTAATTTTGGCACATATTTGTGGCAAAATGAGAATGCACTATATAAAAATTTTGCCGGGTGACAAAGTAAAAGTTGAACTTTCTCCTTATGATTTAACAAGAGGAAGGATCACATATAGAGATAAATAGGAGTATAAGAATGAAAGTTAGAGCATCAGTAAAACCTATATGCCAAAAGTGTAAGGTTATTAAAAGAAAAGGTGTTGTAAGAGTAGTTTGTGAAGATCCCAGACATAAACAAAGACAGGGATAATTTCAATTGTTGAATTAAAAAGTCAAATAATATAAAATAAACATTTTTAGCGGAGGAGCAAATGGCAAGAGTTGCCGGTGTAGATTTACCAAAAAACAAAAGATTAGATATAGCATTGAGATATATTTATGGTATCGGACCTGTTTTTTCAGATGCGATTATCAAAGAATTAAATCTTGATCCTGCAAAAAGAGTAAAAGATCTTACAGAAGCTGAAGTCAGCCAAATCAACAACCTTATAACAAAAGAATATAAAGTTGAAGGTGATTTGAGAAGAGAAATTCAAGCTAATATTAAGAGATTGATAGATATCGGAAGTTACAGAGGTTCAAGACATAAAAGAAATCTTCCTGTTAGAGGACAAAGAAGTAAAACAAATGCAAGAACAAGAAGAGGAAAGAGAAAGACTGTAGGTGCAGGTGCAGGAAAAGCAGCACAAGCTAAAGGTGCAAAAAAATAAAAAATAGTGTCAAATATAAGTTGGAGGCTTAAAGATAATGGCAGAAAAGAAAGTTAGCTCATCAAAAAGAAAAATAAAATTTGCCGGTGGAATGGCAAGAGCATATATTCAGTCAACATTTAACAATACCATCGTTAGTATTACCGATGATAAAGGAAATACAATAGTTTGGGCATCAGCAGGCGGTTCAGGTTTTAAAGGTGCAAAAAAAGGAACTCCGTTTGCGGCTCAAATGACTGCGGCTGCAGTAGGTAAAAAAGCAATGGATTGCGGAGTAAAACAAGTTTCAGTTTTTGTTAACGGTCCTGGGCCGGGAAGAGAAACTGCAATCAGAGGACTTCAATCTTCGGGTCTTATGATATCGGCAATTAAGGATGTTACACCTGTTCCTCACGACGGGTGCAGACCTCCAAAACCAAGAAGAGTATAGTAGTTTTGTAAATATAAAAGGTAAAAATTATTCGGAGGATTTTAATAGATGGCTCGTTATATTGGTTCAGCCTGCAAACAATGCAGGGCAGAAAGAGAAAAATTATTTTTAAAAGGTGAAAGATGCTCTACGAAATGTGCATTGGACAGAAAAAGAGGTAAAAATGCACCGGGACAACACGGAGCAAAGAAAGGTAAAATATCTGATTACGGAAAACATTTGAGAGAAAAACAAAAAGCAAGAAGAGTATTCGGTTTAACCGAGCAACAATTTAAGAGATATTTCGTTGTTGCCGAAAAAATGCCGGGACTTACAAGTGATACATTGTTGAAACTTCTTGAAATGAGACTTGATAATGTTGTTTATAAATTAGGTCTTTCTTATTCAAGAAAGAATGCAAGACAAATGGTTATGCACGGTTTAATTTGTGTTAACGGAAAGAAAATCGATGTTCCAAGATACCAAGTTAAGAAAGATGATGTTATAACGGTTAAAGCAAGTTATAAAGATAATGTTAATTTAAAGAAACTTATGGAAAATCCGGTAGCAGTTCCAAGTTGGTTAACATTTGATAAAAATGCTATTGAAGGAAAAGTTGTTAACGAACCTTTAAAGGAAGATTTTTCTCATCCTATAAATGGTCAGTTGATTGTTGAATTCTATTCAAAATAAAAAATAACCGCTTGAAAAAAGTGGGTTAAAATGGAGTAATATAGCATGAAAATGCCAGATTTAGAAAAATTAAAGAAATTACAGTTGGAAGAAAAAACAGCTACAAAAACATTTGGAAGATTTATTGCACAACCTTTTGACAGAGGTTACGGTAATACAATCGGTAACTCTTTAAGAAGAATATTGCTTTCAAGTATTGAAGGTGCAGCTATAACATCCGTTACCATAAAAGGTGCAGACCATGAGTATGCGGTTCTTAAAGGTGTTAGAGAAGATGCATTACAAATAGTTCTTAACCTTAAGAAAATAAGAGTAAAATTAAATTCCGACGGTCCTGAAAAAATTTATTTAAAAGTAAATAAAGGCGGTCAGGTTACTGCAGCGGATATCGAAAAAAATGCTTCCGTAGAAATTATGAATCCGGAACAGGAAATCGCAAATATCGATGCAGGAACAACTTTGGAAATGGAAATGGAAGTTTCAAAAGGCAGAGGATATGTCAGAGCGGAATCTATAAAAGAACATAAATATGCAGCAAATACAATTGTTATGGATGCTTTATTTTCACCTATAACAAAAGTAAATTATCAGGTTGAAAATACCAGAGTAGGTCAAGATTTGAATTATGACAGACTCGTTATGGAAATATGGACCGACGGTTCAATTTCACCTCAGGATGCTTTAATAGAATCAGCAAAAATTTTAAGAAACACTCTTACTATTTTTACCGGTGAAGCTACGGTTGCAGATGAAGAACAGCAAGATGCAGCAGTTGCCGAACAAGCTAAACAAGAAAATAAAACAGAAGAATTAAAAGCTCAACCGATAAGTATATTGGATTTAACAACAAGAGCTTCAAACAGTTTGAAAAATGCAGAAATAGAAACAATAGGACAGCTTATTTCTTATTCTGAAGTTGATTTGATGGAGTTTGATAAATTCGGTAAAACTTCATTAAAAGAAATTAAAGAAAAGTTAGCAGCAATCGGCTTGTCTTTGAAGGAGCAATTATAATGATAAAAAATCATAACACAAGAAAATTAGCAGTTACACCATCACATAAAAGAGCTATGATGAGAAATATGACAACATCTTTGTTCTTGCACGAAAAAGTTACAACAACCGTTCCGAGAGCAAAAGAAGTTGTAAGATATGCTGAAAAGCTTATAACAAAAGCAAAAGCAGCAGATTTAAATGCCAAGAAAGCTTTACATTCCGAAATAACGGATAAAGAAGTTGTTAAAAAAGTATTTGAAGTTTTAGTTCCAAGATACAAAGAAAGAAACGGCGGATATACTCAAATATTTAAGTTAGGTGTAAGAAGAGGCGATGCCGCAGAAATGGCAATCGTTAAATTGGTTATATAGTTTTTAATCGTAAAGCATATAAACAGGTATTGTTTTTATAAGAAACAATGCCTGTTTTTTTATTTTGATTATGTTATAATACAGATATGATAAAAACCAATGCAATGAGAATTTTAGACAAAAATAATGTTAAGTATAAAACTTATTCTTATGACAGTTCAAAAGCAATAAGCGGAATTGAAGTTGCACAAACATTAAATCAAAATCCGGAATATGTGTTTAAAACACTCGTAACCGTTGCAAAATCCAAAAATCATTATGTTTTTTTGGTTCCCGTGGCGGAAGAACTTGATTTGAAAAAAGCGGCTTCGGCGGTAGGTGAAAAATCCGTTGAAATGCTTAAACAAAAAGATTTGTTTAATTTAACCGGATATGTGCACGGGGGATGCTCTCCTTTAGGAATGAAAAAGTTTTTTACGACGGTAATAGATATTTCCGCACAAAATCATCCTATAATAATTTTCAGTGCGGGAAAGATCGGTTATCAGATAGAAACAACACTTGCCGATTTATCAAAAGCAATAACTTATACTCTTGCTCCCTTAACACTTTAAAAAGATACTGTAACTTTTTTTATTTGATGCATGTCTTAATTGTGTAGCAAAAAAAAGTGTAGCAAAAGGGGGACCAAAATGAGAAAACTTACAAAAATTTTATTAAGTTTAATGTTAATGTTCGGACTTACAACTTCAAGCTTTGCGGCAAGCGGCGGTGCTAAAATTAAACATGACGGTAAAGTAAAGGTAGTACAAAAAGTAAATAATAAAGGACATAAAGCACAACCGCCCAAAAGCAAGAAAGTTCATAAAAAAGAAGTAAAAGTGGTAAAAGTTTATGAAAAAGATCATCATAGACATCATCGTCATCACCACCATCATCCAAAACCTCAAAAAGTTGTTTATTATTCAAACTACAACAGCGGTAACGATATTGCCGCAGCAGTTTTAGGAACAGGCCTTTGTTTGGCTATATTGGCAGCTGCAGCAAGCAACTAAATAAATTTGTTCTTTGACAAAAAAACAACCCGAACCGTTAAAAGGTTCGGGTGTTTTTTATTATAAAATTATAAACTTAACCGATTATTTGGCTGCTTCTTTTTTTGAATACTGTTCAGCTTTTTTATCCATTTCAAAAGTTTTAATAATTTTTACATCTGCATCTTTTATCAATGATTGAGCTGCTTGTTTGATAATACTTTCAGCTCTTTTTGAATTTATATAATCTTCAAGTTGTTTTTCAAATGTTTCAAAAGCAAATTTTTGTGCAGGAGCTTTTTCAACAACATTCATAATAAAAAATCCCTGAGCTGCTCCGGGTCTGTCACTGTCGGTAAATATTTCAAAAATATCACTTACTTCACCTTTATCAAGTTTAAAAGCTTTTGATGTTAATTCTACAGGTTGCATACCTTCAAAAACATTCATTTTTGAAAAATAAATTTTTGAACCTTCCTGTTGAGCATATTTCTGTGCAACTTCTGCAAAGTTTGCTCCGTCATTGATTTCTTTTTTTATTGCATCAGCTATATTTTTTCTCTGAGCAAATTCCGTATCACCCATCTTTTTATCGGCATATACCAATATTAAATCGAATTGTGCTTTAGGAGCAAGTGCCGCATCCAACTGTTTTGCTACAGCTTCGGATTCTTCATATCTTCCTTGCTTTTTAAGTTCTTCTATTTTCTTTGTGTCGTTTTTATAAACTGCAGATACATTTTCGAAGAAAGTTTTAACATCTTCTTTATTTACCGGTTTTAAATTTGTTGAAATAAGAGCTTTTCTGTATTTTTCCGCTATAATGTCGTTAGCTACATTAGCTTCTAAATTTGTACCTTTTGTTGCTTTTTGGAAAGCTTTTTCCTGTTCTTTCGGCGTTAATTCTTTACCGTCGGAATTAACTTTAAATTGGTTCTTTATTCTTGTGATAACACTGTCTATTTCTTCTTTTGTAGCTTCTATTTTTGACTTTTTAGCTTGTTGTATAAACAATTCTCTGACAACCATATCGTTAAGAACTTGTTTCCCTAAAATATCATTTGCAAAAGGTTGTTGCAAAAATTGAGGATTTTGTCTTTTAACAAGATTAACGGAACTTTCCAAATTTCTGTTAAAATCCGCAGCTGATAATTCAACACCGTTTACTGTTGCAACAGTTTGATCTTTCGCACAACCAAACATAACTAAACATAAAAACAACAACTACAACGACAAAACAACTGACTTTTTCATGACTTTCTACTCCTTTTTTTCTTGTATTTTTGGTATAGATTATACAAAAGTAAAAATAAAAATAAAATACTTAACTAATTTTTGTTGACTTCCGTTGAAGTCTTAACTTCGGTATCCGGAATGTTTTCCGTTGATTCTTCTTTTATTTCATTCCCGTTTTCATCATGTTTCTTTAAACCCAACAATTTTATGAACCCCGATTTTAATGTGCTGGACACAATATTTTTAGTTAATGCATCACCGACTAAATTAGTTACACTTCCCAATAAACTTAATGAACCGCTGGGTTCTTCCATGGTTCCGCCTATTTTCATTGTTAAAGGCATTATACCGTCATCTTCATGTTTCCCAGGAGCGGCATTAACAGTCATTTTCAGCTTGTCTTCTTTAAAGTCCATTTCTCCGCCTACTTTAAAAGATAAAAGATTTGAAACGAACGAACATTTGTTAAAAGTTCCTTTACCGTTTTCAAATTTAAGTGAAGTAACAAACGAAACAAAATCTATTTTTCCGTCTATTTTTGTTTGTTGCGCCTGAGCATGTTCTTCCGTCATTTCCGTTTCATTTTCGTTTTTGTCTTTTGAAGAAAATATTGCACTTCCCAAAGTGTTTAAAATATCCAAAACGTTTAAAGCATTTATAACATCACTCACTATTTTTAAAGACAGAAATAATCCTTTTATAACGACATTGGATTCGGTTAATTTATAAATATCTTTTATAATTCCGTTGTCGGTGGACAAATCCAATGTTCCTACAACCGCATTCAAGTCCGTGGTTACTTTTTGCATATCCATTTTAAAGTTTATATTTTTGCCCATAAAAAACGGAACATCCAAATCTTTTATATTTGCCGTTACCAATATATCCAAAGGAGTCATCGATGATTTTGTTTCTGCGGGTTTATTAGCGGGTACTTCTTTTTTAGGTTCTTGAGCGGCTTCTTGTTTGGTCTGTTCGGCTTTTTGGTCTGCTTCTTTTTCGTATTCTTTGCTCATTTTACCGTAAACTCTATCCGCGGTTAAATTTGCAGTTATTGAGCCTTTTTCTTTACCCATAACATAAGAAGCGGAACTTTTAAACGGATATTTGTTTAATTTACCGGTAAGAGAAGGAATTTTTATGTCCGATATTGTGTTTATTTTAATTTTTGAATTTATTTCGCTAAAATCTCCAAGTTGCGGAGTAAAAGCCGAAATATTGATCAGCGAACATTCTCCGGATAAAACAGATTCTTTGTTTGTCACATTAACGTTTCCTTCTATTTTTCCGGTAGGATTGTAAGGATGTATTAATTTTGTTACTTTATGAAAATTTTCAAGTATTAAGTTGATAATAACATTTATATCATACTCAAGATCTTTTTTGCCGTAATTTAAATTTCCTTTTGCGGTTATATTCGAATCCAAAAGATTTATGTTGAAATTTTCAATGTTTACCGAACTTTTATCCAAATTAACATTTGTTGTTGTTTGCATTGTTATTTCAGGTATTTCAAAGTCGGGAAGTTCGGCAATTTCAGAAAGATTTTTGGAAGACAATTTCAATGCTTTTGTAACTATATTTGTTTTGGGATTATTGAAATCGGAAATAACACCTTTTGTAACTATCACAGTATCTTTCAATCTCAAAATAAGAGATAATACTTTTACTTCCGCTTTGGATAAATCCACCTCATGTAAATTTGCAACGGCACTTAAAGCAACCTTTAATGACTTTATTTTCATGTCGTTAATTTTTGCATAAACATCGGTAAATAAATCGATTTTGAAAGAATTATCGAATTTAAAGCTTTTAATATCGAAAGAAGTTTTAGATAAAATAACAGTCATATCGGCTTGCTCATCCGTATATGTTATGTTACAGTTATGTAACTGGGTACTGTTCAATAAAAGATCCAACGGATTAATTCCTTCATCTTTTTTTGTTTCTTCTTCCGGCTCTTTTTCCGGATCGGATTGAAACATCGGTGATTGAAGTATCGGATCAAAATTAAATTTTCCGGATTTATCTTTAACTACGAATATATCCATATTTTCAAGAGTTATTCTGTTAACTTTAAGTTGACCTTTTAACAGCTTTAAAAGAGAAAAGTGTATATAAAGATTATCTATTTTTGCTATATTTTTTTCTTTAACATCAAGTTCAACATTTTTTACATGGAAATCAAAAATACTTGCAGATATAGAACCTATTTTTATATCCGCCGCCATTTGATCGTGAACCGTGTTTATGATTTTTTGTTTTACCGAATCCGACGGTGCAATATAAACAAGAGCAAAATGTAAAGCGGCAACAAGCAATACTAAAAACGATAAGGTATAAAACAATACTCTCGCCAATATTTTTATTTTTTTCATATATGCCTCTACAAATATAAATAGTAATTTCAAATTATATCAAAAAAACAGGAATCTTCAAATTGTCAAATTATTCAATCTTCGATACTTTTTTCATTTATCATTTCGGCAGCCGTTCAGTTTAGTTTTTATTGACAACAAGCTATAAAAAAGTATACAATTGAACGATAATTTTATATTGATAAATCAAATTAAAATGAAATATGTTATATCAGTAGTTGTATTATTGTTTTCCGTAATAGTTCACGAAGTAGCGCACGGTTATGTTGCCTATAAAAGAGGGGACTCTACGGCAAAATTGATGGGAAGACTGACTTTAAATCCGATATATCACATAGATATTTTCGGTTCTATATTGCTTCCTTTGATTTTGTTGATGGTTGGTGCTCCGGCTTTTGGTTGGGCAAAACCGGTTCCGATAAATATGTATAACTTGAAAAATCCGAAAAGAGATATGATTCTTGTTTCTTTGGCGGGTGTTACGGCGAATTTTTTACTTGCCGTTATTGCGGGTGTAATAATGTTTTTTATAAGAAACTTTTTTGCCGATGTTTCGGTAATGGTTTCGTTATATATAATATTGCAATATTTTGTTGTTATAAATATTGTTTTGATGATATTTAATTTGATACCTATTCCTCCTCTTGACGGTTCAAGGGTGGTTTTGTTTTTGTTACCGAGAGAGTTGGCGGAAAAATATGCCAAAATTGAAAGATACGGTTTTTGGATAATACTTTTACTTTTGGCAACAAATGTTTTGTGGAAAATAATCGGTCCGTTGGCAAATTTTTTAATAAAGTTGATCAGCGGAGCTATGTAATAAGGAAATTACAATGACAAAAAAAAGAGTTTTGTCGGGTATGAGACCGACCGGCAGATTACATTTGGGACATTATTTCGGTGCATTGAAAAATTATGTGGCAATACAGGATACGCACGAATGTTTTTTTATGGTTGCGGATTGGCATGCATTAACAAGTGATTATGCCGATACAAGCAATATAAGAGAAAATGTTATAGATATGGTTATAGATTGGTTGAGTGTCGGAATAGATCCGAAAAAAGCGGTGATATTCAGACAATCTGAAGTTCCACAACACAGCGAACTGTTTTTGATTTTATCCATGATTACACCTTTGGGATGGCTTCAAAGATGTCCTACTTATAAGGAACAATTAAAAGAAATACAAAACAAAGATTTGAACAATTACGGCTTTTTGGGATATCCCGTTTTAATGGCTTCGGATATTTTGTTATATAAAGCCAACGAAGTTCCCGTAGGAGAAGACCAACTTGCACATCTCGAATTTTCAAGAGAAATAACAAGAAGATTTAATAATTTTTACGGAGATGTTTTGGTTGAACCGCAGGCTCTTCTTACAAAAACAGCAAGAGTTCCTGGCCTTGATAAAAGAAAAATGTCAAAATCTTACGGTAATTCAATCTTGTTGGCCGAAACGGATGAAGATATAGCAAAAAAAGTAAAAACAATGTATACGGATCCTTTAAGGATAAAAGCAACGGATCCCGGACATCCGGACGGATGTGTCGTTTTTGCTTTTCATGAAATTTTCAATAAAGATGCTCAAACAAGAAAACAAGAATGTATCAACGGTTGTGTGGGTTGTGTAAAATGCAAGAAAGAGTTAACCGAAATGATTTGTGAATTTTCAAGACCTATACTTAAAAAAAGGCAAGAACTTGCAAACGATAAAAAATATGTGGAAGATATTTTGAAAGAAGGCTCTTTAAAAGCGGAACAGGTTGCAAGTCAAACAATGAAAGAAATAAGAGAGGCGGTAAAGCTGTAAGAATATGGGCATGGAATATGATGTACATTTAGATACTTTCGAAGGACCTTTGGACCTTCTGTTGCATTTGGTCAGAAAAACCGATCTTGAAATTCAGGAAATACAAGTGTCGGAAATAACTACCGAATATTTGGCATATCTTGATACAATACAAAATTTGGATCTTGATACCGCTGGTGATTTTCTTGTTATGGCATCCACACTTATGCAGATAAAAGCAAAAATGTTACATCCCGACAACGAAAAAGATAAAGAAGATGCTGATATAGAACTTGATAAAATTAAAGAAAGATTGTTAGAATATCAAAAGTATAAAGAAGTTTCTAAACTTTTATCTAACAAAGAACAGGAATATTCACAAACTTATTACAGACCGGAACCAAAAATTCCGGAACAGGAATACGAAATAGATGCTACTATTTATGATCTTGTAAAAAGTTTTCAAAACGCTTTAAAAACGTTGCCCGAAGAAGTTAGGGAAATAATGTATAAAGAAATTCCCATAGAAACAAAGATAAGGGAAATTCTTGATATACTTGAAGGTAAACAATATCTTACGTTCAGCGAAATAGCAAAAATTCAAAAATCAAGATCCGCAATGGTAGTATGTTTTATGGCGATATTGGAGTTGGTAAAAAATAAACAGGTTGTTGCAAAACAATCGGAATTGTTTGAAGATATAAGAATTTACAGAGTATACAATGACGAAAACGATGACAGTATAGTAAAAGAAGAAAAAGATGAACTTAATTTGGATATAGAAAAAAATATTACGGAACAGGTTGTTGAACAAGATAAAGAAGAAGAAACTTTTGAGTTGGAACAAGAACCGATAGAACCTGCAGTTTCGGAAAATAAAGATACAGAGGGAACGGATGGAAATCAGTGATATAAAAAAAATAATAGAAGCTTTGCTTTTTGTTTCGGATAAACCGTTACTTAACAGAGAAATAAAAGCTGTTATAAAAGAAGATTTACCCGAAAATGTAAAACTTGAAGATATAATGCAGGAATTGCAACAGGAATATGTTCAATTGAACAGAGCATTCGAACTTAAGTTTGTTGCCGACGGTTGGACATTTGCAACAAGGCCCGAATATTCGACTTGGATAAAAAAACTTCTTAAAGAAAAAACAATATTAAAACTTTCACCTTCCGCAATGGAAGTTCTTGCGATAATAGCATACAAACAACCTATAACAAGAGCCGAAATAGATAATGTAAGAGGTGTGGATTCCGGCGGAGTTATAGATACTTTAACCGATAGAAAGTTTGTAAAAATCGTGGGCAGAAAAGAAACTTTGGGCAGACCTTTATTATACGGAACCACACAGGAATTTTTAAGACATTTCGGGTTAAGTCATTTAAGTGAACTTCCGGTTATTGATGTTGCAAAAGATGTTTTACCTCAACAACAGGAAACCGTTCAGGAATTGCCTTTCGATAATTCCGAAAATGTTTCGGAAAACAGTTCGCAAAATGACGAACAAACAAATATTCTTCAACCCGAACCGGCCGCGAACAGAATGGAAGATGTAAAAATTGTCGGATTAACGACAGAAAATGTTAAACAGGAACAAAATGATTCCGATGTAAAATCTTTACAAGAAAACATAGAATTGCAACAAGTTGTTGTAGAACCCAACAGTTCTGTTGGAAATGTTAACGAACAAAATAATACTGAAAATTAAATAAATTTTTTATATAAAAATATTGTTTTTATAAAATTTATATGTTATAATTCATTGTAATAAGTGTTTAATTAGTGGCGGTCACAATATTACAAAAGGGGATATTGATGGCGGATAATCAGTCTGTTTCCAATAATGGAGAGTTACAATTAGGCCTGTTTATAAATGATCAGTATGTAGCAGTAAAAAAAATCGGTGTCGGCGGATTCGGTATTGTTTGGCAGGCATACGATTTCAGTTTAAGAAATTTCATCGCAATAAAAGAACTCCTTCCGGAATATGCTCAACCAAAATTCGTAGAAATGTTTTATAAAGAAGCTCTTATTGCCAAAAATATTATACATGACAATATCGTCAGAGTTCAGCATTTTTGGCAGGGAAGCAACGGTTCGTATTATGTAGTTCTTGATTATGTTCGCGGAGTGGACTTAGAGAATTTAATTAAGAAATGTAACGATATGAACACAAAAATTCCGTGGCAGATATCAACTTTTATCTGCATGAGTGTGTTAAAAGCAATAGATTATGCAAACAGAATAGCAAGAGATTCCATTACCGGTAATGCTTACGGAATAGTTTACAGAGATATTTCTCCGGGAAATGTATTGTTATCTTTCGACGGTAACATAAAATTAAGTGATTTCGGTATTGCAAAAACCGCGGATGAAATAAGAGATTCTATCCCCGAAAAAGTTATTACCGGAAAATATCCTTATATGTCTCCGGAACAGATAAAAGGTTTGCCCGATATAGATCACAGAACGGACATTTATTCCGTTGCTTTATTGTATTTTGAAATGTTGACAGGGCAAAGATTATATCAAGGTTCAAATGAAGAAATAAAAAATCAGGTTTTAAATAAAAAGTTCGACCCTGCCGAATTGAAGTTGGATGCATCGGTTCCTGCCGAAATAGGTGATATTATATCCAAAGCATTGGAAAAAGACAGAGATAACAGATACGAAAGAGCTATCGAAATGTACAGGGATATAAGAAGAGTTTTAAAAGGAATGGAAACCGATGAACTTTCCGTTGAACTTTCCGATTTTATTTTGAAAATGATGAGAGAATCCGTAGCGGGTTCCGAGAAACTTATAGAAAAAGTAAAGACTTTAACCGTTCAGGAAGTCGGTCAAACTGAAGGTATAAGAAAAATAACTTGTCAGGATTTTATAGTAGGCCAAAAGAAAAATCTCGGTGCGGTTGTTCCTCCTGTTGCGGGTGCCGGTGTTGCAGCTCAAGGTGTTGTTGCTGCCGGAGCACAAAATGTTGCGGCTCAGGGACAAGCACAAAACGTAAGCCCTCAATCGGCTCAACCGAAAGGTGAAGAAAAAGGTAAAACCGTTTTCGAAGAAGTTGGTGATTGGTTATTTAATAAATTCGATGAAATGAAAAAGAGCTTAATAAGAATAATAATTGCTATTCTTTTGGCTCTTTTAATTTTTGGTATATTGGATGTATTCTTGTTGCAATTAACACCGTTCGGTAAATCAATATATTCAAGACTTTATCCGCCGGATGTTGTTATAACAACTATTCCTGCGGGAGCCGTTGTCAGCATGAAAACAAAAGAAGGTGAAGTTATATTAAATAATGTATCTTCAAATAATCCTATACCTGTAAGAAAGGTAACGCCTAAAACTTATATAGTAACGGCTATAAAGGAAGGATTTAAACCTGTTCAAAGAGTTGTTCAGATTGAGCAAAGCGATAAAGGTAAAAAAATAAGAAAAGAAAAAATAGAAATAATGTTCGATTTCTTGTTAAATGTTGATTCCGAACCGAGAGGAGCAAGTGTTTATATTGACGGTAACAAGTTTGGTGTAACACCTTGCAAAGCACAATTGTTGGCAGGTGCTCATACCGTTAAACTTATGTTGGAAGGGTTTGATAATTTAGGGTACGATTCCGCTTCCGGCGGTAAAGAAGGTCAATGTGATATCGATTTTACAAAGAGCGTTGTAGAAGAAATGTTCTCAGGAGTGGACAGAAGATTTTGGAATTGCGAACTTAAAAATATAGAAGGAGAAAATATATTCAGCGTTACCGGTTCTCTATTTAAAAAAGTTAAAATAGATTCCGAACCGAGAGGTATGATGGTTCATGTTCAGGGAGAATCTCAACCGAGAGGAGACACTCCGTTGAACACATTGTTTAAAGTCGGAGAATATAAAGTAAGATTTTTGGATCCGAGTGCAAAATACGGTGAGGCTTTGAAAGATTTGGAAGTAAACAAAGATTCAAAAACAGACTTGTTTATAAAGATGAACAAAATTGTTTCTTTCAGAGTAAAATCTAAAGACAGTCCTAACGATACGTTCTTAACCAAAGTTACAATATCAAATAACGATTTACAACTTACAAAAGATATTTCCACATCCAAACCTATAAGGATTCCGTTACCTGTTGCGGTTTACAATATAACTTTCCACGGTGACAGCGAATATAAAGCTTGCAAATTAACGAATGTGGATATAAATGAAACAAGTGCGATTGTAGGGGAATTGGAATATTTAAGAGTACCGTTGTCTTTAAAAGCTACAGACAGCAAAACAGCCAATCCTTTATCCGGAGCTTATGTATGGCTTAATAAAAAAATGATAGGTAAAACAGATAAGAGCGGTATATATACAGGCAACTTTAAACCGGGAAGATACGAATTTAAATTTGTAGCTAAAGGATACAAAGAACAAAATTCATCTGTTGAAGTTATTTCAGGTAAAAAATCGGAAGTACAAATTATAATGGAACCTGAAGTTACGGCAGAAGCTACTATAGTTCCTATAGATGCCAATGCTTACGTTCCTTCCGGAACCAACAGTAATTTGGATATTTCCGATAATATAATACCTACGAAAGATAAAGTTACACCGGAACCGCCGAAAACCAAAAAAGTTACACCGAAAAAAGAAAAGAAGAAAGTTACACCGACCACGACCGCTGACGATGATACTACAACAGAAAATCAAATAGTTGTTTGCTTAAATTGCGGTTATGTTAATACCGCACCTGCAGGTAAAAAACTTAGATTTTGTATAAATTGTGCAAAACCTTTAAAATAGATTGAAAAATATGTCGGTATGGAGAAGAATATAATGAAAAAAGTACCATTGTTATTTAAAAGTTTTTCTTTAGTTTTGTTTTTGCTGTTTTTTTCGGCAGGTGTTTTTGCTGCTAATACCGTGTCGGATAATGTTCCTAAAAAAATAAATGTGCAGGGTAAACTCACTACCGATTCAGGGCAACCGATAACGGGAAGTAAAGAAGTAAAATTAACAATAAAAGTTAAAAATGGAAGTGAAGTTACAATGTCTAATAGTAATGTTCCTGTCGATTCTGACGGTATATATACTACTGATATTGATGTTAAAAATGTAGATTTCAGTAAAGGAATAGAATACTTTAAAGTTACAGCAGATGGAGTTGAGTCCGGACAATCTAATTTCGCCACCAGTCCGTATGCATTTTATGCATCATCTTCAACTTATGCACTTGTTTTATCAACATCCAGCAGTATTAAATTAGAAGATGGAAATTTCAATCAAAGTACAAAGACATGGACAGGAGACAATACGTATAATATCGCAGTAGGCTCAGCGACATATGCGAAGAATTCAAGTACGGCTACATATGCAGGTTCAATTATGAATCCTGGAAATGGCGGACAAGTATGGGGAATGAACGATGCGGGTACACAGCAAGGGTGGCAGGATCCGAGTTCATTAGCAATATCATCGGCAACGCTAACTAGATTAGGTGGTATAAGACTAGGGAATGGTACTGGTGCGTATGTTAAAACCGGATTAGTAATGAAAGACGATATGTCAAGATTAGGGATAAACACCGGGGCGGGTTTATTGATTAATAATAGCAATCAACTTGTTTTGGATACGAGTGTAATACCACAAGGAACCGTAAAGAGCGTAAGAGTACAAGCTGGAACAGGGTTGAGTTCATCACAAAATACTGCACAAACTGAAACATTAAATACAACAATAAGTATAGCGGATAATTATAAACTCCCTACAATTACAGAATGGAATAATAAACAAAATGCATTGCCCTCTCAAGATGGAAATAATGGGAGATTCTTAAAGACAAATGGAAGTGCATTATCCTGGGCGGCAGTACCACAAGGAACTGTAAAGAGCGTAAGGGTACAAACTGGAACAGGGTTGAGTTCATCACAAAATACTGCACAAACTGAAACATTAGATACAACAATAAGGATAGCGGATAATTATAAACTCCCTACAATTACAGAATGGAATAATAAACAAAATGCATTGCCTTCTCAGACTGGAAATAACGGAAAATTTTTAACTACAAATGGAAGTGCATTATCCTGGGCGGTAGTGAATGCGTTACCTTCACAGACTGGAAATAATGGGAAATTTTTAACTACAAACGGAAGTACTGCCAGTTGGGCAGATGTTGCTGCACCTAATATTAAAAATTTAAATACTAATAATGCAACAGCACAAAGTACAAGTGATAGTGAAACAATATCAGGAACTGGTACAATTGATTTGCATAAAGTATCAAAGACCGGGAATTATAATGATTTAATAGACAAACCGACAATACCGGCAGCACAAGTCAATTCAGATTGGAATTCAACTGGTGGTCTATCCGAAATACTTAATAAACCTGATATACCTACTGTAAAAAATGAATATTTGCCTACAAGTTCAGATGCTATTTCAGGAATAGGTGTTAAGGCTGCACTTGATACTATAGTATCCGGTTCTTCTTTTGTTCAACTCGGAGACAGTTTAGTAAATGTTAACGATGTTGTTAATGTCGTTGGAATTAGCACTGATACTACGATAGGAAATTTAGGTTATAACGAATCAATACAAGTTTGGGCAAAGAGAACTATTAATAATCGAGAAGTTCAAGGTTGGTATACCGTGACAAAAAATAATAATAGCAATCGCTTAAATGGTGCAGACCTTGCAGAAATATACCAATCAACAGAAAAACTTGTTCCGGGCGATGTCGTTTCAATAGATACAACAAAAGATAATGCAATAGTAAAAACAAAAGTTGCCGAAGATACTTTGGTTGCCGGTGTAATTTCTACCGAACCGGGTTTATTGATGAATCAAAATGAAAAAGGATATAAGTTGGCATTGGTCGGTAAAGTTCCTACAAAAGTTTGTAACGAAGGAGGAGCCATAAAGAGAGGCGATATGCTTGTATCAGCCTCTGTTCCCGGTTATGCAAAGAAGGCGGGTGCTAATCCGAAGGTCGGAACGGTTATCGGAAAAGCACTTGAAAGTTTAGATTCTCAAAAAGGGACCATATTGGTTTTGGTGAACTTACAATGATAAATAAAAAATTAATTGTTTTACCGTTTTTAATGTTGTTTGCTTTTTTGGCGGCATACAATTATGCCGATGGTAAGAATTTTGTCACCATTTTAAATGGTGCAAATTTTAAAAGTTCCGGAAATGAAAATTCTTATTCGTTTATCGGACAACCGGTGGTATTTACCACAAAAGAAAATAAAGACAGCATTTCTCAATCTGCATTTGCTTCGGTGTTTTATGCTACGCAAAGTTCCAGTATTACTTTTACTAACAACACCGATACCGAACCGTTTGAAGATGTTAATATTCCGTTAAAAGTTACAATTAATTCTGTTAACAACAAAAAGATAACAAAAATAAGATATCAAATTTGGCAGGGTGAAAATGCTGATTGGAACGACAGAACTACAAGCCCCGAAAAAGATTATACCGGTTTTACATCAGGAACTACTGTCGAATTTTCAACGACGGTTGCTTTTAGCAAAGGCAACCCTGTAAATTCTTTTAGAGTTTATGCTCAGTTGGAAGATGGTTCAAAGAGATGGTCGGACGCTTATACGGTAAGAATATCTTCCGGTCTTTCCGATGCAATAGAAATTGTGTCTCCGGATAAGGTAAGCAAAACAGCTTCAACCGATCCGAAGATTGAAACCACGAAATATTCAATTGATTTCACAACAGCAACAATTATTTTATATGAAGGTTCAACAAGCGGAACAATAATTTCCAGTGTGACGGTAAGTGCCGATTCTGAATATAAGGAGTTGTATAAAGATAATAAAATTTCATTTAAATATTCAGACTTTGCAAAGAAATATAATGACGAACATCCTTCCGCAAAGATTCCTACAACCCTTACAAACAATAAAACATATACTTTGGTAATAGAGTCTAAAAATAACGGTTCTGAAACGATAGAAACGGATTCCGTGGAATTCAAAGCTTTGTCCGGCGGAGTTGCGGATATTTTACCTTATCCGTCACCGTTTAATCCGAATAAAGAAAAGGTTAAAATAAAATATGTACTTGCAAACGATGCAAAGGTTACAATAAGGTTGTACGATAAAGCCGGTAAATTGGTTTGTAAGTTGCTGGATAATGAGCAAAGGTCGGCAGGCACAAATGAAGAAGAGTGGGACGGTAGAAATTATGCAGGTTCAACACTTGCAACAGGTGCTTATATAATTGAAATAAATGCTAATGGTGATAGAAGGTATACCGCATTAGCTATAGTGGGAAAATAATATGAAAATAATAAATAAATTATCATTGATTTTTGTTTGTTTGGCTTTTGCAGGAGTAAGTACCGCTTTTGCGGGAACGGATGCGGCAGCATTCTTAAAAAAATCCGTAGGTGTTAAAGCTGTAGGTATGGGCGGAGCTTTTACATCTATTGCCGACGACACATCTGCTATCTATTGGAACCCGGCGGGTCTTGCAATGTTGCAGGAGTATTATTCCGTATATGCAATGGGTTCAACCGGTGCTTCCGATAAGTATCCGGGACTTAAAGATGTTGTTCCTACACATCAATTCTTTGCTGCTTCGATACCTTTACAAAAATTTACAGGGGCTTTAGGTAAAACAGTAGTAGGTGTAGGTTATATTTCTTCCACTATGGACAACATTCAACATACAAGCGCTTCAGGAGAGAGATTGGGTACAATAAGTGATTCCGATACAGCAATTTATTTGTCTGCAGGTATTCCTTTGTGGCAATCTACAACAAGTTTATATTTGGGTGCTTCATTAAAATACATAAGTAAGAAAATGTCCGATATAGGAGTGTCGGATTCCGGTTTGGATATTGATGCGGGTGTTATATATTCGGTAGATGCAGCCAAATACGGTTTAATAAATTTCGGTGCAATATTCCAAAAAGGTGTTAATATGGGTGACGACAGTGCACCTATGACAACAAAAGTAGGTGTGTCCGATAAAGTTGTTTTCGTGGATAAGTTGCAACTTACCGGTGCTGCAGATTTGGTTCAAAGACAAAATGAACCTTTAAGTGCAAATTTCGGTGTTGAGTTCGGAGTATTGAATTTGTTGAACTTAAATGCTTTTGCTATTAACGGAATATTTGTAAGAGGCGGTATTGAAGGATATGCAATAGAAAGCAGATACGATGTTAAAGAAGATATTAACGAGACCGTATCTTACAATTTCGGGTTGGGATTTGAATTTTCAATAATGAAAACATATTTGCAGCTTGATATAGCAATATGTAGCGGTAATATATTTGATCAAAAAACAAAATTTGCACTTAATTTCTTTTTTTAGAGGATAAATTATGAATAAAAAATTTCTAAGTGTCTTGGTTTCAACGTTGTTTTTATTGAATACGGTTGAGTTTGCTTTTGCAGACAAAAAAGATGTTGCCGATCCGGCATTGCAGGCAATAATTACGGAACTGGGTAGCAGAATGCCGAGATTTATAAACAAATACGGCGCATCGGTTTTTGTTGCCGACGAGCAAATAACAAGAGGTTCTCTTTTACAGGCTTTATACGAGTTTGATAAAAAGTCTTCTAGCAGCAGCGGAGCTTCTTCAGCCGGAGTTATTTCCAAAAAAGATTATGATGCTTTAACTTTAAAAGTTGCATCGCTTGAAAAGAAACTTCAAAGTTCATCGGGAAAACCTTCTTCGGGAGGATCTGCCGATATAGTTGAAATTATGAACGATTTGGAAGTTAATTTGCCTACAATGTTGGATAACACTTTATCTTCTTCAAAAGTTTTTAAGAATTTGGAAGCACAAGTAAAAGCAGGCGGTTCCGGAACAGCTTCCGGCGGAGGAGTTTCTGTTGCCGTTGTAAACAATTTGCAAAAAAACATTAACGATTTAAGTAAAAAAATAAATTCCGTGGAAGCATCGGTGGCAAAAGGAACCGATTCAAAAGCTTCGGCTGCCCAAGCGGCAGAAGTAGCGGCACTAAAAAAGAGTATGAGCGATTTATCTGCAAAGTTTAACAGTATGGAATCGGCATTAACATCTGCAAAGTCCGGTTCAAAATCTACAACATCCGCGGAAGTAACATATTTGCAAAAAAATATTGACGATTTAAATAAAAAAATAAACAGTATGGAAACAAACCTTGCAAAAAATTCAAATAGCAAATCGGATATCTCTGCTTCCGCATTGAAAGATGTGCAAAAAAATGTTGACGATTTAAATAAAAAAATAAACAGTATGGAAACAAACCTTGCAAAAAATTCAAATAGCAAATCGGATATCTCTGCTTCCGCATTGAAAGATATGCAAAAAAATATTAACGATATAAATTCGAAAATTAACAATGTTGAATCATCATTGGCTTCTTTGGGAAAGGACAGCTCGAAAGTAGGTTCATCCGCAAACAATGCACAAGTTTTGTATGAAGTAAAGAATTTTAAAAATGAAATAAATACCGTTAACAAGAAAATTTCCGAAATGGAATCCAAATTGGCATCGGCAGGTCGTTCTTCTTCCGTTTCAAGCGGGCCTTCCCAGGATGAAGTAAACAGTCTTAAGAAAACACTTGTTCAAATGCAACAGAGTTATGTTACTTTAGGTAAGAGATTGGATTCTATAGAAAAAGATCAAAATGCTTATGCTTCTTTGGCTAAAGGCAGTGATTCAGGTAAATCGTTAAGCAGTTCCCAAATGAAAATTATCAATGAAAAAATAAGTTCAATAAGAGAAGAAGTTGATAATATTAAAGTAGAAAGTTCTTCCGCTGCAAGTAATAGCAAAAATACTGCGGATATAAAGAAAATAGAAAAGAGATTATCTAACTTGGAAAATTCGGAAAGAAGTTCCGGAAAAAGCAGTTCAAGTTCTGATTCCGGTTCTTCAGGTAAGGGCGGAACGATAGCCAAAGTAAGTTTGGGATTATCGTTGGTTGCAGCATTATTTATAGCAAGATAAAGGAGTCTTAAATGCCAAGGCTGTTACTTAAGAAAAAAGAAGAAATTATAGCAGAATATGTCTCCAGAAAAAACAAATTAAAAATTTTTATAGGGAATAAAAAAGGTAATGATATCGTTATTCCGGATAAAAATGTTTCGGAACATCATTGCACCATTATATTTGCTAATAATCAATATACATTAAAAGATCAAAATACCATAATGGGAACCCAGATAAATTATCGTTCCATAACGGAAGCTCCGTTAAATTTCGGTGATGAAATTTTAATAGGTGATTACAAAATTTTATTTTTGGATGATGCCTTAAATAAACAGGATGTTGTTATTCCTCAATATTATTTGATTGGTGTTTACGGAAAGTTTTTCGGTAAAAAATATTTCTTGAAATCAGAAGGAGATACTTTTATCGGCAGAGAAAATCTTTCTCCCAGAGGAATAGAAAACGACGTTGTTTTGTCCGGCGATATGACAGTGTCAAAAGGTCATGCTAAAATAAGTGCCGTTCAGGGACAATACACAATTACTGATGTAGGCAGTACCGGCGGTGTTGCAATTAACGGTGAAAAATTAGGACAGTTAAACAGTACAAGGTTAGCTTTGGGCGACGAGATTTCAATAGGAAGAACAATTTTCAGACTTGTTGATTATTTTAATGAAGATTATTCTTTACCGTCAAAACAACATATATTGGCATTGAAACTTTATAAATTGGCAAGAGCATTAATATTCTTCTTTGTTATATGTGTATCTTTGGCAGCTTTATATTTTGGTTACAGTACTTATTCTTTAGTAAATTCAGCACCTAACAAATTGAATTTGGCTTTGGATTTGAATTGGTCTAAAGAAATTCCGTTGAAAGCGGATACGTCTTCTTACGATATTACATCAACACCTGTAGTTGCCGATTTCGATAATGACGGTAAAAATGATATTGCAATGTTGACAAGTTCCGGATTTTTATATGCTTGGAACAGAACAACGGGAGATGCTTTGTGGAAACCTATGGAAGTTTACAATTCAGGTATATCTTCGTTGGTATCCGATGATATAAATAACGATGGTATTGCGGATATTATTGCCGTATCGGATTCCTCTTTAATTTATATTGTTGACGGACAAACCGGAAACATAATAAGAAGAGAAATTTTGGGCGGTCATATTTCGGAAATGACACCGGTTATTTGCGATTTGGACGGAGACGGTAAAAAAGATGTTGTTGTAGCTTCCGAAGATGGTGCCGTTCATTTCTTGTATTCTCCGGGTTTTGACAGTAATTATTCAAAATATTCGGAGTTTATAGACGGTCCTTTATATGCAAGTCCCGTTATATTAACCAGAAAAGATTTTTCACCTTTTGTTGTTATTGCAAATTATGACAGCAAAGTATATTTTATAGACGGAAAAACAAGAACAAAAAAGACAATAAACTTACTTGAATTAACGGGTAAAGCTCATCTTGTAGCCGGAGCTCCGGCAGTAGGAGATATAAACGGTGACGGTATAGATGAAGTTATTGTTCAATCTAATGTTCCTCAATATGTTTCGGCTATAAACACATCAAAATTTTCCGTTATGTGGACATATTTTGTAGAGCCGGTTCCTCCCGCAAATTTAAGATTTAATGCAGCTCCTGTAGTTGCGGATTTTAACGGTAACGGTATGAAAGATGTTGCTTTTGTTTCCGCAAACGGAACCGCACAGGTGTTAAAGGGTAACACAACATATCCTTCCGGAGAAATGTTGTGGAAATTAACTTTACCGGAATCAAAGAGATTAATATCTTCTCCTGCGGTTTATGATTTCGATAAAGATGGCATTCCGGAACTTGTGTTTGGAACCGAAGACGGAAAATTGGTGGTTGCAAAGAGTAATCCTAAGAGAAAAGAGTTGGAAGTTATGACGGATATAAAAGCAAGTAATTTACCTATAACGTCAACTCCCGTTCTTGCGGATTTAAACGGTGATAAATTTATAGAAATTTTGTACACAAACTTACAAGATTCTATTCAGATAGTTACAACAAATGCAAAGACATTAAAGAATCTTAGAATTTGGCCGATGTTTTTGGCAAATCCCGAGCACACATCTTCTTTCTCTTTAGAGAAATATAAAAACAGCTCTTTAAAACTTATGGGTATCGGACTTGTGTTATTATTAATTTTCTTCTTCTTCAAGATAAGATCTTCAATAAGGAAATCAAAGAAGAAAGTTAAGGTTACATATTTATGATTATACTGAGTTCGGCACAAACTAATACCGGAAGAGTAAGAACGGAAAATCAGGATTGTTTCGGTGCAGACAGAGAAAATAATTTTTTCTTTGTGTGTGACGGAATGGGTGGCGGAGTAGCCGGTGATTTTGCAAGCAATGCTGCCGTTGATACGATTCTTTCCTCATACAGCAAAATAAACAAACAAGATTGTTTGGATATTTTGGGTGAAGAGTATAATACTTTTGAAGAAAAAGTTTTAAAGCCCATAGCTCTTATAAAAATGGCAAACAGATACTTGTACGGATTGACAAAAAAGTATCCTAAATTGTCGGGTATGGGAACAACTTGTGCCGGTGTTTGGCTTGATAAAGATACTAATTTAATTCACATATATAATGTCGGAGACAGCAGAGTATACAGAATAAGAAGCGGCAAAATTCAACTTTTAACGGAAGATCATTCTAAAATACAAGAACTTATCGACTGCGGCAAAATGACAAAAGAAGATGCAAAAATGGCCGAAATTCAAAGCATGATAACGAGAGCTTTGGGGATCGGGAAAACCGTTAAAGTTGATTATAAATCTGAAATTTTTAAAAACGGTGATATATATATTCTTTGCACGGACGGTTTAAACGGGGAACTTTCAAATTTTACAATAAACGATATAGTAAGTTTGCATAAACCGGACGTAAATGCAATTACAAAAGAATTGATAACGGCTGCAAATAATGCCGGCGGAAGAGATAATACGACCGTTATATCGATATGTGTTCAAGATGACGGTTTGGATGTTCAGGTAAATACGGAAGTTGAACCTGTTTCGGATATAATGACTTTTTCGGATGAATCCAAAACCGGTTCGGATAAAGAGCAATCTTTAATTCGCAAATTTGAAAAGCGTTTTTCTGTTGCTGTACCCAAATCGGCTAAGAATAAAAATTTATTAAGAAGTCCGTTGTTTATTGCAATATTGTTGGTGTTGTTGGTTATAGCCGGAGTGTTTGTTTATACTGCATTATTTAAAGATTCCGGAGAGCAAAAGAGTATAGTCGAGTTAACCGGTAACATTTCCGGTATAAAGCTTGAAATTATGACAATAACTGCTTCTAAGCTTGAAGAAATAAAAAATACAACGGATAAGGTGTTTAAAATTCAACTCATTCAAGAGTGTTTTGCAAATGCGAGTGAAAATTTTACTCCTATGCAGAATGTTACAATTTCTTTGGACAGTGACGGTCAAAACAAATATATGGGAATGTCGAGCTTTAAAGCAGTGGAAATAAAATTACCTAAAGGTAATTATGAAATGACATTATCTTACCCGGGATACAAAATTTTGGATAAGAATTTAAAGTTGCAGGATACCATAGATGTTACTTTGGAAGCATCTGATGAGTTATCTAAAATGTTAATAGTAATGGTTCCGGAAGAAGATTTTCAAAAGGAGTGAAAATGGATAAGAAGAAAAAAATTTTAATAGTAGATGATGATATAGTTTTTTTGGAGACGGTCACAACGATTTTGAAAGAAGAAGATTTTGAGGTTTTCGAAGCAACTACCGCAGAAAGCGGGTTTGAAGTCTTGGTTAATAATAATCCGGATTTGATTATCTTGGATAAAAATTTACCTGATAAAAGCGGTTTTGAAGTTTTAAAATCAATAAGAAAAAGTAAAGATTATTCCAAAGTTCCGGTTATGATAATAACGGCAGATACTGCAGTATCCGTCGATGAAGCATTCGATAAGGGTGCAGATGATTGTATTTTTAAACCGCTGGACGTTGAAGAAACAATAAAAAGAATAAAACAATTATTAAAATAATCATGAAAAAAATATTACCATTATTATTAGTTGCTTTTTTATATTTGCCTTTGTTTGCAAGTTCCGATAATTTTATTTATGTATTAAATCCCGACCCGTATTCCCAATCTATAGGAGCAAGTATTTTGTCTTTGTCTCCTTCTGTTTTCGGCTTTTTTGCAAATCCGGCATCTAACTATAAAAATATTTCAAAAGAAGTTCAAGTTTCGTATTATTCAATTTATAACAACAATTACGGAGCCAACGCAGGGTTGGTTATTCCTACGGAAAAGAGAGGTAATTTCTCAATTATCGTTTCCGGAACAGAATTTAATAAAGAAGAAACCGGATATAAAAATATGGTAATGGCTGCCGTTAATTATGTTTACCCTATAGTAGGCAAATATCCTGTTACGGAAGAAAAGGGTTCAGTAGGTGCTACATTTAAATTTTATCACATATTTTTAAACACGGAAGATGATTCCGATAAATCGATAAATTTGTTCAGTGTGGACTTGGGTGCAATTTATTCTTTGGATTTTATCGACAGAGATTTAACCGGAGCAATAGCTGTAAAAAATTTAGGAAATGCATTTGAGTATGATGATTTTTCACAGAATCAGGCTCAAATAGTTGCTGCTTCGGCAAGATATAATTTATATGATTTGTATAAAGTTGCAATTGTTGCCGATATGGTAAAAAATTTGCAGGTAACAGATTTAGGTTATGCCTGCGGTGTTGAAGCAAAACCGTTGTATCCGTTATCTTTAAGAGTCGGTTGGAGAGATTACAGAGATAATTTTAATAAAGGTATAACGGCAGGTTTATGTTTAGAGTTTGGAAGAGTGAACCTTTCGTATTCTTTCTCCGATATATTGGGTACCGACAACGATCAGCATATTTTCTCTTTGGGAATATATTTCGGCAAAATAGCAAATTCGGGTAAAGCTTATGAGCATTATTTGGGTTATTATTTAGATAAAGCCAGACACGATTATAAGAAGAAAAATTATATTTCCGCAAGGAAACAATACGAAGACATTTTAGCTGTATATCCGAACGAACCGGAAGCAAAGAAATATGTTGGACTTTTGTCCGAAGATTTGTATCAAACGGATATGGATTTTTCCGATAAAACCGGAAAATTTATTGCAAAGGCGGATTCCGCATTATTAAGAAATAATTTGGTAAAGGCAAAACAATATTATGAAAAAGCTTTAATGTTGGATCCTAAAAACAAACAGGCTCTTGAAGGTTTGGAAAAAACAGATGAAAGTATTAAAGAACAGGAAATATATGCGAACAGAAAAAGACATCAAAAAGAAATTGCCGAGCATTGGTTAAAAGCAATGAAATATTACGATAACGGTGAGTTCGTATATGCAAAAGATGAATTTAACAGAATACTGGAAATAGATCCAAAAAATGCGGGTGCAATACAGTATTTGAGTTTTATACAAAAGAAAGTAGATAAAGTAAATGCGGTTCAGTCTCAAAATATTTTTAAGGAAGGTATTGTTGAATACGAAAAGAAAAATTATGAGAAAGCTTTATCGGCATTCAATGCGGCATATTTGTCTAATCCGTCGAGAGACGATATTAAAGAATATATTGTAAAATGCGAAGAACAAATAAATAAGGCAAAACAGGCCGCATTGGCGGAAGCACAAAAAAATACCAAATCCGACAAACTGTTAACGAACAAACAGCTTGAAAGACAGATGAAAAAACTTTATGATATCGGGGTGGAGCAATATACATTAAAAGAGTATAAAGAAGCAATAGACACATTTGCAAAATTAAGAGCGATATCGGAACAAAACAGGGTTTATACTTACAGCGATCAAATAAAGTCTTATACTTTAAAATCGAATAAAGCTTTGGCTTCAATTGCTTACAATGAAGGAAGAGATTTGGAGATGAAAGAAAAAATAACACAAGCTTACGAAAAATATAAAGAAGCTTTATCTTACGATGAAACAAATTCTTTGGCACAAAAAGCTATAGACAGGATAAATGCCGTTACTGCACAAAATTATTATGATGAAGGAATAAAAGCTTTTTCCGTAGGCGATAAAGAAAAAGCTATTGAACTGTTGAAACAGGCATTGGAAGCTGAACCGAGCAAATTGGAAGCTCAAAGAGCTTTAGAAAGGATACAAAATCAATAATGATAGAACTTAGAAAAGATCCTATAACGGCAAGATGGGTTATAATAAACGATTCCAGGGATTTTCAATTTGATTTGGATGAAGCTGTTGATGACAATTCTTTATGCCCTTTCTGTGTAGGGAAAGAAAATCTTATTCCGGAACCGATATCTTGTTATGATGAAAAAGGAAACAGAATAAATAAGTATAGCAATAAATGGTGCATAAAAGTTATTCCCAATAACAAACCTATACTTACAATAGAAGGCAGCATTTTAAGAAAAGCCGAGGGTATCTATGACAAAATGAAAGGTGTGGGTGCCCATGAAATTTTAATAGAATCTCAAGAACATAAAGTTGATGATATAAAAGCCGAAAATTTCGTTGCAAGTATTTTAGCCACACAAGACAGAATAAATGATTTAAAAAACGATTTGAGATTTGAGTACATACTGGTTTTTAAAAATCAGGGGAAAGCGGCAGGTTCAACGATAACACATCCTCACTTTCAATTGGTAGCTCTTCCGATTATTCCAAAATCCGTTAAAGAAGAAATGACAATAGCAAAAAGGTATTATGATTATAAAGAAAGATGTTTGTTCTGCGATATTATAGATCAGGAAATAACATTGGGAACAAGAGTCGTTATGGAAACGACATCTTTCATTGCATTTGTTCCTTTTGCTTCAAGATATCCGTTTGAAACTTGGATATTGCCTAAAGAACATAATGAAGATTTTAGAAATTTAAAAGATAAATATAAATTGGAAGAACTTGCGGATATTTCAATAAGTGTTTTAAGAAGATTAAAAAAAGCATTGGGGAATATGCCTTACAATTTGGTTGTGCATTCTTATCCTTTGAAACAGGATAGAATTCCTCACTACCATTGGTATATAGAAATTATTCCTAAAATAACAAAATTCAGCGGTTTTGAATTCGGGTCAGGAATATATGTTAACCCTACAATACCGGAAGAATCCGCTAAATTCTTAAGGGAAGCCGAATAATGAATATATTGATGGTTGCAGCAGAATGTGTTCCTTTTATAAAAACCGGCGGTCTTGCCGATGTTGTGGGAACATTACCGAAATATTTAAAAGAGAAAGGACACGATGTAAGAATAATAATTCCGAAATATCGTTTAATAGACGGTGCAAAATATAATTTGCAGGCACTTCCCTACAAACTTTCGGTGTTTGTTGGAAAAGAGCAGGAAAATTTCAGAATAAAGACTTGTATGTTGGACGGTAACATTCCCGTATATTTTATAGAAAATTTAAGATATTTTAACAGATTGGGTGTTTACGGTGATGATTCCGGTGTAGGTTACGGAGATAACAGGGAAAGGTTTATTTTCTTTTCAAAAGCGGCAATAGAAGCAACGAAAGCATTGATGTTCAGACCGGATATTATTCATTGTCATGATTGGCATACAGGTTTAATTCCCGCATATTTAAAAACAACAAATTTAAATGACGGTTTTTTTTGGAATACTTCAACCGTCTACACAATTCACAATATAGCATTTCAGGGAAGTTTTGATGCCGCCTCAACTTTACCTATGGCAGGCTTTTCATGGGAAGATTATAAGAGCGATAAATTGGAATTTTATAATACTTTTAATTATATGAAAGCGGGGCTTGCTTATACCGATATCATTTCAACGGTAAGTCCGACTTATGCAAAAGAAATACAAGGTCCTGCCGGAAAAGGTATGGAAGTTGTTTTGCAAACAAGAAAAAATGATGTTTACGGAATATTAAACGGTATAGATTATTCTTATTGGAATCCGAAAGATGACAAAAATATTGCTGCTAATTTTTCGGCTCAAAATTACGAAAATAAAAAATTATGTAAAAAATATTTGCAGGAAAAGTGCGGTTTTGCTCAAGATGAAAAAGCTTTTATGTTAGGTTGTGTATCGAGATTTGACATGCAGAAAGGTTTTGATCTTATAATGGATGTTATAGGAAAAATTGCTAATTTAAATATTCAAATAGTTGTTTTGGGTTCGGGAGACAGGTATATAAAAGACGGAATGTTATATCTTCAGCAACTATATCCGAATAAATTAAGTGTTTGTACGGATTATAATGAACCGTTAAGTCATCAAATATATGCCGGAGCAGACGGCTTTTTAATGCCTTCAAAATTTGAACCTTGCGGGTTAAGCCAAATAATAGCACTTGCATACGGAACCGTTCCGATAGTAAATAAAACCGGCGGTCTTGCCGATACCATAAGCAATTTTTCTACCGAAAACACAAAAGGTAACGGATTTGTTTTTGATTTTTATAAAGGTGAAAAATTTATCGATTGTATATTAAGAGCTTACGATATATATAAAAATAAATTTTTGTGGAATGAAGTTGTTAAAAATGCTTTTGCAAGTCAATATTCTTGGACAAAATCCGTTCAAGAATATGAAAATATGTATACGATTGCCGCAAAAAGAAAAACTGCATATAATATATATCAAAAGAATATATGAAAATAAATCTGTCAAAAATTTTCAGGTATGGTTTAATAACATTAATAAATATTTTATGTATATTTGTTTTACAATATTACATAAATTTAAGGTCCGATATTTCCAAAACTTTATCCGAATTAAAAATAGCGGTGTTTGTTAATTTGTCGAAAGAAAATCCGGAAGAAGACATTCTGTATAAAATATCGCAATATAATAAATTAACAAATATCGAAATTATAAATTCGGAAAATACCGATAAGTTTTCAGATATAAATTCCGAACTTAATGATGTTATTCCGAAAGAAGCAATTGCTTTCCCGACATTTATAACGGCTAACGGCATGAATATAAAAAATTTGGAAGAGCTTGATGCATTAAAAGCGGAACTTTCAAGTTTAGATTTTGCCGATGATGTTGTTTATGATATAAAAGCATATAATATGTTTTTTGACAATCAACTTCTGTTAAATAAATATTTAAAAATATTCAGAATTGTTTTTTTCATAATTATAGTTTTGTTTATTCTTAAAGTGACTTTTTTTGCCATGAAAGGATTGCATAAAGATATACTTATGGAAACAGGGTACGGTATATTGTCGGCTGTTATATCTTATGCAATAATATGTTTAATAACGGTATTTAATACCGATTCCGTATTTATGTTAAACTGGCAAGTATTGTATATACTAATTCCTCTTAGTTTTATGATTAGTCTTTTAACAAAAGAATCAAATGCTTAAAATAATAAAACTTTTTATTGTTTTTTTTCTTGTATGTTTTTTCGTAAATGTTTCATTTACGGATGTTAATTCCGATTTGAAAAACAAAAAACAGGAATTAAACAAACTTCAGACGGACATTTCAAATAAAAAAGCGGAAAAAAACAAGTTGGAAAAAGAAGAAAAAAAAGTAAAAAACGAATTACAAAACATATTAAAATCCATAGAACGAAATGAAAAAGAATTAAAAGATTTACAGGAAAAGATAGCCGAAACCGAAAAGAATTTACAATTTGCTTCCGACAGCTTTAATGAATCGGATACTAGCAAACAAAAATATGCTAAAACGGTTAATGAACAGTATGTTGCTTATACAAAGATGAAAGCCGTATCTTATTTCGATTATCCGATGGAATTTAAAGTAAAACAAGCCGGTATAAAAGATTTATCGAAAAAATATTCCGTTGCAAAAAATAAAAATATATCCGCACAATCCGATATAAACAAATATAGTTCCGCAAAAAAAGAATATGAAAATTTAAAAAGCAAGCAACAGACTTTAATGGAAAAAAATAAAAAGTTGCAGAAAGATAAAAATTCTTTATTGAAAACGACTGCGGGTAAAAGATTAAAAGCCGAACAGGATATTAAAGAACTTAACAATTCGGAAAAGGCTCTAAAAGCTTTGGTGGAAAAACTTATGAAGGCAAGCCAAAGTCAAGATAAAACAAAACAAGGTGCAGGTACAGGTGCAAGAAGAAATGATTTGCCGTGGCCGGTAAACGGTAAAATAATTTTAAATTACGGCAAGAACAAACATCCCGATTATCCCGATTTGGGCACGAAAGATGCACTTATCATAAGTAATGGAATAAAAATTAAAGCTGCAGATAATTCTCATGTGAAATCGGTTGAAGAAGGAACTGTTATGTTTGCTCAAGAGTTTAGAAGATACGGTAAAATGATAATTATAAATCATAAAGATGTCTTTTACAGTTTTTATTGCCAGTTAAATAAAATATTGGTGAAAGAAAATCAAAAAATTTCAAAACAACAGGACATAGCAAAATTGGGTAAAGGTGAAAATGCGGTTCTTTATTTTGAAATAAGACAGTCCGGTGAACCGGAAAATCCGTTGCTTTGGTTAAAAGATAAGAAATAGACTTAAATAAATGCTATAATAAACAATAGTGTTTAAATTTTAACCGATTATAAGAGGGGAAAATGTTTAATAATAAAATTAAAGTTTTAATGATAGCTTTATTTTGTTTTATCTTTGTTGGCAATATCTATGCAAAGTCCGATACCACTTATGACGAACTAAGAAAAATGATAGATATAATGGAAATAATTGATAACAAATATGTTGAAGAAAAGGAAAACAAAGATTTGGTTTTGGGTGCCATAAGAGGGATGGTAAGAACATTAGATCCTTATTCTCAGTATATGACGGAAAAAGATTACAAGGATATGAAAACGGAAACTCAAGGTTCATTCGGCGGAGTGGGAATAAGAATAACAATTCAAAATAACGAGTTGACTGTTGTAACTCCTATGCCAGATACTCCCGCATATTATGCCGGAATTTTGCCTGAAGATAAAATTATTAAAATAGATGATAAATCCACTCAGGATATTACAAGTGACGAAGCCGTAAAACTTATGAGAGGAAATCCCGGAACAAAAGTTGTTTTAACCATATACAGACCTTCAACAAAAGAAGAACTTACTTTTAATATAATAAGAAAAAAGATAAAAATAGAAACCGTTAAGAAAAAAATGTTGAACGGAAATATCGGTTATATAAGATTGTCGGAATTTAATGCACAGAGTTATAACGATGTTAATAATATGTTAAAAGAGTTATCGAAAGAAAACATAAAAGCACTTGTTTTTGATTTGAGAAATAATCCCGGCGGTCTTTTGGATTCCGCCATAAATATATGCAGTTTGTTTGTTAAGGAAAACAGTTTGGTTGTATCAACAAAATGTAAAGATAAAACCATGGAACAATATTATTATACACAGAAGAAACCTGATTTTGCCGATATTCCGATAGTTGTGCTTATAAACAGAGGCTCTGCTTCGGCATCTGAAATCGTTACCGGAACTTTACAAGATTATAAAAGAGCATTGGTTGTAGGAACAAACTCTTTCGGTAAAGGAACCGTTCAAACGATTCTTCCTTTATCGGACGGCAGTGCTTTAAGATTAACAATAGCAAAATATTGTTTGCCTTCGGGAAGAATGATATCTCATTCCGACGATAAAAAAGACAAAAAAAACGGCATAACTCCGGACGTATATATTGAAGTTTCTCCGGAAACGGAAGGCAAATTGTATATGCAGGCGGAAAGTGAAGATACACCCAAAAAACAGGATAAAGAAAAAAAAGAAGAAGTTAAAGATGAAGTTTTGGAAACTGCAATAAAAATTATAAATGCGAATAAAGTAAAAGAGTATATAGAAAAACCCGCACAATACGAAAAAGATTTTCCTAAAAAAGAAGAAATAAAAAAAGATACAACAGATAAAGAAAATAAAAACGATAAAAAAGTTGAAACAAAAGAAAAAGGTTCGGTAAAAGAAAAATAATATGGCAAAAGAAAGAAAAGATAAAAGAAGCGGTTGTTTAATAAAAATATTTTTGTTTATATTGTTTATTGTCGGTATAATATTGGGTTTTTCTTATTTGTCCGCAAATAAAGATAGTCTTACCGCAATAGAAGTACCGTTGGATAACAGTATTGTTACCACTCTTACATCTAACGGTATAGAACAAGTAAATGTAATTTCACAATTAGTTGAAGAAGTAAAGATAAGCGGAGTTACATGTAATCAGTACCATAAAACAATAAAACTTCCGGAAAACAAAAAACCGGAAAATTTTGAACCTTTGTTTAAAACATTGGCAAGAAATTTTAAAATAGATTTATCCAAAACAAAATATAAAGACGGTTCTTATGAATATACTTTTTACGACAATAAAAGGACTTATTCAACAATAATTTTAAAATGAAAATATTGGCAATAGAAACATCATGCGATGATACTTCTTCTTCCGTTGTAGAAAACGGTAACAAGGTTTTATCAAATGTTATATCTTCACAAATTTCCGTTCATGCAAAATATAACGGAGTTGTTCCGGAACTTGCATCAAGAGAACATATAAAAAATGTAAACATAGTAGTTGAACAAGCATTGAAACAAGCGAACATTTCATTTGAAACTTTCGATAAAGAAATAGATTATATAACTTGTACTTACGGACCCGGACTTGCAGGTTCTTTACTTGTCGGTGTAATGACTGCAAAAACATTATCTTATATTTATAAAAAACCGTTAATTCCGATAAATCATATAGAAGGGCACATCTTTTCTGCAGCAATAGAAAACAAAGATTTAAAACCTCCGTTTTTAGCGGTTGTTATTTCCGGCGGGCATACCGAACTTGTAATAATAAAAGATTACGGTAAATACAAATTTTTGGGCGGAACAAGAGATGATGCCTGCGGTGAAGCTTTTGATAAAGCCGCAAAGATTTTAGGGTTGCCTTATCCGGGCGGCCCGATAATAGACAAGTTTGCCGAAAAGGGTAATAATGATTCGGTTCATTTTACAAGACCTATGATGAAAGGAACTTGGGATTTTTCTTTTTCCGGAATAAAGACGGCGGTATTAAATTATTCAAAAAAAGTTGATATAAAAAATCAGCAGACAATCAATGATATATGTGCGTCTTTCAGACAAGCAATTGCCGAAACGGTAGTTACAAAATCGGTTGAAGCGGCAAAGAAATTCAATTTGGAAAAAATTGCTTTAGGCGGGGGAGTATCCTGTAACAGTTTAATAAGAGATATGTTCAAACAACAATGCAAAAAAAATAAAATAAAAGTGTTTTTGCCGTCTCCCGTATTTTGTACCGATAATGCCGCAATGATAGCTCATGTTGCATATCATAAAGCATTAAAGAAAAAATATGTTTATCCGAACAAATCCGTTGTTTCAATAAAACCGTCATTAGAACTTGAAAATTGGAAATAATATGTTAAAACTTCCTAAACTCAGTATCGGAAATATTAAATTAAAAAACTGTTTAATGCTTGCACCTATGGCAGGTATTACCGATTTACCGTTAAGACAGTTAGCTGTTGAAGGAGGAGCGGGACTTGTTTTTACGGAAATGGTATCGGCAACAGCCATGGTCTACGGTGATAAAAAAACATATAAATTATTAACAACTTCAGATAAAGAAAAAGATTTTGTTGCTGCTCAGATATTCGGAACCAAACCGGAAATAATGGCGGAATGTGCAAAAAGAGTTCAAGATTTAGGTTATAAAATTATAGATATAAATTTGGGATGTCCCGCAAAAAAAATTACTAAAGTCGGTGCAGGTTCAAGACTTTTGGCTAACCCGAAACAAGTTGAAACAGTCCTTTCCGCGGTAGTAAAAGCCGTATCCGTTCCGGTAACGATAAAAACAAGAATAGGTTTGTTGCAGGGACAAAATGTTGCTCCGGAAATTATAGAAATAGCACAAAATTGCGGAATAAAAATGGTATCTCTTCATGCAAGATACGCGGAATTTGCTCATAGCGGCGAACCCGATTTACAGGCTTTTGCAGCAGCTTGCGAAAATTCAAAAATACCTGTCGTTGCAAACGGCGGTATTGTTGATATTAAAACTGCGGAAAAATTTTTAAAAATAAAAAACTGTTCCGGCCTTATGATAGGCAGAGGAGCTATAGGTAATTATAATATATTTAATGCGATAGAATCCTTTTTCGATAAAGAACAAATGACGGCACCATCAACAATAAAAACAAAATTAAAATGGTTTAGGCAACATGCAATAGATTCGTTAAATTATTACGGTAAAGAAAAAGGATTGGTTGTCTTAAGAAAAATTGCTCCTTATTATATCAAGGGGTTGCCCAATGCTTGCAGTATAAGAAACAGTTTTAATAAAATAACAACTCTTGAAGAATTTGATAAAATCTTTAAAAACCTTGAATAATAAATTCATTAAGTTTTAAGTTTTTAACTGAAAATTGCGGAGTGTTTTTATGAGCAAAACTTTATATATTATAGATGCAAGTGCATATATTCACAGAGCATACCATGCAATAAGACCGCTGACAACATCAAAAGGTGTTCCTACAAACGCTGTTTATGGTTTTATAAAACTTATAAACAAAATAAAAAAAGAGCAAAAACCGGATTATATTGCGATATGTTTCGATCATCCGTCCAAAAATTTCAGGCACCGGTTATCTCCTGTATATAAAGCAAACAGAAAACAACTTGACGAAGATTTGATAAAACAAATGCCTATTGCAAGGCAGGCGGTTGAAGCTATGCAGCTTGCTTGGTTTGAGAAGGCTGGTTTTGAAGCTGATGATGTTATAGGAACCGTAGCAAAAAAAGCGGAAAAGCAGGGAATAAAAGTTGTTATAGTCACTGGAGACAAGGATTTATTTCAACTTGTTAACGACAATATTCATATTTGGAACGAATCTAAAAATATAATGTTCGACAGTCAAAAAGTTTTTGAAAAATATGGTTTGTATCCCGATAAAATTGTAGATATGTTAGCTTTAATGGGTGACAATTGCGATAATGTTTGCGGAGTTAAAGGAATAGGTGAAAAAACAGCGGTAAAACTTATAAACACTTACGGATCCGTTGAAAATATTATTGCAAATGCGGATTCGATTAAAGGTAAAATTTCTCAAGCGGTTAAAGACGGTGCAAATGATGTTTTGTTAAGTAAAAAACTTGTTCAACTCGAACTTAATGTTCCCATAGATGTTTCAATAGAAGAAATGAATTTTAATGATAATTTGTTTGAAACGGAAACAGCAAAACAATTTTTTAAAGAATACGAACTTTACAGCTTTATACCCAACAGCCAGCAAGAAATTTTTCAGGAAAACAAAGAAGAAAAAAAGCAGGAACAAAAAGTCAGTGAACAGCAGGTTATACACAAAGAAACAAAAAATATACCAAAAGTAGTCGACACCGTACAAGCTGCAAATGAACTTAAACAAGAATTGTTGCAACAAAAAGAAATATCAATAAACATTGAAACTGCCGGTTCAGGGATAATGCAGGATTTAATAGTAGGAGTTTCTTTTTGTTACGGGCAGGAGAATAATTATTATATTCCAATAAATCATAATGATTTCATTTTGCAGCAAATACAACAAAATGAGTTTGTTGAAATATTTAAGCCCGTATTTGAAAATAAAAGTATAAATTTTATCGGTTGTGATTTGAAATTTATTAAACATATACTCAAAACGGTAAATATAGAATTAAAAAATATCGGTTTTGATGTTATGATTGCTTCATACTGTATCAATCCGTCGCAACAACATACAATAGAAAATTTGGCATTAAAGTTTTTGGATTTTCATATAAAATCCGAAGAAGAAGTTTTTTCCAAAGGAACAAAAAAAATAAAAGCCGATAATATTGATATAGAAACTTTGGCTGACTATTCTTGTTCGAAAGCAATAAGTATTTATAATTTAAAAGAAATACTGACAAACGAATTGAAAAAAAATAATTTAACAAAATTGTTTTTCGATATAGAAATGCCGATAGTCCAAGTATTATATGAGATGGAAGATATCGGTATAAAAACAGATAAAAACTTTTTGGATGAATTTGATAAAGAACTGATAAAAGAAATATCTGTTATCGAACAGAATATTTACAGTTTGGCAGGAGAAACATTTAACATAAATTCTCCAAAACAGTTGGCTGTAATATTGTTTGAAAAATTAAAGTTGCCTGTAATAAAAAAAACCAAGACGGGTTATTCAACCGATGAGTCCGTTTTGGCGGAACTTTCTCAGTATGATATTGCTAACGAAATATTGAAATACAGAGAATTGCAAAAGTTAAAAACGACTTATGTGGATTCTATAAGAAGATTTACGGAAGTTGAAGGAGAAAGAGTACACACAATATTTAATCAAGCCGTTACAACAACAGGCAGACTTTCTTCTTCGGATCCAAACCTGCAAAATATTCCGATAAGAACGGAATACGGCAGAAGATTAAGAAAAATTTTTGTTGCGGATGAAGGGAAAATTTTTGTTTCTGCGGATTATTCTCAAATAGATTTGAGATCATTGGCGCATATATCCAAAGATGCAAATTTAATTAAAGCCTTTTGTTCCGGTCAAGATATTCATACCGCAACGGCTATGGAAGTGTTTAATGTAGCTAAAAAAGAAGATGTTACAAAGCAACAAAGAATGGCTGCAAAATCCATAAATTTCGGTATAGTTTACGGTATATCGTCTTTCGGATTATCTAAACAGTTGGATATCCCGGTTAAACAAGCAAAAGAATATATAGACAGTTATTTTTCAAAGTATCGGGGAATAAAAATTTGGTCTTCGAAAATAATAGAAGAAACCAAACAAAAAGGGTATGTTAAAACAATTACCGGCAGAATAAGGTATATTCCCGAAATAAATTCTTCAAATAAACAAATAGTATCTTTCGGTGAAAGAATGGCACTTAATACTCCGGTTCAGGGAACATCTGCGGATATTATTAAAATTGCGATGATAAATGTATCCGAGAAATTAAAGGAACAAAACTTAAAATCAAAAATTTTGTTACAGGTTCACGATGACTTATTACTTGAAGTTCCAAAAGATGAAGAAAATATTGTTGTAAATATGCTAAAATATGAAATGGAACATGCGGTAAAGTTGGATGTTCCTTTATTGGTGGAAATAAAAGTCGGAACCAATTGGGCGGAAATGCAAAAGTTTGAGATGTGAAGTGATTTTTAAGGAGTTAAAATGATAATAGGTCTTACCGGTTCGATAGCTACCGGTAAAAGTCAATCATCTAAAATATTTAAGCAGCTTGGTTGTTATATAATTGATGCTGATAAACTTTCAAGAACATTAACTGCAAAAGACAGTAAATGTTTAAAAGATATCGTAGGCTCGTTCGGAACAGATGTATTAAATGATAACGGGACATTAAACAGAAAAAAATTAGCTTCAATTATTTTTAGCGATAAACAGGCAAAATTGAACTTGAAAGAATAATCCATCCTCACATAATAAGAAAAACAAACGAAATAATTGCAAAAAAATATAACAGTACCGATATTATCGTGGATGCTCCTTTACTTTTTGAAGTCGGTTTAGACAGAATTTGCGATAAGGTTATTGTTATATATGCAAAGTATCATTTACAACTTGCAAGACTTATGAGAAGAGATAATCTTTTAAAAGAAGAAGCTGTAAAAAGAATATCTTTGCAAATGCCGATAGAAGATAAAATGAAGTTAGCGGATGTTACAATCGATAATTCCGGAACACTTGCCGAACTTAAAAAAAACATTAAGTTTATTTATAAAGAGTTAAAAGAAAAAGAAAAATAAAAATGAATAAACAAGAACAAGAGAAATTAGCTTGTGAACTTTTGGCCTTAAGTGTGTTTAGAAATATACTTAATACTAAAACCGTGCAGTCTTTAGTTTCTTTTTTAACAGAAACGGGAAAATTACAAAAAATAAATTTTTTCGGTGAGTTTGTTTATTCTTTGGCTGAATTCGATTACTCTTTTTCAAAATTTTTGTGTAATTCTGTTTTAACGGATGAAAACGAATATATTTTGTCTGTTGCACAAAAGAAAAAAGTATCTGAAATTGTTTTGGAAAATGCAACAAAAGAATTGGAATTGTTTTCCAATCTTTCAACGGTTACAAGTGATGAACTTTTTTCCGATATAGATTTTAAAGGATATGTTCCTAAATTTGAAAACAGTAAAACCGATTTCAAAAAACTTTACGAAGAACAAATAAAAAATATTTCAAAAGTAGGTTACGGTATTTTTGCTGCGGCAAAAATGTTTAAAGTGTCGGGCGAACAAGTTATACCTATAAAATCCGCGGATGAAATTTCCGTTGACAGTTTTGTGGGATATAAAGAGCAAAGAAAACAAATTTTTGATAATACTAAAGCATTATGCGAAGGTAAACCTGCTGCAAACATTTTGTTATACGGTGATGCCGGTACAGGTAAATCTTCCACGGTTAAAGCTTGTGCCAACTATTTTTATAATGAAGGTGTAAGACTTATAGAAATAAGAAAAGATCAGCTGTTAAGCCTTTCCTTTGTTATGGGCAAAATTGCAAATAATCCGTTAAAGTTTATAATATTTATCGATGATCTTTCTTTTAACAAGAATGATGATAATTTCAGTATGTTAAAAGCTGCACTTGAAGGTTCCGCTTCCGCAAAAGCAAATAATGCCGTAATTTATGCTACAAGTAACAGAAGACATATAATAAAAGAAAGTTTTGCCGACAGACACAACAATGACGATATTCATATTAACGATACAATCCAGGAATTAACATCTCTTTCGGACAGGTTCGGTTTAACCGTATATTTTGAAAAGCCGAACAAAAATCTTTATCTCGAAATAGTGTTTGCACTTGCAAAAAGGAACAATATTAAAACGGATAAAGAAGAATTATCTCTTAAAGCGGAAACTTTTGCTTTAAACAGAGGTAACCGTTCCCCGAGAGTAGCGGAACAATTCATAAACAGTTTAATCTTATAAATTAAATGATTTTAAAATTTAACAACTTTAGGTTCTTTACCGAAGGAATAGAAAGTTGCTGTTGCATCTTTTAAGTATAACACCTGAGTGTTATCGTCATCGGCTTTATACATTTGTCGCAACGATGGGTAATTGTCCAACATATGTTGTTTTGCTTCTATTCTGTCATCATTTACAACAGTGGCTTCTATTCTTATCCAAGAGCTGCCGTCAAAAGCACATATTTCCACTTTAGGGTTTTTGGCCATCTGTTTAGATACATTTTTTACTTTGCCGGTTTGTATATATATCTTATCTTCAAATAAATCTATTGTTCCGAAAGGTCTTACTCTGGGTTGATCGTTTTCTACCGTTGCAAGATAATAAGTTTCGCACTTCTTTAAAAAATCATAAACTGTTTCCATGTTTGCATTCTCCATGTTTATAGTTTCGGCAATTTCCGTTTTTTGTCCTTGTGTCGGAACATTTGATTTGTTCTTTTCCATATCTTTTAATCCGGCAAAATAAATTAAGAATACAACGATAATACCGAATAAAGATGTAGTTTTTATTATTGACGGTGACTTTGTTTTAAATTGTGCATCTATTCCGGACAGCTTGTAATACCACGAAAAAAAACGATATTCAAGTTGTAAATATTTCTCCGTGAAGAAAAATCTGAACAAAAACAAAATCAACAAAAATAAACAAATTATTTTGAAAAGTATTGACATTATATTGAATATTTGAAACCTAAATTAAGTTGCAAACTATACATTGAACCGTGACCGGCAAAATCGTTATCCGGAATTAACCAATTATAATAAGTGTACAAAACTTCTACGATTAACCACTTAGCTTCTATACCAACGCCTGCACCCATATAAAGGCCTGAAAGTCCGCTTGCATCTATTAATTTTATATCGGCATTACTGTAACCTAACTGACCTATAATGTATACACTGTCTATTTCTTTGTTTTCAAAAACCAATTTAGGTTTTCCGGCAACATAAAAGTTTGTCGCCGATATTTTTTGTGCCGTGTTTTCTATATCTGTTTTAAATAAATGACTTGCACCGACTCCAAGACCTATATTTTGCCACGGATAAACAAAAACTTCACCGCCTAAGGTGAAACCTAAATCCACATCCAAAATTCTGCTGTTTACTAAAGTTCTTTCTTTCTCTTCTCCATTTACAATGACAGTATCTTTGAATGTTACGTTTCTATCTAAATCAATATAAGGTGAAGCTAAAATTCCTCCCTTTATAATGAAATCCATATTCATTCTTGCGGTTGCAGGTAATACACATATAGCAAGCAATAAAATTGAAAAAATAATTTTTTTCATTGTAATACTCCGTTTAAAATATTTTATATATTGTACTACATTATTATACTACAAAATTATTTTGTTTTACAATTAAATTATAAATTAGGTTATAAGGTTATAGGGTTATGAGATTATAAGTTATTTTATCTTTGTCGTTAATTATAAATTATAAATTGTAAATTATAAATTGCCGTTTTCATCCTCTCGGATGATATTTTTTATGTTGCTCTTTTAATCTTTCTTGTGTTACATGAGTATATCTTTGTGTTGTGGATATAGAACTGTGCCCTAACATTTCTTGAACAAATCTTATATCGGCACCGCCGGTAAGTAAATGTGTAGCAAAAGAATGTCTTAAAGTGTGGGGGGTAATGTTTTTCATAATGCCGGCTTTAAGAGCAATTTGTTTTAACTGTCTCCAAAATTCTATTCTTGATATAGGTTTGTTTAATCTTGTTAAAAAAACAAATTCCGATTTTGTTTTTTTTCTTACTCTTAAATATCTCTTTAAATATAATTGTGCTTTTTGTCCGAAAGGAACAAGTCTTTCTTTGTTGCCTTTACCGAAAATTTTTACATAACATTCTTCAATATCTATGTTTGAAAATTTTAAACTTATAAGTTCGGAAACTCTTAATCCCGTAGCATATAAAAGTTCAAGCATAGCTCTGTTTCTTATTGAAAGAGTATCCGCTTCCGAAACGGAATTCAATAATCTTGTAACTTCTTCATTCGTAAGCATTTCGGGTAAATATTCGGGAAGTTTAGGTGCGGTAAGATATACTGTCGGATCGTTTTTTATGAGATTTTCGGCAATAAGAAATTTATAAAATTGTCGGATTGATTCTATCATTCTGTAAATACTGGTAGATTTGAAGTTTGATGTTTTAAGATACCATAAAAAATCCGTTATTTCCAAGTGGGTTATTGTTTCATAATTTATATTTTTTTCTTCCAAAAATTTCAGATAAGTGTTTAAATCGGTTCTGTAGGCAAGAGCAGTATTTTTTGAAAGTCCTTTTTCTATTAAAATGTAGTTAATAAAATCGTCAACTGTTTGCATTTTATTGATTGAAATACATATTATTTTTTAGTTCGTCTTTTAGTGTAGTAAACGGTCCGTGTCCCGGACAAATTATTGTGTCGGGAGAAAGTTTTTTTATTTTTTGTAAAGATTGAATAAGTTCTTCATAGTCGCCGCCATATAAGTCTGTTCTTCCTATGGAATTTTTAAAAACGGTATCACCTGCAAAAAGAATATTGTCTATTAAAATACATATTGAGCCTTCACTGTGGCCCGGTGTATGAATAACCGAATATTTACAGAATGAAGTTTCCATTGTTCCTTCTTTATCAAAAATAATATCGGCATCATTTATTATTGTGGGACAACCTATTATTGTTGAAAAATTTTTGCTGGCATCGGAAAGCATTTCGGTATCATCTTTATGAATAGCTAAAGGAATATTATATTTTTGTCTGATAATATCATCCGAAAAAGTGTGATCGAAATGTCCGTGAGTGTTTATAAGAAGTTCCGGTTTTAATTTTAACTTTTCAATTTTATCGATTACTTTTTTACCGTCTTGACCGGGATCAATAATAATTGCTTTTTTTGAATTCCCTTCATATACAATATAGCAATTTTCTTGAAATTCTCCCGATAAAATAAATTCAGTTTTTAACATTTTATTTGACAGGTTCTGTGAAAATATTTTTATGTGCAATCAAGTAACTTATACCCGAACACAAAGTAAATATCGTAGCAATTAACATTAACCAATAAGGAGCATAAATTAAAATTAATCCTAAAACCTGTTGCCAACCGCCAATTTCAACCAAGTCGTAAGGTGTGTTGAAATAGAATTTTATTATTGCTGAATTGACTATTAGAATAACAAGTATAGTTATAATTGCAATCATTTGAGATGTGGTTTTTACTTTTCCTGCCATACTTGCAGGTATAATAATGTTTTTTGAAGCGGCGATGGATCTTAAACCGGTAATAATAAATTCTCTGGCAATTATACATATTACCATCCAAGCCGGAACATTTAAAGTATAAATTCCAACAAAAGAAATAAATGCGGAAGTTACCAAAAGTTTATCCGCCAACGGATCCAAAAAAATACCGAGAGTTGTTATCGTGTTTTGTTTTCTTGCAATAGCTCCGTCAAAATAGTCTGTTATTGAAGCTGCAATAAAAATAAGTAAAGCTATTATGTTTGCCCAAAAAGAATCTATTATCATAAAGATAATAAATACAGGTACAAGAAAAACTCTAAGCATTGTTAATTTATTTGCTAAATTCATAAATAAAACCTCAATCTTAACTTACTTTAAAAAACAATTATACATTATTTTGCAATTAAATCGTAGTCTTTATAATCTTTTATAACGATTTTAGTAAATTTGCCTAACTTTATATTTTTGTTTTTGTTAATAATAATATTGTTATCAATTTCCGGTGCTTGGAAAAATGCTCTGCAATAAATTTTGTTTTCCGAAATTGTTTCAGGTAACACCTCAAAAGATTTACCTATTTTTGCTTTGTTGTTTTTTATAACATTTTTAAATTGTGCATTTGCAATAAGTTGAACTCTTTTTTCTATAATTTGTTGAGAAATTTTATTTTTCAATTTATAAGATTTAGCAAGCTTTTGATCCGAATAACCGAATATTCCGACATGCTCAAAATAGTTTTGTTTTATAAAAGATAAAAGTTCTTTAAAATCGTTTTCTGTTTCGTTAGGAAATCCCGTTATTAAAGATGTTCTTAATATTATTTCCGGAAAATCTTTTTTTATGTTTTGTATAATCTGTTTTGTGTTTGCAGGGCGTTTCATGTTTTTTAAAACATTTTTGCTTATATGTTGTATCGGTATATCAATATAGTTACAAATATTTTCCGTTTGTGTTATCGTTTCCAACAATTCTTTTGTTATTGTCGATGGGTAAGCATACAATAATCTTATCCACTTAAATTGTTTTATTTTCGACAATTCTTTCAGCAACTTTGCAAGCGAAAGTTTACCGTATATATCTATTCCGTAAGATGTGGTATCTTGCGCTATTACATTAAGTTCTTGTATTCCGGAATCTGCAAGAGCTTTAGCTTCATCGGTTATTGATCTTATTGTTCTGCTTACAAAGTTTCCTCTTAAGTTAGGAATTATGCAATAACTGCATCTGTGGTTACAACCTTCAGCTATTTTGATGTATGTTGAAGGTAAATTTGTAGACAATACTCTTGTTTTAAAAGTGTTTACGCCGCCCGCACAACCGGTATCCGCAAAAAATTTATTTTTCTTTATGAGTTTTACTATTTTGTCAAAGTTGCCTGTTCCTACATACCCGTCGATAAACGGATAATCTTTTTGCATTTTGTCTTGCAACATTTGAGCTAAACAGCCGGTAACAAATATTTTTAAATTTTTATTTTGTTGTTTTAAAATGCCTGCCTGCTGTATTTGGTAATGAGATTCCGCTTGAGCGTCTTGAATAAACGAACAAGTATGTATAACTATAATATCTGTTTTCGATAAATTGTCGGTTATTTCAAACCCTTCTTTTAAAAACAAGCCTATTACGGATTCCGCTTCAACCGTATTTTTCGAACAACCCAATGTAATAAACGATACTTTATTGTTTTTCAATCTTAATCTCTTTTTAATGTTATAGTGTTTGCTTTACTTGATGAAGCATCTTTTGAAATGTCTATAAGTTTATCGTTGAAATAAACTTCTACACCGTCAATGTTTCCTATTTTAACCGTAAATTCTTTTTTTGCCGTTGCTTCAATGGTGTTATCTCTTGCTAAAATATCTTCATAAAGTGTTTTATTGTCGCCGACAATTTTTAACCAGGTATCGGAAACGGCTTTTATGAAAAGCTTTTGTTCTGTTTGTAACTCTTTTTTGGAAGACATGCTTTCATCACTTTGTTGAATTGCGGAATTTTCCGTATATTGTGAATTTTTATTTGTCGGTATAATCATAATTATTAAACAAATTAAAAGAACCGCAAGTATACCGTACCCTGCATAAATAAATATTTGTTTGTTCTTGTTATAGAAAGTAAGAAATTTGTTTTCTGCTCCATCTGTCGGTTGTTTGAATAAATCGTCTTGCATATCCAATTTTGAAGTTTCGTATAATTCAAGCGTTTTTTCAGGATCCAATGATAAAAACTGGGCATAAGTTTTAAGAAAGTTTTTATAATAAAGTTCGGCTGGAAAAACCGACACATCATCATTTTCAAGACCTTCAATAAATTCTTTTTTTATTTTTGTAATCTTGTGTATTTTTTCTATTGAGTATCTTTTTTTCTTTCTTGCTTGTTGTAAAATTTTTCCGGGACCGTTCATAATAACCTCTACAATTCTATAACATCAACATTATTCGGTGCTGTAAATTTAAAAACAGCAGGTGAAAAATTATTGTTCAATTTGTAATTGCTTAATTTTACATCTACAACAAAATTTCCGTTATTAAAAGAAGTTTTTGTTATTAAAGACGAATTTTTCCCTATGGTAATTATTAAATTCCATTTTTCTTTTGGATTAATAGGCTTTATTAAAAAAGAGTAATCTATATTTGTTTCTTCCTGTAACTCTATAGTGTAATCTTTTTTCAAAGCTTTCCAGTTTTGTACAAATTTAAAAACCGAAGTTAGTATCATGTCACTGTTAACGACATCTTTCCATCTTTCCACAATTGCTTGTCTGTTATCCGGAACATAAGTTGTTATGTTTTTACCGTCGATATAAGAATACTGTTTTGTCGGCTTTTCCTGACCTAAATAAATATAATTTTGTTTTTTATGTTTAAATACACCTTCGGATGTAAATTGTTCGTTGGTGGAAAAGTATGTTAATGTTTGGAAATAGTTTGCCTGCAAATCTTTTATTGAGGAATCTTGTTTTTCCAATTTTGAAAGTATGGCATCGATATCCTGTGAATTTTCCTGTTGACAAAAAGCAACAGATACACCGACAAACATTAAAAATATAACGGATGATAATTTAAATAAATTTTTAGTTATCATTTATTCTTAAATAATCCTCCACTAAATTATAATTTATTTCCCAACGGTTTGTTCCTTCCGGTTTATGAATAAAACCTCTGACTTCCAAAACACTTAATATGTTAGATGCTCTTGCGGAACCGCCAAATTGTGCCTTTAACAAATCCTGCGATATTCTTCTTCTTTCAAGAATCAGTTTCAGCGCAGGTATAAGATCTTTTTCCGCCTTATCTGCTGCCGTTGCGGCTGCAGCCTGGCTTACTTCCGTAGTGGGCGGTTCATAAAATTTAGGAAAATCCTGGTCTGCTATAAACTTTACCACTTGCTCTATTTCTTTTGAAGAAACAAATGCACCTTGAAGTCTAACCGGTCTTGGTTCGGAAGGAGGAAGGAAAAGCATATCTCCTTTTCCTATTAAGCTTTCCGCACCTATACTGTCCAATATAACTTTGGAATCCACCGCAGATACCGTTTGGAACGATAATCTTGCAGGGAAATTTGCTTTAATTGTTCCGGTTATAACATTGACTGTCGGCCTTTGAGTTGCAAGTATTAAATGTATTCCAACGGCTCTTGCCATTTGTGCAAGTCTTTGAATGGAATCTTCGATTTCTTTTGAGGCAACCATCATCAAGTCCGCCAACTCATCTATAATAACTATTATATAGTAATCTTTGTCTCCGCCTTCCGCTGTCATTTTGGCATTATAATCTTCAATGTTTCTAACCATATTGCTTGCATATTTTTCGTATCTGCCTTCCATAACTTTAACCAACTTCTTTAATGCATCGGAAGCTTCGTTAGGTCTTGTGATAACATCGGCATCATCCGCCATACAACAAGGATTATATAAGTGAGGGATATCTTTGTATGCCGTCATTTCTACTCTTTTCGGATCTATCAGTATAAATTTAACTTCGTCAGGTCTTGCTTTATATAATATGGACAAAATAATGTTATGAACACCGACACTTTTTCCCGAACCGGTAGAACCTGCAATAAGCAAATGCGGCATTTTTGCCAAATTTGAAATGTATCCGCTGCCATCGGTTTTTGTTCCGACAGCCAAGGTTAATAAAGATTTTGAATTTTTAAATTCTTCCGTATCAATAATATCTCTTAAACTTACCAGTGAAGCTTTTGGATTAGGAATTTCTATACCGACAGCTGATTTTTCCGGTACAGGTTCAATTCTTATGGCAGCTGTTTTCATGGCAAGAGAAATATCTTCGCTTATGTTCATTACGGACTGAAGTTTTACTCCGGGTGCAAGAACTATATCGTATCTGGTAATAACAGGACCCGGAATAATGTCTTGTACAACGGCATCTATTTTAAAAGATTCCAAAGCTTTTCTTAATGCTTCTGCTCTTTCTTGAAGTTCAGACTCATTTATTTGTGTGTTTAAAGCTCCTTCTCTTAAAAGAGTTACGGGAGGCAAAGTATAACTAAATGTTTTAGTATCTATTTTTTCTTGTTGGGCAACCGGTTTTTGTTCAATAACAGGTTCTTGGACAGGTTCATTTTTATAATCTTCATGAACTTTTGTTTGTTTTTCTTCATGTTCTTTTGCGGATTTAATTTGTTCTTGAACGAAATTTTCTTTGTCGTCTTTTTTTGTTTGTCTGCTGTCTATAATTCTGGGTTTTTCCGTTTGTTCAAAATAAGGTTCTTCATTCGTTTGATCTTTAGATTTGTTTTGAACAATATTCGGCCTTTCCTGCTTTTTTGCTTTTCTGTATTCGTACCACTGCTTTATATCGCTTATTGTGGATACTACTAAATACTTTGCAATTTTAAATAAAGATATTCTAAAGAAATAAGCGGTAAAAAATATGAAAAGTATGCCGACAATTGTTATTGAACCCCATTTACCGAAAAATTTTAAAAAGAAAGGGTACAATACATTGCCTAACCATCCGCCATCCTGAAATATTAAATTAAAGCTGTTTTTTATTAATGAAAATAAAATAGATGATAATGTAACCGAAACTACTGCCAAAATTAAATCAATTCTTGTTCTTAATATTGTTGAAGTTATAAAATAAAGTATACCGAACCAAAACAAAATAACAGGTATTATATATGATGAAGCTCCGAAAGAACTAAACATTATACTGGACAGAGCTTCACCTATTATTCCCGTATCACTTGCAGATATTAGTGCGTATAATAAGAAAAATGCTACGGCACAACATATACAACCTAATAATAATCTTTTACTTTTTTTGTATTCTTCTAATTCTTTTTTATTCTTTTTTGCCATAATTTTTTATCCGTAAATGTAATTATTCATATTATAACAAAATATTACCTAAAAAAAGCAATAAAGTACATATATATGTATGTGTTGTTTGTCGGTTTTTTACAAAAAATTCACAAATATTTTAAGAAAAATTTATATAAAAAGCATATAATATATATACATTAGAATGCAGTAAAGTCAAAAAAGTATCAGGTTAAAAAATTAGAAAGTTAAAAAGTATTGAAAAAACAGAGGAAACGAATTATAATTTATAGTGGGTAGGAAGAAAACAAATAAGAGGCCAGATGGAAAAATTGATTAACAAAAAATCAATTAAAAGTTTATTGTCTGCAAGAGTGATGAAAAGCATCCTTGCATTGGTGATATTTTTCAGCATGATAATAAACGGATTTATGCCGAAATCGATAGGAAACAGAGAGAGTATAGCGGCGATAATCGGAGCGGTGGTAAACAATGTTATAGTAGAGACATTCAAGAGTTGTACGGATACATTGACTGTAATGAGTAACAAAGTAACAAAAGATCTGTATAAATATTTAAGGTTGGGAGAAACAGGAACGCAGGCCCCGGTAAGTAACGGACAAGAAAAGGAAGAAACGCCTGTAAACACGAGTAGTGACAGCGGAATAGAGACAGGTGGCAGACAATACAAGGAACTTGTAGTATACAGTGAAGAAGAAGGAACGGTAACGATAACAGCAGGGAAAATATCGGAACGACTATACAGGTTGTACAACAATGTAAAGGTGTATTGTAGAGTAAGTACAAACATAGGACTTTTGTTCTTCATTGTGTTTGTGATAGCAATAAGGAACAGGAAGGAAGAC